>JADGDU010000019.1 GCA_016744705.1 Candidatus Krumholzibacteriia bacterium
TGGTTAAAAAACCGCGACTAGAACTTCGAGCCCAATCGTAAGCAAAATACAATTCCGGTTGCTGCCTCTTGCCTAACGTTGGCTTCACCTGCGAGCGCGCAAGGCGAAGCCGGTTGGCGCGGTTTGTGCGCACGCACAAAGCGTGACAAAAGCGATTGTCGGGTGCAAGCGTTTGTTAGGCAAAGGCAACTCCACCTCGGTGGCCAAAACGCAGGCAAGCAACTAGCGTCACAAGCCGACAGCCTATCGCGCGCCAGGAACTTGTGACAATGTTTTAAGCGCGAAACGCGATAGGGTGCGGCGGAAGACTCCACCTCGAACCCAGATAAGTACCAGCCGAAAAACAACCGAATTTTCTTTTTACTATACAGGATTTCGGAGCACGTACGGTGGTTAAAAAACCGCGACTAGAACTTCGAGCCCAATCGTAAGCAAAATACAATTCCGGTTGCTGCCTCTTGCCTAACTACTATTCTCTTGTTCTTTCTAAACTCAAACTCTTAATACCCCAAAACCAAAAAACCAAAAGCAAAACCCCATTTGCTCTGTTAATTACGAAAACCCAATATCATATTTATTTATACCAAACAAAAACCCTTGTGTCAACACAAGTTATCCTGAGCAACCCTCCACCACGACTAGAATATCCCCAGATCCAATCCCCCGGATAAACCAACCCAAACCCTGCATAAATAATTATAACCGATCCAAAGGACTCTTAACCCCCAACGGCCCCCTCTCCAACACATGAGTATACTTCATCGTAGTCCTCACATCCTTATGCCCCAAAAGCTGCTGAATAGTCCGGATATCGTACCCATCCTCCAACAAATGCGTCGCAAATGAATGCCTTAAAATATGGCAGGTCACCCTTTTTTGAATCCCTGCTTTCCTCCCCGCCTCTTTAACCTCTCTCTGTAACACACTCTCGTGCAAATGGTGTCGCCACCCGTTTCCCGTTTCCTTTTCTATGTGAACCCGCGTTCCCGGAAAAACCCACTGCCATCCCAACATACTTCCTGCATTGGGGTACTTGCTGCCAAGCCCCTTCCCCAACAACACCCATCCGGCTCCCAGCTTTCGGTCTTCCTGGTGCATCTCCGTCACCCAGGCTACCTGTTTGCGAAGGTTGTCTTTTGCTCCTTCAGGAAACAAGGCAATCCGATCCTTCCCGCCTTTCCCATGTCGAATCGACAACTGGTTTCTCGAAAAATCTACATCCTTAATTCTCAAACAACAGCATTCCAGCAAACGCAATCCTGATCCATACAACAACGTTGCCATCAATCTGGTGACCCCATCCATACTGGCCAAAAGTATCCGCACCTCGGCTCTCGACAAAACCACCGGAATATTAGCCTTTGGCTTCGCTCTAACTATGGAATCAAGCCATGGTAACTCCACCGTAAAGACATCTCTGTACAAAAATAACAAAGCCGCTAATGCCTGATTTTGCGTTGATGCACTCACCCCCCGCTTCACGGCCAAATGGCTCAAAAAGGAAGTCACTTCAGGTTCCCCCATGGTTGCCGGGTTTCGTGTATTGTGGAACCGAATATACCGCAGGATCCATCCCACATAGGCCTTCTCTGTCCTCACGCTGTAGTGTTTCAGACGGATGGTTGACTTCACTCGGTCCATCAGGCGGGGAGTCTCCTGTGGTGATATAGATCCCGGTTGGGTATTCATCCTTTTCCTTTCTGCTGAAAAGATCAGCAAAGCAAAAAATGAACCGACTTTCTGGCCTCACAAAAAAAACCACCAACACCCAAAAGGTGCCGGTGGTTTTCTATATCTCGAAAACGTTGTTATTCTACATCGTCTCCGGCATCGTCTGGTTCAGGCTCAGTGGTTGTTTCTTCCATTGGTTCTTCCCCAACAGCATCCACATTTTCAACTGGGCCTTCACCTTCTATAATCATTTCTTCAGCGTCTTCCAGAGCCTCCACACCAATTTTGGCCGTAGAGCCAACCAGGTCATTACCCTTCAGGTTAATGATCCTCACGCCTTGGGTGTTTCTGCTCTGCAGGCTCACCGAATCAAGGGAAATGCGAATCATAATTCCGTTGCGGGTGATGACCATCAACTCTTCACCTGGGAAGACATCTCTGACTCCCAGCAGAGGTCCGTTGCGGTCGCTGCACTTAATGGTGATTAAGCCCTTGCCGCCACGGCGCTGGGTCCGGTAATCGCCCAATGGGGTCCGTTTACCGTAACCGTTTTCAGTGATGGCCAGCAGGGCAATATCCTCTGGGAAGTTACCCTCTTCGTCACGGTTAACAGTGACCATTCCGATCACTTGTTGGCCCTCATTCAGCGCCAGGCCACGCACGCCTCGAGCGGTGCGGCCCATGCTGCGGCAATCCGTTTCGTGGAAGCGTATCGAAAGGCCACTGCTGCTGGCCATGATGATGTCGCTGTTGCCATCAGTTTCCCGGGCGGAAATCAGGTGTTCGCCTTCCAGAAGGTTGATGGCACGAATACCGGCCTTGCGCACGTTGCTGAACGCAGTCAAGGGAGTCCGCTTGATGATGCCCAAATTGGTAGCTAAGGCCAGGAACCGGCCATCGCTGAATTCACGGATGGGCAAAATGGCGTGGATTTTATCCCCTGGCTGGATCTGGATCAGGTTCACAATGGGTGTGCCCTTCGCTGTGCGACCACCCTTGGGAATGCGGTACACTTTCAGCCAGTAGAGCTGTCCTTTTTCCGTCAACACCAACAGATATTGGTGAGTCGAAGCTATGAACAGATTATCCACAAAGTCTTCGTCCTTGGTGCCCATGGCGGTAATGCCTTTGCCACCTCGGCCCTGTTGACGATACGTATCCAAGGGGATGCGTTTGGCATAACCCTGGTTACTGATGGTCACTACCATCGGCTCGTCAGCAATCAAATCTTCGATGTCGATTTCGCCCTCGTCCTCCACAATGGAGGTGCGGCGCTCATCGCCATAAGCGGCCCGAACTTCTTCGATTTCTTCGCGCACAATGTTCAAGACCAGGTCTCGGCTGTCGAGAATGGCCTGCAGTTCGCTGATGCGCTGGATCAGGATGGCGTATTCGTCTTCAATTTTTTGGCGTTCCAAACCGGTCAGGCGAGCCAGGCGCATTTCCAGAATGGCTTTGGATTGAATTTCGCTCAATCCGAAGCGCGAAATCAAGGCCAGCTGAGCGGTATCTGAAGACTCACTCTTCTTGATGATTTCCACGATCTCATCAATGTTATCCAAAGCGATGCGGTAACCTTCAAGCAGGTGAGCCCGCTCTTCGGCTTTGCGCAATTCGTATTGGGTCCGCCGAATGATCACTTCTTCGCGGAACTTCAGGAATTCCTCCATGCCTTCTTTCAGGGTCATCACCTTGGGCCGGTTGTTCACCAGGGCCAGGTTGATCACGCCAAAAGTATTCTGCATCATGGTCTGTGTGTAGAGCTTATTCAGCACCACCTGAGGGAAAGCTTCCTTTTTCAGGACGATGACAATACGCATGCCATCGCGATCACTTTCATCCCTCAAATCAGTGATGCCTTCGATGGCTCCACTGCGCACCAGGTTGGCGATCTTCTCAATGAGCGAAGCCTTATTCACCTGATAGGGCAACTCGCTGACGATGATCTGGCTTTTGCCATTGTCCAGCAATTGGGTTTCGGTGCGAGCCCGCACCACCACCCGGCCTCGACCGGTGGTCACATAATTGTATATACCGCGCTTACCGTGAATGATACCGCCGGTGGGGAAATCGGGGCCGGAAACGAAGTCCAGCATATCCACCGGTTCCATATCCGGGTTGTCCAGCACCGCCACCAGGCCATCACACACTTCGCCCATATTGTGAGGTGGAATTTTGGTGGCCATACCCACAGCAATACCATCGGCGCCATTAACCAATAGGTTGGGCACTTTAGAGGGCATCACCGAAGGCATCATGCGCGAGCCATCGTAGTTGGGAATGTAATCGACGGTCTCTTTGTCCAGGTCCACCATGGTATTAGTGGCAAATTTAGTCAGCCTTGCTTCGGTATAACGTTCGGCGGCCGCGTTATCGCCATCAACTGAACCAAAGTTTCCCTGCCCATCAACCAATGGGTAACGCAGGCTGAAATCCTGGGCCATACGCACCAGTGTATCGTAGACGGCGGTGGTACCATGGGGGTGATAGTTACCAGTGGTATCACCAGTAATCTTTGCCGATTTACGATAGGGACGACCCGGTTGCAAATTCAGATCGTTCATAGCCGTCAACACCCGGCGGTGAACCGGCTTCAAACCATCGCGCACATCCGGCAGAGCACGACTAATAATCACGCTCATGGAGTATTCAAGATAAGAACTTCTCATCTTGTCCGAGATATTCGTAACAATGATTTTTTCGCCCGGCTGATTGGGAACTGCGCTGCCTTCGGGTAGACTTTCGTCACTCTCAGGTTTGTTCAGTTCGTCATCATTGAACTTGTCGTCAGACATCCTTGCCCTCTTCGTTAAATATTACTTTTAAGGCCTGGCAATTAGTAATATTACTAAATATCCAGGTCCTCGAGTTTTATCTGGGTAGCGTTTTCTTCGATGAAGCGGCGGCGCGGTTCAACATCATCACCCATTAAAATGGTGAAGATGCGATCGGCATCAGCGGCTTCTTCAATGCTTACGCGGGTCATGGTTCTGCTGTCCGGATCCATGGTTGTTTCCCACAGCTGATCCGGATTCATTTCACCGAGACCTTTATAGCGCTGCACATAAACACCCTTGGGTCCCATCTCTTCAGCCAAACGATCTTTGTCTTCTTCATTGAAGGCGTAGATCTCTTTTTTTCCTTTTTTGACCCGGTACAGAGGTGGCTCGGCTATGTACATATAGCCATTCTCGATGATCTCCCGGAAGTGCCGGAAAAACAGGGTCAAAATCAGGGTCAGAATATGAGCACCATCAACATCAGCATCAGTCATGATAATGACTTTGTGATAACGCAACTTAGTGATGTCAAAAACACCAGTACCGATACCTGTGCCCAAAGCGGTGATAATGGTCCGCACTTCGTCGTTGTTCAGCATCTTATCCAGACGCGCTTTTTCCACGTTCAGGATCTTGCCCTTCAAGGGCAGAATTGCCTGATAACGCCTGTCTCGCCCTTGTTTTGCGCTACCACCGGCACTGTCGCCCTCAACCAGGTAGATTTCGCACTCTTCGGGAATTCGGCTACTGCAATCTGACAGTTTCCCGGGCAAAGCTGCCGAGTCCAAAGCGCTTTTACGCCGTGTCAGATCGCGAGCCTTGCGGGCTGCTTCCCGACCCAGGGCAGCCTGGATGCATTTGTTGATAATGCCTTTGGCTTCTTTGGGGTGCTCTTGCAAATATTCAGCGAGGTAGGTATTGACCAGAGATTCAACCTGGCCTTTGACTTCGGTATTACCCAGCTTGGTTTTGGTCTGACCTTCAAACTGTGGGTCGGGAATTTTAACAGCGATGATGGCGCAAAGGCCTTCCCGCACGTCGTCTCCCGTCAAGCCCTTCATGTCTTTTTTCAACAAACCGGAACTGGTGGCAAACACATTCAGAGTTCTGGTTAGAGCGGCCCGAAATCCAGAGAGATGGGTTCCACCTTCTGTAGTATTAATATTGTTTGCGAAGGTAAAGAGTGCTTCGCTGTAGGTATCATTGTAGTCCATGGCCACTTCAACCTGGATACCATCTTTTTCACCATTAATATAAATGGGTTCGGCACAGACCAAGGTCCGGCCTTCATTCAACCAGCGCACATATTCGACGATGCCGCCTTCATAATGAAACAGCTCTTCGCGTTCCTTATCTTTGCGTTCATCTTTAATAGTGATGGAAAGACCGCGGTTCAAAAATGCCAATTCTCGCAAGCGGCCGCGCAAAGTATCGAAGGAAAAAACCAAATCCGGGAAAATCTGGTGATCTGGTTTGAAAGAAATAGTGGTTCCGTTGGCCCCTTCCGGGTAGGTCCCAATTTCCTTCATTTCGCCCACGCGGGCTCCGCGCTCAAAATTCATTTCGTAGATAGTTCCGTCGCGGCGAACTTCAGCTCGCAGCCATTCGGAAAGAGCATTCACACAACTGACACCCACACCGTGCAGACCACCAGATACTTTATAACTGTCGGAGTCGAATTTTCCACCGGCATGCAGACTGGTCAGCACCACTTCTAAAGCAGGCTTGCCTTCCGTTTTATGCATGTCTACCGGAATTCCACGCCCATTATCCACCACGGTGATGACATCGCCCTCACCAATAGTCACTTGAATATCTGTACAGTATCCCGCCATGGCTTCATCGATGGAGTTGTCCACCACTTCGTAAACCAAGTGGTGCAAACCACGTAAAGCAGTATCTCCGATGTACATGGCCGGGCGCTTACGCACGGCCTCAAGGCCCTTGAGAACCTGAATTCCCTGGGCGTTGTACTCAGATTTTTTAACCTGATCGCTCATTTTCTACTGTAACGCTTCCTGCCCTGGCCGGGTCGATTCCGCCATTGGATTTCCGTGACGGTGCCTTCCCCATAAAGAGCGTTGAATTTGTTGATGATCATAGGCAGCAGCAATGTCAATTCCTGGCGCCACGCCCCATGATCGGCTTCCAAAATGAGGATGCCTTCATTTATATCGACGGCCTTGGAGTGTTGGGCGATTTCTTCGCCTACAACATCTTTCCAGGCGTTGAGGGGGCCCCGCTCTTCCAGACGACCGTCCAGCCCGCATTGTCGCAGAACTGCTTTAAGGATACCGGAAACCGGTTGGGGTCCGGTTTTGTTTCCCTTACGATTCACCTTTGGAGGCTCTCCTGTGTTTGATATGATTACTATTTAAGGGTGATATTGGTAAAACACCCATCAGATACCTGCCAGACCTTCAATTGGTCCGGATTCCATCCTGCCACATCGTCTTTTCGGGCTGTTGCAATGAAAACCTGATGCAACCGTGAAGCCATTTCCTGGAGCTGTCTGGAACGATGTCTATCCAGTTCACTGAATATATCATCAAAGAAAAGAACAGGTCTTATTTTCCGTCTCTGAAACAAGACATCGCCGCGAGCAAGAATTAATGAGACCGCAGCGGTGCGTGTTTCCCCTTGTGATCCAAAGACACGCAAATCGAGACCGTCAGACCTAACTTCAAAATCATCCAACTGTGGGCCAAGCAGAGGCCTTCCTCGTTGGATTTCATCTCCCTTAATATAGTCAAATTCACTCAAGATTTCCGCTTCTAATTCGCTTTTTTTGAATTGTTGTTCAGGAGGCAACAAAAGTTGGTTTTGGGCAGTTTTCAAATTGGGCTGATATGCGAAGAGAAATGGTGTTTCATTTTCTGTTAACTCATGGTGACAATTATGGGCAAAAGGGGAAATCAATTTGGCATAATCTTGCCGTCCAGCGCAGATAACGGCTGAATGTGCGGCCAACTCCTTATTCCAGGCGTCCAATTCCTGTTGGCCTTGACCTCGGTTGATGAGGCCTTTTCTCATGTCCCTCAACAGGCCACTTTTTTGTTTGAGAGTCCTATTGAAGGCGCTCAAGCTCGCCAAATAGAGGGGGTCAATTTCCGCCTGGCCCTGATCTACGAATTGGCGGCGGTGCAATGGACCACCTCGAACCAGGATAATACTGTCGGGATTAAAGAACACCGTCACCAGTTTACCCACCAGATCAGCACGGCGGCTCACCGGTTCTCCATCCACCCGCAGCCGGCGTCCTCCACTCCTATCCAAACCAAACTCGCAACGGATCAGAGGGCCGGTGTCTTCTTCAACGTCTAAACGGACATGGAGAGTATCAGCTCCAAAAGCCACCATTTCGTCGGCTTTACTGCCTTGATGGGAACGGCCCAGGGCAAAGAAATTCAGAGCCTCAAAGAGATTGGTTTTCCCCATACCATTTCGCCCCAGGACAACGTTGACCCGGGGCGAAAAATCGAAACTATTATCCTGTAAATTTCGGAAGCCAGTGACTGCTGCCGAGACTATGCGCATCAGCCAGGGCTATTCCCCGGCCAAACGCAGGGGCATCAACAGGCAAAGCAAGCCGGTTTCTGCACCTTCATCGGTCACTGGTTTAATCAAGGCAGCACTCTGGGCATCACGCATGGATAAAATAACAGTATCCGCTTTGATGTTCTTCAGAATGTCTTGAAGGTAACTGAAGTTAAAACCAATCTCCATGGCGTCGCCTTCATAAGAGATGGCAATTTCATCTTCACTTTTAGCACCATCGGCTCCACGAGCTGAGAGTTCCATGCGGCCGTTTTCAACGCCCACCCTAATCTGGCTGGTTATGCGGTCGGCCATGATAGCCACTCGCCGCACAGCCTGGCTCAGGTCGCCCTTGTCTACGGTCACGTCTTTGTCGTTGTCCTTGGGGATCACGGCGTTGTAATCGGGGAAAGGTCCCTCTAAAAGGCGAGCGTGCAAAACGGTATTTCCAGAACGGAAGCTGAGTTGGTTTTCACCCAGGAAAACCGTGATATTACCGGAATCATCGGTTTTATCTTTAGTTCCAGTCACAATGCGGGGCAAGTGGCGCAATCCAGCTGTATCCACAATCATGCTGCGGGTTTCGTTTACGGTCCAATCCATGCTGCGATGACTGCGGGCCAATCGATGAGCATCGGTGGCTACAAGAGTCAGGCTGTCAGGAGTAATTTCCCAGTTGATGCCCATCAAAGCAGGACGTGTTTCATCACGGGACACTGAATAACTTGTTTCATTGACCATTTCAATGAGGAGCGAAGCTTCAACATCCAAGCCGTTTGTTTCTTCAAGCACCTTCAGAGCGGGATATTCTTCCACATTCATGGTGTTTTGAGTCATACGGGCAGATCCACAGCTCAAAGTAACTTTTTCGCCTTTTTGAGCGAATTTGACCGTGCCTGAACGAAGGGTTCTCACAAAAGAAACGAATTTATCAGCAGGAATAGCAATCCTGCCTTCGTCTTTGATTTCCACATCGGTTGTGGAAGTGGTGATGGAAATATCCAGGTTGGTAGCCGAAAGCTTTAAACGGCCATCTTCTGCTTCCATCAAAATACAGGTCAAGATGGGCAGAGTGGTTTTAGCTGGCACAACATTAGCGACAACATCGAGGGCCTTCTGCATTTCATCCTGTTGAATTTCAAACTTCACTTCCGGATCCTCCGGTCAAGGGACTGGTCTTTGCCATGTGTGTCTGGCTTGGGATGGCCATGATAGGAGATCCTTGCAAATGAAGCAAGGAGTTTGGATATCCCCAGCCCTTCTTCTCTTCTCTGATATTTATAGATAAATACAGTAGTAGATATAGGACTGTGGATAACGTGGATAAGTGTGGTGTTTCTTATTGTAACACCTTTTTACACCCTTAGAGAATGGTTTGATAATGTGGATAAGTCCGTTGAGAAACCAGGAGGTTATCAACCCTTATCCCCAGTCATTTAAGTTATCCCCATGCGGGGATTGTATTCCAAAAGTTGTCCAAAGTTATCCACACTCTTCTCCTCGGGAAATATTGGTGGATAATGTGACAAGGGGCATCTTTGCCTCCTAAAAAAAACGCCCGACCCTGGAAAAATTAGGGCCGGGCGGGTTAGTCTTTTTTGCTCGCTATATAATATAGTCGTTATTGTTGGTTCCGAATTTTGTCCATCATGTTGCGAACCACTCCCCGGAACCTGGGATCTTTATCCATGTCCGCCTGGATCTTCTGACAGGCGTACGAGACAGTGCTGTGATCTCTGTTCCCAAAGGCCCTGCCAATTTGATTGAGGGAGGCGCCTGTCATCTCTCTGGCTAGATTCATCGCGATTTGCCGGGCCCGGGCCAGGTCCTGGGTGCGTCTTTTGGACTTGAGTTGATCAACCGTCACATCCATGGTTTCTGAAACCACTTCCATGACATTGGCAATCTTCACAGGTCCGGTTGAATGTCCCTGGAAAAAGGAGGAGAGAACCTCAGAGGCCATTTCCAGAGATATTTCACGCCCGGTCAAACTCGCGAAAGCCAGAAGACGAATCAGCGCCCCCTCAAGACGTCGAATGTTATCAGTCACATTTTCAGCTATATAAGAGACAACCTCATCAGTGATATAGATGTGATTGACTTCTATTTTACGTTTTAGGATAGCAATGCGTGTTTCCAGATTTGGGGCCTGGATGTCGGTAATAAGGCCCCATTCAAATCGTGAACGCAGCCGCTCTTCCAGGGTGGCAATCTCTTTTGGTGACCGATCAGAAGTCAGAACAATTTGCTTCTTTTGGTCATATAAGGCGTTAAATGTGTGAAAGAACTCTTCCTGGGTGCTTTCTTTGCCAGCCAGAAAAGCCACATCATCCACCAAAAGCACATCCATGCTACGGTATTTTAGCTTAAATTCAGGTGTTCTGTTATCGCGGATGGAACCGATCAGATCGTTCATAAAATGTTCTGCAGTGACGTAACAGATCCGGCGATCAGGTCGTTGTCGGGCAATTTCATTACCAATAGCCTGCATCAGGTGGGTTTTACCCAAACCTGTACCACCATGGACAAACAACGGATTAAAATGGCTGCCAGGATTATTGGCTATGGCTGTGGCCGCAGCAAAGGCCAGGTCCGTACCAGAGCCCACCACAAAATTTTGAAAATTATAATCTGGATTGAGATTATTAGGTGTCACCGGGGAAGGTGTGGGAATTACCTGGGCAGAGGGTGAAGTTTCTGCTGTATTAAAACCAGGGTTCAAAGGTCGGTTGGGTTTTGGATCTGGTACGGGATCTTGTTGGGTCTCAGGTTTCGGATCCGTGTTTTCATTCAGTTTATCCAGAAAATTTGTTTGTTCTTTTTTTTCTTCCACCTTGAGGCAAAAGAGAGTGTTTTTGCCAAAATATACGGAGCCGGCCTCATTGAGTGCGGTAAGGTGGTGTTCACTGAACCAATCCATGAAAAAATGGTTAGGGCAACCGACTTTGAGGTCTCCATTTTCGCTGTTTTCGGGGAAGAGAGGCAAAAACCAAGTGTTGAAAGTTTGTTGAGGAACTTTTTGTCTAACGACGTCTAGAATTTCCGGCCAATAAGCATCGAGATTTGTCACAGGCGCTCTCCAAGAGGGGCATTAGTGTCTAAAAACGGAAAGTTATTGGTAAAGTTATCCACAAAACCAAAAACAAACAAGCTGTTGCACTGTAAAGGATAAAGTCTTCCCTGGTGTCGTATATATTTAGTTATCCACAAATGTAACAGTGTGTGGATAACTGGATACGAACGACTATTGGTTTTTCTCCACCTGGGGAGAAGTTAGCATGGTGGATGGTGCCCATCAAGCGAATTCTTCCTTGGATTTTCTTGTCTTGAGCTAACCCGTTGATTTTCAGAAAGCTAAAAATTATCACCACTTGAAAGGAAATCAGCTCCCGGAAGGTGGCCTTTTTTTTGGAAGGAGTTTTTAAAAAAAAGGTAACGATTTGGGTGTTGGTAACCATGCATTTCTCTTGACACTCAGCCACATTCCCGTTAGCTTGTTCCGCTGAAACAAAAACCATCAAGAAGGAGAGTTCCGTGAAACGGACATTTCAACCAAGTAATGTAAAACGCGCTCACCGCCACGGCTTCCGTAAACGGATGTCCACCAAGGCTGGTCGCCATGTTTTGCAGCGTCGTCGCGCAAAAGGCCGCAAACGCCTTTGTGCATAAATTGTTGAGTCAAGGATGCTAATTCCGTTTCCCGTACCGGGGTATTTGAATTGAATTGGCCATCCTTAACAAAACAAAGCGAATTCCAAAAGGTCTACGGCAATGGCACCAAAAGAGTTGGTCGCCTAGTCGTAGTTTACCTGTTGTCAGCCAATGATTTTGGTAGCGGGGTAGTGGCCAGCCGTAAAGTTGGTGGTGCTGTCCAGCGAAATAGAGCCAAACGTCTCATGCGTGAAGCACGCAGGAACGGGTCTTTGGGTTCTGAATCAAAAGTCCTTGGCTTATGCGAGAGGTTTTTTCCGGCTGAGATGGGGGAGTCCTTATCTAATGACGGAGGGACCGGCCTGTGGGTTGTCCTGGTTGCCCGGCACCGTATTTTGCGTGCCTCTGCCCTGGAAGTCAGGGACGAACTGGAAACCTTGTTAAAGTGACGGCTTGCCCGTTGTTCAAATTACCGTAGGGTCGGTTGCTTTGTGATTTTTTCTTTCTGATCCCCTTTTATCCGGGTCCAATCTCCTAACAGGTGTCTGATCGCCTCATCCGGCTCTGGCCGGCATTCTTTATGTCCTGAGGCAGGGCGCCAGTGGGTAATTTATGTGGCGTGTGCCATATTTTCTGATCCAGGTGTACCGTCGATTGATTTCGCCGGTGCTTCCTTCAACTTGTCGGTTTCATCCCAGTTGCTCCGCTTACGGAGCCGAAGCGTACCAAACCTTCGGTTTTTTTAAGGGAAGCTGGCTAACAATCCGTCGAGTTGTGCGATGCCACCCATGGCATCCTGGTGGATTTGATCCCGTACCCCCGGCGACATGTTCTTCTCATGAGGAAACAAGCTTTCCCCACATTCACCCCTCTCATCAAAATGGAGACTCCGCCCATGGATAGGCGCACAGCCCTGGCTTTTGCCTTAATTTTTCTTATTCTGGTTGGCTCACAGTACTTAATGCCCAAACTCTTTCCTGCTGCGGAACAGCCAGCTGAGGCCGATTCCACAGTCGTTGTTGCTGATATTCCGGAAACAGTACATTCAACTCCGGATCCTTTGGTAATCGACGATTCTTCTGAATCCGGTTTTGCCGAAATTGAAACTCCTGCCAATGGGCCCACTACCCTTGATCAAGCCCTTCGCTTGAAATCCGGTGCTGTGGAAAAGCGGGTCACAGTATCAACCCCATTATACCGACTGGAAATTTCCAGCCGTGGGGGACGCGTGGTCAGTTTTGAAACTCTCGAACACGCACACTTTGAAGGTGGACCTGTCCAATTAGTCCCTTCTGAAATTCCTGCCAATGGTCTCGATGCCTTAGTTTTCCGAGCTGGTGAAATCAATCTTGGTGAAGCCAACTTCAGAATTGATAACCCCACCAATATTGATATCCACGAAGGTGAAAACGAGCACAGCCTTGTGCTTGTAGCAGAGACAACGGGTGGCCTGGCTGTGCAAAAGGTCCTCACCTTTCATGCAGAGACTTATGGTATAGATGTTGCATATTCTTTGGTGAAAACGAGTTCCGGACCGTCTCAGGCGTCTTTGAATTTGTTGGGAAACCCTGAAAGCTTCCGTTTTGGCTGGAATCAGGGCATCACCATGACCGAGCGTATCCAGCGCATGGAAGAACCTGCCATGCGATCATTATCCTTGGTTGGTGATCAATTTGAATCCAAGAAATTGGATGGCCTGAAAAAGAATCTTGAAAAAGTTCAGGGTTATTACCGCGGATCAGTTCATTATGCTGCGGTTCAGAATAAGTATTTTACGATTTTCGGTATTGTTCCCCAGGATAATGGTGTGGTTGAGGGAGCAATTCGTTTGAGTGGTGACAAAGACCTGATGGCTCAGTCATGGGCCATTGAAGTGCCCGCACTTCGTGGCACGGGTTCTGAAATCGCTACCGCCAAATTGCACCTTTTCATTGGCCCGGCCGATGAAGAATTGGTGCATGTTTATGGTCAGGACATTGAAAAAGGCATCGATCTGGGTATGAAAATTATTCGTCCCCTTTCGAGCCTGGTTCTGTCGCTGATGGGTTGGATGCATGGCTTCATCCCGAATTACGGAATCATTATCATTCTGTTTTCGGTTATCACCAAGTTGGCTTTTTACCCCTTGTCAAAAGCCCAGACAACGTCCATGAAGCGGATGCAGGAAATCCAACCCAAAATCAAGGAGCTTCAGGAGAAGTTTAAAAACGACAAAGAAAAACTTAACGCAGCAACCATGAAACTATATCAAGAGGAAAAAGTGAATCCTCTTGCCGGTTGCTTGCCAATGGTTCTTCAGATGCCCGTTTTCTTCGCCCTGTATCAGGCCTTGAATCACACCATCGCATTGCGCGGACAGCCTTTTGTGCTGTGGATCACTGACTTGTCGCAGCCGGATTCTTTGTTCCAGCTGCCGTTTGAGTTGCCCATGCTTGGGGGCGACTTCAACGTTTTACCGATCCTTATGTCCGTAGCCATGTATTTTCAGACCAAACTCACACCCAGCACAGGTGGTGGCCAAATGGCCATGATGAACACTATGTTGCCGTTGGTTATGGTCTTCATTTTCTACAATATGCCGTCCGGACTGGTCCTTTATTGGCTCGTGAACACCATTATGCAGGTGTACCAATCCTGGAGAATCCACACACAGGCGGCCACTGATCAAGGAGTGCAAGCAGCATGAACGAAAAAATTGAAGCCCAGGGCAAAACCGTAGACGATGCGGTTAATGAAGCCCTGTTACGCCTGGGTGCCCGACGTGACGAAGTTGATGTGACTGTTCTGGATGAACCCAAAAGTGGTTTTCTGGGATTGCTTGGTGGGCGTCCCGCCAAAGTAGAGGTCACTCGCAAAAGGAATAGCCGTCGGGGCCAACGCCAAACATCCAACAACCAGCAGGCCCACGAATTTGGTGATAACCAAAGATCCGGCCGCAACCGCAAAAGTGGTGGGCGTAATAACGGCAATAACAACAACAATGGCGGCAGAGGTGGAAACCGAAACCAGAAAGATAACCCTCGGGCTGCTCGTGTAGCTCCTGAAGGCAACAACGCCCCTAACGAGAACAACCAGGGTGGCGACAATCGCCAACCCAGGCGGGAAAATGATCGTTCCAGCCGTAACCGCCGACCTCGCCAACAAAAGGGCGAACGGCAGGACAACCGCCGGAATAACAATCAGAATGCTTCCCAAAATCAAAACGCAGCCAACAACCAAAATGCCGCCAGAACCCCTGAGGTAAACGGCAACCGAAACTCCGAGAATCAAGCCCAGGAGCCCCGCCAGGAAAGACGTCCACGGAACGAACGTCGCCCACGCAACAGCAGGCCGGTTCGGGGAGAACGTCGTCCTCAGGCCGAAGCTGCAGCTCCTCAGAATGCACCGGAACAAAATCAGAACCGTTCCCGGAACGAAAACCAAAACCGCCCCAAACGCGATGACCGTGGGCCTCGTCCTTCTCGGAATAATCGTCCAGAAAAGCGCGAACCCAGGGCCGCTCGGGTTCAGAACACCGTCCCGGACGATATCATCGTCACAGGTATCAGCGCTGGAAAATATGCCAAGCCTCTGCGTGGCATTCCTGCTGAAGAGTTGAATAGCAATCTTGAAACAATGACCAGTGGCTTGTTGGTCAGGGCTGGCTTTCCTTCCCGGTGCGAAGTGAAAGACGGCGAATACCAACAAGTGCGTGTCTCTACTGACGATGAAAGTGCTGGCATGCTCATTGGGCGTCACGGTGCTACCATTGATTCTGTGGAACACCTGGTCGAACGCATGATCAGCATGGCTGTTGGTGACCGGGTTAAAATGAACCTGGACATCAATAACTATCGCCATCGTCGCCACGAAACCTTGCTTGAAAGAGTTGAGGAGGCCGTGGCCCAGGTGCGTGAGACCGGAAAGACTTATCATGTGGAGCCCTTGAATGCTCGGGAGCGCCGCATCGTTCATTTGGCGGTGGAAGAGTTTGAAGGTCTCCGGACCTTCACCATGGACAGCCACCGTGGCCGCCACGTGATCATTGCTCTCGATAACGAAAATAAAGAAGAAGCGGCCCAGGATTCCGCTGCCACTGATTCCAGTGCTGAAGTAGAATCCGCCGAAGCAACGAACACCGAAGCAGAGTCCATTGATGTTGAGATCTATGAGGAAGAACGTCCTCAGGACTAGTTTTACCTCGTGATTCTGAAGGGCGGTGCTTTTTTGGCGCCGTCCTTTTTTCACACCCAGCTTACGATTGTGTGGTGAGTTCCTCGTGTTTGAAGATACAATTGTTGCCATCGCGACCCCCGAAGGCCAGGGGGGCGTGGCCATGGTTCGCCTCAGTGGATCCAACGCTTTGAATATTGCCTCTTTGGTTTTTAAGCCTGGTTTCGGAGATGTTATTAAGAGCCACCACGCTGTATACGGTATACTTGAGTGGCCAGATGGGAAATCAGATAACCAAACGGGCTTAGAGGGTGTTATTGATCAAGTAATTGCCCTTCCTATGTTGGGGCCTAATAGCTTCACTGGCGAAGACACTGTTGAATTTTTCTGTCACGGGGGTGTGGTTGTTTCTCGTTTGGTAGTCTCTGCCTGTCGCTTGGCCGGAGCCCGTCCTGCTACCGCTGGTGAGTTTTCACGCCGGGCCTTCCTACAGGGAAAGATGAGCCTGGACCAGGCTGAGGCTGTGGCCGATCTCATCCATGCCGAAAGTGATATGGCCGCCAGAGCCGCCATCCGCCAACTTCTTGGTGGACTGAACACCCAGCTTTCAGCCATCGAAAAACCACTTTTAGAACTCCTGGCCCAGCTCGAAGGCGGTCTGGAGTTCGTGGAAGAGGAGCACGCAGGGGTCAATTCCACTCAAATAGGCCGGGTTTTAAGTCAATCCATGCAGGGTATAACCCGGTTATTGGACCTCGCACCGGCCGGACGCCTACTCAGAGAGGGCATTCACGTGGTTTTGACGGGTGCGCCCAATGTGGGAAAGAGCTCTTTATTCAACCAATTGGTGGGCACTGATCGGGCCATTGTTGATGATGAAGCAGGCACCACCCGAGATGTCGTCACGGAACGCATTGTGCGCCGAGGCCAGGTTTTTGTTCTCCATGACACCGCCGGTCTGCGCGTAGCTCCCGGCCGAGTTGAAAACAAAGGCATCGAAAGAACCCATCAGGCCGTGGATCAGGCTGATATTGTTTTGGCTCTTTCGTTGCATAGTGAGGCCAAAAATGTCTCCTCTGAACTGTTAGAAAAACCATCCTCTGCTGCCGTCATTTCGGTGATGACAAAGTGTGATTTAGCCGTGGCAGATGGGTCTGCTTCTGCTTCGGTTTTGACTTCCAGTTCCACTGGCTTTGGAGTGGAGGAGTTGTGGGAAAAAATGGAAGAATCCGTTCAAAAATACGAACTGGATAAAGCCATTTCTTTGGGTGTCGTGATCAACGAAAGACACCGTTTCAAGTTGGAAAACAGCCGTCTTGAATTGGGTCAGCTGTTAGAGGAATTTTCGGATCCTGACGCCATTCCCGGGGATGAAATAATCGGCACCTTATTGGCTTCAATTCTTTCTCAACTGGGTGAAATTTCCGGTCGTGTTTTTTCAGAACAGATTTTGGAATCTGTCTTTTCTCGTTTCTGTGTAGGGAAGTGATCTTTTGAGTCGGTTCGATTGCGATATCATTATTGTAGGTGGTGGACATGCTGGTGTGGAAGCGGCCTTGGCCTCCGCTCGCCTGGGTGCCAAAACCACTTTAGTAACCCACGACATTCATGACATAGGGCGCATGCCTTGCAACCCCGCCATCGGGGGCTTGGGCAAGGGCCACCTTGTGCGGGAGATCGATATTCTGGGTGGTGAAATGGGTGTCGCCATTGACCAAACAGGCATCCAGTTCCGCATTCTTAACATGAAAAAAGGCGCGGCTGTACAATCTCCTCGCGCTCAGGCTGACAAGGATGAATATCAAAAATACATGATGGAAGCCGTTCTGCGGCAAGAGAACCTGAGTGTTGTTGAAGATGATGCCAGCGGCCTTTTGGTCACACCCACTGAGGGGCCTTATGGCTTCGTGGTTGATGGCGTTAAGGTGTTGTCAGGTAAAGAGATAAAAGCACCAAGAGTGGTCCTTTGCAGCGGAACTTTTCTCAAAGGTCTGATGCATGTGGGAACGGAGCAAAAGGTAGGGGGACGTGAAGGAAGTGCCAGCAGTGAGAGGCTTAGCAAAGGCCTTGTGGATCTCGGTTTTAAGCTGCGCCGTCTAAAAACGGGTACACCACCCAGGCTTGACGCCGACACTATCGACTTTTCAAAATTGAAGGTGCAACCAGGTGATGATAAGCCTGTTCCTTTTTCTTTCCGCACCAGGAATTTTGCGCCAACTCAGGTTGACTGTCACATGGCTTATACCCACCAGGGATCGCATGACATTATTTCTGCAAGCCTTGATCGTTCCCCTCTTTTTGCCGGAACTATCGAAGGACAGGGTCCCCGCTATTGTCCCTCCATTGAAGACAAAGTTGTTCGTTTTGCCGACAAAGATCGCCACCTGCTTTTTCTCGAACCCGAAAGCTTAAGCAGTCGGGAAATCTATGTTAATGGGCTTTCTACGAGCCTACCTGCTGACATTCAGGAGGCTGTTGTACATTCCATTCCCGGACTCGAAAAAGCTAAAATTTTGCGCATGGGTTATGCCATTGAATACGACAGTGTTCCGTCTTGGCAAATCCACCAATCCCTCGAAACTAAAAATGTTCAGGGTTTGTATTTGGCGGGACAATTGCTTGGCACTTCTGGTTATGAAGAGGCTGCCGCTCAGGGGCTTGTGGCTGGTGTAAATGCGGTGCGTACATTGGGTGGGCAAGAGCCCATTAGTATTAAAAGAGACCAGGGTTATATCGGTGTTTTAGTTGATGATCTTGTGACGAAAAACATCGACGAACCTTACCGAATGTTCACCTCTCGTGCTGAGCATCGTTTGCATCTTCGTTGTGACAATGCAGAGAGTCGGCTTGGTGGCCTTTCTCGTGAAATTGGCATACTCCCAGGCAAGTATTTGGATGAGTTAAGTGCCAGACAGGGTTTTGTTGAAAGCCTTGGTAAAATTACCCAACACCACAGCATTTACCTCAAGTCGCGTGATCGTCGCATTAAGGTTTCAGAATATTTTAAATTCCCAAATATGGGCTGGAAAGACCTGAAACTAGAAACCCGCGTTGATGATGGTTTTTGGGAAGAGATTGATTGCGCATATAAGGAGTTAGTAAGTTGCTTGGGTTGCGAGGATGCAGTTCAAGCTGCTATGTACCAGGTAGAAACCGATATTCGTTATGGTGGGTATATAGCCAAACAAAGCCGGTTGCTGCACAGCCAAGAGCATTTGGACAATTTGGAGCTGCCTGCTGGTTTTGATTATATGCAATTGACTGCGTTAAGTTACGAGGCCCGTGAAAAACTTAATCGCATCCAGCCCATGAATCTTGGCCAAGCGGGACGTATCGATGGAGTTCGTGCTGGCGATTTGGCTGTTTTGGTCGTCTATGTGAAAAGATTGAAGGGTGCTTAATGTGAATCATCCCCAACCAGGTACAGGTTCCTTAAAGTTAATTAGCGCTTTCAGGGAAGAACTGTTTCGTTGGAATCGCCAAATAAACTTGGTCTCGCGTCAGGAAACAAAAGACAGGCTTGAAGGTTTATTTGACCAGTGCATTGGTGGTGTCAATGTTATATCGGACGTTGTTGCCTCTCTTTGGGAAGAGTCGGGCTCTGATCTCTATTATTTCGACTTGGGTTCGGGTGGCGGTTTGCCCGGGGTTATTTGGCATATTCTTTTATCTGAAAGAACAGGACCTGGGGGACCGTTGGTTGGTGGTTCTGTTAAGAGCTGGATGGTTGAACCCCGTGAAAAGCGGGCTTGGTTTTTAAATCGGTTGAATCGTGTGCCCAAAATGCCTGCATTGAGTGTAGTGCATGGTCGGTGGGGGGAGGGACTCTCTCCAGATATAGATTTCGCTTCCCAGGGTGGGGTACCAACTGTTGCTGTTATTTCCTTAAAAGCCCTTCATTTGGACGATGTTCAGGTTTTAGAGGGCCTTTTGTGGGCTTCAGCTGATCTTCCTGAGTGTTTACGAGTCATTATTGTTCGTTATTATCCTCCCCTTCAGGATTTTGATGCTGATTTGGTTGAGTCTTTAAAGATTCAATCGAAGGGTGGAGTTCATAAAATTGGTGGCTCCTCTTGCTACGGTCTTGGTGGTGAAGTGGTTCCGTTGGTCCAGCCCGGGGAGGGCTTGGCTTCTCTTGTTCTTGCTTCCTATGATGTGCGTGTTTCTTCTTAAGTGTTCCACGTGGAACACTGTTTTTCTTTGTTCCACGTGGAACAAAGAAATCTATTCAGTCACACTCTCTTGACGTGGACACCCTCAATCCGGTACATTGTCCTTCTTGATCACTGAAAAAAACGTGTTCATAGCCCTTTTTTATTCCCTTCAGGTAAATTTTTTAGAGCTTTGCCTGACTGGAACTTCACCAAATAGAGAAAAATGGAGCCATTTATGGCTAAAATCATATCCATTTCCAATCAAAAAGGCGGAGTGGGGAAAACAACCACTGCCGTCAATCTTTGTGCAAGTTTGGCTGTTGCTGAAAAAAAGACCCTCTTGGTGGATCTCGATCCCCAAGGGAACGCTTCCAGTGGTGTTGGGGTAACACCCAATGGAGGAACCAGTTACGAGTTGATGTTAGGCCTTTCCACGGCTGTGGAGTGTATCAAGAAGACAGCAATTGGCTTTTTGGATATTTTGCCCTCAGACCGACGCCTGGCCGGGGCAGAGGTGGAGTTGGTTGGTGAAAAAGACCGTGAGCACTTCTTAAAAAAGGCCTTGGGGACAATTCGTGAAGAATATGACTTTGTCGTCATAGATACTCCGCCAAGTTTAAGCCTTTTGACACTCAATGCCTTGACTGCATCCGATACGGTCTTGATTCCCATCCAGTGCGAATATTATGCCCTCGAGGGTTTGAGCCAGCTGTTGAGTACTGTTCAGTTGGTCCAACGAGGACTTAATCCCGATTTGCGGCTTGAGGGTGTACTTTTGACCATGTATGACCGCCGTTTGCGACTGTCAAATTCCGTGGCGGACGAAGCCATAGACTTTTTCGGTGAAACGGTTTACCAAACCAAGATCCCCAGGAATGTACGCCTGAGTGAGGCGCCTTCCTTTGGCAAGCCGATCCTTCTTTACGATGTAGAGTGCATTGGTTCAAGAAGTTACCTTGAGTTGGCCAAAGAGGTTATCAGCAAAAACAGTTGAACAGGAATGAAAGAGTGACACCCATGAGTAAAAACAGAGTGCTGGGCAAAGGCCTTTCTGCTTTGATTAAAGGGGCCGATCTGAAGGGCTTGACCGAAGAGTCGGTGGAGAATACGGGAATCAGCAATCTGGGCCTCGAAGAAATAGGGTTTAACGTTGAACAGCCCCGCAAGCATTTTGATGTCAATAAGCTGGAAGAATTAGCGGACTCACTGAAACAAGTGGGGATTCTGCAACCTGTCCTGGTGCGCAAGCTTCAGCATGGTGATAAAGCCAAGCAGCATCCCGACAGTGACGCACTGCCTTCGGTTGTAAAATACAGCGTGGTAGCAGGTGAGCGCCGGGTGAGGGCCGCCCGATTGGCCGGACTTACAGAAGTACCCGCCTTGATATGCAGTTACGAGGAAACAGAAGTCCTCAAGGTTGCGCTTTTGGAAAACATCCAGAGAGAAGATCTGGGGCCAGTGGAGGAGGCCGAGGCCTACCGCAACCTCATGGACTCTTATGGTGCGACCCAAGAAGAATTGGCCGAAATGCTGGGTAAGAAACGAAGCAGTGTGGCCAATATGCTACGTGTTTTGACTCTTGAAAAAGAAATCCTAAACTTGCTGCAAGATGGAAAGATTACTCGGGGCCACGCCAAAGCGCTCATGGGAATGCCCATAGGGCCAGCACGGCTTCAATTAGCTAAACTTTGCAGTACCAGGGGCTTGTCCGTTCGTGAGTGCGAACGCCGGGTGCAAGCCGGGGGG
Organism: Candidatus Krumholzibacteriia bacterium; assembly: GCA_016744705.1. Classification (GTDB taxonomy): domain Bacteria; phylum Krumholzibacteriota; class Krumholzibacteriia; order LZORAL124-64-63; family LZORAL124-64-63; genus LZORAL124-64-63. The sequence goes on from JADGDU010000019.1 coordinate 21,692, forward strand.
GCGAAGCCTGGGCGAAAGTCCACCCAAAAAAGCAAGGCCAGCAAAGCAGTTGATCCGTCAGTTCGGGCTCTCATGGAAAATGCAGAGCATACATTCGGCACGCCAGTGGACATAGATCGCAGCCCCAAAGACGGGAAGGGGTCTGTTTCAGTGCGTTTCTACTCCGATGACGATTTGATTCGCATTTTGAAGATTATGGGCGTCGATACGGAACTCGCGTGATTTCATCATCTGTACAGCGTTTATGTGGCAGTCGGGTCCAGCGCCTGCGTTTGCTCATGGGGGTTTTGGGTGCGGCTTCGTTGCTATACCTGATTCTCAATTTCATGAAAGTAACGTCCGACTTTCAACAGGCGGGGTCCTGGGCTGATCTGTGGCAGGCTGAGTGGAAGTCCGGCAGGGTTTTCACCGATGTCTTCCGTTCCGGGCTTTTTCAGTTCTTCATTTTAGTCACCGCCTGGAGCGGTTATCTCCGATTTCGGCAACGGGAGATGATCAATATTCGTCTCCAAAGGTCGGAGCAAAAATTCCGCGCAATTATCAACCATGCAGGGGAAGCGGTCTTTCTTTTGGACACAGAAGGCCGGGTTCGGGAATGGAATAAGGCTGCGGAACAGTTGTTCCACAAATCTCGCCGGCAGGTGATGAATAACAAATTTGTAGACCTGGGCTTGGACCTAAACCTGGATCTCATGTCTGTTTTTCACGATGTCCAACGCATCAGGCGTTCTCTCACCTATGAAATTCAGGTGTCACGACTGGGAGACGGCCCTCAAATTTTAAGCACAACCTTCTCCTTCATAGAACCTGGTGTGGGGGTTTTGGCTGAAAAAACGGGCTCCTTTGTGGTCATAGCCCGCGACATCACCACCGAGAAACAACTGGAATCGCGCATGAGCGAAACAGAGAAACTGGCCGGTATTGGCCAATTGGCCGCAGGAATTGCCCACCAACTGAATACCCCCTTGGGTTCCATTCTCTTGTCTGCCCAAATGTTGGACGACACCATCGAAGACGAAGATGATGCAGAAGATATCCGCCGCATCATTCGCCAGACAGAGCAATGCCGGGGTATCATCAAGGGACTGTTGAATTTCGCACGGCCCACCGGCAGTGGACGCACCAAGGTTAATTTGTTGGAAATCATCAATGACACCATTTACCTCATGGATAAACCCCTGAAAGTTGCCGGTTTGAAAGTGGGGGTTCATTCGGTTGGCGATAATTGGGTCTATGGCAACCGCAACGAGCTGGAACAGGTGTTTTTTAACCTTTTGGGCAATAGCATCGACGCCGTAGAGAGCGGTGGGGTGGTAGAGGTTAAAATAAACAAGGGAGATCCGGGAGAGGTGAGGGTCGATTTTTGTGATGACGGCGAAGGCATTCCCGATGAAAATCAGGACCGAATCTTTTTACCGTTTTTCACCACCAAAGACTATGGCAAAGGAACAGGCCTGGGTCTCTCAATTGTCGCCCGAATTGTCCACGAACATGGTGGCCGCATCGAATTGGATAGCAAAAAAGGCAGGGGAACCACCTTCAGTTTGTGGTTCAGTGAAGCCAGAGAGGGCCTGGGTAGCACCTCCTTAATTGATGATTCCCCAGAGCTTAATTAAACACCGAACCGGAGAAACCATGGGCATTCCCGCACACACCCGAATCATTCTAATCAACGACAACCAGCCCCATTCCCAGGAATACAGTATCACCAGGCCTATGGTGCTTACTTTGATGCTCTTAGGGTTAGTGGTTTTGGCGATTTTGGTGTTTCTGATGCTTTCATTTGCAGGGAAACACAATGAGCGCCAAGTCATTGCAGAATTGGAAACGGAATTGCAAGAGGCCAGAACAGCGGTCCAGGGCGTGAGTGAATTGAGTGCGGAACTGCAATATATGCAAGGCTTTCAGGAAAAACTGCTCTTCATGTTGGGGGTTCAGGAGGCTCCGCTGGCCAATGCCGACTCACTGGCCGCCTGGTTGGAGAATGATCCCGCAACGTCAGCGGAGGCTCTCCAGCGTTCAGCGGCATTGAGCCTTGCTCCAAAGCCGGATCGCTGGCCTATGAGTGGATTTGTAACGAAAGAATTTCAGGAGGGTGCCGCAAACCGCGGCATTAAGCCCCATGAGGGAATTGACATTGCCGGCAGCACCGACACGCCCATCGTGGCTGCGGGAGGCGGCAGGGTGGTGCGAACAGGGGCAGACGATTATTTAGGAAACTTTGTTGAAATCCAACACGGGATGGGTTACGTAACTGTGTACGGACATTGCAGTCGCTTGGCTGTGGGCCGTGATGATCGGGTAGACGCAGGTCAGATTATCGCTTATGTTGGCCAGTCCGGTCAGGCTACGGCGCCTCATCTTCATTTTGAGGTGTTTGTGCAGGGGGAGGCCGTCGATCCCCGTCAGATTCTTGAGGGCGACCCGCCAACCAATTGATGCCCATCGGGCCAAGGAGGAACACGATGTTCGGAAAAGAACCAGAAAACACAGCAGTGGCTACAGGCCAGACTTCCATTATTGCGCAAGGATGCACATTTGATGGCAAAGTGGAAGTGCGCGGCACCTTGCGCATTGAAGGCGAATTTAAAGGCAATATCGGCACACCCGAAAGCCTGGTTATCGGTAAAACCGGTGTCGTGCATGCGACTGTCACCGTAAAGAACGCCATCATTGGCGGACAGCTGTTTGGCAACATCACAGCCGAAAACAAAATCGAATTGCAGAGCGGTTCTCACGTAGAAGGCGACATCAAGACCAAAAGGTTGGTCATTGATGAAGGTGTCTTCTTTGAGGGAAATTGTTCCATGGGTAGTGGGGAGCGGAAAACTCCGGTTCCTGCGGCAAAGCCTTCCGGGGATTTGGGTAAGAAATAACCCAGCCTCAAATCTATTGTTGATTGCACCCTCATCGGGTTATCTGGTGGGGGTGCGTGTTTTTATCTCCCTGGGCCGGGCTCTCGGCAGAGTTGACGCTTGACCAAATCCCTGTTAATATACCAACATACATCCCACCCCTGATCGACATCCCCTAAAAGGACAAAGGCTGGCCTGCGCCATCCACCACTATAAGGAGCAGTCATGAAAAAGCTGTTATTGTTAGTATTGCTATGCCTTGTGGCCACTGCTTTCTGGGGATGCGGCTCATCCGGCCCCAAAAACCCAGGCACCATCATTGAAGAAGAGCTGAAGGGCGCCCCAGATTGGGTTCTCCAAGGCCGTGGCGGGGATAAGGACCGAGTCTATGGCTTGGGCTCTGTGGCTGGCACCCGGAACGTGGCGCTGGCTCGTACAACAGCTCAGGGCCGTGGCCGCACCGAAATCGCCCGTTCTCTGCAGCTTAAAGTCGAATCCATGCTGAAAGATTACCAGGCCACCACCACCGGCGGTGAGTATTTTGGGAAAAATGCAGCTGACGAGCAACACATTGAAGATGTTTCCCGCCAAATCACCGATTTGACTCTGAACGGTACCCGGCAGGAGAAAAATTGGATCAGCAACACAGGAACCCTGTATGTGCTAATGTCCCTCGATGTTGACAGTTTTCGTGGCGCGGTGGAAAGCATGGGACAGCTGGACGAAGAGATTCGCGCCGCTGTGGTTGAACGATCTGACGATGCCTTCCGTGAGTTGAACGAAGCCCTGCGGTAAGGAATTGCTTTGAAAATGAATCTCAGCATCCTTTCTCAGCGAGCGGTGCGTGCACTGCTTGGACTGCTGCTACTGGTGGCGGTGACGCCCGGCTTGGCTTTGCCAGCCGGAATCATCAGTGTTTTGGACCTGACAAACAATGCGGGCCTGACCCAGCCCGAGTCTGCCTATCTGACGGACCTGGCCCGGGATGCTTTAGCGCGTAGCCTGCCCTTGGAACATTTCACCATCATGACTCGCGAAAGCATTTTGGAGCTTTTGCCCGAAGGCACCAGGCTATCGGATTGCCTCGATGCGTCATGCGAGGTGGAAATTGGCCGCACCCTCGGAGCTGACTATGTGGTCTCTGGTGAAGTCCTCGATTTTGCCGGAGAGCAGCGTCTCATTTTGAAGGTTCATCATTGCAATTCGGCGGCCTTTATTGGCAGTGAATCTGCGGCGGGAATGAGCCTCAAGGATTTGGAAAGTTCCATGTCCGGCACCACCCAAATGCTGGCAGATCGGATTCAAAAACACAGTGGTGTGGATATGATCGGAGTGGCTGCTCCCCTCGCAGGGCAACCGGTGATCAGTTTGGATGATTGGCTCATCCAGCCAGAATTGGCTCACGGTTTTGCCGGCCCTGGTGGCAGTACAAATATGGCGATGGTAACCCTCGATCCCGGCGAATTTCTTATGGGCAGTCCCCGCTATGAAGAGGGCCGTAAGAAGGGTGAAGACCGGCACCAGGTGACACTGAATAGAGGGTTCATGCTGGGCACCACAGAGGTGACTCAGGAGCAATGGTTTTCGGTCATGGGCTCGCAGCCATCGTCCACCCATGGCATAAATTTCCCCGTGGAGAATATCACCTTTGAACAGTGCGTGAAATTCTGCAATGCCCTTTCCAAAATGGAAGGACTGGCGCCCGCCTACGGCTTGAAAAATCGCGAAATTTTTTGGAACAGAGAGTCCAATGGTTACCGCCTGCCAACGGAGGCCGAGTGGGAATATGCTTGCCGCGCCGGCAGCCAGGACCGCTTCACCAACGGGAACAACCGGTCGGATTTACAGGCCGTTTCCTGGTCCCGAATCAACAGCTCGGGAGGCAGCCACGAGGTGGCCACCCGCTACCCCAATGACTGGGGTTTGCACGACATGCATGGCAACGTTTGGGAGTGGTGTTGGAACTGGTCTTCCGCCTACCCAACCCGGTTTGCTGTAGACCCTGAAGGACCTGCCCGGGGAGACAGCCGGGTGATCCGGGGAGGGTCCTGGGATAACTCATCGGGTGCCTGTCGGTCGGCCAACCACAACAGCGCCAAGCCGGGGTTCAAGGCTGGCGTTCTGGGCTTCAGGGTGGCGAGAACGGTGTTGCCATAATGCGGTATACTGTATACAGCCGGTCTGTTTGCGCCCTTATCTTGTTGATTCTTTATGGTTTAACAGGATGCTCAAGTGGTGGGTATTCACAAAAAGCTGACTATGAAAAACTTCCCGACCCTGGTGACAAAACTGCCTGGAATGCCCGATTTCCCCGCCAAACCTACGTCACAGCCTGGGGCGTAAGCAGCCAGAGCATGCCCATGGCTGAGCAAAACGCCAAGGCCGAGGTGGCCGCTACGGTACGTTCATCCATCGAGTCGGAAATGGTTTCGGTGATGGAATCCGAAAGTTCGGGAGGCATCATTCGAGACTACCAAAAGCTGGAGTCCCTCACCAAAACCCGGACTCATTTCGCGCACGCGGAACTGATCCACCTGGTGCCCCCAACAGCCCACCATCAAGAGGGTGAGTTCTGGGTCATGGCCAGGTTGTCTCGGCGGGAAGCCGTGGCAGAATTGATGATTCCTTATGAAACCGAGGCCAGGCCATTTCGCTTCCAGGCAGCCAGGCTGGATTCCCTCCGGAACGACCTTCCGGCTTTCACCAAAACCTGGAACAATTTGAAAGCCGCCCAGCAAAAAATGCAACCCTTGGCCGTCGAGGTGCGGGCGGTGGCAGGAAGAAAAACTCAGGAAATTATGGCCGACGAAAGCCTCTTCCAAAGAGCCGAAACAAGCCGGCTGGAATTGTTGAGCAATCTGAAAATTACCGTGATGATCGATGAATATCCAGAATTGAACACCGAAGAATTGACCAGCAAAATAAGCACCGCCTTGACCGGTCTGGGGCTCGCGGTTTTGGGTGAGAAATGTCAGCCGGGATCTTTGCGTTTGCAGGTGTCCCCTGAGCTCCATTGGACCAATATCATGGGGCGGGTCGTCCAGTTGGATTTGCAGGGAGAAGTGGGACCATGTGGGCAGTTTGAGCCCTGGAATTTGTTCCACATAAATGACCGACGGATGCGTGGCGAAGGAAGGCTTCCCATGGCAGATCTTTACGATCGGCTGGATCCCGCATTTTTTGAAGAGAGCCTCTCTGAAATCCTCAGCCCATATATTCCATTTTAAACCATTAGCCCAAAGGCCCGCTTCCCATGGCAGATTCAAAAAAACCAGAATCCGACCCCAACACCCCTTGGTGGTCCGACGAGGCCCCTGAAGATGCCCCTCTCCCCGAAGGTTACCCCAGTCGTCCCGACGGAAAAAAAGTGGACGAATTGCGCCAACAATTAAATTCAGAACGGGCGGCCCGAACTACTATTAACAATGAAGGTCAAAATTCAAAATTCGGATCCCAAAGATCCAGGCAAGCCCATGATATTGGAACATACACCCTCATTCCCATGATCATGTTGGCGGGCCCCATTGTGGGGTATGGTTTAGGGTGGGCCATGGAAAAACAATGGGGTGGAGCCCCTTGGACCACCACCATCGGGCTGCTTATGGGTGTGGGTGCCGCCTTTCGCCAGATCTTCATTCTCCTGGCCAATAAAGCAAAAGCAGACAAACGAAACAGCAAACGTTAAATTCCTCAAAACCATGAATTTGAACCAAAATACAAGGAATTTTCAAAATTGAACAAATCCCTCCTTGCCCGTGTCCGAATTTGGACTATTTTGATCGCCTCTATTGCGGGCCTAGTGGCTTGGTATGCGATCTCCATGATTTTCGCAGCTGGTCTTTTTCTGACGGCGCTATGGGCAGTAGTGGGTTTGATGGCCCTGGAGGGGATTTTACGGAATGCGGTGGTGCCCAAAGGCACTCCTCGTAACGAATTTGTCCTCATTTTTTGGGTCTTGATCAAAATAGCTGTTTACGGACTGGCCATTTGGGTGTTATTTTCCCGTCCGTTTCCAGCAGTCAGCCACGCTGTGGGCTTCACTTTGTTGATGGTCACGCTGGTGGGTGTAGGCGCACGTGCACGATCTGAAGATATTCGCCAATTGAACCGACGGGATGACGATGCTTGACATGAGCAGAAACAAACTGGCAGTTTACGCTTTTGCTTTCAGCGCACTTCTTTTTGCTGCCGGTACGACAGCGACCCCTTCTTTGGCCCAACATGGCCATGACGACACGCATACAGAGCAAGTCACTCACGACGATGCTCACCCAGCAGATGCCCATGGAGCCGACACCCATGGCGATGCTGCTCACGGCGATGCCGCCCATGCCGAAGGTGATCATGGCGAACACGGCTCCATGCCTCACCTTCCCAACGCTCTGACTTTCATCTCTCAGTGGGTCCCCGAAAACGTCGCCCATATTCTCCAAGAGTGGACCAACCCCATTTACGCATTCCTGGTGGTTATCTTCACCTCAATATTCTTCATCAACCTGAAGAAATCTCTCAACACCCGCAAACCAAGTCGCACCCAAATGGCTGTCGAAATGGTACTCGGTGGACTTTATGGTTTGTTCGTGCAAATCATCGGACCCACGGCCCGGCGCTACACGCCCTTCCTGGGATCCCTCTTTCTCTTTATCCTGCTGAACAACCTCTTTGGATTGATTCCCCTGGGCCACGCTTCAACTTCTGCTTTCAACACCACGACTTTGGCCCTTGGTGTGATTACTTTCCTTGTGGTTCAGATCATTGCCCTCAAGGAAAACGGCATTGGCGGATACCTGCACCATATGGCCGGTTCGCCCAAAACGGGAATGGACTGGGGATTCTCCCTGCTGCTTTTCCCCTTGCACCTGCTCGGTGAGCTCATTAAGCCCATCAGTCTGGCGCTGCGTCTTTTCGGAAACATCTTCGGCGAGGACACCCTGGTTGCGACCATGGTGCTGCTCGGCGCAGGAATCACCTACGGCCTGATCGGTTCCGATTTTGTCCCGGGTATTCCTCTGCAGTTCCCCTTCTATTTTCTGGGACTGCTTTCCAGCACCATTCAGGCGCTGGTCTTTACGCTTCTGGCAACAGTATACATTGCCCTGTGGCTGCCTCACGGCGAAGAGCACGGGCATTAACCCGGACATTTAGTCCGGAAACTGGTGGGGAAACCCGCCTAATAAGAGTGCAACGCACGCACTGAGAAGGAGAAAACAATGGACGGGAACATTCTGGGACTTGCTCTTCCTATTGGTTTGGGCTTGGCTGCAATTGGCTCAGGTCTCGGTCTGGGTCGGGCAATTGAGGGCGGAATGAACGCCATGGGCCGCCAGCCTGAAGCCATCGGTCAGATTCAGACCGCTATGATCATCGGTTGCGCCTTCATTGAGGCCCTGACGATTTACGCTCTGATCGCCACCATCCTGTTGATGGGTAATCTCTAGATCATCTTCCGGAATTTTTCCGGAATAAGTAAAGATTAATCTAGAAAGATTTGGACAGAGGACTCGGCGTGCGTTTTGAGTGAATGGGGGCGAAATTATTCGCCCCCGCACAATCGCCGGGTGGATCTGACCGGAAGGTAACCTGTCATGGATATGGTACTCCCGAAAATACCCCAACTGCTGACCATGGCCCTGGGCTTCGGCCTCTTTGTATGGGTTTTGGCTAAGTTTGCCTGGGGTCCGATCATCGACTTGCTCGATGCGCGGCGTGAGAAGATTGATGGTGATTATGCCGCGGCTGAGAAAAACCTGAGCGATGCTGATGCTCTCAAGGGTGACTTCGAAGCCAAGCTGGCAGACATCAAGGCCATCGAACGCGAAAAAGTTCAGGAAGCAGTAAAAAAGGGTGAAAGCATTGCCGACGATATCGTCGTCAAGGCTCGCACCGCTGCCGAAGAAACCAAACTGAAGGCTGTGCAGGATATCGACATTGAGGCCCACAAGGCCCAACTCGAACTGCGCGATTCTGTGGTTTCCATGGCTCTTGGCGCTGCTGAAAAAGTGATTGGCGAACGGTTGGACGACAATCTGCATCGCAAGCTGATTACCGATTATATCGACAACCTGCCTACCAGCGGGGGAGCTCCCAATGCGTGATCGCAAGGTAGCAACTCGTTACGCGGGTGCCCTGATGACTTCGGCTCTGGCTGAGGGAAATCTGGTGGAGGTTAGCGAATCCTACGCCGCTTTGATCAGCGTCGTAAAAAACAGCTTGGACTTGCGGACTTTCATGGATAGTCCCCAGGTTGCCGATGAGGAAAAAAAGGATCTGTTGAAAAACATTTTCGGTGATAAAATCGAAAAGGTATTGCTGCACTTCCTATATTTGCTGATCGACAAGAACCGGATTGAAAACTTCCGGGACATTGGCGAAGAATTCGCCGCCATGGTCGAAGAGCACCAAGGCGTTGTACGCGCCCAGGTGACGACCGCAGTGACCCTGCCTGAAGATCTGGCTGCCAGCCTCACTGAGAAGCTGTCTGTTCTGACCGGTGCCAGGGTTATTCTGGAAAACAAAATTGATCCCGCAGTGATTGGCGGCGTGTGCGTGACCTTGGGAGATAAAATTCTCGATGGTACCGTGCGCAGCAACCTTGATGAACTGCGCAATACGCTTGAAAAAGCCCCGGTGCGGTAAACACCCCGGGGAAAGAATTGATAATGGCCGGCGCTTCAGCCGGAACAAACGAGGAGATAGGCATTGAAACTTAGGCCTGAAGAGATTAGCTCCGTATTATCTCAGGAGCTGAACAAGTACGACCGCGACCTAGAGGTCGAAAGCGTCGGCACGATCCTTCAGGTGGGCGATGGTATCGCCCGCGTATACGGTCTGCAGGACGTGATGGCCGGTGAGATGGTCAAATTCCCCGGTGATATCTTCGGCATGGTGCTCAACCTTGAAGAAGATTCCGTGGGTGTCGCCATTCTGGGTTCGGACACTGGTATCAAAGAGGGTGACCAAGTCACTCGCACCGGTACCATTGCTTCGGTTCCGGTGGGAGACGGTGTTGTTGGTCGTGTGGTCAACGCTGTGGGCCAGCCCATTGACGGTGAAGGCCCAATACCTTCAGACGAAACCCGTAACATTGAGCTCAAAGCTCCTGGTGTTACCGCTCGTCAGCCCGTGGGCGAACCAATGCTTACCGGCTTGAAAGCCGTCGACTCCATGATTCCCATTGGCCGTGGCCAGCGTGAGTTGATCATTGGTGATCGTGGCACCGGCAAGACCGCCGTGGCTATCGATACCATCATCAACCAAAAAGGCAAAGGTGTGCACTGCTTCTATGTGGCTATTGGCCAGAAGCAATCCACCGTGGCCGGCGTTCATAAGAAACTCAAAGAGCATGGCGCCATGGAATACACAACCATTATTGCTGCCAGTGCCAGTGAACCCGCGCCCATGCTTTTCCTGGCTCCTTATACCGGAACCACCATGGCCGAGCACTTCATGTGGCAGGGCAAAGACACCCTCGTGGTGTACGATGATTTGTCCAAGCAGGCCAACGCTTACCGGCAGATGTCCTTGCTGCTGCGCCGTCCCCCCGGACGCGAAGCATTCCCTGGAGATGTCTTCTACTTGCATAGCCGGTTGTTGGAACGTTCGGTGAAGTTGAGTAAAGAGAATGGCGGCGGATCGCTGACCGCTCTTCCCATCATCGAAACCCAGGCTTCGGATGTATCGGCATACATTCCCACCAACGTGATCTCCATCACCGATGGCCAGATCTTCCTGGAGAACGATTTGTTCTACCAGGGAATCCGTCCCGCCATCAACGTGGGTATCTCGGTTTCTCGTGTGGGTGGTGCTGCTCAAACCAAGGCCATGAAAAAAGTGGCTGGTTCCTTGCGTTTGGATCTGGCTCAGTTCCGTGAGTTGCAGGCTTTTGCCCAGTTTGGTTCCGATCTTGATGCCAGCACCCAGCGTCAGTTGACCCGTGGTGAGCGCATGGTTGAGATCCTGAAACAGGGCCAGTATCAACCCATGGCTAACGAGCACCAGGTGGCTATCATCTTTGCTGCAAGCAAGGGTTTCCTGGATCCGGTGCCCGTAGAAGATGTGGCTCAGTGGGAAACCGATTTCCACGCTTTCATGGATGAGAAACACAGCGGCGTCATGCACGCCATTGCCGAAAGCGGCAAGCTGGAACCCGATACGGTGCAGCACCTGACTGGTGCCATCGAAGAATTCGTCAAGAGCCAGAGCTAGACAAAATCAGGAGGTAACCCGTGGCGGGAGCCGGGGTAAAATTACTCAATAAGCGGATACGCAGCGTCAAGAACACGCAGCAGATCACCAAAGCCATGAAAATGGTGGCGGCGTCAAAGTTGCAACGTTCTCAGGGCAATATGCTGGCGGCCCGTCCTTATTCGCGCAAGCTGACTGACTTAATGCAGCAGCTGGCCGGTAAGGCGGATATCGCCGACCCATTGTTCGAGGTGCGTCCCATCCGCCGGCGTTTGTATCTGGTCATCGCATCGGATAAAGGCCTGTGTGGTTCCTACAACATGAATGTGTTGAAGGTGGCCCAGGCTTCGGTGGATGCGTCCATCGCCGATGGGGTGGAAACCGAGATTTACGCTGTGGGTCGCAAAGTGGAAGAACACTTCCGCAAACGCGACTATAAAGTATTCGCCCACCACTCAGATTTTGGTGGCGAAATCAATAGCGAAAAAGGATCCCTGGTGGGCAATGCCGCCGTGGATGCTTTTGTCAGCGAAGAGTTTGATGAAGTGCGTGTGGTTTATCCTTCTTTCATCAGCACCATGACTCAGCGTCCGGTGGATCAGCCTTTGCTGCCCATCGCGCCGGATCAGGCTGCCGGTGGAGAAGAAACCGAAGAAGACGAACGCGCCATCGACTACATCTGGGAGCCCAGCCAGGAAGAAATGTTCAAGGTTCTGTTGCCGCTTTACCTGCGCAACCGTGTCTTCATGACTTTGGCCGAGGCTTTCACCAGTGAACACGCCGCCCGTATGGTCAGCATGAGCGCGGCGACGGAAAATGCTGGCGAGCTCATCGACAGTTTGACCCTGCAGCGCAACCGCGAACGGCAGAGTGGAATTACGTCAGACCTTCTGGATATTGTGGGTGGAGCTAACGCTCTCTAAATTGATTTTAATGGCGGGGCTCGTGCCCCATTAGCTTAGATTGCAAGGAGAAGAGGAACATGGCCGAGAACTACGGTAAGGTTGTCCAGGTTATTGGACCAACAGTGGATCTTGAGTTCCATTCGGACCATTTGCCCAACATGCTGAACGCCATCCAAATTGTGGATGCCGAACGCAACATCGACCTGATGGTTGAAGTGGCCCAGCATATTGGTAACAACGTGGTGCGCACCATCGCCATGGACTCGACCGATGGTCTTGTCCGCGGCATGCAGGGTCTTGATCTCGGCGCACCCATTTCGGTGCCCGTGGGAGACCAGTGCCTGGGTCGTCTCTTCAACCTTCTGGGTAAGCCCCTGGATGGAAAGGGCGATCTGCCCGAGCCGGACAAAAAGTCCCCCATCCACGCCAACCCCCCAGAGCTGACCAACCAGGGCGAGGCCAACGAACTCTTTGAGACCGGTATCAAAGTGGTGGACTTGCTGGCTCCTTATGTAAAGGGCGGAAAAATTGGTTTGTTCGGTGGTGCCGGTGTAGGCAAAACCGTGATCGTGATGGAATTGATCCATGCCATCGCCACCCAGCATGGTGGCTACTCCGTATTCTGCGGTGTGGGTGAGCGTACTCGTGAGGGTAACGATCTCTGGCTGGAAATGACCGAGTCCGGTGTGATTGACAACACCGCCCTGGTCTTCGGGCAGATGAATGAGCCACCAGGAGCCCGTCTCCGTGTGGCCCTTTCTGGCTTGACCATGGCCGAGCACTTCCGTGATGTTTTGAATCAGGATGTATTGCTCTTTGTGGATAATATGTTCCGCTTCACCCAGGCCGGATCCGAAGTATCCGCTCTTCTGGGCCGTATGCCTTCCGCCGTGGGTTACCAGCCCACCCTGGCCACAGAAATGGGCCAGTTGCAGGAGCGCATCACATCTACCCGCAGTGGTTCTATCACCTCAGTGCAGGCCATCTATGTGCCCGCCGATGATTTGACTGATCCTGCACCCGCAACCGCTTTCAGTCACCTTGACGCCACCACGGTGCTTTCCCGTCAGATCGCCGAGCTGGGTATTTACCCCGCCGTAGATCCTCTGGATTCCACCAGCCGTATTCTTGAGCCCGGGGTTCTGGGCGACGAGCATTACAACCTGGCCCGTCAGGTGCAGACCATTCTGCAGCGCTACAAAGATCTGCAGGACATCATTGCCATTTTGGGTATGGACGAGCTCAGCGACGACGACAAAGTTGTTGTGGGCCGCGCCCGTAAAATCCAGAAGTTCCTCTCACAGCCATTCTTTGTGGCCGAGGTCTTCACAGGCATGACCGGTCGTTATGTAAAACTGGAAGACACCATCCGGTCCTTCACCGGTTTGGTTGCCGGCGATTACGATCACATCCCCGAGCAGTGCTTCTATATGTGTGGCGCTATCGAGGAAGTCCTGGAGAACTTTGAGAAACTGCAGGCGGAGGGTTAGCCCATGGCCAAGTCTTTCAAAGTGATGATCGTCACTCCCGATAAAACAGCCTTCGAGGGTGAGGCCGTCAGCGCCATCATCCCCGGCCTCGCTGGTTACCTGGGTGTGTGGGCAAACCATGCGCCTCTGGTGGGAGCCGTGGCTCCTGGTGTGGTTTTCCTGCGTCTGGATGATTCCGGCAGTGAAAAGCACTTCGCCGTGGGTACCGGTTTTGTTGAAATCAGCGACAACGTGGTGAATGTCATGACAGACACCTGTGAGCTGGCCAATGAGATCGACATCACTCGGGCCCAGGATGCTCTGGACCGGGCACGTGGTCGTCTTAAGAGCATGGAATCTGATTTGGACCGGGAACGGGCCAGATTATCTGCAGACCGGGCCGAAGCTCGCATCAAGGCCAGCAAAGAAAGCTGAGTCTGCCCTGTCATTGCTGTGGATTCAGGCCTGTGTTCAGCCATTGCTGAGCACAGGCTTTTTTTTTGAAAGAATACTATGAAAAAGATCAAATGGTTGCCGCTGTTTTATTCTCTTTTGGGGTTTGTCGTATTGGGGGTGCTGGCCCTTATCAATCTGAATATGACCGGAACCACAATCGCAACCAAATTACTGGTTCTCCCAATTATCGTTGGCTTGTTGGGTGGTTATTTCCTGGGATTGAGCAGAAAAAAATGGTATGAAAAAAATGAGGCCCTGAATGAAACGGCCGCCGAGCTGAAAAGAAATATGAAGGAAGTGGAGGCGAACAGGGTTTTGACCTCTAACCTGACACGCATGATGGAGAGTCTCCCGCTTCCGGTGTCTCTTAAAGATGAAAATTTCCGATATCTTTTGGCTAACCGACAATACGAAACTCTGACGGGAACAACTTGGGAAAAAATAAAGGGAAAAACTGATTTTGAGGTATTTCCCCACCCCATTGCCGAACTATTTCGCGAACAGGACGAAAAAGTTATCAACCGGAAAGAAGCGGTATCCATCGAAGAGACTGTGCCCCTGCCCGTGGGTATTAAGAGTTTGGAAACCTTCAGATTCCCAATGGTGAATGACGAAGGGCATCTTTATGCGGTGGGTGGCATTTGCACAGACATCACCAATCTCAAGCAGGCAGAAGATTCCCTCAACTCCCAGCAGGAACAGTTGGATGTGGTGTTAAGATGCATTGGCGAAGGTGTCATCGTCACCGATTGCGACCGCAAGGTTATGATGTTCAACCAGAAGGCAGAGGAACTGACCGAGCATGACTGCAGCGAGGCCAAGGGTGCCCTCTTGGAAAACGTCTACCTCCCCTTGGACCCCACCACCGGAAAAGCGGTTCCTTTTTGGAAAGAAGAGGCAGGCATGAGGTCCCCCGTGGAGTACGCGGATACAGAAGTGATCATCAAAACTCAGATGGGTCATTCCCAAACTGTGGTTCAGAAAACCGTGACCCTTAAGGACCGTTTTGGCCAAAAAACAGGGATTTTGATCATATTTCACTCGGCTGCAAGTCTCCGTGAGGAACAGAGAGAGCACAGCCCGAGTGCGGAAATTAGTGAACCCCAATACACCAAAACCATGGAACCTCCAGTGAAAAAGGAAGCCATCATCATGATCATGGATGATGACGCTCTGGTGAGAAAAACCTGTGGCCTGATGCTGGCCACTAAAGGCTATACCATGCTGCAGGCGAAAGATGGCACCGAAGCCATTGAACTCTATGAGTCCCGGCTCAAGACCCGGCAACCCATCAAGGCCATCATCATGGACCTTACGGTGCCGGGGGCCATGGGAGGCCTGGAGGCCACAGACAAAATTTTGGAACTGGACCCAGACGCTCGCATCATGGTGGCCAGTGGATATTCCAATGACCCCATTATGGCTAACTATTCAGAGTATGGTTTCCTGGCCCGCATTGAAAAGCCCTTTGCTGTGCAGAGGTTGATCCAAACAGTGGAAGAACTCCTTGAACACTGATGGAATCTACGGGATAGTCCACCTTTCAATTCAGCTTGAAAGAATATGGAATAGCCATCCAAGCTTTCACAGGCATAGTGCGTTGGGTTCCGGGTTTGAAGCGGCACTTCTTGGCGGCATCAGCCGCGGCTTTATTCAGAATGGGGTTGGCGCCCTGCAGAATGATGGTTTGTTCCACGAGGCCGCTTTTGCCCACCAAAACTTTCACTATCACCATTCCCTCTAAGCGGGATCGACGGGCAATTTCAGGGTAATCAGGTTTGGCGAAATGCATCAAAACAGGGTTGCTGGATGTGGGGGAGAAGGCATCCACCGGATCTTGCCAAATGGGAGCGTTTCCTCCGTCGTAGTAATCAAATTCAAAAGTATTGGGCAAGACAAAATCGTCCACCACGTCGCCGGTGACAGGTTCGATTTCTTTGATCACGACGGGCGGTTTGATTTGTTGTTTGATGGGCAGTTCAAAATCTTCAACAATCTCAAAGTCCTGAATTTCTAAAAAATCTTCCCTGAGAACATAGGGGTTGGGGTGATATGCGGGCATCAGCCAAACACCCAGGCTGGTCAGCAGCAGGGCCACCAGCAGTGACCAACGCAGCGCTTTTTGATACTGAGCCTTAAAAAGATCATTGGCGGAAAGTACGGACGGAATGGTTTGAGAAATTTGCATAGCCCCTCGCAATTCAACCAGCCCTGCGAGGCTGGTTTTATGTGGGGTGTTTATGAGGATCGGGAATTCCATAAAAAAAAGCAAGCTTGACACAAACCCAAAGGTTGGGAACAGTTCATGCAATCAAGGCATGTGTTCTGTTGGAGGGATGATGCCCCTGAGTCAGGGGCAGAAAAGGGTTCGTGCCTAACTTGGTGTTGAATAGTATGTTATGTAGTATTAAAAGGGAGTCTGTTTTGGTCTTTGAACGCCTTCGTTCAATTATGGGGGCCAGTTTCTTGCCGCTGGTGTCAAGGATCTGTCTTTCCTTGGTGGCAGCGACTTTGGTGGCCAGTTGCGCCGCCCCCGTAGATCGTACCAAACAACTTCTGGAATTGGACCTGGCCCATCGCCAAAGCGCCATCGAATCCCTGCAAAAGAAACAAGAGGCCCAGCCCGAACCCTGGAGGGCCTACAGTTTGGGCGTACTCTATGGAGCAGAAGCCGATTACGAAAACATGAACCGATGGTTCCAACGCTGCAGCTCTTCCGTCAATACTTTTGACCACGACATTGAATTCATCCAACTGGGACACTGGCACGATGAAGCTTTGGCTGGAGACCAGGCGGCTGAGGCCGGCGACTGGATGACGGCCGCTATGAGGTTCGAAAACGCACTCATGGCTGTACCCAATAAACCGGAAACCAGGTTGCGCCTGGTTGAGGCCAAGGTCATGGCTTACGGGCCTCATCTGGAAGAAATACGAACCCTGGCAGGAGACGACCAGCCGCAGGCATTGTTCCGTTGGCTGGAAAAAGTAAAAGACCAGGACTGGGCCCAGCAGCGCATGGAAGTGCAGGTGCGCCTGGCTTCTCAGTTGAGGGGCGCAACCCGGCAAAATGGAGACGCGTTGGCGGCCTACATCACCGGAGAACTGAGCCGGTTGGATGGGGACTGGATGACCATGGACCAGCATTTTCGCTCGGCCAAAAACCTCGACTCCGAAAATGCGACTCTGCGAAAACAAATGAAAGAGGCCAGAGCCTCCGTTTCTGGTCTTCTCTTAAAAGAATCTCTGGTCCAATGGTCCGGTGATCAGATTCCCTCGGCCCTGGCCAAACTGGATACAGCCGAGGCGGTGGACCCTGGTCGGCCGGAAATTTTCATGGCTCGGCGAAACATCACAGCTCTGGAGCAAGCCCGAACCCCAAGCCAGGTGGCTGAAACTCTGGCCGTGGGTGATCTGGATAAACGGTGGCTCACATTCTGGATGTCCCGCCTATATACCCGAAACCAATTGCGGGAAGCCGGCATGGTGGCCAACGAATTGTTGCGCTACCCCGAGGCTCTGACCACCAACCAGAAAAGCCGGGCTTTGCGCGTACGGGTGGCCTACTCCCGATCCATTGGCAATCTGGACCAGACCCGGGACGACTTGCGAACACTCATGGCAGCAGGTGACCCCTTGCCCCTGGAGGCGGTCATACTGGGTGATGTGCTGCTGGCTCAAAGCTCTTACGAAGAAGCCCGCCATTGGTTTGAAATGGCCCAGAGCTGGGGCGACGATTCCGTCTCCCTGATTTTGAAAAAAGCCCGCATCGCCTTTAGTCAGGATCGTTTTGGCGAGATGGAAACCCTGGCGCTGGAAGCGACTGAACGAGAACCTGATAATGAGGAAGCTTTGGAGATACTCAGACATTCACGGACTTTGAGTCTTCAGGCGGAGGCGCAAAAATGAGCAAACGCTCTTTCACATCCCCAGCGACCTGGCAGTTGATGGCTATGATCCTGGTCCTGCTTCCGGCCTTGGCCTGGGCCCAACCTCAAATCAATGAAACGTTCCCGCCCAGAGGCTCGGTCCAAACACAGCCCTGCGGACCATTTGGGGTTCGCCTGCAGCCGGGAAATCTTTCTGCCTATGAAAACGCTTTAGTAGTGCGCGGGTCAGCCACGGGATTGCGCACCAGGGGCGAGTTGCACGTTTCCGATAACGGAGACACCTTATTATTCACACCTTCTATTCCTTTCGCTCCAGGGGAAGAAGTGACCATCACTCTTCGGGGGGATTTGCAGAGCGACGGCGTGGCTCTTGGACAGGGTCACATCTGGCAAACCACCATCCGCCCGGAGGATGAACACCTCAGCGATTCTTTGGCCTCTCTGCAGTCGCGCTCCATCAATTTGGCTCCGCATTTTCCAGCCGGAGAAATGGAATTCCTGGCCTGGAGTTGGGCCGATCTCAATGGCGACAAAGACCAGGAAGGCGTGGTGCTGGTTTCATCAGGTGGCCTCTCTTATCTGGTGACCACCGCCCGTCGATACGATGGCTCCAGCAACATCCAGTCCTGGGATGTGCGCTCGCCAGCGGTCTGCACCGCAGACAACCCCGTAGATTTAAAAGCCATCGACCTGGATGGCAACGCGGCCAGCGATTTGGCCATGCTCACCCTTGGTGGATTGCAGTATTGGAAAAACCCCGGCGCCACCTACTCGCCCAATGGTAGTCAGGCCATGTCCCTTGATTTCCCCGGCGAATTTCTCTCCCGCACCTTGGTGCGCGGCGATGTGGACAGTGATGGCGATGACGACCTGGTCGTCTTTGGACTCTTCGGCCTGGAATATCTGGTGGTTTTGAATGATGGCCAGGGCAACCTTGTGCCCCAGACGGTTCAGGTGGCCCGGCCGGGAAGCCAACCCCACAGTGAAAAATCCATACCCTGGCCCGTGCACGCTCTGCTGAAAGATGCCGACGGTGATGGCCTTGCGGACCTGATCTGGGCCGCCGAATTCCAGCAACAATCTGTGTACCAGGTCCATCTGGCTCAAGGTCGTGGTGATGGAACTTTTGAGTCGCCTGGGGTCATCGATGAAACAACCGACTTCAGTCAGGGGCTTTTGTTTGGCCGCCTGATGGATCCATGGGACGACTCTGCCACACCGCCTTTCATTTTCAACAGCACCCGCGACAACAACGGCAACAATTTCTGTGGTTTTGAATTTCAGGGCACCTGGCCCGCCACTGCTGCCGGTTGTCTCACCCTTTCGGGATTGAGCTCCCAATCTACAGCCGTTTCGGTGTCCAACATCCTGGCGGCCGGGCAACCCGAAATCTGGTACGCCGATATTCTGACCGGCACTCTGACGGCCTGCACTCTCGACGAAACCCAGAGCCTTGAAACTCTGGAAATGCAGGCCTCCGTGGCGGCCTTACAGGTGGGCGACCTCAACTTTGACGGCGATGGCGATCTGGCTCTGTTTTCTTCGGAAACAGCCACCATCTACATATTGGAAACACCGGGCGGCTCCCCTCAGCTGGGCCCCGTGAGTGACGGCGTCGAATGTGGCGGAGTCATGGATTTTGGTGTGCGGGAAGCCAACTGTGAGGCCTCTGCTCAGATTGCGTATCTGCCATTCACCAACGACGGCTTGTTACCTTCTCGCATTCTGGAAGTGGAGCTGGACGATCCTTTTGGTGTTTTCTCCAACCCCCAACTGCCCAGCCAGTGGTTCAGTGGCGGATGTCTTGGCCCCACGGCTTCGGTCATGCTGCCGGTGAACTTTACTCCCACGGACACCTTGCAATATGAAGCGCAAATGACCGTCACCATCGATTGGGCAGGGGGAGCAGCCGACGGTGGCGACTCCACTCTGGTCTGCCAATTCCAGCTTCTGGGACAGGGCGGAATCCACCGGGTGGACGATGGCGGATCCGGTCTCGGTTCTTTGGTGTGGACGGAATCCGGTGGTTATCAGAGCACAGGTTCGGTCCTGGATTTTGGTGTCATGCCGGCACTGTCTGAAGTGAGCATGGCCACCACAGTGACCCTGACCAACACCGGGCATTTCCCCCTGGAGGTTGCGCCTCCTACAGTACTACCTGAACCGTTTGTAGTCTTCCCGGTTGGTCCCCGGCCCCTGGCTCCCGGCCAAACCCAGGAATGGACAGTGGAGGTTCAACCCTACTCAGGTCTGGTCCCAGCCGGAGCCGACTCCGTAGATTTGGCAGCCGACCTGGCTTGGTCTGTCACATCTCTGAACCCCATCAGCTGCCTGCCTGCTCAAATATTAAACCAACATGTGGCAGTCCGTCTGCTGGCGGTGGCTCCCTGTCTGGTTCCCGACCCTGATTGCTCGGGAGAAACCACGGCCTGCGCGGTGGCCGACACCATCATCGTCAGCGAAGACGATGTGTTCAGTTATTGCCTGACCCAATGGGATTGGAATTGGCCCGATGCCCAACCAGAATTATTAGTGGTGGAAAACCCCATGGATTGGCTCAGTGTGGTGCGGCAACCGGCCGTGGATGGAGGCTGGCCCATCATCGCCGTCAACGGCGACGTGGTTGGTGCTGAGGGTGGCGACCTTGTCTTGGAATTGCGAGACGCCCATCACCCAGCCATCTTCCGGTCCTTCTCTTTGACGGTGCTGGTAGAGCCTTCTCGCCCGGACCTGGCCGTTGTGGATATGATCTTTTTGCCCATGGAACCTGATGGAGAAATCCAGCAACAGAACCCCTTCATTGTGGACGTGGTGGTGGAAGTGAACCGCCAGCCGGTTCAGGATGCCGTCATGGCCCTGGAGAGCGGCCTCTGTTCCTGTGGTGTGGATCCCCTGGAAAAAGTTCTCATCAATCTGGTGGAAGGCCAGCGCGACACCATCCGGTTCGTGGTTGAAAGTTGTGATGACGGTGGCGATTGCCCCTTCACGGCTTGCATTGAACCGCCCGAAGGTCTGGACGGAGATTTTGACCCGAGTAACAACTGCTTCACATTGGGCACCATGGTGGCGGCCAACCGAGCCCCGAACATCATAGTCAGCAATCTGGTTCTGACTCCTGATGATCCCACCCTGGAACCGTGCCAAAGCGGCATCACTCTCAATGAAATATCCGGCGGCATGGTGCAGGCCTTTGGGGTGCGCGAGCGCAATAATCTCAAGTTCGATGTGACGTCCCGGGATTCTGATGGTGATGACACCAAACTCACCGTGGGTCTGTTGCCATCCTTTGTGACGGCCGTAGCTACGGGCGATACCATGGTTTCTTTCGACATCACTCCTCCCGAGGGCACCGTCACCCGTGAAGTGTGCGAAGAGTTCGGCCCCCTGGTTTTCCAGGTGATTGAAACCAGCTCGGCCCTTCCTGAAACCGCCCTGGTGGAAATTCCCCTCTACGTGAAGTGGGAAGGTCCCGATTTGGTGGCCAGTCTGAGCAACGTACCCACCAGCGCGGGGTTGGCTGAAGATATCCGCTTCAATGGCCGGATTCGGTGCCAGGGTTATGACGCAGGTCCCTTCACTGTAGACATGTGGCTGGAAGGCCCCGAGGGCATGAGGGTGGCTGGCCGGGTGGTTGAGTACAATGCTTTGATGTCGGGTTCATCGGTTCTCTTGCCTCAGATTTTGTACTACGTAGACCGACCGGGTGATTATTGCGCCCACATCGCCGTCATTGAGGGCCGGGATATCAACCCCGATAACAACGCGGCCGAGGATTGTTTCCCTGTGGCTTCGGGACCCTTCGTGGTCAGCCCCAACGTGGCCACTCCCAACGGCGATGGCCACAACGACGAAATCGTGTTCCGCTTCCTGAACCAAACGATGCAGAACCCTTCTCTTCGTATTTTCGAATTGAGCGGAAACCTGGTCTACGAAACGTCCAGTTTTAACAGCGAGCGCAGCCTGGTTTGGAATGGCCGCAACCAGAACGGCAACCCCATGCCGCCGGGCTCATATATCTACGTGGTTTATGACGACGGGCGTGAATTCCGCACCGGCACTTGCGGGGTGGTTCGATGAGCCCTCGCCGCGCCTGGGCGCTTCTCCTTTTGGCTCTGTGGTTGATGGCCGGAACAGCCTTTGCCCAGAACGAACCCACCATGGGCTCCAACGCCATGGTGGCCGATTTGAACGATCCGTTTGCCTTTGGGTTGAACCCGGCCCTGGGTGAAATGACCCTGACGCAGATCTCTGCCGGGATGCAGGTGTTCCACTTGGGTTTGCTGGAAAATTCAAACGACCTGAACACCGGAGGACTCATCTACACCACCCGAAAGTTTGGCGGTGGATTGAGTTTCGACGCTAACTATTTGTCTACACCCTTGTGGGGTTTGAAAAAATTCCGCGCAGGATATGGACGGCGTGTGGTGGCGGGTCTGTCTCTGGGTCTGTCTCTGGGGTTGGATCAACGTTCCTTCGATTTGAGCGATGCGGACTTCAGCCAGGGTTCCACTGTGGATCCCCTACTCACCGGAGGTCTGAGCCGCACCGTGGCCACCACCAGTTTGGCCGCAGCCTACAGCCTGCCCTTGCAGGGAGTGACCGCCGGTCTGGTTCTGGAAAATCCGCATCAGCCCAACGTCTCTTTGGGCGGGCATGATGGCAGTGTTTATCTGCCGGCCACATTACGAGGGGGAGTGTCCTGGGAACGGGAACTCTTCATGCTGAACGCCGGAGTGGTGGACCGCCAATGGCGCACCATTTACGGGGCTTCGGCTCGCGGTAACATTTACGGCCAGCACAGTGTCTTGGCCAGCCTCGACTCTGACCAGTGGATTTTGGGTGCGAGGATCGGCATTGGAGAACGGGCCTGGTTGGAGTACACCTACACCCAACCCCGCAGTGACTTGGCCGACCTGACCAGTGGTTCCCACGGCATCGTCATCAGCTGGCACGCCTCGGGCAAAGCCAAACCACCGGTGCGTTACAGCCACCAGCACATGGACGATGCTCCATACAATGCGAACCTGCCCTCCAGTGACGAAGACTTCTTCCCCGAAGCCCAGCAGGTCAACATGGCTATGCTGGAACCCACTCACGGGTTTTTCACCGTTCAGGCCGCCTCCGATACGGCCATGATCCGTATCAAGCGCCTGAGGCGAGTCTTTGGTGAGGGTGTGGATATGGGCCGGGTGCGCCGTTTGCCTCGCTGGCGCATTGGCGTCATGGACAGCACCTGGAGCGACCGGATCACCTGGGATGTCACCGAAGGCATGACCGATGCCTATCCGGAAAGTGATTTGCCCCGGGGGAATTACAGCGACAACTATCAGGCCAGTATGGATTCTCTGCAGAGTAACCTGAAGGACGGCACAGGTGGCGATCTGGTCATCGTGGCCGACGCCGACCAACTGGATCGTGCCCGCTATTTGGCCCGGCAGGCAGGGGCCGACAGCCTGGGACAGGACCGAATCCAAATCAAACAGCTTCGCCCCATCGGGAACGAAGCCCTGCGCCGGCAACTCATGCGGCCAGTGGGCCAGGACAGCATTCCGCCCCTGGAAGAGATCACTCTCTACCAATACCCGGCCATACCCATCAACATCTTGAGTTTGGGATCAGTGCAGGGTATAAAGGCTTGGAATTTGGACATTTTGGACAGTTTAGGCCGGCCTGTGCGCCAGTTCAAAGGCTTGGGCCTTCCCCCATCTCAGGTGGTCTGGGATTGGCGCGACGCTGCCGGTCGACTGGTGGATGTGGATCAATATACTTATCAACTGCTATGGCGGGATGCCAGTGGCGGGGACCATAAAACCATCACCCGGGAGATTTTGATCGCCCGCCAGGTGATGCAGCGCACCCTTGAATTTGGTGTGGAAAAAAGACCCCTGCGGGATGTGGAAAGACAGCAACCCATGCTGATTCTGGATCCGGGCCGAAACGGTCTGTCCGTAGGTAAAACTCAGGTTAAAAATGAAGAAGAGAACACTATCCAATCAGGAGGAGAAGAATAATGTTCAGGTGGGGAAAAATTGTGATGGCGGCGGCGCTGGTGATTGTGGTGACAACTGGGTTCTGGCAGGAGGCCTCTGCCCAGGACTCAACTCAGGATGTGCGGCTGGCCCAGATGACGGGCTCTTTGGTCGAAACGCCCGATGCGGAAGAAGAGGTCCAGGTCAGTGAATCGGTCATGGCCTTTATTGACAAGGGAAAGCCCATCGGCCATGTGATCATCGGTCTTCTGGTCATTGGAATTTTCTTTGTGATCGACCAGCTGCGAGTGCACTGGCTGGAGAAAATTCGCGGCACTGAAATTTATAAAGCCGATGTGGCCAGCATGAAAACGGGGGATGTTGATGCCCTGATTTTACGCAATGAAAAAAGCCGTGTGGGCCGTCTGCTAAAAGATGTGGCCGGAGTCTACCGCCAGAGCGCAGACATGAGTCTGATCAGCTCCGAAGCAGAGTTCTACCGGGAAAAAGAAGAGCACCGCTTCAACACCTTTGAGGCCCGCATGGCCTTCTTTGCCGACACCGCCGGTGGACTGGGTCTGCTGGGTACGGTGTGGGGAATTTACCGTGGTTTTGCGGCCAAGAGCGTAAGTCAAAGCAATGACGATCTGTTGGCTGCCATGGGTATTGCCCTGGTCACCACCTTTATGGGTATTGTGGTTTCGGTGATTCTGAATTGGATGAGCACCGAGATGGGAGCTGCTTTCCGTGGCCGCATCATGTTGGCTTTGGAAAAGGTTGAAGATTACCGCGAGATGCTGGTCAAAGACATTGGCCGGGCAGCATAGAAAGGACGACGCCTCATGCATAAGAATAGAAGCAACGGCATGGTCGTCCGGTTGGTGGATGTGGTTCTGATTGTCCTCTTCGGCTTTCTGATGATCACAAAAATTCAGCAACAGGTAGATATTCCCCTGCCTCACAGCAAGGGCGAGAATATTGCCGCGCAAACAGACAAAGATGTTTTTGATGTGTTCATCCGTGAGGACGGGCGCATCCAGTGTGGTTGGATCGACAGCAAATATCAGGTGCAAATGCCCTTGGACAATACCGACAAAGGTTTTGCCATGGCTAAGTTCAATGAGCTGAAAAGCCTGATGTTGACATCCAATCCCAATAAAATCCCCGTGGCCATTCAGGCGGAATTCAACTCGCCCACACAGTTCACGGTCGATCTGCTCGACATCTGTAAAGATCTGGGCATGCAGAAAAGTCTGGTCTGTTTTCAATTGTCCAAACCAGAAGCCGGTGGTGAGGGATGACCACCATCAACAGACAGTTTGTAGAAAAGGTACTCGACAACAAAGCGACGTCTTATGCAGGCGCCATGTTGATCCTGCCCTTTCTGCTGGCAGTCATTTTGCTGGGGACCATCTCATACACCGTAGGGAAACAGACGGCGCCGCTCATCGAAAAGATTCTTACTCCGCCCAAAGTGGTACAACAGGAAGAAGTCTCTTTTGAGGACCTGGCTCCGGAGATGGATAATTTCCAGACCAACTTTGAAGAGTTCAAACAGAACGAAGTGGAGCTGTTCAGCATTCCGGATGCGGCTGAAGCTGATAACATTCCCGAAATTGAACCCGTGCGCGATCGCGTGAAAACCGAAGTGGCCATGAGCGAGACTCCCGATGGCCAAGCCTGGGAGAGCGACACCCCCAACGTCGATCTGCCCGCCGCCACCCTGCGTGATCCCAGCGTGCAAATGACCACTCGCGACGACAGCGAAGATTTGGACGCCACCATGCGCCATGCCGCCGGTGCGGCTCCCGTGGTTTCCCCCACTGGTCAGGGCGCAGCCGACCAACCGGGCGGCGCCGCTTTGGGTAAAGACAAGAGTGGCGATGTGGAAGCGGATGAGGGTTTGGAAAAGACCGTCGTCATCAACCGCGGACAGCGCAATGCCGGAGAGGGTGCGGGCCTGAACAAACCGGCCAGCCAGGAAAAACGAGATTTGACGGGATGGATTTTAGGTCATCCGCGCTCCTTGCCCCCGGCCGTGGCCGAGGCTCTGGACTACAGTCGCCAAAAAGCAGACCGCACCAGCACAGGCTCTGCGGTGGATGAAAACGGCAAGCTGTACCAGTTCTATTTCCTGCACCGCACGCAGAACAATTTGTTACGAATTCTGGTGGTCCTGGGCAGCCAGGCCTACCGCATCGATTTGCCCGATTTCTATCTGGAAGCCAATCACGTCAAGGCCGGCCGCGTATTCCGTGGACCGGCACCTGATGATGATCCTTTTGCTCCCGGACCAGTCATTGAAGTGGCTTTGGAGTCGGTTTCGTCTATACCGGGAGAAGTGCCTGATATGTTCCAGTTGGTGCTCGATTGGCTTGAAATCAAGGGACAGGAGTGATGTCTGTGTACGCCCGATTGACCCTGCCTTGGCTGATGATACTGGTGGGCCTGACTCTGTATGGATGTTCGGGTTCGGCTCCGGATCCCAAGACGGAGGAGGTGGTTCCTTCCATCGCAGTGCAGACTACTGAGGAAGTGGTGAAGGACGACCCCATTCCCGTGGTGCCTGTGGGCATCGATACTTCTTTTGTGCTGGCAACCGACAGTTCTTTTGGTGTGGTGCTCAATGCCGACACTTTGGAAGTGCTGGAGATCCAGGCTGAAGAACTGGAATTCCGGGAACAAGTGGTGGACACCCTGGCTGCGGTGGCGCGGTTTATCCAGCTGGCCTCCACCGGGGACGAACGTTTTGCCATGAGTGCGGCCGACAGCCAGGCTGTGGGACACCTCGTCCTGCGGGGCATGGCCGATAACGACCACGGAGCGGCTCTCATTTTAGGGCTCGACGAAACCGTGCGACAAATTGACGGCATGGTTCAAACCTCTGATTCTCTGGGCACGGCCCTGGAGTGGGACAGCAACGATCCCGCTCGCCAGGTTCAGTCCCGGGAAGTGAAAGTGGCAGTGCTGGGTTTCAGCGGCCGCAGCCTGGATTTGCGCCGCCAGTTGGTGGACTTGCAGAACGGTTTGGATCTGGCCACCATGACCGCCGACTCTGCCCGCACCCAGCAATCTGTGGGGCGCCTAGTGCAGGAATTCAGCTCGGACCTGGATCAGATGATCAACGAAATGGGCCGCGCATCGCGCAATATTTCCGCCGGAGCCTTGTCGCCTGAATCTTTGCGTGGCCTGCAGGACAATCTGCAATCCCGCCAGTCGGCCCTCATGGAATATGAAGCCCGGTGGAATCAATTTGAAAAGACGGGCAGCCTGGACTTGGCCAACCCCGCCAACCCTTACAACTCCACCCGCATGACCAGCCTGTTGCACCAAATGGGCAAAGATCTGGGTTATCTGGCTTCTCTGGCCTCAACCCGGGCCGCAGATTTGGACAGCGCCGCCACCTTCCAGGATGAACTGGAGAGTCGCCGTAAAGCCGAAGAATACGTCAAGCAGGTGCAAAAGACCCTGGTGGACCTGAAAGAGCGAAACCGCAACCTGAGCGGCGCTTACAACCGCCTGGCAGCCCGGTACTGGAAAGACCGGTTGGGCCAGGTGGCCAGCCAGAAAGAAGAACGGGAAGACCTGTACGCTTCTCTGGAGCGCATGGTGGCCAGAGCCGGTGGCACGGCCCAAATTCGCCAGCAGGACGATTTGCTGCGAACCTACCGTTCATCGTCAGATCGTCTCTTGGAATTGCGCCGCCAGCATCTCAATAAAGTGGCTGGGCATGACCGCCTCAGCGAAGCGGTGGCTTCCGCTTTGGCCGCTGATCTCTACAACCGGGCCAGGGTTCTGGGCGAGCCCCAGGATTACGACGCAGCCATCACCGGTTATCAGGCCATGGCCCAAAGCCAACCTGGCCAGCACACCTGGTATTACCAGATGGCCAGCCTGGCCTGGAGCCGATCCCAGGAAGGCTGGGCCCAGAATGATACCCTGGGCACCGCTGCCAATTCAAG
This sequence comes from Candidatus Krumholzibacteriia bacterium, assembly GCA_016744705.1. Taxonomy (GTDB): domain Bacteria; phylum Krumholzibacteriota; class Krumholzibacteriia; order LZORAL124-64-63; family LZORAL124-64-63; genus LZORAL124-64-63. The sequence goes on from JADGDU010000019.1 coordinate 49,379, forward strand.
AGACCAGGCCTCCCTGTGGCTGGACCAATGCGAAGACATTCTGCTGCAAAGGCACCAGTTTGATGCCACCATGGATGAAACCAAGGCCCTGTTGTCGGGGGATGCTGCGGTGGCCGCTGAGGGCAATCCGGAAAACGCACCCGCGGCGAGGGCGGGTCTTTTTCTGCCCCAGGACAACCGTTGGTTCTACCGCCGTTTTGTGGTCCAGGCCCGCAACGACCTGGCCCAATTGGGCCCCGCCTTGGTCGACGAAGATGTGCGCCGCTGGATGTTGAACATCGATGTTTTGCGCAAGCGCCTGGCCTTTGAAGAAGGCAACGGCGAAGACTTCCTTTACCGGTACAGCCGGCAGGCCATGCTGAACGAAAACCTGGACCCGGCCACCGTCAGTGGCCTGCTCCAACACTGGTCCTGGGACGAAGGCAACCTGGCGTTAAGGCAACGTTACAGCGCCACCAACCAACTGCCGGATACCACCGCAGCCATGGCCGCGGTGAAGCGCGACTCCTTACTGGCTTTGGGCAAAGACGCCCGCACTCATGGTGTGCGCCGTCAAATTGATTGGTCTGTAGGGGCCACCCAATTCCTTAAAACCCAAGAGTACGATGCTGGCCTGGGCCGGATGCACGAACTTTTGAAAGATGTGGCCCAACAGCCCAACATGAACCCGGAAGTGGGCCAGATCGACTCTACCATCACCGCGGTTTATCCGGTCTTTCTCTACAACCGAGGCACATTCTACCAGCAGGAAGGCCAGCGCCGGGAAGCGTTCTACTGTTTCCTGGGTGTGGCCGAAGAGTATGCCACGGACTTAAAAACCGTAGCCACGGCTCGCTACAGCGCGGCCTCCATGTTGGCCGACGGCAACAAACGGGGGGCCTTGGGTCTGGTGCGCGCTTCCATCACGGAGGCCTTGCGAGTTATCGGCAAAGATCCCGCCGGGTTCGATCTCGAAACCCTGGTCTCCATGTATGAACTGCGCCAGGGGTTGGCCGGTGATCTGGGCTTGTTCCAAGAGGCGGTCACTGCTCGCGATGAAGTGCGGGTGCTGCAGGGGTTGATGGATCAGGCTTCTCTGAACCAGGCTGCGGAGGTGTCACCGTGAGGTACTGGTTGGTGATCATGATGATGCTTCTGTTGGCCGCTACGGCCTGGAGCCAGGATGCCGAAACCGAAGTTCCGCTGCCTGATTATCTGGAAGAGTTAAAGAAGCTGGCCCAGGATCACCTGGACAACAACGAGAATGCAGGCGGGTCCACGGTGGCCCCTGGGGCTCAAAGAATGTCCGGCCCCATCAGCAGGAAAGACTATGCTGAATATGTAGGCGGAGCCGGGTTCAGCGGAAGTGTGGAAAGCGACTCGGTGAGTTTGACCAGGCCGGTTATTCCGCGAGTGGTGATCACTGATCGCAACGCCCTGAACTATCTCTTCGATTGCTGCGCCTACAACGAAGTGCATCCCGACTCGGTGCGATTCATCGAGATTTACGACTTCAGCCGCTCGGGTTTCAGCAACGGTGATGTGATGGTGGTGCATCCCTCGGGGAACAGCTACATCCTCGAGGCATTGGACATCGAATTCCTGGACTCAGCCGCCGGTTGGGAACATTCAGAACTTTTGCGCTACCGCGCCTTTCACCGGGAAACCACCTGGATGGATGCCCTGGCCGAATCTCTGGAGCCACCGGACTATTATGATTGGGAAGCCCCTAAACCGGTGATGACCCCCGAAGAAGAAGAAGACCTGGCTTTGCGCGGCATTTGGGGCGATGTGCACCGGGCGGTGGATAAGCAGTACGGACTGGGTGCCATGGAAATGTATTTTGCCCGGGACGACAGCACCACCACCGTGGAATTCTGGGGATATCAGGGAAGCGATCTGGGTTTTGAATTCCTGGGCGCTGGGGACGGCAATGGCCGCAACGACCTGCTGACTGTAGCGGTCACCGATACTTTAGTGACCGCCTACCGAAGTTTTGTAGATTTGATGGTGGTCAAAGACAGCCGGGTCGACACGGTGTTTGTGGGAACGCCCAAACCCTGACCGACTTTTCAAAATCTTCTTTTTTACCTTAAAAACAGTGCTTGCTCGCAAGCACTGTTTTTGATATTAAACAGGAGAACTCCAACGCCTCCTGAAAGAAATACCATGTCTGATTCCCTGCTGAAATCTCCCGTCCCCCGCATTATCAACCTCGGCAGCGGCAGCAAGGGCAACTCCTCGGTCATTTGTCTGGGTGAAAAAATTCTTATGGTCGATTGTGGATTCAACCGCAAGCAAACCCTCTTGAGAATGGCCGAAATGGGCCTCAATCCAGACCAAGTCTGCGGCATTTTGGTCACTCATGAACACGGGGACCATATGCAGGGTGCGCGCTTATGCAGCCAAAAGATGGATGCTCCGATTTTGGCCACAGCCGGCACCATCAGTGGCGGCAATATGTCGGCCCTGAATCACCAAATCCTGCGCCGGGGTGAAATTATTGCGCACCACGGTTTCGAAATTACCACCCTCAAGATTTCCCATGATACTAAAGAGCCCTGTGCCTTCCTGGTGGAAGCCGCCGGTGTGCGCACCTTGTTTGCCACCGATGTGGGCACTGTTGAAGGATTGGATCTCCGCCCCATGAAGGATCTGGATTACCTCTATGTGGAAAGCAATCACGATGAGGTCATGCTGCGCACGGGCCCTTATCCCGCTTTTCTCAAGAACCGGATCATTGGTGATGGCGGTCATTTGAATAACCACCAAAGTGGTTTGTTGATCAGGTCCCTGGCCGCCCAATCACCCCAATTAAAGTCCATAATGTTGGCTCACCTCAGCCATGAAAATAACGATCCCGAGAAAGCTTTGGTCACCACACGGGAGTGCGCGGGAGAATTGCCTGGAGTGATTTGGGATGTGGCTCGGCAACATGAACCCCGGGAAATGGCCGGATGATTGAGACTTGAAAATCATCTTTTTCAGGACACCACCTCCAAAACAAACTATACTATCGGGACCCATTCTTTTGAGGAGACCCCATTTTGCGAAATATCGGCCTGAAAATTTTGGCTGCCGCTGGTTCTCACGGCACCAATATCGCTCTGCGGCACAAACGTGGCACCCAGTGGCACGACCAGACCTATAGCGAAATGGCCACGGCCATCGAAAATTTCGCAGCCGGTCTGGTGGAGCATGGCATCAAACCTGGCGACCGCGTAGGCATCTTCTCACCCAACATGCCCCAATGGCTCATTGCCGATTTTGCCATTTTATCTATCCGCGCCATCACCGTGCCCGTTTATGCCACCAACACTGCAGAGCAGCTGTCGGCCATTGCCACCGATTCGGGCATGCGCTTGCTGCTGGTGGGCACCGAGGCTGAAATTCCTGCAGCCAGTGAGGCTCTGGCCCAATGTCCGGCCATGGAAAACCTCATCCTGATGGATTCCGACGCCGTGACCGATGATCCTAAAATTCTTGCCTTTGCAGACTTCCTGGCTATCAGACCCACGGAAGCAACAATCAGTGATATTGCTTCCCGGCGCCATGATATGACGGGCGACGACCTGGCCACCATCATTTACACATCCGGAACCACTGGCAAGCCCAAAGGCGTGCAACTGAGCCACGCAAATTTTGTGAACCAGCATTCCACTCTCGATACGCGCTTTCAAGTGGATTCAAACGATATTTCCCTCTGTTTCCTGCCTTTGAGTCACGTGTATGAACGGTCGTGGTCCATTTATGTGCTGCTCAGCGGAGCCATCAACACCGTCCTGATGAACCCCAAAGAGGTCATCGATACTTTGGCTGAAGTGCGGCCCACGGTGATGGTGAGCGCGCCCCGCCTTTACGACAAGATTCACGCGGCTGTCGTTGACAAAGCAGAGATGGGCCCTGCCTTAAAGCTGAAAATTTTTAATTGGGCTCTGGGTGTGGGGGAAGAATACTGGAACAATCATTACGCGGGCGTTGAAAACACCGCTGGCCTTAATATGCGGTACCGGGTTGCTGATAAACTGGTACTGACAAAAATTCGCGACGTGGTGGGTGGACCCAAAAATTTCTTCTCCTCTGGAGGCGCGGCCCTGGACCGGAGTGTGGAAGATTTCTTTCTGAAGGTGGGCCTGCTCATTTGCCAGGGGTACGGCTTGACGGAGACTGCGCCCATGCTCACCTGCAACTCACCGAGCGCTTTCAAATTTGGTACGGTGGGCCGACCCATTGATGATGTGGAAATCCGCATTGCCGATACGGGTGAAATTCAAGTCAAAGGACCCAACGTGACCATGGGGTATTTTGGCATGCCAGAAGCCAATGCGGAGGCCTTCACTGAAGGTTGGTTCCGCACAGGCGACATTGGTCGCCTTGATGATGACGGCTACCTGATGGTCACCGACCGCATGAAAGATTTGATCATCACCTCAGGCGGAAAGAATGTGGCTCCCCAGCGCATCGAAACCATGGTGGGGAAAGATCACTTCATTGACCAGTTGGCTATTATTGGCGACAAGCAGAAGTTCATCAGTGCCATCATCGTGCCGGCCTTTGAAAACCTGGCCGAGTTTGCCAAGCAAAAACAACTCAAATTCAAAAACTATGAAGAATTGATTTCCCTGCCGGAAGTGGTGGAGCTTTATAATCGGCGCATCCGCGAACACTCAAAATCTTTGGCACCTTTTGAAAAAATCAAACGTTTCACTCTGGTGGCCAAGCAGTTCTCCCAACAGGCGGGAGAAATTACGCCCACTTTAAAAGTGAAGCGTAAGGTTGTGGCGGAAAAATATCGCCAATTGATTGAACGCATGTATGCGAGCGAAGGCAAAAATTCGTCTCATTGATGAACCGAAAAACTAGGCCTTGCTGAGCCGTTCTCTCATCTTTTCAGAAGATTGCTCAAACTGTTGGCCAGCACTGCTCAAGGTTGCCCGGTATACCAACAAAGCTATCCCCGCAAGCACGGCCATGCCCAACACCGGCGACCACCACGTTCCCATCCAAGCCATAGCAAAATACACACCCACCGGCAGCAACCAAAGCAAGGCTGCGAGAATGAGCGCCAGGGTCCCACCAGTCTGTTCCTTAGAATCGAAATTGAAGAAAGCCCGAAGTGCTGGAGAGTTGATGGAAGCCATATTCCCTCCGACAGTGGTCAGCAAACAAACGGCCATCGTGGCCAGGATGGTGACTAAAGCCAGCATGGCTTCTCCCTTAAGCAAACCGGCCAAAATAAGAGGAGCAATGTGTACGGCAACGACCATAAAATATGCCAGATTTTTGGCCAGAATGATTTGGCGGCCACTCAAAGGCAAGAGGCGGTAACGGTCGGCACCGGGTCCATCCAACCCAAAATTATTCAAGGGAATGGCAGATTCGTTGAAGACAATATTCATGACTCCCAAAGGCAGAACATAAAGGGCGTGGTCAGGCCGAATAAGGATCCAGGCCAGGCCGATCAGGCCCATGCTCACCCCCATCAAATGGTCCAAAGTGCGGGTCAGATACCGCAATTCTTTGACCACCATGGGCCCCACTTCGGAAGACAAAAACCGAGGCACGCCAATGGGGCGGCCCGTGCTTTTGCGGCCACCCAAACTGCTGGGAGGATGGAGCATCACTCGGCGCAGGCTGAAAAGAGCCAAACCTGAGCTCAAGACAGCCGCCGCACAGACCAGAAACAATCCCCCAAGGCCATGATGGCCTTCCGCCGTGGAAGAAACCCAAACCGAGGGTGAAAGGAAGCGGAATTGAGTCAACAATCCTGAACTGCCATCTTCATTGAAGAGCAGCACACTGCGGTCCCCAAGGGAGAAAAATATTTCGCCATCGGTGGTGGAAAAATCACCCATGATGATGCCAAAGAACGGGATCGACAAAAGCAGCGCCAAAACCATCATCATTTCACGTCCCCGCCGGGAAGTGAAGAGGGCGCTGCTGAATAATTCCACACTCCAGGCCAGCATGGAGCTGAAAACAAGGAAAAGAAGTCCGGCGACCGATCCCAGAACCGGGCTGGGGCAAGCCAGCAAAGGCAAGAGGGCCATCAGAGAAGCGCCCAGCAAAATCCAATACACCGGCTGCACCAACCGGCTCATCAACCCAATGGATACAAGATCGAAATTACTGAGGGGAAATTGCCCCATGCGCGTGGGTTGCAGGCCGCGCCCTTCAGCAGTGGTGGATCCTACCATGATGGGAATGAGAAACCAGCCCATCATCACGGCACTCAGATTGGCCTCCAGAATCATGAGTCCTTGGGCAAAAGAATCGCCGCGCATGGATTTGATGGCCACAATGCTGCCCACCATAATGCCAATAAATCCGAAAAAAGCCATACCCATGACCATTGTGGTATTGGCCCCATGCCAGACGCCTTTTTGTTCCAGCTTGCGCCACCAGGCTTTCCACATGTAGGGCAGCAGGGAAATGGCTACAGCCATGGCAGATCCAGTTCGGATTCCAGGGCAGAGTCACCGGCAGCCTGAACAAAAGCCTCTTCGAGGGTGCGGCCTCCAGCAGCCAGGGCATCCATGGAGGAATTGAGGGCGATTTCTCCTTCTACAATGATGGCCACATGATCCACCAGTTTTTCAATGATTTCGAGAATGTGGGAGGTGAGGAAAATGGTGGTTCCACTTTGGGACATTCTCTGCAGCAGGCTGCGCAAAACCTTGCTGGCCAGGGGGTCGATGCCTTCAAAAGGTTCATCCAAAAACAGGATGCTGGGTTTGTGGATCAAAGCCATGGCCAGGGCCAGTTTTTTGCGCATGCCGTGAGACGAGTCTCCGGCAAAGGTGCCCCTTTCATCCCAAAGACCCATGACCGTTAGCAGATCCTGGGAGCGGGTGAGGGTGTCATCTTTGTTGAGTCCATAAATGCGGCCCACCATGGTCAAATGCTCCAGCATGGATAGCCGGTCAAAGAGGGCCAGGTCATCAGGCACCACACCAATGCTCTGTTTCGCAGCCAAAGCGTTGGTGACGATGGAATGACCAGCCAGAATGGCATCGCCGCTGGTGGGTGCCAGCAATCCGGTGATCATGCGAATGGTGGTGGTTTTTCCGGCGCCATTGGGGCCCAGGAAACCAAAAAACGAGCCCTCGGGCACATCCAAAGAGATGCCCTTAACGGCTTCTTTTGAGCCAAAGGATTTTTTCAGGTCTTTAATCTCTATGGTCATTATTTCTCCCTGTGGGCTCAATCAATAAAAACAAACTTGGGTGGCTCAAAACCGTTAAAACGGGTGGACTCAGAAAATGTATAAGCGCCCATACTGCCGGCAATGAGCAAATCGTCCAGGTGCATTTCAGGCAATTCCACGGTGCAGATTTCTCCCGCCGAATCCCGCGAAAAAACATCGATGGAATCGCAGGTGGGGCCCGCCAGCACATAAGGTGTTGGGGATCCCTGGGTGTTGGTCCGCCAAGGGAATTTCATCTGGTAGAGTAAAACTTCCATGAAGCTACCATAAGTTCCATCATCAAAATAGAGCCAGTTACGCCCATGGCGTACCGACTCAGAGATGACCTTGGTCACCAGAATCATGGCGTCGCCAACGATGGCCCGACCCGGCTCAGCCATAAGATCACAGGTGCGTCCGCTACCTTCGCCAAACAGTTTGCGGTAGTGCTCCCGGATGGTGCGGCACAGTCCCGGGATGTCGATCTCCTCATCAATGTAGCGCACGGGAAAACCGCCACCGATATCAATGGTTTTCAAAGTGATGCCCACCTTGGCGGCTTCGTCAAAAATTCCACGAGTGGTGTTGAGGGCTTCTACATAACGTTGGGGGTCAAGGCATTGGCTGCCCACATGAAAACTGATGCCCCGGGGTACCAGGCCTTGATCCCTGGCCGCTTGCAAAAGGGGTATGGCCTCGGCAATGTCGGCCCCAAACTTATGGCTCAAATGGGCCACACTGCCTTCGTTGGAAACGATAATGCGCAGGTGCACTTTGGCACCGGGAGCATGCCGGGCAATTTGGGTGATTTCCGAATGGTTGTCGAACGTGAAATCATCGAGGCCAATGCTGTGGGCATAGGCAATCTGCTTGGGGTCTTTGACCGTATCGGCAAAAATGAGATCTTCAGCAGGATCGGCTCCCGCAGCTATGGCGGCCAGGATCTCCCCCTTGGAGGCCACATCAAAACCGGCACCGGCTTCTTTGAGAGCTTGCAGAATTTCATGACAGGGGTTGGCCTTCATGGCGTAAAAAAACTTTACGGCAGGCAGGCCGTCGTCCAGGCGTTTGAAATTCTCGATGATCTTTTTCCGGCTGACCACGTAGATGGGGGTGCCGTGTTGTTGGACCAGTTCTTCGATGGTTTCTAGGGAGAGATCGAAGGGATTCATCAATAAACCATTTCCTGCGAGGTTTTAATAAGGACAAGAACCAAGACCCACATCCTAATTGCGATCCGAACTCACCTCAAGACAAAGGTTGTGCCTTTGAAATTGTGTCTATCTTCAGTCCGTCTTGCTAAACAATTGGCAAAGGGGGCTTTCTAAAATGCGAACCTCAACTCATGGTGCCGTTCATGCTCAACACCTCTCGTGCTAACAGTGCCCTCATAATATTCCGCCCAACGAGGAGGTAGCTCAATCTGAGTCCGGAACAACCTCTTCTCCAACAGCTCCTCAACCTCCAGCCGTGCATCCATCATTCCCCGAACCATCGCAGGGGTGGGACTATCTCCTTTCTTTTCACGCCGACCTTTCATGTAATTTCGCCATACCAACAAGATGGCTAACCGGGCTGCACTGGCCTGTCGCCGTTTCGACCAGGCAATCGTTTCTCTCTTGTGGTTGGCGTTGGAATGACGGATCAGAAGGTCCAATAAATTCACCTCCCAAAGGGGATTTCTGCTATCCCGATGATTGCTACCGGGGGAAATGCGATGATCAATAGAAATCTTTAACCGCTTTATTGATCGGCGGTAAGCCGGATGGTCATCGCTGTGAACAAGAGCTGCCCGTTGCTTGCCCAAAGTCACTTCCAACAACTCCTTCATATCATTTTCAATGGCTTTGGGATTAGGCCGCCCCAACAGTTTCTCCAAATCCTTTCGCCTTTCCTTTTGTAGTGCTGTCATTCGGCCTTTGCGGCGCAATTCACTGTCAGTGAAGTAGACAAAGAAATCGGTTTCTTTTTCTACAGCCACGTGGTGGTGGATCGGATGGTATTGGCTTAACTCAAATGATTCAAAGCCATCGACGGCGGCAACTTTTACTGGTGGGGCGTTTTTCATTTGCACTTGATGATAAAGTAGAGAGTGTCTGCCCAACCTGGCGATATGCCGGTTGATAGTCTCGGGAGCGACCTTGAGGTCCCGGGCAATTTGACGGTTCGCCATACCACCGACCGTCTTCATGATGATCTTTTCATCGAGGTCTGGGCGCTTTTGCCAGTAATTTTGTGAGAACGTCTGGGTGCTGAAGCTTCTTTTGCAGGCCTTGCATAGAAACCGCTGTACACAGTGTGGAGGATTCTGTCTACGGTAGTAGCCAATCAACTTAACTGGCCACTGCTCAGTGGGGCCATTGTGGTATAAGCACTTAGGGTTTGGGCAGAAGGGGGGAGTCCATGATTCGGGTGTTCGTTTTATAGTATTCATATCTGGTCTGTGGCAAAGCACAGACCAGACACAAATTTAGAGGCACAACTCAAGGCAACCGGTAGAAAACTACTTCGTAGGGGCGGGGTTCTTCGTCCTCATCTTCATCAATGTTCCCCGATACCCCACTGACCATAACCATCTGCATCCCCCCTCCACCAGAAGTGGTGGTGCGCTCAGGAGCGTTTTGCGCTTCTTTAAAAACGAGCAGGTGGTTGTCCAGGATGCGAAAGTTATCCCGCTGGGGATCGTAGTCAGCCTGAATGCAAATGCGCTTGGTGTATTTTCCGTCCTGGCTGAAAACATCAAAATAGCCGATGGCGCCATCTGGACAGTCGCGGTCCCCTTGGCTGTTCTGCACCCAGAGGTCGCCATTGGGGCGACTGAAGGCATCGCTGATATTCCGGGCCAGTTCAGGCACTGGAACAACTTCCATATCAATAAAGCGCTTACGGAGCTCTTTCTGCTGCTTTTTATCCTGTTCAATTTCTTTGTCGGTGCGCCTGACGGGTTCATAATCCCGGCGGATCATCATTTCTGGTTTTCCGTCGGTGCCATAAATTTCCAAATTGTATTGCTGCTTGTCCTTAAAAACCACCACCCGGCCGGCGCGGTCCATGGCCCAGTAGCGGGCAAAATCGCTGTCCTCATCACCTAGGGTCAGGCTGCCGCCTTCTTGTTCCTGAGAGTCGCTGAAAATAACATGGAGGGTATTGCCATCGAGGCCGTATCGGGCCAGGGAGTTGGTGGAAGTGAGACTCCCATCGTCGAAATCCATGATTGTCTGGCCGATGACCACACTGTTCTTATCGGCGGCCATTTTTCCGATGTTCTGCATGACGGAGCCGGTTTCTTCGCCAAAGGAATAGCGAGGCCCGGGTTGGCCTTCACGCCCCATGGTGACAATTCGACCCGGCATCATCTCGAAAATACCCAGTTTGCCATCAGGCATGAAAATCATGTTCAAAATGTTGCGGAACTCTCCTGGCCCATCGCCTTCACGTCCCAGGTTGTCCACAATCTCGCCATCAGGGGCCACCTTGTAGATGGTGGTCAGATGGGAGTCCAGCAGGTAGGTGTTTCCCTCTTCATCCACCAGGCCGTCGGCTATCAAGCCAAAGATGGTTTCCTGTTCGTCTTCTTCGTGACCCAGGCGCCACATCTCTTCGGCCATAAGGGTCTGGTCATCTTCCATGGGGTGGGCGGGGTTGTTCACCAAAGGCCAGCCGTTTTCTTCACTCGCGGTTCCGCTCCAACTGGGGGCGGCCGCGCTTCCGGCTATGGTCAGAAACGAAAAAACGAGCACGAGGGCCGGTTGCCAGAGTGATGTTACGCGGATATTCATGAACTTCTCCCAAGGGTTACAGGTGTTAATTCAGGTAAGACCCAATCTAAGGCCGTTGCTTCATACACTTCAGTTAACAGTTGTGAGTTTCTGTTAATAAATGTTAAGAAACCGACTTGGGCTGGTGATTGCATTGGGTTTCGGGTTATTCTGGGGGCATGAAACAGCAACCCAAACGATTATGGATCACGATCCTGATGATGGCCCTGGCCATGTCAGGCCTGGTTCTGGTGCAAGCGCAGCTTCTGCGCAATGCCTGGCAATTGAAAGAACAGGCCTTTGATCGCAATGCTCAGGCGGCCCTGTCTCTGACCGTACAGCAATTGGAGTCAGGAGATTTTACCGAGGAAGCAGTGGCCATCATGGACCATACGGTTTCTCCAGATTTTGATAGTGCCGAAATCTTTTTCAAGCGCTTCACCACCGATGAGAACTTCCCCTCCAGAACCGCCTTCATCGCCATGGACTCCCTGGAGGTTTCGAGCCAGAGGTTAGAAGTCTTTCTCTCTGGAGATCGCAACGAAAGAATACACCAGGTGGTGAGTGAATTGTTGGTGCTGGAGCCTCGTCCGTTTGACCAGCGTGCCAACCTTGCGGACATCGATTCTCTGTTGGTGGTGAATTTAGAGTCGGTGGGCATTAGCGTGCAACCCTCTTTTGCCGTGAAGGGCAGCACTCAGGATTCACTGATTATGGCCAACGTAGCTCCTGCTACTTTTCCCGAAAAAATTGCACCTTACCAGGCCAGGCTTTTTCCCTTGGATTTTATGCCGCCCTCGTTTGATTTGTATCTCTGGTTTCCCGGCCGCACCCAATTTTTACGTAGCCAGATCTGGCCTTTAGCCTTGGCCTCGTTGGTCTTCATGGTGGTGGTGCTGGTTAGTTTTTGGTTGAACCTGCGTTTGATAGCAGAACAACAGCGAGCCGCCGCTTCCATGGTCGATTTCATCAACAACATGACCCACGAATTCAAAACACCCATCTCCACCGTGCACCTGGCCAGTGAAGCCATCGCCGGTGAAGAGTTCCAAGACCTTCCTGAGTCATTGCAGCGCTATAACAGCATGATTCGCCAGGAAGTGGGACGCATGAGCAGGCATGCCGAACGCATCCTCCAGTTTGCCTATCTTGAAGAGGGGGACTTTGTTGCCGATGGTGGTGTGGTGGCTATGCACCAGGTGATCAGCGAATCCTGTGATGCCTTTCGGTTGGCTGTTACCAGCGCTGATGGTCAACTGGATCTGCAACTTGCTGCGGAGAATGATCTGGTCGCTGGTGATGGTGCTCATTTGGCCAACATCGTGACCAACCTGGTTGACAATGCCATCAAATATTCGCCAGGCGCACCGCTGCTCCGGGTCACCTCCAGCCTCAGGTCTGCATGGTTTGTGTTGGAAGTTGCTGACAGCGGGCTGGGCATTGCTCCCCAGGACCAAAAACGTATCTTCGAGCGCTACTTCCGTTGTTCCACCGGAGACCGTCACGACGTGAAGGGTTTTGGCCTGGGGTTGAGCTATGTGAAATTGTTGGTGGCGGCCCACAAGGGGCGCCTGGAATTGGAGAGCCAGGTGGGGAACGGAACCACCATTCGGGTGCTCTTACCATTGCACCAAGCGGAGCTAAAAAATGGATGAACAAGGGCGCCTGCTGCTTCTGGAAGACGACCCCAACCTGGGCCTCATCGTGGAAGAATCTCTCACCAAAGCCGGCTTTGGCGTTCAGTTGGTTCGGGATGGCCAAGCCGGTCTCAGGGCCTTGGAGGAAAACACCTTCGACCTTTGCCTGGTGGATGTGATGATGCCGGTGCTGGATGGGTTTTCTTTTGCCCGCCTGGCCCGGGAAAAAGTCCCCGATATCCCATTGATTTTCCTGACAGCCCGCTCACTGATCAAAGATAAAACCGAAGGATTCAAAATCGGTTGCGACGACTATCTCACCAAGCCATTCAGCATGGAAGAGTTGTTGCTTCGCATTGAGGCCGTCTTAAGGCGATCTGGCAGTGTCGTGGAATTGCCCCAGGCCGTGTCTTTGGGACTGTTCCGCTACCATACCAGGGAACGCACTTTGGAGGGCCAGGGCGAGGTCCGCAATTTGACTGACAAAGAAGCCGACCTTCTGGAATTGCTCTACCGCCACCGCAATCAAACGCTGGAGCGCTCCCAGGCCTTGTTGAGTATTTGGGGTGATGATAGTTACCACTGTGGCCGCAGCATGGATGTCTTTGTCTCACGGCTGCGCAAGTACCTGGCTGGTGATGAAAGCGTGGAAATCAGAACGGTGCACGGCCAGGGATTAAAGCTACTGATTCCCTAGCACTTTGAGCACCTACAAAAAATCTGACCAATCCTCCCAGTGTGTTGGGTTTACATACGTTTATCCCCTTGACTTTTTTATGGATTTCTGTAATGATATGGTCAAGGTCAGGCGCCAGTCTGGCTTTCAAGTGGGGATGCTTGAATTACATTTTTTATATTTACGCCAAAACCAAAGGGTCCCCTTTATAGGTTGTTCTGTGCTGTGCATAGATTCCGGGGGTCGTTGCTTTATTGCTCAAGGGCGAGGGGCAGGGTGGCGATTCCCGGTTCTTATTGACACTGGAAATCGTTTTGATCAATTTTCCTTCACCATTTAACAGGACTCCCCAACAGAAAGCTCCCCATGCCTGCCTTCAACAAAGGAAAAATTCATCTCGATTTGGATGATCAGGGTTTTATGCTGGACGGGGACATGTGGAATGACAAAGTGGCTGCCGCTTTGGCCGAAGATGAAGGCATTGAAGAACTCACTGAAGACCACTGGAAAATCATTGACTATCTGAGAGACTTTCAGGAGGAAAAAGGCACGGCGCCCATGATCAGGGTCTTGTGCAAGGAAATGGGCTTCACTCTAAAATACATTTACGAATTATTTGAAAACGGACCGGCCAAGGGGGCGTGCCGGGTGGCTGGACTCCCCAGGCCCGACTCCTGCGTTTAAGCCTGACAGGCGGGACAGAAACAACTGGATCGTCCGGCAATCTGAATTCTTTCAATGGTTGAACCACAAATTTCACAATCCTCACCACCCCGTCCATAAACATGAAGCTGGGATTGAAAATTTCCCGGTTTTCCATAAAAGTTTTTGTAGTTCATAAAAGTGGTGCCGCCATTTTTAATAGAATGGCGTAAGACTTTTTTGCACACTCGCAGCACCTTGCGCAGCTGGGATTCATCCAGGCTGGCTGGTTTGGTCAGGGGGTGAATACTTGCCAAAAATAGCGACTCATCCACATAGATATTTCCCAATCCGGAGGCAATGCCCTGGTCCAACAGCAGGGCTTTGATGGGTGCTTTGCGGTGGGCAATGCGCTGGTGCCAATCTTTGAACTGAACCAGCAGCATGTCGGGTCCCACATGGGCAATGGCCGAAGGGCTGATGGGATCGTCCACCAAGTCCAGCCGACCAAATTTTCGAATATCCCGATAATGCACCGGCAATCCTTCAAAATCGAAAATAAGGTGCACATGTTTGTCGGGAATGTAGCCCTCTTGAATGAAAACCTGCCCGGTCATGCGCAGGTGAATCATCAACTGCCTGTCCGGATTCTTCCCATCGCTGAAATTTAAGATCAGGTATTTACCGTGACGGTGGACGCCGTTGAGGGCTTTGCCCACCAGAGCGCGCCGGGTGGATGTTCCACACTGACCCAGCACTGAGGCCGATTTCACTTTCAAGCCGGTGAGAGTGCGCCCCGTCAAATGAGCGCGCAGGGCTACTGCAACGTTTTCAACTTCTGGCAGCTCGGGCACGTCACATGCCCCGAGCTTTTTTGATTTCGTCGTAGGCGCCGTTGATGGACTTCATTTTGTCCTCGGCAAAGGTTTGGAATTCTTCGCCCATGCCTTTGCTGGCCAGCACATCGGGATGGTATTCCCGGGCCAGGTTGCGGTAGGCTTTTTTGACTTCATGATCAGTGGCTGAATCTGTCACGCCCAGAACGGAATAAGAAGCGCTCAGGTTGTGGCCGGGATTGAACATGGCAGCGGCGGCCTCATAGTCGGCATCGCGCAGGCCCATGTTCGAGGCGATGCTGCGAATCATGGTTTCTTCGGCGGGGTGGAAATGTCCATCGGCCATGGCAATCATCATCAAAAGGGAAATCAGGTCGCGAAGGCGGTCCTGGCGGTGTCCCATGACCTGGCGCATTTGCCTGGCAAATTCTTCTGCGGGAATGTTGGAATCTCTGGCCTCGTTAAAAATGCGGGCCGCCACCTGGCGCTCTTGCGGATCCATGTGAAGGTTGTCTCGCAGAAAATGATCGAAAGCCCGAACCTCGTCGCTGGTGACTTTCCCATCGGCTTTGGCCACCTTGGCGGCAAGGCTGATCATGGCCAGCATGAAGGTTTGCTGGTCCTGCAGGGAGGAGTTTCCGGTGTGGCCTTGATATTGGGTTCGGGCACCTGGATGCCCGGTTCCTGTTTTGATATTTATGTTGGAGCCCAGGGCGCCGCCAATGATGGCCCCAATTGGCCCTCCCACAAGCATACCCAGTCCGCCGCCAATGATTGTACCCAATAAACCCATGTGTTTTCGCTTTCGGTAAATGGAATATCAATAATAGTCCAACTACATATTCCCGCCAAGATTACTCGGGGCAATAAAGAAATATTCAAGTCCCTCTAGAGGTTGCCGAAGAAAGGGGTGTTCGAAGGTGGCTTTTGTGGACCACCTCGCCCTTAACCAATGTATGGAGCCAACAATGCATATCCTTGTCGTAGAAGACGATTTTATCAGCAGAAGGTTGCTTTGCCGTTACCTGGAACCCTTCGGGGAGTGCGATGTGGCCGTCAATGGCGAAGAAGCCGTGGCAGCCGTGGAGCAGGCCGTGAACAACGGCACCCACTATGACCTCATCTGTCTTGATATCATGATGCCCGGTATGAACGGCCATGAAACTCTCAAAGCCATACGCAACTACGAGCAGAGTAACGGTTTCTGTGTCGGCCAGGGAGCCAAGGTCATTATGACCACCAGTGTGCAGGATCACAAGAGCATTCGTCGGGCCTTTAAGGCCAGTGCCGATGGTTATGTGGTCAAGCCGGTGGAAAAGAAAAAGTTTATTGCAACGCTTAATGAAATTGGCGTGGAGTTCAGCATTCCCCTGTAGGAAAGGCCGGAAAATTTAATGGCTACCAACACCATCGTTGTTCCCTCGGCGGGCCCAGCGGAAGCACGCATTTCAGACCAGGAGTTCGGACAAATCCGAAAGCTGGTTTACAACAATTTTGGTATCAACCTGACGGACCAGAAAAAGACTCTGGTGGTGGGACGTTTGCAGAAAGTTCTGCGCGAAAGAGAATTTTCCAGCTTCCAGGACTATTACCAATGGTTGACCCATGATCAAAGCGGAGAAGGTTTGGACGAACTGGCAAATCGTATTTCTACCAATCATACCTTCTTCAATCGGGAAAAAGCCCATTTCGAGTTTTTCTCCCAAACGGTGTTGCCCGAAATCCAGGCTCGTCGCCAACAACAAAAGAGTAATGAGGTTCGGATCTGGTGTGCAGGATGTTCTTCGGGGGAGGAGCCTTACACCTTGATGATGCTCATCATGGAGCATTTCAAAAATAATCTCAGCCAGTGGAGCCCCATCCTGTTGGCCACTGATATTTCGGCCACGGCCCTAAAAACAGCCATGGCCGGGGAATATCCCAATGACCGAGTGGACCAGCTGCCTGTTGCTTTACGGAACAAGTATTTCAACAAACGGTCCGATGGTTCCATGGTGGTTAAGGATGAAGTGCGCAAGCGTATCTTTTTCCGACGCCACAACCTTATGGATGCAACTTTTCCCTTCAAAAAAGAATTCGACACGGTGTTTTGCCGCAATGTGATGATCTATTTTGACCGGGAAACTCGCAATACGCTGGTGGCGAAATACCACAAGCACACGGCCCGTGGAGGGTACCTGTTCATCGGTCATTCAGAAACTCTGGGTCGCGATGAAACCGAATACAATTACGTCATGCCTGCGGTTTACAAAAAATAGGCCCGGCTAACAAAGATTATTAATGGGGAGAGAACCATGACGAAAATTCTGATTGTCGATGATGACCCTGTGATGCGGAAGCTTTTGGCCAAAGCTCTGGGGTCTTTGGATGTGGAAACATTCTTTTCCAGTGACGGCATCCACGCCTTGGACGCTTTGCGCTGCAATAAAGATTTCGATCTTCTGATCACCGACATCAGCATGCCGGTGCTGGATGGCCGGCAATTGATCACCACAATCAAGAATGACCCGGTCCTGGCTCAAACTCCAGTTCTCATCATGAGTGGTGTGGTGGGCATGAATGAAATTGCCGATCTGCTGGATTTGGGAGCTTCCAAGTTTATTCCCAAACCATTCAACATGGGAACCTTACGGGATGATGTGATCAGTGTTTTGCAGTACAGCCCAGCTTTGAGCGTTTCCTGACCCTGCCTGAAAGAGGGCCCTTTGCCAAAATCGGACCGCCAGAGCGGACGGTGGTTGGCAAGGGGCCTTTCTTGTCTTAAAATTCCCTTGAACAAAACAATGAATCCCCTCGACGAAAGGTGGATGTCCGCATGCTTAAAAGGCACGGCTCCCTGCACACCTCAATGAATGAAAGACACCAGGCGAAAGCAGAATCCGGAGGGGATTTAGTGGAACGCTCTGATGTGGACGATAAATACAAATGGCGACTGGATCTCATCTTTGCCAACTGGGAGAGCTGGGAAGAATCTTTTTCCACGCTGGAGGCTGGTTTACCGGCTTTGGCGGCCCTTCAGGGGTCCCTGGGCCAGTCGGGGCAGGCGCTTTTGCAGGCCATAGAGGCCGTGCACAACTCCCAGCGGCTGTTGGAAAAAACCTATGTTTTTGCCGGCATGAAAAGTGACGAAGACACCCGCATTGGTGAGAACACTGGGCGCAAAGGCCGCATCGGCAGCCTGGCTGTGAAATTCAGCGAGGCGGTCAGCTGGTTTGATTCCGAACTGTTGGACATTGATGAGAAACGCTTGGCGGAATTGCTGGCTGAAGAGTCCGGTCTGGCTATGTACGAGCATTTTATCAACAATATCCAGCGAGCTAGAGAGTACACTTTGCCCGCGGAGCAGGAAGCTCTGCTGGCGGGAGCAGGGCTTATGGCCCGGGGAGCTTCCGAAGTGTTCAATGCCTTCGATAATGCCGACCTGGATTTGGGCGCTATCAAAGACAAGGATGGTAAAGAGGTTCAGCTCACCAAGGGTCGTTATTACAAGTTCCTGAAAGGGACCGACCGCAGGGTGCGCAAAGAAGCTTTTGAATCTTTCCTGGGGGCTTACGGGAATCTGAAAAACACCCTCGCGGCCAACATGGATGCCAACGTCAAGAACCATGTGTACTTTGCCCGCACCCGAGGTCATGCCGGAACCCTTGAGGCCAGCCTGCATCCCGACGCGGTGCCTCCGCTGGTATTCCACAGCCTCATCGAGACCATCTCAGAAAATTTTGATACGCTCCACCGCTACACCTCTCTAAAGAAACGCATCCTACAATTGGATGACCTGCGGGAATACGATTTGGCCGTGGCCCTTTTCCCTGAAGGCGAGTTCAAATTCACCTACGACGAGGCCTGTGATGTGGTGCTCAAGGCCTTTGCGCCTTTGGGCCCCGACTATGTTTCGGAAGTGAAAAAAGGCATCGATGGCGGATGGATTGATGTGCACGAAACAGCAGGCAAACGCAGTGGTGGCTACAGCAACGGCGTATACGACACCCAGCCCTACATTCTGCTGAACTGGGGAGAGCAGCTGGGTGATACTTTCACCTTTGCCCACGAACTGGGCCACTCCATGCATTCCTGGTTGGCCGTTAAAAATCAGCCATTTGTCTATGGCAGCTATCCCATTTTCACGGCAGAAGTGGCTTCCACTTTTAACGAGTTGTTGCTGATGGATCACCTGATCAAGTCCAGTGAAGACAAGCAGCGAAAGCTCTTTCTCCTGGACCATCACCTGGCCCAAATCAACAATACTGTTTTCCGCCAAACCATGTTTGCGGAGTTCGAATACCGGATCCACCAAATGGGCGAAGCGGGAGAAACGCTCACCGCCGATTCCCTGGGCCAGTTGTATCAGGAAACCCTATCTCGGTATTGGGGCCCCGAAGTGCAATTTAATCCTGACCTGAGTCCCTTGACCTGGTCGCGAATTCCCCACTTCTTCTACAACTATTATGTTTACCAGTACGCCACGGCCTATTCCGCTGCGGTGGCTCTGTCGCGCAAGGTTATCACCGGCGGAGAAAATGATCGGGAACAGTACCTGTCCATTTTGCGTTCTGGGTGCAGCCGCTATCCGGTGGAAACCGTCGGTTTGGGCGGTGTGGACATGGCCACCAGTGGGCCCATGCAAGATGTGGTGACTTTATTTGGTTCTCTTCTGGATCAGGTTGAAAGCCTGCTGGATTAAGTTTAAAGGGAAAGCAGTGTGATGATGGTACGCCTACTATTAATGGGGCTTTTTCTGCCAACGTTGGCCTTGGCCCAATACTCTGAGGTTGGGTCAGCGGACAACCCCATGACCATGAACGAAAAATCGGTGAACCATGTTTCCATCGAGGGCGAGTTTCGGGTCACCTTTCCCTCGGGTTGTGGGAAAACCGTGACCAGGATTCCGGCCGAAGATGCCCCTGATGAAGGGGGCGTTGCCGCGGTTCGTGTGGTGTTCACTTTCTGTGACCGATATCAGGAAAAAGGGGAAGGTTGCTCCGTAGCTTCCTATTTCAACGTCACGGGTGTTGATGGCGGTTACCCCGGCCCTGATCAGGTCGTCTCAAGGGTTAAAAAAATGCTGGAGAGCATGAATCTGGAAATCTCAAACCAGAGCCCCCTGAGCAAAAACCTTCCCGATGGAACGATTATCGAAGGCCTGGACCTTTACGCTGCCGATGCCAACGGGGTGGGGCAGGCCTGGTTGCGCGGCTTACTTTACGAGGGTGATATTTACATCATGTCTGCCTGGAAAGATACGGGCGGCCTGTGGAATAATCCCGAATACATCACTTTTTTCAACTCTTTTCAGCCCGGGACCGACTAGGCAGTCGGTTTCGAGATGGGATTTTTAATGACCAGGAAAATGGTTCCAGTGGTAGTGCTTCTCTTGTTGGCTTTTGGCAGCGGGAATCTTTATGCCCAGGAAAAGGGTGCAGGCCAGGCCGCTGCCCAAGGCAAGACACAGGATGCGTTGGATAACCGCCAACTGACCCAAGAGGAATTGGACCAGTGGTCTGCCGATAAGGCTGCCCTGGTGGGCCGCTTGCGATCCGCTCGGGCCAACGTGCAGTGGCTGCAGGGACGGAAACAGGCAGAAACAGATCGGGTCGAGTCCCTGGAGGGCCGTATCGACGAACTGGCTCGCCGTTTGGAAGAAGCCGACCGTTTGGAAAGCAGCATGCAGGACACTCTGCTGGTGATTCTGGACCGGGTGGAAGAGGTGCAGGGACGGGGGTTGCCTTTCTTGCCCGAAGAGCGGGACAACCGATTGCGTCTGGTGCGCAGCGAACTGGCTCGCCCGGATTTCACCGCCGCCGAAAAGCTGCGCCGGGTTCTGGAAGTGCTGCAAGTGGAAGCGGACTACGCCAACAACGTAGAAGTGTATCAAGGCCCTATCGTCGTCGAAGGTCAGGAAATTTATGCCGACATTCTGCGGGTGGGGCGGCTGGCCATTTTCTGGCAAACGCCAGATCAGGAGCGGGTGGGATGGTACGATCAATCCCTCGGAGTCTTTATTGACTTACCGTCCAGTGAAAAACGGAACATTGGGCGAGCCATCGAAATGGCCACCCGCATGCGTCCCATTGAATTGATCGACCTGCCTCTGGGCCGGATCGGGGGTGTGCAATGATGAAGCTTCGCGCTCCCTATTTGATTGTTTCATTGCTGGCACTGCTGGTCATCGTGGTGGCCTCAAGTCTTTCGGCCGAGGCGGGAGATATCCGTCAAGCCGTGCAAAAAGCTGAATCTGACCGGGCTGCTTCTGTGGCGGAGGCCCAACAGGCCGAAGCCGATATCATTGCCGACCGCGACCAGCTTTTGGCCGAAGTTCTGCGTCTGGAAGAGGAACAGGCGGGCCTGGAAGCCGAGCTGCGCGGACTGGCCACTCGTATGGAGGAAGGCACCCAGCAACGGAAAAATCTGGAGCAACAATGGTCCACCCGTGAATTGGGTTTCCGCGAAATCAGCGGCAATGTGCGCATGGCTGCCCGAGATTTGGAGTCCCTGCTGAAGGCTTCTCCCCTGAGTGCGGGAAACGACTGGCGTTTTGAAACCATCTCACCCCTGCTGGATACGGGATACTTTCCCGACATCGACGACATCACCGGCATGGCCGGCGTCTTCTTTGATGAGATGCAGCGCGGGGGCCAGGTCTCCCTGGATGAGAGCAAGTTTGTGGGCCGTGACGGCCAGCCGCAAACCGGCCGTGTGTATCACCTGGGCAAGTTCACCACCATTTACCAAACCGATGAAGAAGCCGGTTTCCTGAACTGGTCTCCCGATGGCCGCCGCCTGTTTGCTTTGGGCGAACTGCCTCCGGGTCGGGTGGTCAAATCCATCTCTCAGTACCTATCCGGAGATTCGGAATCGGCACCGGTGGATATGAGCGGGGGCGCGGCTCTGCGCCAACTCACCCAGGGTGCCAGCCTGATGGATCAGTTCCGTGCCGGCGGCCCTGTGGTTTATCCCATTCTGCTCATTGCCGTGGCTGCTTTGTTTTTGATCATTTACAAAATGGTTTTCCTGCAGCGTTTGCACGGCAATACGGACCGGCTCATGGGCCAGGTCACCGAACTGGCTGCCCAGGGTGACTGGAAAACCTGCGAAGAAATTGTCAACGGGCAGAAGGGCCGATCGGGCCCCGTTCTGCGAGTCTTGAAAGCCGGCCTGGAGTCGCGCAGAGAAAACCGGGACACTCTGGAGAGCGTTCTGCAGGAATCTATTTTGCGGGAATTGCCGGGAGTTCAGCGCGGCATTGCCATTTTGGCAGTGCTGGGCGCGGTGGCCCCCTTAATGGGGCTACTGGGAACGGTGACCGGTATGATCGATACTTTCCGCATCATCACCCTCTTTGGCACCAGCGATCCCAAGCTTATGTCCGGTGGAATCAGTGAGGCTCTGGTTACTACGGAGCTGGGCCTGGTGGTGGCCATTCCCATCATGCTCTTCCACACGCTCTTATCCAGGCGCAGTGATCACATCATTGGTGACATGGAAGAAAAAGCCGTGCAGCTGACGAACATCATCGAGAAGCGCAAATTGGCTCTGGCCGAGGCGGGCAACCGGTGACGGATCTTTTTTGGCAGACAACAGATTATCTCCGCCAGGGCGGCTGGATCATGGGCCCCCTGGTGGGCGTCTCTGTGGCCATGTGGATTCTCATTGTGGACCGGCTGGGCGAATTTCGCCGGCTATCCGGTGGTGGCTTGAATCGCCAGCTGGAAGAAAATTTTCAGCAAAAGCATTCCGGCCACGCCAAGTTAGACCAGGAAATTTTACAGGAAGTGGCCTTGCGTTTGCGCCGCCGCCTGGACAGCCGCTTGTCTCTGATTGCCGTTCTGGCTGCCATCGCTCCCTTGATGGGGTTGTTGGGCACCGTGCTGGGCATGATCGAAACATTTGAGGTGATTGCTATGTTTGGAACCGGCAACGCCCGGGCCATGGCCGGCGGCATTTCCGTGGCGCTGATCACCACCCAAACGGGTTTGCTGGTGGCTATCCCCGGCATGCTCATGAGCAACCGCCTAAGCCGCATGGCTTCCAATCTGAAAACGGCTCTGGATGAAACCGTGGCCAACCTGACCCGCACCATTGCCGAGGGGGGCACACCGTGATCAACGTACGCAATTCACTGCGCGGCGGATCGGGCAACGTGGATATCAACATGGGTCCCCTGGTGGACATGGTCTTCCTGTTGCTGATTTTCTTTGTGGTCACCACCAGCTTTGTGAAAGAAACAGGCATTGATGTGCAGCGTTCCACGGCGGCCACTGCTGAAGTGAAAGACCGCGGCAATATCATGCTGGGCCTGAGTGCTGATGGCATCGTTTATTACGAAGGCAAACGCATCGATGTGCGCAGCGTGCGGGCTCACATTGAACGGGCCCTGGCTGAAGATCCCGAAAGCGGTGTCGTGCTGGTGGCCGATAAAGATTGTGTTACAGGCGTGGTGGTGCAGGCCATGGACCAATGCCGTCTGGCAGGGGCCAAAAATGTGAGTTTGGCCGCCAAGAGATTGGACAGCCAATGATTCTGCGCTCGGGCATGCGTGGAGCCACGGTGGTAGTGGTGGCTTTGGCCGTTAACATCGGTCTGCTGCTGACTGCGTCGTTGCTCACCTCCGAGAGACCCCCGGTCCAGGATATCAGCGAGCCCCAGGCCATCAACTTGATCAAATTGAAAGACAACGCGCCGCCTCCGCCTGAGCCTGAACCGGAAATCAAAGAACCCGAAGAAAAGCCCCAATTGGATTTTATGCCTGAGTTGGCTTCTCCCAGCATGTCCGGCCCCGACCCCATGGATATTCAGATTGCCTTGGATCCGTCCCTCTTTGCCGGCGGCCCCACCCAGGGAGAATTCATCTTCAATGGCGATGATCTGGACCAGCCACCCCGTCAAATGGTGCGCACACCTCCGGCTTACCCTTATCGCGCGCGGCAACGCAACATCGAAGGGGAAGTGCAGGTCAAATTGCTGGTGCGGGCTGATGGCTCCGTGGCCAACGTGACCATTCTGAATGCCAAGCCCGAGGGTGTCTTTGAAACGGCGGTTAAGGAAGCGGTGCCCAACTGGAAGTTTACGCCGGGAAAAATTGATGGTCGTGCGGTTCCTTCTTGGGTCGTGACCAATGTCGTCTTCGTATTGAGCAACTGAGGTGATAGTGCTGTTGGATGCAAACAGGCTGATGAATATCAAAGGACGTGCTGTCAGGCTCGTGATGATGGTTGTTTGCCTGTTGGTTTTCTCCGGCCAAAGCACTTTTGCTGCAGATGAAGATTGCATTGCCCTGCAGGCTCAAATTGAGTCCGGCCAGGACCTCAGCCCCCGAGCCCAAAAAGTTCTTTTCAGCAGCCGCACCCGACAGGATGACGGCCGTTTTGCCGATGCCGTCCATATTCTGAATGAGTGGATGGCCGACCACCCTGACCAACCCCATCATCTGCTGTATTTCAATCTGGCCACCAACCAATTGGATTTGGACCAACCTGCCGCGGCCTTGGAAAACCTGGAACGCGCAGTGGCCTTGGAGCCCCATTTTTCCCGGGGGTGGTTGCGCCTGGGCGAAGCGGCCTACGAGCAGCAAAAATATGCCCGGGCCGCCGAAGCCTTCAGTGCCGGACATAAAACGATGTGCGAGCCACGCCCTGAAATTCTGTACTATTCGGCGGTGGCCTGGTTGCTGGCCAAGGAACCAGAAAAAGCTCTGGCTGGTCTGGAAACGTTATTGGAGAAACATAGCGAATTGGCCACTCTGGACTGGTACCAGGCCTTGGTGGGGGCCGCCAGTGAGGCCGGCCAATTTGAATCGGCCAAACCCTGGGTGCAGAAGTGCCTGGTGGATAATGAGTCAGACCCAAAAGCGTGGTACCTGGCCTATCAGTTTGCCGCATCTGGTGAAGACTATGAAAAAGCTGCGGTGTACTTGACTGTTGTGGGCCACTTGCGTCCTTTAATGAGAGATGAATTCCTGCAACTGGGCGATCTGTATGCCGGCAGTGGCGTCCCCATACAAGCGGCCCGGAATTATCAGATGGCCCTTGAATTTCCCGAATACGAACCCAAGTCGGCAGATTACCTGCGATTGGCCTCGGCCTGGATGGCCGCCCACCAAATGGACGAAGCGCATACG
Organism: Candidatus Krumholzibacteriia bacterium; assembly: GCA_016744705.1. Lineage (GTDB taxonomy): Bacteria > Krumholzibacteriota > Krumholzibacteriia > LZORAL124-64-63 > LZORAL124-64-63 > LZORAL124-64-63. Next base: position 74,207 of record JADGDU010000019.1, read on the forward strand.
GTTTTGGACCAGGGTATTGTTGCCAAACCTTCCGCAAAACTGCTGGCCTTGCTGGGCGACTGGAATTACGCAGAGAAAAACTATGCCGATGCCCGGGCAGCGTTTGAAAAATGTCTGGCCATGAACCCCGAATATGGTCGAGGATGGTTGATGTGCGGGTATTGCAGTCTGGAGTTAGGCGACAACGAGAAAGCTCGCGCCAGCCTGTACCAGGCCCGGAAATTTTCCGCTCAGGAGAAAGTTGCTGGAGAATTGTTGCAGCGGCTTCCCTAAAAACCCAGAAGGTGCCAAGCCATGAAAATCAGATGTTCAACGGTGGTCTTTCTTTTGTTAGCCCTGCCGGGTCTTCTTCTGGCGGCTGCTCCTTCTCTCTTTGAACATGTCACTCTTCAAAAAGTGGATGGCTGGACATACACCGATGTCTCGGTGCGTTTGGCTGAAGATGGAAATTCTGTCCTTGTAGAGCGTGAGGATGGGGCCACCATTCTCATTTTCACCGATTATGTGGGGATGATTGTTGATGCGCAGGGCAAAGAAATCACCACTCAGGTGATCCCCTCCTACGACCATCGTTATAATGAATTTGAGGTGGAGCCGGTCTCACATTCCATAGGCCGTAGTGGAAGCGGCACGATGCCCCTGCCTCCCAAACTTTTCAATGTCATGTTCAGCGGTGGTGTGGGTTATGGAAAACCCGCCGGTGGGTTTTACGACAGACTTGAGAGCGGCCTGCTCTATTATGGGGATGTTCGATTTTCAATTTCGCCTCTGATGTATGTCAAAGGGGCCTACCGAAGCGAAAAGATGTATGATAAAACGGGTCCTGCTTACGACAACATGACCGGTGAATATATTGGTGATGCGAACTTGTCAGTGGTGGCACGGCAATATCTGGTCACCTTCGGATTTTTGAGTCGCCCCAAAAGCAAAACCAGCATTCGATCCTATGCCGAGTTGGGTGCAGGAATGGTGGACCACGTGGCCACTGCAGAATTGGCATCCTGGTCCGATAGCGTCCACGAAAAGCGCCTGCTTTTCGCCGGGGAAGCCGGAATGTTTATTCCAGTTCACAAGCAAGTGGGCCTGGATTGTGGCGTTTCTGTTCTGGCCAAATTTTTTGAAAACAATGATGGCGAAGGCAATGGGTTTATGTTTGCCGCCCATGTGGGCGTAACGCTATCGTTGGGTGCCAAAAACTAGGATTTCGACCTGCTTTATTTTTCTGGACACCTCTGACATTTTTATTATTTTAGTCTCAACAAACATATTTAGCTCCGCCGACAAATTCCCTCAGGGAAAGGAGGCATCATGAAAGCCGGCCAGACCATCGTCAGCGCCAGTCTCGAAGACTATCTCGAGTCTATTTACCACATTGAAGCCTCCAAGGGAGCAGCTCGGGCCAAAGACATTGCTCTGGCCATGGAAGTTAAAAATGCTTCCGTCACCCAGGCTCTGCGTTCACTGGCTGAAAAAAAACTGGTCAATTATGCACCCTATGAGGTCATCACTCTGACTAAAGCGGGGCAACAAATTGCCTTGGATGTGATCCGTCGGCATGAAATTCTGGAAAGATTTCTGAGCCAGGTTCTGGGTCTGCCCCATGAGGAGGCCGATGAGAATGCCTGCCGCATGGAGCATTCCGTAAGCCGCCCAATCATCAACCGCCTCATCAAATTTGTGGAATACTTTCAGGAGTGCCCCATGAGTCAAATCCATTGGGATGAAGAGGAAGGGTATTTCTGTGGCGGTGGTGACTCGAATGAGGATTCTACCACTTCCTGTGGGCGGGATATTTGTGGCCACAAGGGTTTGAAGTTTCAGGAATCCAATAAAGGCGAGAGCAAATAATGACTATGCCACTGACCAAAATCAGCGAAGGCATGATCGCCAAATTGCATTCCATAACAGGCGGAAGAGAATTACGCACCCGTTTGGCCGCTCTCGGTCTTTTGCCCGGCACCGAAATTCAAGTGATTCAAAATTCTGGAAAAGGCCCCTTCGTGGTTTCGGTGAAGGGCAGCAGAATTGTTATAGGCCGGGGCATGGCTTCCCGGGTTGAAGTCGACTTTTATCCTAACAATCCTGCAGTCGGAGTCTAACCGATGCAGCCTGGAAGAAAATGACTCCCCAACGCCCATCCCAAATTACCGTAGCTGTGGCCGGCAATCCTAACGCCGGTAAGACTACCATTTTCAACAATCTGACGGGGGCCCACCAGCATGTGGGTAACTATCCTGGAGTGACCGTTGAATGGACCGAAGGGTTTTTCAAACGCGGCGACCTGGATCTCAAAATTGTTGATCTGCCTGGCACCTACAGCCTGACGGCTTTTTCCGAAGAGGAATTGGTGGCCCGCGACTATCTGCTGCACCACGCTCCCGATGTCATCATCAATGTGGTCGACTCTTCCAACCTGGAACGCAATCTGTTTTTGACCACCGAATTGCTGGAAATTGGCGTGCCCGTGGTGCTGGTTTTGAATATGTCAGATGTGGCAGCCCGGTATGGCCACAGAATTGACATCATCCGCTTGGCCAAGCGCCTTGGGGTGCTGGTGGTGCCTGCCGTGGGCCACCAGAATGAAGGAACCGAAGAAATCATTGAGGCCGTGGTCCAGTTGGTGGCTCACAATTCTGACCTGCCTCGTCCGGTCCGTGCGTGCAAAATATCCAGCCCATCGCCTGGTGCTACCCAAGCTGCCAAACAGGCTGCCAATCCAGGCAGTGTGGTCTACGAAACAAAAATTGAAGAAGCCATTGACCGGATCAGCGAGCAATTGCCGGAAACTCCTTACCAACGCTGGCTGGCCACCAAACTTTTGGATGGCGACGAAGAGGCGCTCAAGGAGATCCCCGATACCAATGCCCGGGCCATCGTCCAGGCTGAAGCCGCGGCCTTCAACGAAGACTGTGATGGAAAACCGGATACCGTCCTGGCCCAGGGGCGATACACTTTCATCAGTGAGGTCTGTGGATTGGTCAGCCACCGGGTAGGCACCAACAATACCAGCCGCAGCGACCGCATTGACAGGGTGGTGATGCATCCGTTCTGGGGCGTGCCCATTTTCCTTGTGATGATGTATATGGTTTTCACTGCAACCTTCACTCTGGGTAACCCAGGCATGAACCTCATCGAAAGCGGATTCAATTGGCTGGGCCAAACGCTCAGCGGTTTGTGGCCCGAAGGCAGTGAAAGTGCTTTGCGTTCCATGATTGTCGAGGGAATCATCGGTGGCGTGGGCGGGGTGATGATTTTTCTGCCCAACATTGTTCTTCTGTTCATGGCCATCGCGATTTTGGAAGGCACTGGCTATATGGTGCGCGCCGCTTTTGTTATGGACCGCTTCATGAGTAAAGTGGGGCTACACGGTAAAAGCTTCATTCCTTTGCTCATTGGGTTTGGTTGCACGGTGCCGGCTATTATGGCCACCCGAACCTTGGAAACCCGGCGTGACCGACTGATCACCATGATGGTGCTGCCTCTGATGAGTTGCGGTGCCCGGCTTCCCATTTACGCTTTGATGATTCCCGCCTTCTTTGCTCCCAAGTGGCAGGGGCCCGTGTTATGGATCATTTATGTGGTAGGTATTGTGCTGGCTCTGGTTGTGGCTCGATTGCTGCGGGCCACCATCTTTAAAGGTGAAAACACCCCGTTTCTGATGGAGCTTCCGCCTTACCGCATTCCCACCGCGCGCAGCCTTCTGGTGCAAATGTGGACCCGTGCCTGGCTGTATGCCCAAAAGGCAGGAACGGTCATTCTGGGCGCTTCTGTTTTGCTTTGGGTTCTGACTTTCTATCCCAAACCACCCTCGGACTACGTCTTGCCCACGGGGTTCGACAAAACCAATACCGAGGCCACTGCCAACCTGAGCTTCAGTGAACTAGAGGATCCTCATCTGATCCAGGCTGCCGAATTGTCCTATAGCTTTGCCGGCCGTGCGGGGCGTATGCTGGAGCCGGTCATTGCACCTCTGGGGTTCGATTGGCGTATCGGAACGGCTTTGATTGGAGCTGTGGCCGCCAAGGAAGTGTTCGTGGCGCAGATGGGTGTGGTTTTTGCCGTGGGTGAAGCCGATGAAACATCCGGCGACTTACGTTCTCAGTTGCAATCACGGTACTCACCTTTGGTGGGATTGTGCATCATGTTGTTTGCCCTCATCGCCACTCCGTGCATTGCCACTTTTGCCATCACCCGCTCGGAAAGTGGCTCTCTTTGGTGGGCTGTGGCCCAAAGCTGGGGCCTGACTCTCTTGGCCTGGGTGGTCACCTTTGCTGTCTTCAAGACCGGCACCCTGCTGGGTCTTGGAAATCTGATAGGGGGTTAATGGATGTCATCCCTTAGTGAAACCGTCATTGTAGGCGTCGTAGTGCTGATTGCCGGGACTTGGGCAGTGAGATCAATTTGGCGCTCAGTCCGGGGCGGTAAAGTTTGCTCTTCGTGTTCCAGCTCCTCAGATTGTCCCATGGTGGCCCAACAGGAGAACCCGACAGAATTGGGCAAAATGGACCAATGCGGACCCCAGGCCTTCGATTGCCAATCCCACCGTAAAAATTCTGACAATGACTAAGGTTTTCAACTCCATCTGCCGATAAAGATTAATGATACAGGGACAGGACCGGGAGCTCGGGAGAAGCACCCTGTCCCTATGACCATTATTTAAGGCAGGATTAAAATGCGGGATAACGCCCAATCACCCGTGGAAACACTGGAAAAACTGATATTGTCGCTCCATGAAGCGAGTCAGGATATTTCCAACGATTATGAAAAATTTGCAGAAAATTTTAAAAAAGGACAAGGAACTGACAGTCTGTATGAGGGTGTCTTTCATGGATCCATGGACGCCATTTTTATTATCGATATGCACAATGATTGCTTCCAGCAAGTGAATCAGGCTGCTTGTAAGTTACTGGGTTACACAGAAAATGAGCTTCTGAAATTGAAACCGGAGGCGCTCTTTACCGATGAGGGAGTTGTCCTGCTTCACGAAAACTTTCGCCGGGTTTTGGAACAGGGTAGCATCATTGGACAGCGAACCCAGATGGTGAGCACGACTGGAATACGGGACGTGAGCATATCGGCCCACAAGTTGCTGGTTTCCCAAAAGAACCTGGTAGTGGGATTTGTCCGGGATATCAGTGAGTCGGTTCAGGCAGAGGCCGCCTTGGAGGATCTCAACGCTACGTTGGAAAACAGGGTTCAGCAGCGTACGGAAGAAATCCATCGGGCCAACAAAGAGCTCGAAGATGCCATAACCCAGGCCAATCGCCATGCCGATGAATCCCAGGGAGCCAACAAGGCCAAGAGTCAATTTGTGGCCAACATGAGCCATGAGATTCGCACGCCTTTGAATGCCGTCATTGGGATGATGGAATTATTGGTGGATATGGACTTGGATGAAAAGCAAAAAGAAACAGCCTTGATTGCCCAAAGATCTGCGAAGTCGTTGGTGGCTGTAGTCAACGATATCCTGGATTTTTCGAAGATTGAAGCAGGCAAGTTGGAACTTGAAAAAGTGGTTTTTGTTTTGCCTGCCCTGATCAAAGAAGTGGTGGAAACGTTTCATTTTCAGGCCCGCGAAAAGGGTTTGGAATTGAATCTTAAGACCGCTGAAAATTTGCCGGAACTGGTGGTGGGAGACCAGGGCCGTCTGCGACAAATCCTGGTAAATCTTCTGGGCAATGCGCTCAAATTTACGGCCTCGGGAAGCATCACGATGAGTGTTTCTCAAGTACCCGACAAGGGACAATTGGCCAGCATTGAATTCCTGATCAAAGACACTGGAATGGGCATTGAGGAGAGCAAGTTGAAAAACTTGTTCAACAATTATACCCAGGCAGATTCCAGCATCGCCAATGAATTTGGTGGTACCGGATTGGGCCTGGCCATCAGCAAACAGCTGGCTGAAAAAATGGGTGGAGGCATGGCCGTCACCAGTGAATATGGCCTGGGCTCGACCTTTGGTTTCACGGTGCGTTTCGATTTGGCTTCGGAGGCTCAGGTGGTTGCCGAAATCAAAACCGAAGAAAAATCCCGGGAATCGGTGAAAGAAAAACCAGTCTCTGAGTTACGCATTCTCCTGGTGGAAGACAACATCGTGAACCAAAAAGTTGCCTTGGGAATGTTGCGCAAATTGGGGTATCCCGCCCAGGCGGCCAACGGAGGAAACGAGGCTCTGGATGTGCTCCGGGAAGCTCAGTTTGATCTGGTCTTTATGGATATTCAAATGCCCGGCTTGGGAGGCCTGGAGGCCACGAAAAAGATTCGATCCGGGGAGGCGGGAGAGGAGAACCAGGAGGTTTCCATCATCGCCATGACGGCCCATGCCACCCGGCAGGATCGGAAGAACTGTTTGGCTTCGGGTATGAATGATTACATCCCCAAACCCATCAGCACCCAATTGATATATGAGGCGATGACCCGGGTGATGGCCACTGGCGAACCAGTGGAAAGCCCGGCGGCCCCTCAGCCTTTCTCCATGGCCAACCTGATCACCAAGCTGGATGGCGATGTGGATTTGGCAGTGGAAATTGTGAGCCTCTTTTTGAGCGATTCCAGGGAGCGACTGCAGACAGTTACCGGCGCTATCGAAAACTACGACTTCGGTTTTGTGGCTCAGGAAGCCAAGAGTCTGGAGGGCGGGGCCTTGAATGTACACTCAGGCACCATCGTGGCCCTGGCTCAGGATCTGCTCCAGGCGGCCACCGCCAAGCAGCAGGAGTATGCCACCTCTTTGGTGGAAGATTTGGTGGAGGAACTGGAAAGCATGGATTGTCTGGTTTAACCTGACAAACTTGACAGAACGCCGCCTTGTTGTGACAGAATGGCATGACAGGGCGGCGTTGTTTTTTGACCAAAACACCTGTATACTGTATACCAAAGACGGAACAACCTGATGTTAAATATGTTATGAGATGTTCTTACCCCTTGGCACGGCTTCTGCAATCACACCCCCATAGAATGAAATTTACGACTTCCATAGATATAAAGGAGCAATCCATGAAAAACTGGACCGTCAATGCCATGGAAACTCTTCAAGAGGCCCAGGCAAAAGCATACGAATTGAGTCATCCAGAGTTGACTCCCCTGCACCTGCTGGTGGCCATGCTGGGTGAAACCGGCCTGGTGAGCAGCACATTACATTCCCTGGAACTGGATCCATCCCTGGTGACCCAGACGGCAGAAAATGAATTGCTGAGCATGCCTCAGATTCAGGCCAAAGAGGTACCCGGGCCTAGCGCTGAGCTGCAGAAACTCTTTCTCGAAGCCACCTCCAAAGCAGGACAAGGTGGCTTGGTGGGAACCAGAGAATTGTTCCTGGCTATGACCGAAGACACGGGACGTGCAGGATCAGTCTTGAAAACCTATGACATAACATCGCAAAAAATTTCTCAGGCCCTGCAGCAAAATGGAGGCGATGCCAGGTACACTGGACAGGATGAAGGTGACCTGGGAAGCCAGGAAGAATCGGCCCTGGATATCTACGCCACCGACCTCTGCGCCGTGGCTCGGGCCGGGAAAATCGACCCCATCATCGGCCGGGATGAAGAGATCCGCAGGGTGATCCAGATCCTCAGCAGGCGCACAAAAAACAACCCTGTTTTGGTGGGTGCACCGGGGGTTGGTAAGACAGCCGTAGCCGAAGGTTTGGCCCAGCGTTTGGTGGCCGGAGATGTGCCGGAAGGATTGCGCGATAAAAGAATCATGGCCCTGGATTTGGGAGCCCTCATTGCGGGCACCAAATACCGCGGCGAGTTTGAAGACCGTCTGAAAAAAGTGATCAAAGAAGTGAGCGCCGAAGGCAGCAACGTCATCATGTTCATCGACGAGATGCACACCTTGGTGGGAGCCGGAGCCACGGGCGGGGCCATGGATGCTTCTAATATTTTGAAGCCGGCCTTGGCCCGGGGTGGGTTGCACTGTGTGGGCGCAACAACTTTGGATGAGTACCGCCAGCACATAGAAAAAGACCCGGCCCTGGAACGCCGATTCCAACCCGTGTTGGTGGAAGAGCCCACCTGGCAACAGGCCGTGGCCATCCTGCGCGGCTTGAAAGAGAAGTACGAAGTGCATCATGGAATCCAAATTTCCGATGGAGCTTTAGTGGCTGCGGTGAAGTTGAGCCAGCGCTACATCGCCGACCGTATGTTACCGGATAAGGCCATCGATTTGATGGACGAGGCGGCCAGTCGGTTACGCATGGAAATCGATTCCGTACCCGCGGAAGTGGATGATTTGCAGCGACGATTGAACCAGTTGGAAATGGAGAAGCTGGCTCTGGAAAATGAAACCGACCGCTCGGCTGTGACCAGGCGTGAGACCATCGTTTTTCAGATCAGTGAATTGCGGGACCAGTTGGACAAAGTGAGTGCCCGCTGGCAAATGGAAAAAGAAGCCATCGACAAAATTCGTGAGCTTCAAAAGCAGCAGGACGAGCTGTTGCATGACATGGAAACAGCCGAGAGGCAGGGCGATTTAGCCCGGGCTTCAGAGCTGAAATACAGCGCCCAAGCGACCCTGGAGGCGGAAATTTCTGCGGCCAGGGGGGAACTTGAGCGCGTGCAGGGCGTTCATGCCCTACTCAAAGAGCATGTCCAGGAGAATGACATAGCTCAGCTGGTCGCCCAATGGACCGGCATCCCTGCCCAAAAGTTGGTCGAGGATGAGATGGCGAAACTGCGCGATTTGGAAAACAGGATTTCCGCTCGGGTGGTCGGCCAGAATGAAGCCGTGAAGCAAGTGGCTCGAACCATTCGCCGGTCCCGTGCGGGACTGACGGATCGGCAGCGGCCCTTAGGCTCATTCCTCTTCCTTGGTCCGACCGGGGTAGGCAAGACGGAACTGGCAAAGGCTCTGACGGAGCAGATGTTCGGCGATGATACGCACCTTGTGCGCTTGGATATGTCTGAGTACATGGAGCGACACGCCGTCAGCCGAATGATTGGTTCGCCTCCGGGTTATGTGGGCCACGAGTCGGGCGGGCAACTCACCGAAGCGGTGCGTCGCCATCCCTACAGTGTGGTGCTGCTGGATGAGGTGGAAAAAGCCCATCCCGAGGTGTTGAATGTGCTGTTGCAGCTGCTGGATGACGGCCGGCTGACCGACGGCAAAGGCCGGGTTGTTGATTTCAGCAATACGGTGATCATTTTGACCAGTAATTTGTGCCAGGAAGCTCAGTTTGAAGACGCCAATGAGGCCACCATTCTGCAGAGTTTGATGACCTCCTTCCGGCCCGAGTTTCTCAACCGTTTGGACGCAGTAGTGCGTTTCAACAGTCTGGGAGCCGAGCTCATTGCGGGAATTGTGCGGCTTGAGCTGGCCAAAGTCAGCCGGGATCTGGCTGAGCAGGAGCTAAAACTGGAAGTGACAGATGCCGCGGTGGCCCAGTTGGCCGCAGATGGTTTTGATCCCCAGTTTGGCGCTCGGCCCGTAAAACGGGTGATCCAGAGAGAAGTGCAGGACCGGTTGGCGGATCTGATTCTTTCAGGAGATGCTGCAGCTGACAATACAGTGGTTCTGGATGCCAATGGGGACGGATACCTGCTGAAGGTGACGGCGGCCCTGGAGGCCATGAGTTAAGAATACACAAACCGAACCCCCCACCGATGGCTTGAGGTTGTCCGCAACCCAGAACCAGATTCGGTCGGGGGGTTTGTGCCTCTTTTCCCGCTTCACAACACAGCTCTTGAATATGCAACCCATTCAATGTGTACTACGTACAGTCTCACTCAATGGCCAGCTACAGTGGCGGCCACTACCCCGACTTTTGGAGGACCAATCGTGAAAAAGATATTCGCTCTCGCCTTAATTTGCCTGTTCGTGGCCAGCGCCGCTTCGGCCATGGATGCTAAAGAGCTCATCAAAAAGAATCTCGAAGCCATGGGCGGCAAAGATAAAATCGAAAACGTCAAAACCATGAAGGCCACTGGCAAAGCTTTGGCCCAGGGCATGGAGTTTCCTTTTGTGATGCAACAAACACGTCCCAATCTGATGCGCCTTGATGTGACGGTGATGGGTATGGAAATGATCCAGGCCTACGACGGCAACCAAGGCTGGGCCATTAACCCTATGATGGGCAGTCAAAACGCTGAGCCCATGGGAGAGTTGGAAAACAAAAGCTTCAAGATGCAGTCGGATATGGATGGCCTTTTGTTGAATTACAAAGACAAAGGGTACACTGTGGAGTACGTGGGCGAAGCCGATGTTGAAGGAACCGCTGCTTACCAGTTGAAGCTGGACACGCACATGGATATCGTCATCGACATGTTCTTCGATAAAGAATACTTCCTGGTGATCAAGCAATCTTCCACCACCAACTGGGAAGAAAAAGTGATCGAGTCTGATACCTTTATGAGCGACTTCCAGGAAGTGGGCGATGGCCTGGTCATTCCTTTCTCCATCGAAACTCGTATGGGCGAAACCGTGGTCAACCAGATCGTACTGGAAACTGTGGAACATAATGTGGATGTGGATGAGTCAATTTTTGCCATGCCCGCCGCATTGGAGCCGGCAGCCACCGAAACCAAATAAGGGGACTGCCATGAAAGCCACCGGTTTTATTCTGAGTCTCATTGTGCTGTTGGGTGCTGGATGGGCGCTGGCTGAAGAGCCGGCGCCTGAAGCTGGCATTCCCCTTGGCGCCCATGTCTTTGGTGATTTGCGCGCAAGGGCCGTGGGGCCGGCTGTGATGAGCGGCCGCATCAGTGCTTTGGATGTGCAGGATGATGACCCGCGTCTGATGTATGTGGGAGCCGGGGGCGGTGGCGTTTGGCGCAGCCGCAACGGTGGCATCAATTTCGAACCGGTGTTTGAAGATCATTGCCAGGCTATTGGTTCGGTGACCATTGACCAGGCCCGCCCGGACACTGTCTGGGTGGGCACTGGCGAGTCCTGGGTGCGCAACAGCGTCTCGGTGGGTGATGGCATTTACAAAACCACCGATGGCGGAAAAACCTGGGTGAACAAAGGCTTGGCCCATAGCGAGCGCATTGGCGAAATTATCATCCATCCCACGCAGCCTGATATTGTTTATGCTGCGGTGCTGGGTCATTTGTGGGATGCCAACGAAGAGCGTGGTTTGTACAAAACCACCGATGGTGGGGAAACCTGGGCGAAGGTTCTCTATATAGACGAGAACACCGGGTGCAGTGATATCGCCATGGATCCTCAGGAACCGGACATTCTGTACGCAGCCATGTGGCAGTTCCGGCGCTCTCCTGATTTTTTCACCAGCGGCGGACCCGGCAGTGGTTTGCACAAGAGCATGGACGGCGGCGAAACCTGGAAGAAAATCGAAAACGGGTTGCCCGAAGGTGATCTGGGACGCATCTCCATGGCGGTGATGCCTTCGCGCACCAGCGTGCTTTACGCCGCGGTTGAGAGCGATGACTCTGCTTTTTACCGGTCTGATGATTTGGGCGAAAGCTGGCGGGAGGTCAATGATGATAAATCCATCAAGGGTCGCCCCTTCTACTTCTCTCATTTGGTCCCAGATCCCCAGGATCATAATCGCATCTACAAGATGAACACCTTTGTTCTGGTGAGCAAAGATGGTGGTGAACGCTTCCAGGGTGTGGGCGGTTGGGTTCATGCCGATGGGCACGCCCTGTGGATCAACCCCAAAGACCCGCGCCACCTGGTTTTGGGCACCGATGGTGGAGTCTATATAAGCCAGGCCCGGGGCGATGGGTTTCGCCATGTGAGCAATTTACCGGTGAGCCAGTTTTACCGGGTGGCCGTGGATGATCGGGAGCCGTACCGGGTTTATGGCGGCTTGCAGGATAATGGCAGCTGGTTTGCCCCATCGCGTTCTCCCGGGGGTATTGCCAATGCCGATTGGGAAAACCTGGGGGGTGGCGACGGTTTTGCCGTGGCCATCGACCAGTTGGATGAAGACATCGTTTATTGGGAGTGGCAGGGCGGAAACATCAACCGCAAAGATTTGCGCACCGGTGAGAGCAAAGATATCAAGCCCCTGCCCTGGAGTGGTGGACCTGATCTGCGCTTCCATTGGAATATGCCCATAGCCACCAGCCCCACCGACCCGGCCCGGCTCTATGTGGGATCACAATTTTTGCACCGCAGTGTGGATCGTGGGGAATCGTGGGAAACACTTTCTCCTGATTTGACCACCAACAACAAAGACCTGCAGCGGCAGGAACAATCCGGTGGCCTGACGGTGGATAATACCACTGCAGAAAACCATTGCACCATTTTCAGCATCTGCGAATCGCCACTGAACAAGAACATTATCTGGGTGGGAACCGATGACGGTAACCTCCAGGTCAGCAGCAACGACGGGGAAGATTGGCGCAAGGTTAATAAAGGCCTGGAGGGTTTGCCCAAGGGCACTTGGGTCAGTTGTGTGGAGGCTTCTTCTCACAACCCCAACGAAGCTTTCGTCACTTTTGATGGCCACCGCACCGGCGACATGCAGCCCCATGTTTACCATACCCTGGATATGGGCCGCACCTGGACCAGCATCACCACCGAAAATTTGCAGGGCCACGCTCATGTCATCAGGCAGGACCCAGTGAACAGTGAACTGCTCTATCTGGGCACTGAAAAGGGACTCTTTATGACCTTGGACGGCGGGCTGAACTGGGCTCGCTTTGAGAAAGATTTTCCCCAGGTCAGTGTGCGGGATATGGTGATCCAACAAAGAGAAAACTCTCTGGTGCTTGGCACCCACGGTTTGGGCATCTATATCATCGATGACCTTTCTCCATTGCGGCAACTGACCCGGGAAACCCTGGCCAATGATGTGACGATTATGGATTCCAGTCCTGCGGTTTTGCGCATTCCCCGTGGGCGCTCGGGTGCTCCGGGAAACACTCATTTTGCCGCGAGAAACCCTCGTTCTTCGGCTGTGTTGACATATTACCTGAAGAAGCGGCACATGTTTGGCGAAATGAAGATTGAAATTTTCACCCCCGAAGGAGAGTTGCTGAAGACTCTGCCTGGCAGCAAGCGCAAGGGTTTGAATTTTGTGACTTGGTCTCCGCGGATGAAGCCTCCAAAGGTGGCGCCATCGCCCACCTTAAACCCACGCACTTCCTTTGCCGGGGCCATGGGGCCCAACGCACCCGAGGGTCGGTACACATACGTCATGACCAAGGGTAAGAAGACTTACGAAGGATTTGTGGATGTGGGGTACGACCAGGCTTATCCCCACAGCAAGGCCGACCGAAAAGTGCAGCAGGAAGTGGTGAATGAACTGTACGGTATGCTGTCGCGCATGTCGTATGTGGCGGAAGCGGCCACCGGGTTGCGGGATGATGCCCGCCAACGAGCCGATCTGCTGAAGAAAAAAGATAAACTGGCGCGCCAGTTGCGTGAATTTGCTGATGAAGTGGACCAATTTCACGGCACCCTGATGGTCACCGACGAGGTCCAGGGCATTGGCGGACAGGAAAAGCTGCGCGAAGAAGTGGTGAGTTTGTACGCTGCCATATCCGGATATGGTGGGTTGCCCACGGCCGGCCAACGGTCCAGATTGGCTGATTTTCGCGAGAGCATCCAACAGGCTAATGAAGAATTTGTCGAGCTAACGGCCGGTGAATTGGAGAAATTGAACAAGAAGCTGGTCAAAAAAGATTTGGCCGAGATAAAGCTGCTAACACTCTTGGAATACGAAAAAGAGAACGACTGAGTGGTGTTAAACAAATAACCAGTCAAAACGGGAATGCAGCCAAAGCAAGAGAATCTGTAAAATACAGTAAACAATACTAATGAAGCCTTTATTTAGCGGAACCCGGCCTGGTTGGCGGGTTCCGCTTCTTTTTTACAAAAATTGTTATTTCTAAAACGATAAGTGTCTTTCGTTTTAAGAGCTTAGATTGAAAAGTTTTTCAAATTCATTGTTTATTTCTTGACATATTCTGTTATAATATAAACATTCTATTGGGCAACCGATACCATGTATGTAGGATTTACCGCTAACCACGCTCACAGGGCGCCCGCGGCCCAATGCATGAGGGGTTCACAAATGGTTCAATTCTTCCTGGAACGCGATCGCCTCGCCGAATTCGTGTCCCACCTGATGAGCCGGAACACGGTCTACGCGCCACACTCCAGAGGGCAAAAATCTTTTGCGTTCGAAGAAGTGTGCCACGCTGCCGACGTGGTTCTGGACTATCCACGAACAATGCATTCCGTAAAAAAATTCTTCATGCCACCGCGCGAAGAACTTCTGAGCTTCAATCTCACGGAAAATTCATACAAGGCCAATGAAGCCCAGCCTCTGGATTCCATTTTCTTTGGTGTCCATTCCTACGATTTGGCTGCCGTGCACCGCCTTGATTACAACTTCAGCCAGGGCCACCCCGAGCGCAATTATCTGACTAGACGCCAAGGCGCCATTTTCGTGGGTGTTTCTTACGAACCGGATGAATACCACTTCGGTGGGTCGGTGGGAATTGATCCTTTCGACACCACCGGATTTGACGTCTTTTTGACGAAACTACTCGATGGCTATGTGGTGGAAGCGCTCACTCCTGAAGGCGAAGGATTGCTTGAAGGATTTGACCTGCCTGTACATGAAGCAGGCAAACCGGCGCGGGGCCATTTCCAGCAGCATATTTATCTGCCCCAAGCCAAATTGACAACAGTGATGGAGCACAGTTATGACAACGAGATTTGGAAGGAAACGGCAGAAAGGTGTGTGGGATGCGGCACGTGCAATTTGGTGTGTCCCACCTGTTACTGCTTCAACGTCGAAGAGAATGTCGGTATCACAGCTACTGAAGGAACTCGTGACCGACACTGGGACGGCTGCATGCTCCGTGAATTCAGTGAAGTGGCCGGAGGAGAGTTTTTCAGAGAAGGCGCGGGGGACCGACAACGGCACCGAATTTTCAGAAAATTCAAATACATCAGTGAAGCCACAGGAGAACCCTGGTGTGTTGGATGCGGGCGCTGCACGGCTTATTGCACCGCAGACATTAGCATCGTGAACATCGTCAATCGTTTGGTGGCAGATTATGAAAAAACCACCACGGTCAATTTGTGATGGATTTCCGTCTGGCCAACCCTTGGTTGGACCGGACTGTTTCAGGAGAGAGGGACATGAATAAATTCCAAATGGCTGATCCCGCCGACCTGAAGGATCTCTACCTTCCCGAGATGGCGGTTATCAAAGAAGTACGCAATTTGACGGAGATGGAAGTGCTCTATACCGTCGAATTGCCCGATGGCGCAGAGCTGGGCCACAAGCCCGGACAGTTCATCGAGCTTTCACTTTTCGGTGTGGGCGAGGCTCCGTTCTCAATCTCATCGTCACCCACCCAAAGGGGTGTTTTCGAGTTGGGCATCCGTAAGGTCGGTATGTTGACTGATGTTTTGGCCGGTTATAAAGCCGGACAGAAAATTGGCATCCGAGGACCCTTCGGCAATGGCATCGATGTGGATAAATTCAAAGGCAAGGATGTGCTCATTGTGGCCGGCGGTATTGGGCTGGTTCCCATGCGCTCGATGATCAATTACGTCATCGACAACCCCGACGACTTTGGCACCTTGCACATTGTTTATGGCAGCCGGAGCGACAAAGAATTGTTGTTCACCGACGAGCTGAAGCAGTGGACTGAAAACCCCAAAATCAATTACCACGTGACGGTGGACAATGGGTCCCCCGAATGGACCGGAAAAACAGGCGTGATCACCACCCTGATTCCCGGCCTGGATTTGGATTTGGAAAACACAGTCTGCTGTGTTTGCGGACCTCCCATCATGTACCGTTTCGCTTTGATGGCCTTGAAGAGCAAGGGTCTGGCGGAGGGCAATATTTACATGTCCCTGGAGCGGCGCATGAAATGTGGTGTGGGCAAATGCGGCCACTGCCAAATTAACAGTTCTTACGTATGCCAGGACGGCCCGGTGTACAACTATACAGAAATCAAGTCACTGCAGGAGGCTTTGTAATGGCGAACAAACCCCGCGTGGCAATCTTTGATTTCACGGGCTGTGAAGGCTGCGAGCTGAACCAGCTGAACTTTGAAGACCAACTGCTGGATATCCTGGCCCACGTTGACATCGTGGAATGGCGTGAAGCCATGGATGGCCAGGCTGACGAATATGACATCGCTTTTGTGGAAGGCAGTTTATCAACTCCTGACTGTATTGAGCGCATCCATAAGGTACGCCGCAAGGCCAAGGTCCTGGTGGCTCTGGGTGCCTGCGCAGTGCAGGGTGGTGTCAACGGAATGAAGAATACACGGCCCATCGAAGAGGTTCGTGAAGAGGTTTATGGCGAAGACAAGTACCTTTTCCCAACGCTGCCGGCTTTGCCTCTGAGCGCTGTAGTCAAAGTGGATTACAACGTGCGTGGCTGCCCCATGACACAAATCGAATTCCTGAAAGTTTTCACTTCCCTGGTCATGGGCAAAGAGCCCGTGGAAGCGACACAATCTGTTTGTGTGGAGTGCAAGTTGAAGGAAAACGAATGTGTGTACGAGAAGGGTATGATCTGTCTGGGGCCCGTCACTCGCGGGGGTTGCGATGCTCATTGCACCAGCTTCGGCCAGTATTGCACGGGTTGCCGCGGATTGGTTCCCGAGCCCAACCTGAAGGGCATGGAAGAAATCCTTATCAGCCACGGCTTGTCGGTGGATGAGGCCTGGAAACGTTTGCAACTTTATAACGCCGTCGAACTGGAGAAGGTGAGAACATGAGTCGCAACCTGGACATCAACGTCAAACACCTGACCCGGGTGGAAGGCCACGGCAACATCGTGGTGAATATGAAAGAGGGCAAACTGGAGAAGGCGGAGCTGCAAATTGTCGAAGCTCCCCGGTACTTTGAGGCCATGCTCAAGGGCCGCAGTTTTCATGAGGCCGCCATCATTACTTCTCGCATTTGCGGGATCTGTTCTTTGGGACACCAGATGGCTTCTCTGAAAGCCACAGAAGATGCTTTGGGGTTGGAAGTCAGCAAACAGACGGTTCTTCTGCGCCAGCTGCTGACCCACGGTGCCACCTTGCAATCAAACGTATTGCATGCCTATTTCCTGGCCGCTCCCGATTTGTTGGGTGTGGGGTCCGTGTTCCCTCTGGTGGGCAGCCATCCGGACGTGGTTCTGCGAGCCTTGCGCATGAAGCGCCTGGCCAATGATATCGGTGATGTGGTTAGCGGCCGGGCCGTGCACCCCATCACTCCGGTGCCTGGTGGATTCACCCGCATTCCCACTGAAAAAGAATTGATGAGCCTGAAAAAGCGTCTGTTGGAAGATATGGTGCCGGATTTCCTGGCCACTGTGGAAACCATGGAAGCTTTGGCCGGCGGTATCCCTGATTTCACTCGGGAAACTGAGTACATCAGCCTGCGCAATGATTCCAACTACGCTCTGTATGATGGAGATATCTGCAGCAGCGACATTGGCCGGGTGCCCGACAGCGAGTACCTGAAAATGACCAATGAGTTTATTGTGCCTCACAGCACGAGCAAGCATTGCAAAGCCAACCGCAGCAGTTTGATGGTGGGAGCCCTGGCGCGCTGGAATAACAACCACGACCGGTTGTGTGATGCGTCCTTGAATGCGGCCGAAACTCTGGGCCTGAAACCCAACTGCTACAATCCCTTCATGAACACCATCGCCCAGGTGGTAGAGGCGGGGCATTGCGCCCTGGACTCGGTGGCCATCATCGACCAGTTGCTGGAAGGCGGCTTACCCAACGAACAACCCAACCAGGAACCAACCAAATTTGGAACCGGTGTGGGTTCGGTGGAAGTGCCTCGGGGCATCCTGTACCATGAGTACAGTTATGATCGCAAAGGGCAGATTACAGCTGCCAACTGCATCATCCCCACCGGCGCGAATCTGGAAAACATTGACGATGATATGAAGAAGTTGGTGCCGGAAATCATCGAAAAACCCAAGGAAGAAATCACTTTAACCTTGGAAATGTTGGTCCGGGCTTACGATCCTTGCATCAGCTGTTCGGTGCATATGCTTGAAGTGGACTTCATAGAGTAGGTGGAATGTGAAGATCTTTGCGGTAGGCAATTCTTTTTACGGTGATGATGGAGTCGGAGTGGCCGTTCTGGATAAAATCAGGGAAGCAAAAACCTTCCCCGGTGCTGACCTGTACGATGCCCATACGGACGCCCTGGTGCTGCTGGACCGGTTTTCTCCCGGTGAGCTGAACGTCATCATCGATGCAGCGGATATGGGGCTCGAGCCAGGTTCCGTTGCGGCCTTCCATCCTGACGAAGTTCAGGTTAAGATCAAGTCGGACCACCTGTCCATGCACGGCTTTGGTCTGGGGGAAACCTTCCTCCTGGCCAAAGAGTTGGGCACCATGCCCGAAAAAGTTTTGATAGTGGGCGTACAGCCCCAGCAATTAGAAATCAATCAGGGGCTGAGCGAGACAGTGGCCGCGGCTTTGCCCCGTATTATTTCCCTGATCGAAGCGGAGGCAACCGCATGAACAAGAAGACCATCCTTATCATCGACGATGACATCGATTTGGTCGAAATCATCCGGGTGACATTGGAGAACGAAAACTTTGTGGTCATCGATGCTCAAAATGGTGACCGCGGCCTGGCCATGGCCAGAGATCGCCAACCGGATCTGATCTTGCTGGACGTGATGATGAGCAAGGTTGATGAAGGATTTCAGGTGGCTTATGAGTTGCGTGGGAATGGAGACACCAAAGACATTCCCATTTTGATGCTGACGGCTGTGGTGGACCAGACCGGTTTTGATTTCAATCCAGAAAAGGATGCCGACTTTTTGCCGGTGGACGAGTTCCTGGAAAAACCGATCAGCCCGCGCCGGCTGGTGGATATGGTGCGCAAGCACCTGCCGACCAGCGTTTGATTTAGCCGGGAACGGAGAACATGGTTCAAGACCTCATAGCCCGGGAGTCATCCCAGTTCGTTTCGGCGGCCTCCCTGCGCCTCCGGTTGGACTGGTTCAACAAGCTACGCTGGGGTGCTGCTGGGGGCATCCTGGTGGCTGTGGTGGTGGCAAACGCCTGGCTTGTGCAGTCATTGCCTTTGAGAAGTTTGCTCTACACCACCGCTGTTTTGTTGTTGATGAACATGGGCTATGTGGTGCGCAACCGGCGCCTGGAACCTGTAGATTTTCTGGCTGAGCTGCGGCTGGTCAAGCTACAGATGCTGGGCGACCTGGTGGTGCTGACAATTCTCTTGAACCTCACCGGTGGTGTGGAAAACCCCCTCCTGTATCTTTATGTAGTGCATGTGATTGTGGCCAGCCTGCTGTTCAAGGGCCGGGAGATTTATCATATCGCCTGGTTGGCCATCGGTCTGTTCACGGCTGAGGTTGTGGGTGAATATGTGGGTATTTTGCCGCACCACCATCTGTTGAGTGCAGGAACCCTGACACAC
The DNA here is from genome assembly GCA_016744705.1 of Candidatus Krumholzibacteriia bacterium. Classification (GTDB taxonomy): domain Bacteria; phylum Krumholzibacteriota; class Krumholzibacteriia; order LZORAL124-64-63; family LZORAL124-64-63; genus LZORAL124-64-63. The sequence goes on from JADGDU010000019.1 coordinate 93,551, forward strand.
GAACTTCCCTACATCACCATGACCCTGGCTTCCTTTTGGCTTGTGCTGCTTTTCTGTGCTTACATCGGGGCGTCCATCATGACGCACAACCGTTCCATCAAAGATGAATTGCTGGAACGCCAGGCTGAGCTGATGGAGGCCGACAAGGCGAAGATGGACTTTTTCCGCTTTGTGACCCATGAGGTGAAGAGTCCGGTCAACACAGCCCAAAGTGCGGTGGAAACAGCCTTGGAGTTGGGTGGCGGGTCCATGTCTGATACCGTGGAAGATATGCTGACGAGGGCGGTGCGCCGCCTGTCCCAGGCCACGGATATCGTGAAGGATTTGGCCGACCTGACACGCACCGGACTCATGAAAAAAGACAACCTGCAGGTGATTGATATGAGCCGGCTGGTCAACCGGTTAGTGGCGCGGCAGCGCGATGTGGCCGACCGCAGTGGCCAGGAGATTGTGGTGGAGATGCCGGAGGACCCCGTGGTCCTGACCTCCAACTTGTCGGTGATCGATAAAATCATCAGCAACCTGGTGAGCAACGCCGTGCGCTACAACCGCAAAGATGGCCAGGTGAAGGTGGTGCTGGAGAGTGGACGCGAAACCGTTCGGTTGAAGGTCTCGGATCAAGGCATCGGCATTGCCAAGGAAGACCAGTCCCGAATTTTTGATGAATTTTACCGCTCAGTGGAGGCCCAGAAGCATACCACTCTGGGGACAGGTTTGGGGCTGGCCATTGTGCGAAAATTTGTAGACGATTTGGGCGGCAACATTCACCTGGAAAGCGAACTGGGCCAAGGCTCAACCTTCACGGTGGACCTATTTCGAAATGACATGAACCGAAGCCAAAAGGTGAAACGATGACCGGGAAACACCAATGTGGGGGATTGATGACGCGTGGCGACCTGTGCCTGGTGGAGGTCCTGGGTTTCGACTGGAATCCGGGGCAGTCCTGCGGGATTTTAGCCAAATTTGGCACCGCTGGCATTTCCCTTTCCTTTCTGACGGTGGGCAATGGAGCCATGGGCGAAAAGAACATGAGCTTTTGCGTGAAAACAGAAGAGATGAGTAAAAACCGGGATATCCTTGATGAAATTAATGAAGAATTTGATCCGGACAAAATTTCGGTAGGGGCACCAGTGGTCATTTTGACTCTCTATGGGCCCCACTTTTTGGAGCGCCACACACTGGCCAGCGAAGTGTTTTCGGCCCTTTGTGCGGCTAGCATCAAGAGCCATACGGTGTGCTCGTCCATCAACAGCATTTCGGTGGTTGTGGACTTGCCTGACCGAGACCGAACCGTGAGTTGTTTGCAGGAAAAATTTGAATGGCCGGAGTGATATATCTCAGACAGGATCACCGGGAATTATCACCATGCGCAAGGTTACGGCGGCTCTCTCGCAGGCTGTTTCCATCACTGAAAAATAAGGCCTGATGGCTGGCACCAGTTCCGTGGCAGCCGAGTGGTATTCCACCTCTTTCACGCCCGCCATGCACAGGGTCGCGGCGACCTGGTTGCTGAGTTTGTCCACTTCCTGTGGCCGCAGAAGGTGGTCGTAGTATGGCAACGGATAGTTTCTATCGATGAGTCCAAATTCCCCTGAAAGTATCATGAACTCAATGCCCTGGCGGTCAGCTGTGTCGCTCAGTCGGGAAATGCGGTGGCTACGATAACGCAGGACGGCGGGCAATAGCCCGGCGTCCTCACGTTTGGCTCCAGAGCAATAAGTGCAGATGATTTTCATGGCCTAAAAGCCTTTCAGTATCTCATCCGTTTTTTTGGTGCCACGCCTCCAGCGCTTCTGTTTCGCGCTCAGCCGTCAGTCCCGATCGCATGGGGCGATCCTGCCGCTCCTGGGAAACGGAACGCCACCAGTCTAAAGTATCCCTTATAGTTTCTGAAATGGGGCGAAATGTCAACCCTTGCCGTAATGCCTTGTCCACGTTGATGTAAGGGTGGCCGGCTTCGGGACCGTCCAGATTCACATACACCGGGAGATCGCTCCACTCGTGCAGCTCTTTTTCGGCCATAAATTCGGGGCTGACGTAGGTGAAGGTGGCATCAGAGCCGGAGACTGTTTTGCACGTTTCGAAGATTTCACCCATGGTCAATTCTTCGGCCGGGGAAGTGGCGTTGAAGGTGCCGGTGATGTTCTCTTCTGCGCACTTCACAATGAACATGGCCAGGTCGTTGACATCGATGATTTGGGTGACGACATCGGGCCCTTCAGGGGTGAGCACTTCACCGCCCTGGGATATGCGCACGGGCCAGTAGGTGAAGCGGTCGCTGCGATCCATGGGGCCAACGATGAGTCCGGGGCGGATGGTGGTGCTGCGGCCCCGGTGTTCCTTTTGCACGGCCTGTTCGCAGAGAGCTTTCAAAGGACCGTAAGTGAGGCCGGTGACTTCTTCGGTGGTTTCATCATCCAAGACCGCTACAGGCGAAGATTCGTCCAGGCCGGGTTTGGAGAAATCGGCAAAAACCGAGACTGTGGAAACGAAGATGTACTGCTGCACATGGCCGGCCAGAAGTTTGGCGGAATCGCCCACCACCCGGGGCACATAACCGGAGGTATCGATGACCACATCCCAGTCGCGATTCTTGAGGGCTTCCAGGTCACCATCGCGATCGCCCACCAGCATTTCCAGATCAGGAAACATGTTGGCGTTGGTTTTTCCACGGGTGAATAGTGTCAGTTGGTGGCCGTGGCTGCGGGCGTAACGCACCAGGGCGGGACCCAGAAAAGCGGTGCCACCGAGGATGAGAATTTTCAGCCGGCGAGAGCTGCGCAGGTGGGAAAAATCGGCCATGGCGGTGGCGGGATTGAGGGCCCCGGCAGCCAAGGCGCCCAGACCGGCAAATTTTACAAAAGAACGGCGGTTCATCTTCATTTTATGTCTCCTTGTTGTGTTTGTTTTTTACCGAGGAATATACCAAAAAGGCCCCAAAGAATGGCGGGCGGCACAGCCACCAGGGCTATGCCCGAAAGGCCCATGCCCAGACCACCGAGGGCGGCGAAAGCGGAAGCCCCGAGCATGTCGCCACCCCGATAAACGAAGGTGTCGATAAAGCTCTTGGCTTTGTATTTCTGATCTCTGCTGACGATGGTGAAAAGTGTTTCCCTGGCCGGTCGGGATAGGGCGTAGTTGGTGGCGCGGCGCAAGATTTGGAATGCCACTAAAATCGGCAATACCGGAGCAATGCTTAAGCCGATGAAGCCAACCACTGTCAGGGCAGGCAGAATGAGCAATACGCCACCCACGCCCAGGCGGGAGATGAGCCGGCCCGTCAGGAATATTTGGATGAAGAAGGTCATCACGTTGACCCATACATCGATGTTGGCAAAAATTTTGGCTTTGGCTTCGCGGCTGGAAACAGCGGCGTCTACAATTTCGGCCTGCTGGAAATAGAGGAAGGTGGAGGACAAACTGAACAGGAAAAGGTAAGCTCCAATGGAAAGCAAATATGGGGAGCGCAGGAATTCGCTCATGCCGGACCAGAAGTGGCCGCGGTCGGATTTTTGAGCATGGGGTTGGGTGGCTGTGCCCGGTAGCCGTTTGCCCAGTTGGGTGATGACCAGGGAGGCGGCCAGCATGAAGACTGCGGAAACGAGAATGAGGTTGGGGCGTCCGACAGCTTCCACAAAGAGAGAGGTGATGGTGGACCCCAAAACCGCTCCCAGGCTGCCGCCTACGGCGATGAGTCCGAAAAGACGTTTGCTGCTCTCGAGGCCAAAGCCATCGGCCATGAAGGCCCAGAATAAGGACACCGCCCACATGTTGTAGACGCTGACCCAGACGTAGAAGACGCGGCCAAGCATGAGCTGGCCGGTGTCTGGGGTGAGCTTCATGGCTATGAAGAAGAGGACCATGTTGGACATGAAGAAGAGGTAGACGGCCGGGACAAAAGTACGGCGGGCCCAGCGGGTGGCGACGGCGCCGAAGATGGGGGCCAGGGCGAGCATGATGCCCAGGTTAGCGAGGTACAGCCAAGGGAGGTTGCGGACGCCGCCGTTGAGGCCCATTTCTTCGCGTAGGGGGCGCAGGATGTAGTAGCCACAGAGGATGAGGAAGAAGAGGAGGGCAGAGAGGAGGGAGGGGACCAGTTCTTGGTCTTTTATGTTGAATAGTTTTTTGATGGCGGCGGTGGTCATGGTTTTGGTAGCGTACTTGGTTATGGGGGGTGGTTAAAGTTGATTTACGTTGGTTGGGGGAAAAGGATGCAAAATTGTTGAACTTTGGGAGCAGAAGAGTTGGGCATGTAGCCCGAGGCGAAGCCGGCCACTATGTGGTGAAGCGACTGTAAAACGCGGCGGCAACCAGAACCCGCCACTTGACGAGACGGTCATTTCACCCACGAGCATGTTTGAGACTGATTTGTTGGTAGAGGTTTATCGAGATGGTGGCTCTTAACAAGGGTTTATAAAAGATCCATTACTTCCTCCGAAGCGCCCGAGACAAAACCACTCTTCGCCCCAAATACAAAATCAAAACCAACGCCGCCAAGGGCAAAGCAATGGCCAGAACCGTCAGCACGGTAGCCAACCCTGTCTCTACCGTAGCATAAACCGGATTGGCCAACCCACCAGTAGCCGCAGTGCTGCCTGCGCGTCCCAGGCTGGTGCCGAAGTGCGTCAACCCAGCCACACCCCCACCAGCAACCAGGGCCACAGTCCAGCGCAACCAGGGCTCCATGTCAATAAGAGTAGAGGCCATCAACAAAGTGCCAGCCGCCATAGCCACCGGCCCGCTGATGGTGTCCAGCAGATGATCGAAGAAGGGAAAAAGATAAGCCACAATTTCCACTATCGCGGCAATGCCCAACATGGCGATGGCAACATCAGAGCCCAACCATTCGAATCCGCCAGCCAGATGAATGTGCCCGGTTTTAGCCGCGATACCCACCAGAAGCATAGGCGCAAAAATGCGAAAGCCCACCGCAGCGGCCAGGCTGATGCCCACCACCGCCGCCAGCATCACTTCAGGCAATCCCAAATTCTCAAGCATGTATTACCTCAGCAGGGAAGTGGCAAAAATGCGCATCTCGGGCCGGCGGGAACTGACATCGGGGAAGTCTTTGTAAAGGCGTTCGGCCAGCATGAGCTGGTACTCGGCGCCCACGCTCCAGTTGTTGTGCAGCGGAACGGTGGCCCGGGCTGTGGAGATGGAAATGTTATGGTCAGACCGGTTGCCGTTGACGGTGTGGATGTAGTGCTGCTCGTGGCTGACGGTCAGGAACTGGTGGCCGTTTTTGATGAATTCCGCCGAAAAGGCAGCGGTAAAACCGGGTCCGTAGTCGTAGTCGCGGCCGCTGAGGCTTTGGTAATCGCTGGAGGTGGCGCCCAGGATGATGCCACTGAGGTCCAGTGAGGTGCGGAACTCCAGACCACCGCCTGTTTCAAAGCGCGAGAGCATGCCGCCACCCAGACTTTGGGCCCCAAATTCGAATTGGTTGTTGCTGATGAAATCGAAGTGGTGCCAGGCCGCCAGAATGTGCGTGGCATTGTCGGTTTCGCTGAGGAAGGTGCCAGCGAGCAGGCCGTTGGTTTCAATTTCTCCGATGAAGCTTTTATCGCCGAAGTTGAGCTGCAGATCCAGATCGAAGTGATCGTAGGGCGAGTTCATGTCGCCGAAGAACGGGTCGCCGTAGTCGAAATTAAAGTGGACGAAAACCCGGGTGCTGTCTGAATCCCAAAGTTTGTCCTGGCCGGTCTGGCGCACACCCACGTCCATTTGAGAGCGGTAGTTTAAGGGGAAGCGTTCAGCGCTGTTGGGGTGGTAGCGGCTGGCATCTCCGTCGATCAGGCGGTTCAGGCCGTTGACGGGGTTGACGACAAAGCCACCCACTTCACGCCAGGTGCGTTCGCTGCCTCGGGCCCGGTTGTCCAGAATCATTTCACTGAAGCGGTGCAGGATTTCACCCACGCCAGCGCCGCCAACACTGGTGGCAATCCAGTCGTTCATGCTGGGGTGGTGGGTTTCGCCGAAGAATTCCCAACCATAGCTGCCGGCAAAAACAAAGGGCACCGATTCCCAGAAAGAGTAGCCATTGCTACGGGCGGCGTTGAAATAAAGGCTGCCATGATAAGGGTGGGCAAACTGGTTGGTGTTGAAGTTGTTGTCGTCCCACTCAAATCCGTTGATCAGGTTTTCTTCCCAGCTGCGGAACCCGATGCGGAACCCGGCACCGCCCCCTGGCCGGATGTACCGGTCGTAAGACCAGACCAGGAGATTCAGGCCGACCACCTCAACGGCGGCCCGGACAAAGTTTTTTTCCATGATGAAAGTATCTTCGAGGGCCGAGGCTGTGTTCTGGTCCCAGTCGATGGGCTCAGACGCGGACACAGCTGAAACCGAAAGGCTTAACAGGCAGGTCACGAGGAGAATTTTCATTAGTTTCTTCATGAATTAAAACAGGGAGATCCCGCCGAAGACATGGGCTTCGGTCTCAGATCGGGCATGGGTTGAATACTCGGAAAAAATGGTGCTGAAA
>JADGDU010000001.1 GCA_016744705.1 Candidatus Krumholzibacteriia bacterium
AGCCACATAAGCCTGGGCTGGCAGCAACAGGTAAGGCCGGTCCAGGAACCAGTCGTCGTAGGTGTTGGAAGTGATCATTCCGCGTTCATAAGGGTCACGACGAAGGTTCACAATCAAGGGAATCCGCAGAGTGACAAAAGGTTCACGCCAGGACTGGAAGGTGGCTTCGGCGCGCTGCTCCATGAAGATGACTTTCCAGTCATCGTAGCGCAGCGCTGTCATGTCACCGTCATCCGAGAAGTAGAAGATGTCTTTGCGAGGACCCTTCTCTACATCACCCGTCAGATAAGGCAGAAAGTTATAACCATCCAAGTGAACCTTGTACTTCCGATCGATGGCCTTGTGGCCTTTCAGAAGTTTCTCTTTCACATCATCTTCACCGGCAATAGCCAGGAAAGTGGGCAACCAATCCATATGGTGCATGATCTCGTTGGACCAGGCGCCTGCCTTAATGTGGCCAGGCCAGCGGACCATAGCCGGTACTCTCCAGCCACCTTCCCAGTTGGTGTTTTTCTCACCACGGTAAGGAGTCATGGCAGCATCGGGCCAGGTGTTCATGTGGGGGCCGTTGTCCGTGGAGTAGAAGACCACGGTGTTGTCAGCAATGCCCAGTTCATCCATCAGGTCCAGGAACAAACCGATATGCATATCATGTTCGACCATACCGTCGGAATACTCGTCCTGGCCGGAAATGCCGCGCAGCTCTTCCTTCACGTGGGAACGGAAGTGCATGCGAGTGCCACTCCACCAGACGAACCAGGGAATGTCGGCTGCGTGTTGGTCTCTGATGAACTGGATGGCTGCGGCAGATGTTTCGTCATCTATCGTTTCCATGCGCTTTTTGGTCAGGGGACCAGTGTCTTCAATTCTGCCGTCGGCAAAACTGTGAATCACACCACGGGGGCCATATTTTTTGCGGAATTCGGGGTTTTTGGGGTAATCTTCGTTTTCAGGCTCTTCCTCTGCGTTCAGGTGGTAGAGGTTGCCAAAAAACTCATCAAAACCATGATTGGACGGCAGATGCTCATCCTTATCACCCAGATGGTTTTTACCAAACTGGCCAGTGGCATAACCATGATTTTTCAACAACCCGGCAATGGTCGGGTCTTTCTCATTCATGCCCTCTTTGGCTCCGGGTAAGCCCACTTTGGACAGGCCCGTGCGGTATACGCTTTGTCCCATGATGAATGAGGACCGTCCGGCGGTACAGCTCTGCTCGCCGTAATAATCGGTGAAGGTCATGCCCTCCTGGGCAATGCGGTCAATGCTGGGAGTTTGGTAGCCCATCAGACCGTGAGTGTTGTAGGAGATATTGGACAAGCCAATATCATCGCCCCAAATCACCAGGATGTTGGGCTGATCAGCCGCAAAAACCTGGCTGGTAGCCAAAATGGCCATCAGCAACAAGAGAGTGATTCTTTTCATGGATTAGTCCCTCCAGATTTCATATTACAGTCAAAAAATGATCGGGCCCATGTATAGTTCTATTTATACTAAGTGTCAATGCGGCGAATCTGTAGCGATCATTGACCAGCCTCAAATTCACGCTGACCCTTGACACTTTCCAAATCTACCCCATTATATTCTGACCACTAAGGAGGTGAAGATGTCTTTCCGCGAACGCATTGCCCTAACCCAATTTGCCAAAAGCGCCGGCTGAGCTGCCAAACTCAGTCCGGGGGACTTGAGCCAAATTCTGGAGCCCATCAAAGCCGCTGCCCCGGCCAACCTGCTGGTTGGTTTCGAAACAGCGGACGATGCCGGCGTATACCGTTTGACAGACGACAAGGCCATTGTTTCCACGGCCGACTTCATCACCCCTGTGGTGGATGATCCGTATACTTTTGGGCGCATCGCTGCCACAAATTCCATCAGTGACGTGTACGCCATGGGCGGCACACCCTTGATGGCCCTGAACCTTCTGGGTTATCCTCCTGTGGGGCTTCCCAACCACGTTCTGGGAGATATTCTCGCTGGCGCCGGCGCCACCTGCGCCGAAGCCCGGTGCGCCGTGGCAGGCGGGCACACCGTGCGTGATGACGAAGTCAAATTCGGCCTCAGTGTTACGGGAGAAGTGCACCCGGACCGCATCCTGCGCAACAGCACGGCCCAACCCGGCGATACACTCGTGCTCACCAAACCCCTGGGCACTGGCGCCCTGGTGGCGGCCATAAAAAAAGGTCGTGTGGATGAGGCAGGATATGAAGCCCTTGTCACCTGCATGACCACTCTGAACAGTTGCGGCATCCGTTTGTTCAAGTTCGGCGCCACGGCCTGCACCGATGTGACCGGTTTCGGCCTCAGCGGCCACGCCCTGGAAATGGCTCAGGGATCGGGAGCCCATCTGCGCATTGACACCGCCACTTTGCCCCAACTGCCCAATGCCGAGCAACTCTGTGCCGATGGCTTCACCTGCGGTGGAACCAAGTCCAATGCCAGTTTCACAGATGTGTCCATCGCCTATGGCCCCGGCCTGGGTGAAGGAATGATCGGGTTGATCAATGATCCCCAGACCAGTGGCGGCCTGTTAGTCTCGGTACCGGCCGGGAAGCTGGATGGTATGCTGGCCATGCTGGCCGAAGAAAATACACTGACCTGCGCCGTCATTGGCCAAGTGGAAACCCGTGGCAGCGACGATCCCTGGCTCAGTTTTTATTAGGCCCAGCGCCACGGGATAATCGGAAATTCCAGCCGCCCCTTTAACTTCTGACAAATCTTTCTTAAATATGCCTAAAAATTGTCGATAGCATATTGAGTCAGGAGGAGTTGAACTCATTACCGAGGAGCAATCGTGGCCAAATCTGTGACCAAATCACTGTTGGATATCCATCCCAGGGAACTCAAAGGGATTATCAAAGAAATCCCCACCCTCCCAGTGATTTATCAGGAACTCTTTCAGAAAATGCAGGAACCCAATGTTTCGGTTCCCCAAATTGCTGAAATCATTTCCAAGGACCAGGCTTTAACGGTCAAAATTCTGCATTTGGTGAATTCCGCATTTTACGGCTACAGCAAAGAAATCAAAACCATCAGTCGGGCTGTGGTCATTTTGGGCTTTCAGGCTGTTCGCAGCGCCGCCCTGGCCATCAGCGTCTTCGATTATTTTAATGGCGAAGACTCCAGCCAAATCGATATGACTCAGTTCTGGAAACACAGCATTGCCACCGGCAGTATCTGCAAAGTTCTGGCTTCCGAAATCAGGATCAACCAACAGGAAGAGGCTTTTGTGGTGGGGTTGCTCCACGATACAGGCAAGCTTATTGAAAAACGTTATTTTTCAGAGGATTTTGAAGATCTTTGCCTGGCTGCTCAGGAACAACAATTGACTTGGTTCGATGCGGAAAAAGCCCTCTTTCAAATCAACCACGCCACCATCGGCAAAGCTATTTTCAGGGCATGGAAGTTTCCCACCAGTGTTGTAGATGCCGTGCAATTCCATCATTCTCCCGACTCGGCCACCCAATATCCCCAATTGGCCGCCTTGGCCCACCTTGGTGACTACATGGCCTACCCCCTGGGATACCCATCGCCGGGAGCGATTCCTCCCCAAGGCTGTAATGAATCTGCCTTGAAACTTTTGGGGATCACTTTGGATGATTGCCAGCGGTTGGTGCCCAAATTCAAAGAAGATCTGGAAAGCAGCCTGGAGATTCTGAATCTGGTTTAACCACGCCTGTATACAAACAGGCCCGTCATGCTCTATATTGCTTCGAAACATAATCATGCGGCATTTTCACCTGATTGTTTCGGAGCTATCTTTTGTCCACTCCAGACCCCCAAGTTAAAATCCTCTTTGTGGGCGACATGCACCTGGGTGTCCTGCCGTCGCACATCCCTCCTCACCTGGCCGAAACTCGCCAGCTCAGGGCCCATGACCTTGGCCCCCAGGCTGCCTGGAAACGGGTCATCGACGCCGCCATTGAGCATGAGGTTCACGCCGTGGCTTTGGCAGGCGATCTGGTGGACGGCAACAACGCTCTCTTCGAGGCTTTCGGTCTGCTGGAGACCGGACTCAGACGTTTGCAAAAAGCGGGCATCCCCGTAGTGGCAGTGGCCGGAAACCACGACACCGAGGCCCTGCCCCGTCTGGCGGAAATGATTGAGACCCTGCACCTGCTTGGCCCAGGGGGCACCTGGAGCAGCCACCTGATTAGCGGCGAAAACAAACTGAAGGTTTGCCTCACCGGTTGGTCCTTCCCCCGCCGGCATGTGGACACCAGCCCCTTGCCCGCCCCCGCGGCCCATGCCCATCACCCGACCTTCGGCCTGCTGCACGCCGACCTGGATCAGTCCTCCAGCCTTTACGCCCCTGTGTCTTCTCAAGAATTGCATTCGGCAGGATACCGGGCCTGGTTTCTGGGCCACATCCATTTGCCCGGCGCGCCCAACCAGGGCGGCCAACCTTTTTATCTTGGCTCAGTCACGGGCTTGCACCCGGGAGAAACAGGCCTGCATGGCCCGGTGCTGGTGAAGATCAATGCCCAGGAAAAATTAACCATGCAACGCCTGCCATTGGCTCCGCTGCGGTGGGAAAACATAGTCATTGCAAGCGATGAACTGGGCTCCGAAACCATCGACCTTTTACCACTTTTGCTCCACCATATTGATGCCCGAGCTCAGGCCTTGGGCGATTCACTGGTGCATACCCGAGCCCTGGGTTTTCGGGTCACCCTGACCGGAACCATGGACAATCCTTCTCATTTGAGAAAGGCTATCGACCAGGTGATGAGCACTCGGGAAAATTTGGTGACTGATCGCCGGGGAACAGTCCTCTTCATCGATAAAATCTTCAACCAGACCACTCTTGGCCTAAACCTTCTGGCCATGGCCCGAGATGAGAGCCCCGAAGGTTTGCTGGCCCAACGCATTCTGGTCCTGGAACATTTCCCCGACAGCATTCCTGGTGTGGATGATCCGGAACCCATGCGGGAAATCCTGATCTCCCAAGGTCGGCAAGCCCTGGCCCAGGTCGATGGGCAAACACCCTATCTCAATCTGCAGGGCCATCTGGAAACTGAAGAAATAGCCGCCCAAATGGCCCAATCCGGACGCCGGGCCCTGGAAGAAATTCTAAGCCGGAAGGAGGTGGGTTATGAAGCTGGATAAACTCATCGTCCACCGATTGCCCGGTATGCCCGGTGGCTTTGAGTTAAAAACCGACGCCACCGTCAGCGTGATCATTGGCCCCAACGGTTCGGGAAAAAGCTCTCTTACCCGGGCCGTGCGTCACCTGCTCTGGACCGAAGGAACGCCTGGAAACCCTTTCTCGGTGGAAGCTTTCTTCACTTGGGAGGGCGAACCCTGGAAGGCCACCCGAGAAGAAGGCATGCCCACCCGGTGGATGCACCATGGCCAACCCACTGAGGCTCCTGACTTGCCCGGCGATCACGTAGCCCGCTGCTACGAGTTGGGCCTTCTGGATCTGGTTTTGCCCGCCGGTGGAGAGGTGGAACAACAACTGGCTGGCATCATCAACAAAGAGATGTCCGGTGGCGTCAATCTCTCTCAAATTGCTGAAGATGTTTTCTCCATGGGCCCGCGTTTAGCCGCTACACGAAGTGCCCAAATGCGGGACGCCAATCGTGCTCTCAATGCTTTGATTCGCCAACAGAAGTTACTCTTTGAACAAGAAAAAGAATTAGCCAATAAAGAGCGCGACCTGGAACAAAGTCACCACGCTGCCATGGTTCACGATTTGCTTGAGAAGCTGAAGTTTCGCAATCAAAAGCTTATCGAACTGGAGGCGGTGCGTTTCCAGATTAATACTTTCGAAAAGGGCCAGGAGCATATTCGGCCCGATGATAACGACACCTTGGCGTCCTTGACCAGGCAACATCTGGAAAAGGATCGCCAGGCCCAAATGGTAGGCACCGAACTGGCCATTCGGCAGAAGGAACTCCAAGCTCTGGACCTTCCCTCTGAGATCACCGAATGCGGGCTCCTGGCCCGGCAAGTGGCCGCAGTAACAGCCCTACAAGCCGACATCCAATTGCTCCAGGAAAAGCATGTGGCCCAGGAGGCTATCCTCAAGAGGGTTCTGATGGAGCTGGACCCTGCTGCCGACGATGAAGTTGCCGGGCCCCAACCTGGCAAGGATGTCTACACCAAGGTGACCAAAACCTACTCCCGTTTGATGGAGATGCAGTCTTTAGCTGAAGCTCTTGAGGCCTTACTGGCTCTTCCTGATTTGCAACTTTCCACCAGAGATCCGCAACCCCAAGCCGTCACCGAGTCCCTGCTCCGTTGGTTGAACGCACCCGATGCAGACAAGTCCTCTTCTCTCATCCCCGGCCTGACGGCCGCTGTCGTGGCCGCTTCAAGCGGTTACCTGCTGCGAGTCTCTCATGGCGACAACATAGGTATCGTGGTTATGGGAGTGGGCGCCACCCTGGCTGGACACTTCACCTGGCAATGGTTTCAGGCTCGATCCAGGGACAAGCATCGCCAGAATCTCAGCAAAGATGCATTCAGCCAGTGCCAGGCTGCTGGAATTTCCCTTGATCTACCGCTCCAACGAGGCCAGGTCCAGGAACTGCTGAATGATGAGACCCAAGCCAAATCCATTGGCCAAACGCACCAGGCCCTGCGAGATAATGTATCCGGCCAATACCAGCGTCAGAACCAAAAGCTGGCCATATCTCAGGACCTTTTGGAACAATTGAGACAGGAACACGGCTTGGCTCTCGACAGAGAAATGCCGGACCTGATCCACATGTTGAATGTGATCCCCCGCTTCCGAGAAGCCAAGGATGAAATCGCCGCTCTGGAGGCCTCCATAGCCCACAAAAAACAACAACAGGATGAAACCCTCGTTACCTGCGGCACCATTTTTACCGGCTTGGGATTTGAGCATCCTGCTTCGGTTCTAGAAGCAGAACAGTTTTTGGCAGACTTGGCATCGCGCCTGAGTCAGAAGCAACATCTCCTGGAGGAAAGCCAAAGGGACGAAAAAGAACTGAAACGCTTACAAGAGGACTTAAAAGGGATTAACCATAATTTCGCGGCCTTCTGGGATCGTCTGGGCGTAGAGCCACAAAAAGATGATCACCTGGTGCGCAACCTCGTCAACCAACTGCCTCAGTGGAAAACAGCCTTGGCTGAAGAGGCACACCTCAAACTGCAAACAGAAAACCTGGGCGAAGAATTTCGCTCCCAGCCCGCCATACTCGATCCACAAGAAGCAGAAAAATTGACAGAAGAAGAACTGGACCAACGCCTGGACAATCTCCTGGCCGACACCCAGATCCGGGAAGACCTCAGGAATGAAATCACCCGCATCAATTTGCAGGTGGAGCAGGCCCGAGATAGCCTTCAGGTGGCCGAAGCCCAGGCCTTACAAAACGCCACCCAATCCGCCCTAAACGAAACCAGAGACCTGGACCGTCAAAACACATTTGGCCGTTTGTTACTGGAAGGTGTGCAAAAGGATTACCACCACGCCTCACGACCCAAAGTATTGGCTCAGGCCTCCAATAATTTTCGTGATTTCACCCAGGGCCTGTACGAATTACAAGTGTTGCCAGGACCGAATCAAAACGGAATTTTTGCCGCCTTTGATGGTGAAAAGCAAGAAAATCTGGGCCTGGCTGAACTCTCCGACGGCACCCGTTCTCAACTGTTGCTGGCTGTCCGCCTGGCCTTTATCGCCGTCAATGAAGGCGCAGCCAAACCGCCCATTTTTCTGGACGAATCTCTCACCTCAAGCGATCCCGAACGGTTCGCCGCCATCGCCGACAAACTGGCGGGTTGGGCCGCCTCTCACAATCGTCAGGTGTTTTATCTGAGCAGCAACCCCCACGATGCCAAAGCTTGGGAAAGTGCACTGGAATCAGCCAAATTGCCGGAACCTAATGTGATTGACCTGGCCCAAGCCAGAAACCTTACATCGGGTCAAACGCCCACTTACGACTATGAAGCGCCCTTCATTCCTTCTGCACCTGGTGCCATGACAGCCCCGGAATATGCTGAAGCCCTGGCCGTACCTGCCCTTGAGCCCTGGCGGCAGAACACAGAGGCTCATTTGTGGTATGTGCTGCAGGACGACCTGCCCCAATTGCATCATCTACTAGTCGTTGGCACCAAGACCCTGGGGAAACTTCTGTCCAGGAAAGACGAGATGCAGATTTTGGGAAAAATGAGTTCTCAAAAACTGGCCAACCTTGCAGCCAGAGGACATTGCCTGGACGCTTTTTTCAAAAATTGGCGCATTGGTCGCAATCGTCCCGTGACCACTGATGTCTTGATCAGCAGTGGGGCCATTGGTGCGACCTTCATGGACAAGTGTCGACAATTATTAAAGGAAGTAGATGGAGATTCAACGGCATTCCTGGCCGGGCTGCGCAGCAAGAAAGTGAAGCGTTTTTCAACCAAGAAAATTGAACTTTTGGAGAATTTCTTACTTCAGGAAAACTACCTGGATCCCCATGAGGTTTTGCCTGAAGAAGATTTGCTGGGCCATGTTTTCTCTGCGGTGCAACCAGAGATTAAGGCTGGATCATTGCATCGGGTTGAAGTGCGAACATTGGTGCTTTCCTGGTGGGAATTGTTAAAGTCGGCAACGTAAGACAACCCCAAATTCCCCCACGGTGTAGATGTCACCACCTGGAACACCCCACACGCCATTAAAAGTCTCGTCATAAGATGTATTGATAACAGACCAAGTCTTTCCATCAAAATGAAGGATGACGCCATCCCTGCCCACCGCCACAGCGGTGCCTTCGCCCGTGCCCCACACAGCGGAAAGATATTCTTGAGTGCCACTTTCCATGTCCACCCATGAATCCCCCACCAGTCTTTTGATCTTACCGTTGGCTCCTACGGCAAACCCCTCGTCTTCACCCACCCAAAGCGAATGTAATTCGAATTCATCCTCAACCACGACCTGGGTCCAGGCGGTGCCGTCAAAATGCAGCAAGCCTCCATCCTCCATGCTGGCGAAAACATCATTGGGGCCACGACCGCCCACGGCCAACAAGCTCTTCTCCCAAATTTCAGGAAGGGTAGTCCACGAAATTCCATCAAAATGGAAAATTCGACCATGGCCTTCTCTTTGCCGGCCCACTGCATAAACATTGGTAGCAGAGGTACCCCAAATGTCTGCGAGGCCATAAGTGTCATCCAGAAAGTTTTCGGTCCACTGGCTGCCATCAAAATGAAGAACACTTTCACCAAAACCCACAACGTGGACATCGGTTGGAGAGCTTCCCCATACTGCCATAGGCTGAGGCTGCCTCACGGGGAGTTCCTGTTTTGACCAATCCATGCCATTCCAATGGTACAATTCATAGTCACCACAAGTCACAAACAGATCGTTATCACCCACGCCCCAAATGTCAGTGAACCATTGCGTCAGCCCAGCACCAACCTGGTTTTGCCAGCCACTCTCCGTGAAGGCCCAAATCTCATTGAGGGGGCCCACCGCATAAACAGCCCCGTCAGGACCTCCGTGCACATCACTGAGAGAGAATTTTTCTGTTCGGTCTTGAAAGGTCCAATTCTGGCCATCAAAGTGAGCGAAATCATCTCCCACGAAATAGAGATCATCGGGGCCACTTCCCCAAACATTCCGAAAGTGCAGGCGGTCCAATTCGGGAATTTCGAGCCAATCTTTCCCGTCGAAACGCAAGGCATGAGTGGTTCCCATGAGGATGATGTCGTCTGGTCCACTGGTCCAAATATGGTGCGCCACCCCAGGCGGAGTGCCTTCCACGACTGACCAGTTTTTACCATCAAAGCGGTGCAGCACTCCATCCAAACTCAGAGCCAGCACATGATCCGATCCTGTGCCCCAAAGAGAGCAAATATAACTGTTAGTTCCACTGTCCATGACTTCCCATTTTTGACCATCCCAGCGTCCGATGGCGCCACCATATCCGGCGCCAAACAGAACCCCGTCTGGAGTTCCCCACAATTCGCTCAAACGCAATGGGGAGGCTGCTTCCACGGGCTGCCAGGAGGTACCATCAAAATGGAGAAATTCTTGGGAGCCGGTAGCGTAAATGTCATCGGCACCAAACCCCCAAATACCAGTCAGGGCTCCACCACTGGTTTCATGGAAAATATGCCATCCGGAACCGTCGTTGTGGTAGATCTGCCCGCCTTCGTTCACAGCCCAGGCATCATCAACGGCATTAACCCAAATGGCACGCTGGTTGTGGGTCGGCTCAAGCATGGCCTCCCAATGGTCCGGCAGGGGAGTAATTTTATTATCAGGAGTCGTCGAGGTCTCAGAGGAACAACCAACGACCAATAAAAATGCCGCCAGAATCAGGAATACCTGACTAAAACGGCAAAAAATTGTTGTTTTCAATGAGTTGTCCCTCCACAGAACAAATTGATACCAACTACAGTTTTTCAGCCTCAGCTTTAAACTTCGTTTTTCCGAATAAGATCCGACAAACTCACATGATCCTCCAGTCGTTCCAGCAAAATCTGCCGAGTCAGAGAACAGGCTTCAGAAATTTTGGCCGACCGCAGACTGTAATATACGTTGATGCCATCCTTACGAGTGTTCACCACTCCGGCCTGGCGCAAAACAGCCAAATGCTGAGACGTATTGGCCTTGGGAATTTCCAGCATTTCCGCCAGTTGATTGACTGAAATCTCTTCCCGCTCTTTGAGAATATCGAGAATTTCCAATCGTTTGGGATTGGAGAGAGTTTTGCAGAGCTCTGCTTGCATTTCGTACAGTCTTTTTTCCATTTTCAAATTCCTCTGAAGTGCCTCTGGACTATCGGATTCAGCCTTCAATCGCATAAATCCGAAAAACCTGTTGAACAGATAACAGGATAATACAACTTTCTTGAATGTCAAAATCTATTTTATGCAAAGTTTCATAACTATCAACTGCGAATACTACCTGTCAATCAAATTACTGGGTAGCTTAAATTTGACGTTTTCCTCCAGAGTGACCACTTCTTCCACTTCCCAGTGAGTCTCGGCCAAAGTTTCAACCACAGCCTGCACCAAGTGCTCCGGGGCCGATGCACCGGCGGTGAGCCCCAAAGTGCTCAATCCCTTTAACACTGACAGGTCAATGTCTTCCGGTCCATCAATCAAGGTGGCCGGGACATTCAAATTCAGAGCCACTTCACACAACCGCCGACTATTACTGCTGGAAGATGATCCCACCACAAGCAAGTGTTGGATACCATTTTCCACCAAAGTTTTCACCGCATCCTGCCGATTTTGGGTAGCATAACAAATATCACTTTTTTCGGGTTCGATGAGGTTTGGAAAGCGTTCCCGAAGGGCTTGCACAATGCCCCGGGTTTCGTCCACGCTCAGGGTGGTCTGGGTGGCGTAGGCGACATTTTGGCCGGGTTCAAACTCCAATTTGGCTACATCTTCAATGTTTGTCACCAGGCTGATACGGCCCGGCGCTTCGCCCATGGTGCCCAGCACTTCATCATGCCCAGCATGACCAATGAGGACCATTTCGCGCTCTGCTTCCACATGATGAATCACCTCGTTGTGCACCTTTGTCACCAGAGGACAGGTAGCATCCACGGATGTCAAATTTCGGCCTGCCGCCTCTTCACGCACAGCGGGAGACACTCCATGAGCACTAAAAACCACTGTTTGGCCGTGAGGGACTTCCTCCAGCTCATTCACAAAAATCACCCCGCGGCTGCGAAAATCTTCCACCACAGCCTTGTTGTGAACAATCTCTTTGCGCACATAAAGAGGGGTACCCTGTTGTCGTAACAGGCGGTCTACCACTTCGATGGCTCGTTCAACACCAGCGCAGAATCCACGCGGGTTCACTGTAAATAGTTTTTTCCGGACCTGTTCAGGCATGTATTCACCTCTGCTTGGGGTACTTCCAATGAGCTATAATAACACATTTTGGTAGTTGCCCAAATCCGGCCAATGCTCTCTAATAAACTTGACATAGGGCATTTGTGAGTTATTGTCTGCCCTGTAAATCATATTAGAATATTCGAAACTACTCCGAGCCTACTTTAAATGGCTCCACAAACACAGGAAAGGTTTGTTCATGAGCCGACTCTTAACCCTTGGTGGCTTGATGGGATTCTTCCTCCTGGCTGCTGGCCCCTCCACAGCCGCAGAATCCGCTGCCGCACCGGACACATCCTGGATGCGCCTTGGCGTCATTGAGAACAATGTTCTGGTGGTGGACCGCAGCATGGTGGTCGAGGCCGCCCTGGAGCACAATGAAATGCTGGCTGCCAGCGGCGCCATGCGCGATGCCGCCGACGCCGACGCTTTGGGCGCCATGCGTGGTTTCCTGCCCCAAATTCAATTGGGTGAGTATTTCATGCGCTCCGATGACGCCCTGAACGTCTTTGGTTTCAAACTCCAGAACCGGGGTGTCACTCCCCTTGATTTTGGGATAACCCCCACTGGCTTTGAAAGCCACCTCATCAATGAACCAGGTGAGCTCAACAACTTCATCACCCGGATTCAACTGCTGCAGCCCATCTTCAACGGAGGCATGGGCATTTATGGCAAACAGGCAGCCAACGCCATGGGCCGAGCCGCTGGATACGAACACGCCCGCGCCAAAGAAACCATCCGTTTCCACGCCATCCAGGCTTTCGAAGGATTGACCCTGGCCACGGCCTACGAAACGGTGATGGAAGCTGCCGTCACTTCGGCAGAAAGCCATGTGCGCCAGGCCCGCTCTATGGTCGACAATGAAATGGCCACCGAGGCCGACTATCTCCAGGCCAAGGTATTTCTCAGCACCCTGCAACAAAAGCTCATCGAAGTGCGCAACTTGATGGCCGTTGCCGGTGAAAACATCAAACTTTTGACGGCGGTGGATGTGAACTATCCTCTGGCCACCAACAGTACTCCCTCCCTTGAGGCCAGCGA
The DNA here is from genome assembly GCA_016744705.1 of Candidatus Krumholzibacteriia bacterium. Taxonomy (GTDB): domain Bacteria; phylum Krumholzibacteriota; class Krumholzibacteriia; order LZORAL124-64-63; family LZORAL124-64-63; genus LZORAL124-64-63. Next base: position 12,841 of record JADGDU010000001.1, read on the forward strand.
GCTGCTGAACCCCAATTTTGCCAACCTTCTGGACTTGGGCGCCATTCGCTACCGTAGTGACCTGCTGGCCCAACGTGAAAAAGCCGTGGCTGCCGGCAAGATGGTAGGCGTGGCCACAGGCAGCCTTCTGCCTCACGTCAACCTCAGCATCCAAAAAGATTGGTACGATCTGGAGAACCTCTTTGGAAGCAACAGCAACAGCTGGACCATGGGCGTGTATGCCACCATGGGCTTCGGCGTGCAAAACGTGAGTGATATTAAAAAAGCCAAAGCCCAACGCCGGGCCGCCGACTACATGGTGGATTTTGAAACCAGAAAAGCCCGGGTCGAGGCCACCGAAGCATTGCTCAGTGCCAAAGCAGCCCATGAAAAAGTACTCGTGGCCCGGGAAGCGGTGCATGCCGCTCGCTCTGGTTTGAAAATCGTCTCCAACCAATACCGGGAAGGTTTGGCCACCATGGTCAACCTGCTGGACACCCAGGCTTATGCCACCCAGGCCGAAGGCAATCTCGTCCAGGCTTTGCACGATTTCAGTGTGGGCCTGGCCAATCTCGAATTCGCAGGCGCCGTGAACCCCACGATCGCTGCTGATAACACCAACCAGGCAATCACGGCCCCCCAGGGTCAGTGATCACCAGGAGGATGCCTTCCATGGCTTTCTTGAATCTGAAAATTCGCCACCTTGCCACCCCTGTTGCGCTGCTCCTGCTGGTGCTCGTTTCCGTGGCCGGATGTGGCAGCAAGTCTTCTGAAACCAATGAGGCCCAATCCAAGGATGTATCTTGCACCACTGGTCTGGCCTCGCTGCAAAAAGTGCCGCAAAATGTCACCGCCACCGGCAGCCTGGTGGCCGACAAGAGCATTACCATTTCCACTCGCATGATGGGCTGGGTTGAAAAAATTCACGTGGTGGAAAACCAGACCGTCCGCAAAGGCGACAGTCTGATCAGCATCGACGCTTCCGATTTGCGTGCCAAAAAAGCACAGGCCGAAGCTGGCATCACGGAAGCCAACGCAGTCCTGGCCAATGCCGAGCGCATGGCTGTTCGCTTTGAAAAGCTCTATGCAGAAAAATCTGTCTCCAAACAACAGCTGGACGACGTTTTGACCGGCCGCGACCGTGCCTCAGCCGGAGTAAAGATGGCCGAAGCCGGATTGCGCGAAGTGAATGTGCACCTCAGTTATCTGAACATTGTGGCCCCCGTGGATGGGGTGGTGGCCCGCAAGATGGCCGAAGAGGGCAACATGGCAAACCCCGGTATGCCTTTGCTGATGCTGGAGAGCACCGACCGCATGAAGGTCGTGGCCTACGTGGGCGAAAAAGACATCTCGTCTCTGAAGGCCGGCGATCCCGTGCAGATCAACATCAGCTCCCTGCCCGACGCCCACTTCAATGTTCCCCTCAGCAGGGTCATCCAATCGGCCAATCCCGGCAGTCGCACCTATGATATCGAAGCCGATCTGGACAACGCAGACGGCCGTCTCAAAAGCGGCATGTTCGCCCGGGTCACCGTTCCTGTCGGCACCCGCCAAGCCATCCTGGTGCCCCAGGGCGCCATCATCCACCGCGGCCAATTGACCGGTGTGTGGACCGTGGACGAGCAAAGCATCGTCCACCTGCGCTGGATCCGCCTGGGGCACAAAATGGGTGAAAATGTGGAAGTTTTATCCGGTCTTGCCGGTGGCGAAACATTGATCCTTTCCTCGGAGGCCCCGCTGGCCGAGGGCGACAAGGCGGTGAGGTAACATGGCAGACAACCACAACAATGATGGCCTCCCCAAATATAGTGGTGCCACGGGCCTGGCTCAGGTCTTCATCAACTCTAAGATCACCCCGCTGCTGATCATAGCCACCATCCTTCTGGGTGCCTTTGCCTTGGGTCTGACGCCCCGGGAAGAGGAGCCCCAGATTGTCGTGCCCATGATCGATGTGATGGTCATGATGCCCGGCGCCAGTCCTCTGGAAATTGAAAACCTCGTGACCCGGCCCATGGAACAAAAGGCCTGGGAAATCGAAGACGTGGAATACGTTTACAGCACCAGTTTCCCTAGTTTTGCCATGACCACTGTGCGCTTCTTGGTGGGCACCGACATGGAAAAAGCCATCACCCGCATCAACAACAAAATGTTCGGCAACGCCGACATGTGGCCCCCCGGAATCACACCACCGTTGGTGAAGGTGCGCAGCATTGACGATGTGCCCTCCATGACCCTCACACTCTGGAGTGACAAGTACGAAAGTTATGACCTGCGGCAATTGGCAGCCGAGGTTAAAAATGAAATCATGAGCATCAGTGATGTCTCAGTGACCAATCTCATCGGCGGCCGAAAACGCAACGTGCGGGTGGAGCTGGACCCCCAACGCATGGCCGCTTTCAACCTGACGACCCTGAGCATTTTGCCCGCTCTGGAAATGCAGAATAAAAACCTGCCCAGCGGCAGCTTTGCTGCGGGAAACAACCAGTTCACAGTAGAGACAGGCACCTTCCTGCGCTCCTCTGACGATGTATCCAATCTGGTCGTTGGCAGCTTCATGGAACGCCCGGTGCGCCTCATGGATGTGGCCACCATCACCGACGGCCCGGATGATGTGGCCAGTTATAGTTTTATGGGCATCGGTCCCGCCGGTGTGCAAAAAGACATAGGCCCAGAGTTCCCTGTGGGTGCAGAGTACCCGGCCGTCACCATCGAAATAGCCAAACGCATTGGCAGTGACGCCACCCGTGTTTCGGAATCTGTATTGGCCAAAGTTGAAAAACTCAAAGGCACCCTCATTCCCGATGACGTGACCGTTACCGTGACCCGCAATTACGGAGCCACTGCTAAAGACAAAGCAGAAAATCTGATATCGAATCTGGGCCTGGCCATTTTCCTGGCCGTTGTGGTGGTCTTTTTGGCCATGGGTTGGCGCGGGGCGACCATCATCTTCCTCTCCATTCCCACTACATTCAGTATGACCCTCTTCATCTACTACATCATGGGTTACACCCTGAATCGGGTGACTCTGTTTGCCCTTATTTTGGTCACTGGTATCGTCATTGATGCCACCATCATCATTGTAGAAAACATGCACCGCCATTTCCAGATGAAGGGCAACAACTCACTGAAGACGGCTTTGGAAGCCATCCTCGAAGTGGGTAACCCCACCATTCTGGCCACCTTGACAGTGATCGCCTCCATGATGCCCATGGCCTTTGTGCGCGGACTCATGGGTCCCTACATGGCGCCCATGCCCATTGGGGCTTCCCTGGCCATGATTTTCAGCCTGCTGGTGGCCCTGACCATCAGTCCCTGGTTGGCCATTCGGTTGCTCAAACCCAAGGCCCACGAACCCGGCCAAGCGGATGATGAAGGTTACAATCTGCACCAAACGCCCATCTACAAAACTTACAACAAACTGGTGCGGCCTCTGATTGAAACCCCGGCAAAAGGTATCATCGCCTTGCTGGTTGTGGCTGGTCTGACCGTGGCCTCCATGGGCCTCTTTGTCACTCGGACTGTGCAGGTCAAAATGCTCCCCTTCGACAACAAGAGTGAATTCCAGGTCATCGTCGATACCCCCGAGGGTACCACCCTGGAGACGACCACCCATCTGGCCCGGCAAATTGGTGACTACTTGAGCACCCAACCGGAGGTGACTGATTATCAAATCTACTCCGGTACCGCGGCCCCGGTGAACTTCAGCGGCCTGGTGCGGCATTATATGATGCGCCAGGGAGCCAACGTCGCCGACATCCAGGTAAATATCGTGGACAAGGAGAAGCGGGATGACCAAAGCCACGCCCTGGCCAAACGGGTGCGGGGTCCCATCAAAGAACTGGGCGACAAGTATGGCGCCTCTGTCAAAATCGTAGAGGTTCCGCCCGGACCACCGGTCATGTCAACCATGGTGGCTGAAATTTACGGTCCTTCTTTTGAAGGACGCGTAGAAGCGGCGCGCATGGTAAAGGAAGTATTCGAAAATACACCAGGGGTGGTGGACATTGACTGGTACCTCGAAGACGACCAAACCCGGTACAATTTTGTCATCGACACTGACCGTGCCGCAGTTCGCGGCGTGAGCACCCAACAGGTGAGCATGACTTTGGGTGTGGCCCTCAATGGACACGATGGAGGCTTGATGCACGCCGAGTCTTCTGCAGATCCGGTGCCCATCAACGTGCGCCTGCCCATTGCCGATCGCAGCAGCACCGAGAGTTTACGAGAGCTGTACATTTACAGTCAGTCTGGTGCCCTCATTCCCCTGAGCGATGTGGTCAGCGTGGAAGAAAAGGTGAACCAGAAAAGTCGGTACCGCCGCAACCTCAAATCTGTCATTTACGTGACGGCTGATGTGGCCGGGGAACTGGAATCGCCGGTGTACGCCATTGCCGATATGAAGAAGAAAATTGCCGAATTGAAAATGCCTGATGGCACCCAAATGGAACAGCTTTCCACGGTGCAACCAGAAACCGAAGAAAACTACGCCATGAAATGGGACGGCGAGTGGCACATCACCTATGAAGTGTTCAGGGATCTGGGCATCAGCTTTGCCGTGGTTTTGATCATCATCTATCTGCTGATCGTGGGCATGTTCCAGAACTTCACTGTTCCACTGCTGATGATGATTCCCATTCCTCTGACGTTGCTGGGCATCATCCCCGGCCACCTTTTGTTTGGAGCCTTTTTCACGGCTACGTCCATGATCGGGGTGATCGCACTGGCGGGAATCATGGTCAGAAACAGCGTGCTGTTGATCGACTTCATTGAGGCCCGGCTGGATGAAGGAATCGAATTAAAAGAGGCTGTCATCGAAGCAGGAGCCGTACGGTTCCTGCCCATTGCCCTGACAGCCGGTACGGTGGTGACAGGCTCTTTCGTCATGGTGTTTGATCCTATCTTTGAAGGGTTGGCCATATCCCTGATGATGGGCTCCCTGCTCTCGACCATCCTGACGGTGGTCGTGATTCCGCTATCGTATTATCTTTATAAAAAATAAAGGGACATCCTCAAGGAAAGAAGAGAGGCAAACACCTCTCTTCTTTCTGGGAGTTCTCGGGAGGACTTTTCAATTTATCCCTTTTTTGTGATCTTTTTTTAGCACATTATCTAAAGTTTTTTGCTGTTTTTAACATATGAGGCGAATAAAAATCCATATTTATGGAATATACTATTGTATTGAATGAGAACTTGGACTATTCTTTTATTAATGAATGCAGAGACAGTAGCCCAACCGGTTACCAGGTCAGCCTCTTCAACAAACTTGCGGCCTGTCGGTATCTCCCTCCAATCCCCCACCGGCAAGTCGTTGGGTCGGTCACGTTATACGTTGACCGGCCCTTTTTTTATCAAGACTTCTTTACCGCCGACGCCCCCGATATTGGTAGGGCCGTTTTTTTATTTCCTCTTCAAACAACAAGAGCTTTTCAGAATAGACCGCATTTCCAGGATCTGCCTTGAGAGTTTTCTCCATCCACCGCTTCGCTTTGGTAAACAACTTTCGGGCTGCATAACAATCAGCCAGAGCATCCATAACCCGAGGCTCACTCTTGCTCATGATCACAGCCCGCAAGCCATATTTAGTGGCCTGCTCCAGCTCCAGATTAGCCGCCACGGCCATCCGAGCAAAACCTTCAAGAGCCACTAAATTGGAATCGTCAAAATTGATAAGGGTGCGATAGGTGTTCATTACGCCCACAGTATCGCCCAGCGCCGCCTGGAATTCGGTAACACCCATGAGGTCGGCAGTGGCCGTAAGGTCTTCCTCTGTGTAGATGCTGGCAGCGCGACGGGCCAACCCCTGGGCCTGCTCTTGCCGACCAGCATTGTCCTCCAGAGTGGCCAAGCCCAACATGCCATTAACCACCACACTTTTGTCCCCATGAAAGCGCAGGCCCATCAACCGGCGGTACAAAATTTCCGCGCGGACCAGATCCCCTTGCTCAGCATGGCGGCGAGCCAAATCGAAAAGCAAACCAGGGTCTTCCGGACTGGCCGCCTGCAGGTCGCTGATGCGGTAAAAAGTATCGCCCCCCTGCCGAATTGTGCGAATAATTTCCAGAAATTCATCCTTGTTTTGGTAGCCAGTAAAGCGGTCCAATTCCCGGCCCCGCTCATCCAACCAAACCAAAGTGGGCAAGATGGTGATGTTGAAATCAGTTTTCATCGTCCGGTACTCAGGCTTGCCGATGTCCACCTTGAAAGTCAGAACATCAGACAATTCTGCGATCACCTCGGGTTCGTTATAAACCATCACGTCCAACAACTTGCAGGGCCGGCACCAGGTGGCATAAAAATCGATGAGAATGCTTCGAGAGGGTTCATCCTGGGCCCGATTGACGACCTCGGAAAAAGGGACATCTTCAAGCCAGGGCACCCGTGGAATATCGTCGACCACAGGATCAGTGGTTTGCAGAAGCAGTAAAAGCAGGAGAAATTTCATGGGTAGTTTCCGGTGAATCTTTCGGGTAGGAGCAGTCGAGTGATTTTTATGCAAGCTACAACAGAACACCCGAACCTTCCATGTTTATCAGACTTTGCCGTTCCCGAAGGAGGCACCATACCCTATAATAATTTCCTGATCCGGACCTGATACTGCACTCGACAAGGAGACTTCATGCTGAACATTGCCCTCTTTGGAGCCCCTGGAGCTGGTAAAGGCACCCAATCCGAACTCCTCATGAAAGAGCACAACCTGGTGTACATCGCCACGGGTGATATTCTGCGACAGGAAATTGCCGACGGCAGCGAATTGGGTCTGGCCGCCAAAAGCATCATTGAAGCCGGTGGTTTGGTTTCAGACGAAATCATCGTCCAGATTATTGAAAAGAAAATCATCACCAATCCCGATGCGGCCGGGTTCCTCTTCGATGGTTTTCCGCGAACCTTCGTGCAAGCCTACATCCTGGAAGGTCTGCTTTTGAAAATGCACACCTCCCTGACCTGCCTACTCAGCCTGGAAGTGCCGCCGGAAGAATCTTTCAAGCGGTTGCTGGAACGGGCCAAAACTTCCGGCCGCAGCGATGATACAGAAGTGGTCATCAAAAACAGACTCAAGGAATATGCAGAAAAAACAGCCCCTGTGGCCCAGTTCTACAAAGATCAGGACTTGTATTTCCCCATTGAGGGAGTGGGCTCCATTGAGGAGATCAACGAGAAACTCGAAGCCATCATCGACCAGGAACTGCGCAAAGTATTATTCAATGTTGTGCTGTTGGGTTACCCTGGCGCCGGTCGAGGAACCCAGGCGCGCAACCTGGCCCAAAAATACAATCTGGTTTATCTCTCCACTGGAGAAATGCTAAAAGAAGAAATTGCCAAAAAATCCATCGTGGGACAGACGGTGCAATCCATTTTCAACCAGGGCGATCTGGTGCCCGATGAAATCGTCATCAAGCTCATTGAAAAACATATCAAACGGAACCCCGAAGCCAACGGATTTATCTTCAAAGGATTCCCTCGCACTCTCGTACAGGCTTACATCCTGGATGGCTTGCTGCGCAAGATACACTCTTCCGTTTCCTTCACACTGGACATCCAATGTCCCACTCTGGAGCTGATCAAGCGGTTGGATGCCCGAGGTAAAACCGAACGGCGCATGAGCTACGATCTGGAGACCACCACCATCGTGCACCGTTTGGAACAACACGAAAAAGTATGCCAACCCCTGGTTGATTATTATGGCAAATCAGGCCGGGTGGTTGAAATCAGCGGAGAAGGCACACCCGAAGAAGTGTGGCAGCGCATTGAAGGACCAGCAGAAGAAGCCTGGCGCAAGGCGCGATGATCAGGCGGTCATGTTTTTTGGGCCAAAACCACCATGTGGGACGAAAGCTTGTGGGCCACCAAAAAATCCTGAAGAGGCCCGGCCAGATCGTCGTAACGCTCCAGCAGAACTTCGGCCAAAAAAGGTTGCGCACTCACATCCCAATCGCCTGCAAGGGCTTTCTTTCGGAGTAATTCTACGTCCAGTTTTCCCGGGGTGCTCACATCCAGCATCTTAAATCCAGCCCGCTCCAAGAGCAGGGCCACCGAATGCGGGTTGAACATATTGATGTGTTCGCCTCCCACGCTGGATGAGAGTTCACCCAGAGTCATGGTGTCGAAGCCCAGCATGTTAGGGCAACTCAGCAGTATCACTCCACCCGGATTCAGAACATTGAAGCAGGATTGCAGAACTTCCAGCGGATCAAAGAGGTGTTCCAGAGTTTCAAAACTCACCACCACGTCGGCCTGTATTCCCGTCAGAGAGGCTTCCTCCACGGGGCACTCGAGAACTTCAAGACCTCGCTCGCGGCATTTGCCGGCCAGAGTTGGCGTCAGCTCCAGGGCGATGACACGCTCGAAAATATCCAGCGCCTTTATCTCCTGTCCAAAAGTACCAAAGCCCGCACCAATTTCCAGCAAGGTGCCGCAAGAAACCTGATGACGTTTCACAATCTCAGAAACCATTTCAGCCCGTGGACCAAAAATGCTTTTTCGACGGGCTGCTTCCGAAGCGGGAAAAACATGCTCGTACCAGAATGCGTAATTTTTGGATTGTTTATAGTATTCGCCCAGCAAAGAGGCTTCCGGCCTGGGTGAAGCGTAGACGGTTCGGCACTTGGGACACGCCAGATAAGGAGTTTCAAACTTTTCAAATTGGTGAAGGCCTTCATCGGCGCCGCAGGCTGGACAACAGACAGAAACAAAACGGTCTTTGCGATCCAGCAGATACTGTTTGTCCTGCCTCGCAAGTTCGCTGATACGGTGTTGGTATTCATCCGGTCTGATGTCGTTTTCTTTCATGACTCCTGCCATCTGTCTTTGGAGTTAGGATTCTTTTGAGCTTTTTTTTCTAACGATAAAAAACGTGGAATTACCACCCAGATTAAACAGGTATATGAGTGCATTCAGGGGAAGGTACACAAGATACCTCTTCCCTAGTGTGATCATCCGGCGAATAAATCCCGCCATGGAATCACCAAGGTGTCCCCTCACACGAAGGCTTTCAATTTTTGATCTGAGGCCCCACTGAATCAGGGGAGCAGCTGTTTTCAAAGTCGTCCCCAGGAAAACAACCTCAAAACCATTTCGCTCAAAACAGGCACGCAAACCTTTTTCTGAAAAGAAATTCAAATGTTCCGGTGGACAAATCATGTACCACTTCAGCCCTCTCATTCGCGCATAAATTCCGCTATAGTTGGGTACAGTCCCAGCAAAAACCCCATCTGAATCCAAGGCCGAACGCACACTCTTAATACCGTCTTCAAAATCTTCGATATGCTCCAACACCTGCCACATGGTGACCAACTGCAGGTCCGATTTAGCATCCAGTGCCGACTGAAAGTCCTCACATGTAAGATTTAGGCCAAGCGTTTCAACTCCCAGAGCCACAGAACTCTCATCTAAGTCGATGCCCGATGATATCAACCCCAAGGAATTTCCAGCAACTACACTGAACCCGTGCCCACAACCAACATCCAAATACTTATAATTCTTCTTTCTACCTGTTTTATTTAAAATAATGGACAAAAATTCAACGCCATCCTCGATGACTGCTTGATTCGAGCGAATAATGGATTCACGGTCACCCAAATCAACAATATTCGTTTTGCACAAACCAAAATATTCAGCATAGAAAGCTGATAGTTCCTTGGACGAAGGCCTGGGATACACGAAACCGGAACCGCACAAAAAGCATTTTAGTAACTCATAAACTCGCCCGTCCTGTCCTGCAATTTCCCCAACGGAAGGGCAGCCTGCACCAGACTGGCAGGCCAAACAAAGCGTTACATTTTCAGTTTTCACCGGAACACTATCCATGAATATCAATCCCCTAGATAAACTCGTGATGCTCACTTTAGGCCGTTCCAGCAAAGACATCAAGCCTATTGGTTCTGGATAGGTGCCGAACACTCTGTTAAAGTACCGTTCAAACAATCCATCCCTTCCCAACCAAAGTGAGTTTGTACCCATGGGTTCGGCCAACGAAACCTTCACTCGCAACCTGGAAAAGCTCAACACTGGCGGAGCCTTGCGTCGGGTTTTGGCATCTCATCAACCCAACGGTGTGCATTGGGAGATCAAACCCGATGGAAACCCGATCTTAAGCATCAACGGACATTCCATTTACAAACCCGAAAATGCCATAGCCACCGTCGCTCAGGAAATTAATGCTTTCCTGGAAAATTCGGACCCGGATCTGATAGTCTTTTTTGGATTGGGCCTGGGGCTGCATCTTCAGTTTTTGCGGCTGCGAACCCAAAAACCCATCCTGGTTTTCGAACCCAGCCTGGATGTCCTGGCCGGTGTCCTTCCCGCCATTCCCATGGATTTGGAAAACGTCACATTGCTCACTAACACCGGACAGCTCATTGAGGCCGCCGGGAAAATTTTATCAAGGACCCAGAACAAACTGGCCGTAGGTGCCATCATCCCTTACCGCGACATCTTCCCGGCGGAGTTTGATAATTTCCGCACAGCCTTGGGGCAAGCCCTTAAAAACATTGATATCAAACAGTCCACCAGAGCCTTTTTCTCCCAAGACTGGATCACCCATCTGGAAGACAACCTGCCAGTCTTGGTCGGCTCTACTCCTTTGCACGCCATGAGCGATCTCTTCCAGGGGAAACCGGGCATCCTTGTGGGTGCCGGGCCATCGTTGGACACAAATATCGAGGATTTGAAGAAAGCCAAGGGCAAGGCCCTGATCTGCGTCGTTCATACCGCCGTGATGCCCCTGGCCAAAGCAGGGATCATCCCAGACATCGTGGTACTTATCGAGAGCCAGCATCTGGAACATTATTTTCAGAGTGTGGAAAACTTAGACCAGATGATTCTGGCACCGGCCCCTCACACTCACCCCGAACATTTGCAGATGGGGTTCAAAGGACTATTGACCATCTCTGTGGGCGGCCATGCGGTTTCTGATTGGTTTAAACAGGCCTATGGCATCGCGCCACTGGAATCGGGCGGCAGTGTGGCCTGCACGACCCTGTCCATTTTACACAGTCTGGGCTGCGACCCCATCATCCAGGTGGGCATGGACACCGCCTTCACCAACAACCGGACTCACGCAGGAGAAGCGGAGACCGGATGTTGTCAGGTTAAAAAGGATCCCGACGCAAACACCATGTCCTTTACCTACCTTGATAAAAGAACAGAAGATGGGCAGTGGGACGCCCAAATGGTGACCGCTTGGGGCGGCCAGCAGCAGGTCATGACAAGAATGCTTTTCAGTTCGTTCAGAAATTGGTTTGAGTCGGCAAACCAGACCTGGGCTTCTGATCGCACATTGATCAATGCCACCGAAGGCGGGGCCCGGTTTGAAGGTTTTGTGGAAATGCGGCTAGCCGACGCCCTCCAAAAATACGCTAATGAAACCTTCCCCGTTACTCATTTATTGGAACAAGGGCTGGCCTCCAATATCTTGTTGGACCCCAAGCTTCTGGGCAAAGAAATTCGCCAGGAAATCGAAACCGTTGCCCAAGCTTCTGCCATTGCCAGTAAGGCCGAAACTGAAGCCACCAAGGCTTTGAAAAAATTGAAATCAGGAAAATTTGGAACTCTGCAACCAACCCTGGACAGACTGGCGAAAAAGGAAGTCCTGCTGCAAAAACTGACCCACCAGACCCGCCTCCTGAATATGATTGTAGGGCACGAAGCCACGGCACTTTCAGCCACCCAGCCCGCAGGTCAGGATAAAGTCAGTATGACCATTCACTCGGTGGAAAAAAGTCGGGAAATTTCCCGACTCATCATCAAAGCCAGTGATATGATGCAAGGGATTTTCGCTCCTTTGGTCTCCAGGCTTCTGGAGGGCACCCCTCCACCGGAATGATCACACCCTGCCCTCTAAAAAGACCAACCCTGCTTGCATTCACGGCAGCTGGGCAACTCATCCCAACGCCCTTCTTTATGCAGCTGAAGGACGTTGGCCCGCTTGGCTCCACTGAACATTTCGGCCATGGTATGATCGGTCAGGTTTCCCATACAAAGATCTTCTCCCACGCTCTTACAGCAAAGAATGACCCGACCTTTAAAATCAACGGCGCAGTCGCCCCGGGCCAACTGTTTGCAGAAATACCGGCTGCCGGGAGTACGGGCCTTATCTGATGGTGTGCGCCGATCTTCGATGCTTCCCACATAGTCCATATAAGTGGCATAGATGATCTGATCAACCCTGTCGGTCCAATAGTCTTCAAAGTCGGGAATTTCTGCTTCATTGGCCTTTTGCCTGACCAAGCACACCCCCGTGATCACGGGAGAAGAGAGCTCCTTTTTCAGCTCCAGGAACCGATTCACGTTGGCCAGCACTTCATCAAATTTGGCGCCTGCCCTGAGAGTTTCGAACGTTTCCCGAGTGGCCCCATCCACTGAGAAGAAAATTTCTGTCAATCCGCTTTTCAATAGCTGAATGGATTTCTCTTCAGTCAACAGGGTTCCGTTGGTACTCAACTGAGATCTGATGTCGGTTTTTTTCTCATGTAGGTAAGCGAGAAAGTCGAACAATTCCGGATGCAGAAGAGGCTCGCCTCCACCCTGCAGAGACATAAAAAAGGTCTCTGGATGATCGACCAGTTCGTCCACGATTTTTTGGAACAAACCAAAATCCATACGCCCGCGTTCATCCCTGACGCCCTGCCCAGTCATGCAACTGGGACAATGAAGATTGCAGAGGTTGGTGGCTTCCAGAATGATGCGGTGAGGAAAATCCGGTGGTGGGGCGATGCTGAATTCTTCACTCATGGACGACTCGGTTTCTTTGGGTTCTGATATCTCAGGCTCAACACTAAAGACTTCCCTAACAATACAGGCAGAGCTGTCTTTTGTCCTGTAAAATGTTGCCTGGGTTTTGATACAGAAACATCACCGGGAATAGAGCTTGATTTGCCGCACATTTGGAAATTTAAGATCCAGATAGTCAGCAATTTGCTCCTGGCTTTCAAAAGAGGAAATCACTACGGTATGGTTTCCCCCGGCCAGAATTTGCGGCGATTGCACCTCAAAGCCATCAAAGTCATTGCCCCAGCGTTCGGCATTGGAATCCACAATCGCCGTTACTGTGAGCCCCTGCAATACTCCTGACCGCATGAGCTGTGCTGTATGCATGCCCGCACCATAGAGGACCACATCTCCAGTGATTTTGGCGAGAGCCTGAGCCACTCCGTTCTGAAATTGGATTTTCCGGGCAGAAAAATCAGCCATAATGTCCCGACCTCGCCTGTGTTCCTCTCCATCTGAGGACGTCTCTCCCTGGCCATCCTTGGCTTTTCTCAGCAAAACGCGAAAAGCGTGCTTCTGTTCATCTCTTTCCAGATGATCTAAAACAAGTCCCACTTTTTGAGCCGCAAACGCCAATGTTCCGGAAGTAAAGTACACCGTATGTTCCGGGGTAAAGAAGTCGGCTATGTTCTCCGTTTGTGGGTTTTCCATGTCAGGCACTTCCACAAAAACAAAACCACCTTGGCTGGTGATCGCGCCCGCCAAACGCAGAACTTCCAGAGGATTTTTGACGTGTTCCAAAACGTGATTCAGAACCACCACATCATACGGCCCACCTATATCGTGCATGGTTTCATCATTGAAAAAGCCCGGTATCAGATCGTACCCAAAGGATCTCTTGGCTTCTTCACGGGCGCGGCTTGATGGTTCGATCCCTTCCACGTCAAAACCTGCCCGCGCGGCCAAACTCATAAACGTTCCGTTGTGCCCACCAATATCAAAAAGAGTCCCGCCCTTCTGCTGCCAATGGTCCAGGATAAAATCTAACTGGCGTCTGCGGATAGGATCGTCTCCCGATTCTCCATACATGAAATACTGATCATAAAATTCATGCAAAGACTGGCTTGTGGGCTGGGGATTTGTGTAGATCAAACCACACCCGGGACAAATAACCTGGGTTAAAACACAAGGCCGCAGCTCATTTCCAAACAGCACCCCATGATTCTTCTCATAAATGTTTTGGCCGTATGCATTTTCGCAAATGGGGCAGGTGATTTTTTCGAATTGCATGGGCTTCCTCGGATCAAGTGTTTAGGGAAAACCAACACATACGTTTCCCTATGGTCCAGATTATGAACCACGCTAATGCATCATGGGTGCATTTTCAATCCCATCGCCATGAAACTCACCAAACAGCTCAAAGTTGACGCCAAGGTTTTAAAAGGCTAGATTGCCCCCACAATTCCAGTGACTGGGCCAAGGACCGCCTCTGCGGTCCCTTTTTTATGGGTTACTGTCAAATTTCATGGGAAACGGATAAATGTTGAACGCAGTTGAAAATTTCAGTAACGGGCTTTTTAAAAAATTTGGTTTCGCCCGCATCCGCATTGAAGTACTGGCTGGCCTGACTGTGGCTATGGCTCTGGTGCCCGAAGCCATTGCTTTTGCCTTCGTGGCCGGAGTCACCCCACTCAGTGGTCTCTATGCCGCCTTCATTGTGGGCCTGATCACCGCCATTTTTGGTGGACGTCCCGGCATGATCTCCGGAGCCACCGGCGCCCTGGCCGTGGTGATGGTTTCTCTCGTGGCCAACCATGGCCCCGAATACCTTTTTGCCACCGTAGTCCTGATGGGCGTGATCCAGATGGTGGCCGGCATTCTGCATTTGGGTAAATTCATCCGCCTGGTGCCCTATCCTGTCATGTTGGGCTTCGTCAACGGTTTGGCCATTGTCATCTTCATGGCACAGTTCGAACAATTCAAAGTGGCCGATGGAAATGGCGGACACAGCTGGATGGCCCGTCCCGATTTGTTGATGATGTTGGGACTGGCGGCCCTGACCATGGTGGTCATTTGGGGAACCAGCAAGGTGACCAAGGCGGTGCCTGCGCCCCTGATGGGAATTCTGGTCACTACAGGCGTAGTACTCGGTTTCGGGCTGGATGTGCGCAACGTGGGCGACATGGCCTCCATCGCCGGTGGCTTGCCCACCTTCAGCGTACCCAACGTGCCGCTCACCTGGGAAAACATGATGATCATCCTTCCCCACGCCTTAATCCTGGCAGCCATTGGCTTGATTGAGAGTCTGCTGACTTTGAACCTGGTTTCCGAGATCACCGAAACCCACGGTAAAGCCAGTCAGGAATGCATGGCCCAGGGCGGAGCCAACATCATCACCGGCTTCTTTGGTGGCATGGGTGGTTGCGCCATGATCGGCCAGAGCATGATCAACGTGGAGTCTGGCGGACGCACCCGGTTGGCAGGCATTGCCGCTGCGCTCTTCCTCCTAGGCTTTATTCTCTTCGGTTCAAACCTTATTGAAATGATTCCTCTGGCAGCCCTGGTGGGCGTCATGTTCATGGTGGTCATTGGTACTTTTGCCTGGTCCAGTCTGCGCATCATTCACCGCATTCCCCTTTCGGATGCTTTTGTCCTGGTGCTGGTTTCTGCCGTCACTGTGCTCACAGATTTAGCCATCGCCGTGGTGGTGGGAGTGGTGGTTTCCACTCTGGTTTTAGCCTGGAAATCGAGTCAAAATTTGCACACCAGGATCCAGATTGGTGACGAAGGTGAAAAGATTTACCTGCTGGATGGCTCCTTGTATTTTGCATCGGTGGAAAGTTTTCACGCCATCTTTTCACCCCGGGAAGATCCCGACGAAGTGATCATCGATTTCCTGGGCACACGAGTCTTTGATACCAGCGGCCTCCAGGCCATCGACAGCCTGGCGGAAAAATACAAACGGGTGGGAAAAAATCTGCGCTTGCGGCACCTGAGTCCCGATTGCCGAGCTTTGCTTGAAAAAGCCGGCGACCTCATGGAAGTCAACGTTATCGAAGATCCGCAATATGGTGTGGCCGTGGATTATGGTGCGCGTTTTGACGCTGAGGAGCCTAAAACCGGACCGGGTATTTCGAAGCCTTTAGCAAGATAAAGAGCCATGGCTATTCTGCGGCTCGCGGACATGAATGGACCTTATCCATTTCATTGCACCAGAAATTTGACTTCAAGATAATAAAAGTCTAGAATCCAAAGGATATTAGCACACCCCCAGGCCCACCCGCCCGGTGTGCCTCTTTGCGTGAAGCACCGATGTATAAAGCCCGCGAAAGATGATCATGTCTGCCCCCACGCCAGACGAAACTTATCCAGCAGATTGGCCCCCGGACTATCAGAAAGCCGCAAACAGCGGTGTATGCGTTCATTGTGGTAATTCTTTGGGGAAATTTTGGAACCGTGAGGACGGTCCTTTTTGCTGCCGGGGCTGCCTAAACGTCTACCGCATGATCCACCAGGAAAACCTGGAACGCTTTTATGACCTAAAACCAGTCTCCCACGCCCCAGCCGCCAATTTGCGGGGCGACAGCTTTGGCTGGCTGGATCGCCTCATCGAAGAGAAGGCCGCATCCCCCACCGCCACCACTGGTGTGCTGCACCTGGATCTGGATATTCAGGGTGTTCATTGCGCCGCCTGCGTCTGGCTCATCGAAGAACTTTTCAAGCGCCAACCGGCGGGCATCAGCTTGCGCATCAACCCCACTTTGGGCAAAGTGGAATTGAGCTGGGACCCGGCCCAGGGCGAACTGAAAGAGTTCTTGGCCGAAGTGGAAAAGTTTGGCTACCGCCTGGGGCCCAGCCGCAAGGGAGTGCACAAGCATTCCCGCAACCTGCTCATGCGCATGGCTGTATCCATCAGCATGGCCATGAATGTGATGATGTTCAGTCTGAGCTACTACTTTGGATTGGCGCCTGAAGACGGCGGGCTGTACCAATTCTTTGGCTGGCTAAGCCTGGTTTTGGCCACTGTTTCGGTCATTGCCGGAGGGGGAGTCTTTTTCAAAGGCGCCATCGCAGGCCTGAGGCGCCGGGTCGCCCACCTGGATGTGCCCATTTCTCTGGGAATGGTCTTGGCCTATCTGGGTAGCATTTGGGGGTTTATGACCGGCGGCCCTGAAGAAGCCTACTTCGACAGCTTGACCATCTTCATCGCCCTAATGCTGGTGGGACGCTGGGCCCAGGAACACATTCTGGAAAAGAACCGCAATGCCCTGCTGGATTCCTCCGGAGCCGAAAACCTCACCGTCAAACGCCTGGCCCAGGGCAAACTTGAAGCCATTTCCGCTACGGAAGTGATCCAAAACGACGAGCTGTGGATCGCCCCCGGAGATCTGTTGCCTGTGGAAGGCATCCTCATGCGCCGCAGCACCGAAGTGGCACTGGATTGGATCACCGGCGAATCGGAACAAATTGCCTTCAAACCCGGTGACGCCATACCCGCTGGGGCCTTCAACGCCACCCACCATGGCTTCACCGTCACCGCCAGCGAAGATTTTGCAGACAGCCGGCTACAGGATCTACTGCGCTCCAGCACCCTCAGCGATGAAGATTTCAAACCCCAATGGTGGCACAATATCAGCAGTTGGTATGTCACATTGGTGCTGGTGGCCGCCTTTGCCGGTTTTGCCATGTGGGCCCAAACCGACATCACCCTGGCCCTGAAAGTGACCATCAGCGTTTTGGTCGTCACCTGCCCCTGCGCCTTAGGCCTGGCAACACCCCTGGCTGAAGAATTGATCCACTTTGGCTTACGCCGAGGGGGAGTGTTCCTGCGCAAAGCCAGCTTCATGGAAAAAGCCCTCGCTGTTAAGAAGGTTCTGCTGGATAAAACCGGTACTCTCACCATGGGCCAGTTGATTCTGGATGACGAATCCCAAAACAACCTGCAGAATTTAGACAACCACCAAAAAGCAGTACTGCAGCACATGATTCTGCGCAGCAACCATCCCGTCAGCCAATGCCTGGCCCAAGCTCTGAAATCAGCTTTCACCAGCGAAGAATCCCCGCGGATTGTTTTCGGAGAAGAGTTGGCCGAAATTCCCGGTTCTGGTCTGGAATTGCCCCTCGAGGAGGGGATCTGGCGTCTGGGCAAAGCGGAGTTTGCCCTGGGGAAATCAATCACCGAGTCCGGGGCCCAAACTCTCCTGACTTTAAATCACACCCTCATTGCCGGCTTCAACATGCGCGAAGAGCTCAAGGCCGATGCTGCCGCAGAGTTGAAAGATTTGAAAACAGCTGGTTTTGAAATCTATTTGTTAAGCGGCGATTCCCAGGCCAAAGTCGACCTGGCAGCCCAGGCCCTGGGTGTAGCCCCCGACCAATCCTTTGGAAACCTGAACCCTCAGGAAAAGGCCAAAAAAGTACGCTCTCTAGACAATGGTGATACGCTCATGGTGGGCGACGGCCTAAACGACAGCCCCAGCTTCGAAGTAGCCCTCTGCGCCGCCACCCCGGCCGTGGACCGCCCTGTTTTGCCGGGTAAAGCCGACTTCTATTTTATGGGTGACGGCATATCCGCCATCCGCAAGTCCCTGTTGGCAGCCCGCCATCTGCGCAAAGTTGTCCGCGACAATATTGCTATCGCCATTATTTACAATGCCTTATCCGTAGGATTGTGCCTCGCTGGCCTCGTCACCCCCGTGGTGGCCGCCATCCTGATGCCTCT
The DNA here is from genome assembly GCA_016744705.1 of Candidatus Krumholzibacteriia bacterium. Taxonomy (GTDB): domain Bacteria; phylum Krumholzibacteriota; class Krumholzibacteriia; order LZORAL124-64-63; family LZORAL124-64-63; genus LZORAL124-64-63. The sequence continues at coordinate 31,247 of JADGDU010000001.1, forward strand.
CAGTTCGGTTTCGGTTGTTTCACTGACCGCCCTGCGCCTGACGACCCGGAGGTTGCCATGGATGTAATCATTGCCCTCGTACTCATCAGCCTGATGCTGGTCATAGCTGGACTGGTATTCTTCTTCACACGCCTTTTTGACGGCGATTTTGAGCACGGAGACAGACTTAGCCTGCTTCCATTAGCCGACGACACAGGAGAAAATGAAAACAAGACAAAAAAGGATGATGACAATTCGGACACAATCGATTCTAATGCTCAGGGGCAATGCGCCGAGTAATTCCATTCGTGGAATTTTTTGACGTTCCCCTTGATCGGGTAGTCGGGACAATTAGCAAAGGAGGAAGGTGCTCCCTATGGAAGCAACGAACACCCAAATGAAGACTGTCGTTTATGATGACGCAGTCGTACGCGCCTTTTCGATCATTACGATCGTATGGGGCGTGGTAGCATTTCTGGTTGGCGTCATTGTCGCCACCCAACTGTCTTTTTGGCAGGCCAATTTTGGCGTCGAATGGTTGAGCTTTGGACGTTTGCGTCCCCTGCACACCAACGCCGCCATCTTCGCCTTCGTGGGCAACGGCATGTTTGCAGGAATTTATTATTCCACGCAAAGGCTGCTGAAAACCCGCATGGCCAACGATTTTCTGAGTTGGGCCAACTTCTGGGGATGGCAACTGGTCATTGTAACGGCCGCCATTACCTACCCTCTGGGTCTGACCCAGGGTAAAGAATACGCCGAACTCATCTGGCCTATCGATTTGCTGGTTGTAGTTGTTTGGGTGATTTTCGCCGCCAACTTCTTCTGGACCCTGGCCATTCGCAACGAGAAAAACCTCTACGTTGCTCTCTGGTTTTACATCTCCACCATCGTGACCATTGCGGTGCTGTACATCGTCAACAACCTTCAGTTGCCGACGAGTTTCACCCACAGTTATCCGATATATGGAGGTGTTCAGGACGCTCTGGTTCAGTGGTGGTATGGCCATAACGCCGTAGCCTTCTTCCTGACTACGCCGCCTCTGGGCCTGATGTACTACTTCATGGTCAAGGCAGCTGATCGTCCGGTGTACTCTTACCGGCTGTCGGTGGTTCACTTCTGGTCCCTCATTTTCCTGTATATCTGGGCCGGACCCCACCACTTGCTGTACACCGCTCTTCCCGATTGGGCTCAAACCCTGGGTATGATCTTCTCGATTATGCTTTGGGCACCCAGCTGGGGTGGCATGCTCAACGGCCTGCTCACTCTGCGTGGAGCCTGGGATAAGCTGCGCACCGACCCGGTCATCAAATTCTTCGTGGTTGCTGTGACCTTCTACGGCATGAGCACCTTCGAAGGTCCTTTGCTGTCTATCAAGAGTGTCAGCGCCTTGGGTCACTACACTGACTGGATCATCGGGCACGTGCATGCCGGCGCCCTGGGCTGGAATGGCTTCATGACCTTCGGTATTCTTTACTGGATGTGGCCTCGGTTGTACGGCACCAAACTTTACAGCACCAAGCTCGCAGAAATGCACTTCTGGATTGGCACCATTGCCATCCTGATGTATGTCGTCTCCATGTGGGTCAGCGGTGTGAGCCAGGGTCTGTTCTGGCGCGCACTGGATGCCGAAGGCTTCCTCAAGTACCCCGACTTCATTGAGGGCCTGACCAACAGTCGTGCCATGTACCAGACTCGTCTGGCTGGCGGAACGCTGTTCTTCCTCAGTTCCTTCCTGTTGGTGTACAACATGATTATGACTGCCAGACAGGGCAGTCCCAAAACCGTAAGCGTTCAGGTGCCTGTGAAGCGTCCTGAAGGTGATAAGGTCAGCATTTGGGCCTTGATGACCAGCGTGCCCATGATGTTCATCAACTCCATTCTGTTGGTGGCCTTCCTGTTCGGTTTTGCCGGCGACATGGTCAGCCCACTGCTGCTGGCTCTGCTCCTGGTCCTTTTCATTGCCGGAATCATTTCTTATGGCACCAGCCAGAGGAAATGGGGCGAATGGTACGGATTGATCGAACGCCATGCTCTGGTGTTCACCATTCTGGCCCTGGTGGCTGTGCTCATTGGTGGAGCGGTGGAAATCATTCCCACCCTCATCATCAGCGAGAATGTGCCTCTGGAAATCACTGAAGAGATGATCGCCGAAGATCCTTCTCTGGCCGAGACTGCCAAGTGGTTGCAAAAACCCTACAGTCCTCTGGAGCTGGCCGGGCGCGACATCTACGTGGCCGAAGGTTGTTACCTTTGCCACAGCCAGATGATTCGTCCCTTCCGTCATGAAGTTCTTCGCTATGGCGATTATTCTCGCATGGAAGAGTCTTTGCTGGATCACCCTTTCCAGTGGGGTAGCAAGCGCACTGGTCTGGATCTGGCCCGGGTGGGCGGCAAGTATGATAACTTGTGGCATTACCTACACCTTATGGACCCTCGGTCCACGTCGCCTTCGTCCAACATGCCTGCTTATACTCATTTCAAGACCAAAACGGTCGATCCTGAAATGATTGTGGGTCGCATGCGCGCCCTGGGCAAACTCGGAGTTCCTTATCATGAAGAGGACTACGACTTGGCCGCCCAACGATTCATGAGCCAGGGACAGTTAATTTCTGATTACCTGGCTGGCAACGATGTCAATGTGGCACCTGACAGCGAAATGGCTGCCATGATCGCTTACCTGCAACGCTTGGGACGCGGGCCTCAGCCCCTGACCCCGGCCGTTGCCACCAAGTAGGAGACTGAGATGTATCAGCAATTCTACGACAAGAGCGATCTGCTGGCTTGGCCCCTGGTGGGCCTGGTCATCTTCATCGGGCTTTTCCTTGGAGTTCTGGGCTATGTGTTTTTTGGTCTGAAGAACAAGGATAAAGTCGACGAAATGGCTGCTTTGCCATTCGTAACAGAAAATGAATCTGACGGTTACGCTGAAGGGAGGGCCCAAAACAATGAGTGAACATAAAGACAGTGGCCATGACAACAGGTCGGAGTATGTAGCCGACACTGTCATGGAGCATGAATACGACGGGATCCAGGAGTTCGACAACAAATTGCCGAACTGGTGGTTGTGGCTTATGTGGGGCAGCATGGTTTTTGCGCTGTTCTACTGGCTGGTTTTCCACACTCTGGAAATCCGTGATTTGCCCAAAGGTGATTTCGAAACCGAAATGCGCCTGGCCGATGAAGCCATGATGGAACGCATGAAGAACAACCCCGTCACCAATGAGTCTCTGATGGCTATCGTTGAGATGCCAGCTCAGGTAGCAGAGGGACGGGATATGTTTGTGAAGTTCTGTGTGGCCTGTCACCTGGACAAGGGAGAAGGCCTCGTAGGCCCGAACCTCACCGATGGTGTCTGGGTTCACGGCTGCGAGCCCATGGACCTGCATAAAATCGTCTCTGACGGTGTTGCAGCCAAAGGCATGCCTGCCTGGATGAACCAACTTGGCCCCGGTGGAGTGCAGACGGTGGTGGCTTATGTCATGACCCTCCGCAATACCGAGGTAGCCGGTAAAGCCCCGGAAGGGGAGCCGTGCAAGTTCTAGTCGAGGGCGACGAGAAAAAGCACATCGGAAAGGGCGGTCGCCATCCGGCGGCCGCCTCTTTATTATGGTCTAAAGCCCACGCTTTGACCCTGAATTGGAGGACGCGATCATGACGGAAAATAGCGGGCAGGATGCCCCACGGAAAAAGGTCAGCAAAAAACGCGCACCTGACCTCAATACCGTTTACACCATCAACGCCGATGGATCCCGCAACTTCCTGCAAGTTGCCGATGTCAAAGGGAAATGGCATCTCCGTCGCAACATAGTTTATTACCTTTTACTGGCCGTGTTTCTTATCACTCCCTGGTTGACCATCGGTGGCAAACCAGCCCTGCATCTGAATATTCCCGACCGCAGCGCACACATCTTTGGCGGTACGTTCACCAACCAGGACTTCCATCTGGTCTTTTTTCTACTAATTGGCGCCGGACTGAGCATCTTCGTGATGACCTCCCTGTTTGGCCGCATCTGGTGTGGTTTCTTTTGCCCCCAGACCATGTTCATGGAAGGCGTTTACCGCCCCATCGAACGGTTGATCGAAGGCGACCGCATAGCGCGCATCAGGCGCAACAAGGGCGAGGCCAGTGCCGATAAAACTGCTCGTAAATTTCTAAAGCACGTGGTCTTCATCGCCCTTTCGTGGTTTTTCTCAGTGGCCTTCATGGCTTTCTTCATTCCTCCCCACGAATTGATCACCCTGCTGCCCTTCTTTCCCGGTCACAGCACCGCATTAATCTGGAGTCTCTTCTGGACCGGCATGCTTTACTTCGATTACAGCTGGTTCCGCGAACAAACATGCCTCATCATTTGCCCTTACGGCCGCCTGCAATCCACCCTGGTTGATTACGATACAGTGATCATCGGATACGATGAAAAACGTGGCGAGCCCAGGGAAAAAGGCGTAAAAAGTGGTGGCGACTGCATCGATTGCCGGCGCTGCGTCGATGTTTGCCCCACCGGTATCGACATCCGCAATGGTCTGCAGCTGGAGTGTATCGGTTGCACCAACTGTATTGATGCCTGCGATGATATCATGGACAAAATCGGTTTGCCCCAGGGCCTGGTCCGTTTCGATTCCTCTCGGGGATTCGAGACTGGGAAAAGCCAGATCTTCCGGCCCCGGTTCTGGATTTATGCTGTGGTATTGCTGTCTCTGACGGCTCTGTTCGTAGTACGTGCGGGCAACCGTGAGTCGTTCCATATCACGACCATGCGCAGCCAGGGCATGCCCTATACCATCGACGCAGGCAACATCCGCAACCTGTACACCATGCACCTGCAGAATAAAACCGATGAAGAAAAGGTATATTTCATCAGTGCCGCCGACGATGCCCTGGAAGGATACGAAGGTGTTTCATACATCATTCCCCAGCCTCGCATTGCTTTGTCGGCCTTGGGTGACCAGCAGTTGACCCTGTTTGCGATCATGCCCAAATCGAGCTATTCTCTGCCCGAAGATTTCCACTTCGCGTTCACCGACTCGGCGACCGGCGTAGTGCAGAAGAATAAAGTTCGTTTCAGGGGGCCATGATAAAATGCGCAAATGGTTGTACGATCGTCCATGGATCTGGATTGTGGTGATGTTGACTTTGTTGGTGGGCTTTGGAGCTGTGGTGCTGGTCATCGCAGAATTGAACAAGCCGACAATTGTCAAACCCAGGACTTCGATGGTGGTTCCGGTTGAGGCTGCTGCCTTCAGGGTGGAAACTGTCTGAGACTTGATCTTATGAGATGGCCAGGGTTCCGTTGGAGCCCTGGCCTTGTTTGGAGAGTCTTAGAATTCCCCTTTGCCCCCCGGTCCCCCTTCTCCTGTTCCCACTTTTTCAGGAATGCTTGAATTGATGGCAGAGGGCAACTTCCCACAAGCGACTCCTGCAAGCCCCATTAAGCCGGGAGCCTTTCTCATGATGCCATCCAAATGAATGTCTGTGACTTCTGAGCTTTCGTTATCTTTGAGCACCAGAACATCAGCGGATTGTTCATTCGCTTCCCCCGTGAGAAGAATTTCATCCCAACTATCAGCTTTCCCACTCCATACCCTGGTCCCATCTTCCAGGTCGTAGATTTCCATGCTCATGAGCACACTCCGCCCAATGGTCACGGTTCTGGCCAGAGTATTGGCGTGAGGGTCGCGGCCGTCACGGTTCCTTTGATCCATAGCGAGGGATGCAAAGTCTTGGTCGGTATCAATATCCGAATCATCAAGACGAGCAAAGACCAGATAGCGCACCCCCTGCAAATGATCGGCCAGATTTTTTAAATGTTCTATCGAAGGCATTCTGGACTGAGTAATATACTCAGAAACAGCCATCAGAGAAGCTTCCGGCACCCGTGAGAACACCGTGCTGAATGTCCACACCTCCATGCCATAATCAACTTTCATAAAGCCGCCGTATAGCTTGGGCGCAAGCTCTTCAGAGAGAGCGTCCCAGGGTTTCAGGAAGGGCTTAAGTTCTTTTTTGGCCATCCCATCGGGTGCAAAATCCGCGTTGAGGTAGACTCCCCCAATGGCCCAGGACGACTCTTTCATTTTTTCAAAATCATAGTTCTCTGTTTGGGTGATAACTTTGGCTCCACCGCGGCAGCCCACCATAAAAAGAAGAGAAATTAGAACGAGAAAGAATCGATGGTTTTTCTGGATCATCCCCTGGCCTCCACAATAAAAGAGTTCCCCGACCTTCTGATCGGGGAACACTCATTATGCATCAAATATCAGCTAGATCAAGAACTGGCCGCCGTTTGATGAACAGGCTTTCCTTTTGCCGTTTTTTCCAGGGTAACACCCAAGGACTGGAAGTGATCCCGGGCCTTGAACCCACCCACCAACAGGGTACTCAAATCCAACTGAGAATTTAGGGTTATGGCTTCAGGAATATTCCACTTACGCTTGAAGATTTCCCATTGGATTTCCAGCTGCATCATTTTGTCGGTCTGGGCCACAACAGTGGTGCCCATGGGTTGGCAGTGCACAAAACAACCCCGGGCAATCACACACTCATATCCGGCCATGTGCGCGCGCATGCTGTAATCGTTGAACTCATACAAGCCACCGTCAAAACGAGGATCCAGCCCACCGATACGGGCCAACAGTTCGCGTTTGATCAGCAAACAGAATCCACCCAGGCGTAAGGTCCGGGAATGGTCACTGGAATGAGTCATCATTTGTCGGGTCGCGAAAGACTCCAGACCATCCAGAGTATTGATGTCATAATCTACGGCAGGCACCTGCTGCATGCCGTTCATGCGGTTGGTCACAGGTCCCACCATCCCTGCGCGCGGAGTCATGTCTGCCGTGCCGATGAGGGTTTCCAACCAGCCGGAAGTGACCACCACTCGGCGATCCAGCATGACCACATGCCGTCCTTCGCTGAGATTCAGCGCCTGGTTCATAGCTTGGGCTTCGTTGGCACCATCACCACTGAGCAGAAGCTGAACCTGAGTATGCTGCCTGGCCACATGACTAAGGTACTCGTTCAGGGCCAGGTTGGTCCCCGAGTCCATCACCAGCAAATCATGACACGCGTCCGTATTGTTCAGCAAAGCCGCCAGACAGCGACGGGTCAATTCCAAATCATCACCGGTGTTGAGTATGACGGATGCCGCCGACTTGTTGGCCCCACCTTCAGGGGCTACCATGCCCCGAGCAGGTGCCGACTGAAAATTGAGAACCGGCTCCACATAGGGCCGGATGGAATCGTGGTCGCTGGGCGCGCCACCGCCTGAAGCCGTCACCCGGAAATCGGGATGAACCCGATCCAACCAGGTGCGGTTGATGATACCCATATCACGCTCATGGTTGGCAAAATCTTCGTTGCTATCGCGCAAACGAGTCATGATGGACTCGGGGCGGTAGACACACGACCACCCTCTGTGTCCCAGACGCAGACAAATGTCCATACCTGCGGGGTCACCGGCAAAGTCGGGACGGCATAGCAAATGTTCGCGCCCCACCCGGGCAGAGAAACCACCCACGGCAAAAAAGGATGTGGCCCGCACCATGATGGCCTCACCGGCCACCGCCTGCACCTTCATGGGCCGTTGCGCGCCTTCATAATTTCCCGGCCGCCCGGCGTGGATAGTGCGACTGGTCAAACGAGGCCGGGATGTTTCTGTGGCAGGCCATTGCAAAAGAGCCAAACCGGCGTGATCCAGGTTGCCATCGGGAAGCAGAATCCGTCCCCCCACAGCGGCCAAACGAGGGTCTTTTTCCAAAGTGCGCACCAGAGGGTCGCACCATTGGGGAGCCACAAGAACACCAGGATCCAGGAACATCAAGTGGCGGCCAAATGCAATGTGAGCCCCCTGATTTCTCGCTGCGGTCCGGCCTTTCTTATCGGCCGCAAAAATGGCTCTGATGGTTCCTTTTTCAGCCTGAAGAGTTAGAAACTGATCAGTCCCGTCGGTGGAGCCACAATCGACCACAATGATCTCAAAAGGAACCTCTGGCTGTTGGTCCAACAGGGACAACAGCGAGAACTTCAAGGCTCCCAGCTGGTTACGAGATGTCATAATGATCGAAAGAATAGTATCCGGGGCACTCATGAAACCCTCCCTGGGTTTTGTTGCTGGTAAATCCAATTATCCAGAGGAGATAAAGCAGGAAATGTACCAACCCACCGAGCACCGATTGTAATCACACTATATAAGAAACCCGCTACGCCAATAGAGTTGGCATAGCGGGCAGGAAATAAACTCAGTTTTGAAACGGAACTTAATCGTCTTTGGTTTTCAAGGACTCAAAGAGCCCCTGCAATTCCCCATATTTCTCTGTGTAATCCATCATACTGAACTCAATAACCTGATGGGCTTCATCACGGCCATAAACCTGGGTGATTTCTGTGTTCCGTTTACCCTTGGCGCCCGGGGCATCCTTGTAAGTAAGGAAATAATGCTTCAACCGGTCGATCAATGCGGGAGGGCATTCGTAAATATCTTTCATATGACCATAAATGGCATCCCCGCGCATCACTGCGATGATTTTGTCATCAGCTTCATTGCCATCCAGCATGCGCAAGCCACCAATGGGTGTCACGGGCAGAAGGATGTCACCATGAGTGATGGATTTTTCTGCCAAAACGCAAATATCAAGGGGATCAGCGTCACCAACAATGCCTTCGCGGCTGGCCTGTTTCATACAGAATTCGGCAGTGCGCGGGCCACAGTAAGTTTGTGGAATCAATCCATAGAGAGTGGGATAAACATTAGAGAATTTTTGTGGTCGGTCCACTTTCATGTGGCCAGTGGGTTTATCTAATTCGTATTTCACAGTGTCCGAAGGGACGATCTCAATGTAGGCAGTCACCACTTCGGGACTAGCCTCACCAATGGAAACACCGTGCCAGGGATGAGCACGAAAAAGCTGATGGAATAAAGTGAGATCGATGTCCATGGTCACAAGCCTCCGCTTGAATTATGTACGTTATGGAGAACTACTGAGGGCCGTCCATTAGCCACTGCTGTCTGTCCAGGAAGTACAGAGTATCCCCTTTTTTATAGTGCTCCGCAACTATTGGAATCAAATCCCCCACCATCGGCACGGGTGGAGGCAATAAGAGGCGAACTTTCACGCTATCGGGAGTGCTGACCAGAACCCGGGACTGCAGTTCAGGGAAACCAGGTGACTGCAAGCCTTCGGCTTCAATCTGAACCACCGTGCAGGAAATGTTTTCCCTTAACTCCATAGGGTTACAACGCTGCCATTGCATTGCAATGATGGCTATAAACAGAAACAGAGCCGCTCCTATGCCGCGGGAATTTCGGTACATCACTGCTAATGAATTCCAGAAGTCCATGGGAGGGACAATAGCCCTCTGAAAATGGTCCATCAACAGTTATCTCAGGGAAACTATCAAACATCATGACTTCGGCCCCTTTAGCCCATGATTCACCGACGGCAATGAGAGATTGGATTGAAAACGTATCAACAATGCAGTAAAATGATTCCATTGCCAATCAAAGGGAGAATCATGAATATCCGAACCCTGATTCCTGTGATTTGTTATTCCACACTCTTGATTTTTCCCAATTACAGCTGGGCCACTTGGGGCGATGAACTCGGCGGAGGCGTTTCCCGGAATGGAAATTACGGCCATGTAACATGCGTCACGCAATTCCAAGGCGACCTCATCGTTGGGGGACTTTTCGATTTGGCCGGCACCACCACAGTGACCAATGTGGCTCGCTGGAACGGAGTCAGCTGGAGCGCTATGGGAGATAACCTGCTCGGTGATGAATGGAACTCCCCCCCGGTGGAAAACCTCTCAGTCATCGGTGGGCAACTCATTGCCACCGGAAATTTCCGCATCGCTACCGGAGCACCCACCAACGCAGTGGCTCGCTGGTCAGGCACTGCGTGGGAACCTCTCGCTGCCCCCCTCACTTCCCCTCTGGCTTTGGATTGCCAAATAAATGCCATCATCCAATACGATGGAACTATCTTTATCGGTGGCGATGATCTCGATACAGCCCAGGGTTCTTCGATGGCCAGGTGGAACGGATCCGGATGGACCTTTTTGCCCACAGTCTTCCACTCAGTTAGGGACATGGAAGTTCTTGAAGGATGGTTATTTGCCGTCGGAACTGGGTCTTCAAAAGTCTCCATCGTGGCAAAAATGGATATGGGTGAAGGAACCATCCTGGCCAGTGGAGGAGGATTCACCGACCTGTGTGCTCACAATGGAAGCCTCTATCTTGGTGGTCAATTCAATCAGATTGAGGGCCAGGACGTTCATATGGTCGGACGTTGGACAGGTAGCAGCTGGGAGCAAGCCTACTCCGGCACACTGGACGAAGGCTTCTGGTACGACAACGGACCGGGTGAACCCAGTTGGGCCAACTGTTACGTTTCCCGGTTGCACAGCATTGGCGAAACTCTTTATGTCGGTGGATTGCTCTCCGGCTCTTCGGTGGGAGCACCTTCCGGAAAAATTGCCATCGCACCCAACGGAGGGATGGCTCTGGTTGGCGGCCGCTTGGGATTGCATGTGGGATGGGGCACCATCTGGCCCATGGTGGAAGTCTTCGGTGCGGTGGATGGCCAACTGATTATTGCTGGTGATTTTAACCGGGCTGAAAATGAAAATGAGATTCTGGGCGGGATGATCGGATTGCCGGTGATAACCCCTGTCCCGGAAAATCAGCCCAACCTTACAGTCCTGAATCCCCCCGCCCCCAACCCCTTTAATCCCCAAACTTTACTGCGTGTGGACCTGGCCCAGGACGGTCCCCTGCGACTGGAAATTTTTGATCTGCGGGGGCGTTCGGTTAAGGTGCTGATGGACGGTATCAGCCTCGCTGGCCCTAATGATTTCTACTGGGATGGGTCCGATCAGATGGGGCGGCCTGCCCCTTCGGGTATTTATTTTGCGAAATTCCGGGATGCAACCGGAGCACAATTTCAGAAATTGCTGTTGGCAAAATAGAAGAGGAAAGTCTACTCCCCTACTTTTTTAATTGGGCCATCATCCGCCCAAACCCCGGGCCATCATCCACACCCGACAAACCATCCAGCTCCGCCATGGCAGCCACCAGATGATCCCGAGTTATCTGCGCAAAAGGGTTCTCTGCCTGAATAGAATGGTAAGTCTCAGGATCCCCCGCGGTGATTCGTTCCACCAATTCGAAAATAGGTTCCGATACCGCCGTGCTCATGGCCTGCAATGTCTCCCTCGAAACACCGGACAAAATGGTCGCCTTGGCAAAAGCCAACACGGCCGCATGGGCCCCGCCCTGCAACACCGCCGCTGCTCGATCGTGTTCCTCAGCAGAGAGAGTCACCACCCTGGATCCCCACTGTTGAACCAAGTCCAGAAATGCCGCCGTGCGCGGTCCATCCTGAACCGGAATGGCAGCCACCGCAAAATTTGTAAACCCCCATCGGGGAGCAAACATGGGATGAAGACTCAGATACTCCCCCACAAACCCGGCGGCCGCAGCATGAGCCCTCACTTGGGTTTTGACCGAAAGGACATCCAGACAGAGTGAATCACGACCCAGCAATGGAGCGGCATGGTCGATCCACCAGAACGCCGCCTGACTCGGCACGCAAAGCACAACCAAAGATGAAGATTTTAAATAACCATCAACCTCGCCAGTGGAGCAATTCTCTGGCACCGCAGAGAAACTGTGGCACCGGTTGGCACCGACCGTGGGTTCAGCCAAATCCACTCCAGCCACCTGCCACCCCTCGCCCAATAATTTTTCGGAAAACAGTTGGCCGAAACCGCCATTGGCTCCAATAAGGGTCGCCATCTTTTCTGGCATCGTCTGTCCTTTCACTACCATGGTATGCAGCGAATTTCTCACTATGTTGTCAGATAAAGAGGATGGCCCACACTGGAGCAGAAGGCTAATCTTCGTGAGAGTCGAATCCGGATGGGGACTTGAATTCCAGCCGGTCCAGTTTTTCACTGATCTGTTTCAATTCGCCCAGATGGGTCAACAGTGGCCCAGTTCCAGCAGCTGCTGAACGCGCGGCCCCTAGAGTTCTGAAGGCGGTATTCCAAGTAAAGTCCACATTGTTCTGTAATTGCACAGACTTCTGATGAGACGAACCTGCCGATGCTACCATGGCCTTGGTCTCAGGAACAGCTTTAGCCACAACTTCATCAATGCGACGGAGAATCTCTTTAGTCTGTGTGGCTGGATCCTGACCGGCAGCAGATTCTGACCAGCTGTCCTTCACCAAATTGGCAATATCCGAAAAGGCCGTGGCTGAACTGTTGGCGGCAGCATCCTGATGCAACAACGCTTCCGTCAATTCCCCCATGGCCAGGGAAATCTCTTTCAATTCACTGTTCAGGCTTTCGCCCTCAAGGCCTATGGAATTGGCCGCCTGGGCCAAACGAAGCCCCACCGGTTCAATCTTCTGGAGATCCAGCTCCAGGTCTTTTGTCACGCTGTTCAACGGTTTTCCAAAAATACGCTTTGTACTGACGATGGCCGCTGCAGAGAACAGCATCACCAAGCCACACCCGGCCAGCATCCAGATAGCCGCGATCCGTGATTTGTTCTTCCAGTCGAGACCGGCTTCCTGAACATGAGTCAGGTATTCGTCCACCATATCTTCTGCTTCTGCCATCCATATATTACTGGTGCTGGCCAGATCCTCATTGGCAGCTTGCAGATTGCTCGAGGATTGGGGCCACTGACGGCCCAGATATTCCAGATCACCCAGAGCAGCGCGCACTTCGGCCAGCTTTCCCTTGTCAACAATTCGGGGCAAAGTGGCCAGTGTTTCCATAGGCCGCAGCAAAGAGGGAATGCGTGGACTGTCCGCATTGATGGGTTTTGCCAAAATTTCATTCACCAGGAGGATAACCTGGCTCACGGTTGTGATTCTATCATACCGGTTCTGACGTGTGACCGCCGTCACCCCAGGCATGGTGTTTTCATAGGTCTGCCACCGAGTTTCCGCAGCCAAAAAGAGGCGAACTTTAACCCGAAATTGGTCAGAAAGATCGCCCAGCAGCGCGGCCAGTTCTTTATGAGTGCGCATGGCATTGGCAGTGGAATCCAAGGCATTGAGCCAATCGTCCCGGGCCGAAGTGCTGGTTTTCAGGCTATCCAGAGGCAGGGCATGAAGCAAAGCCTTATCGAGCAGATACTCATCTCCCACCATACTGTATTCGCGGGCCCAGAAAATGGCCTGTCCTGTAGCCTCACGGGCTTGTCCCAGGGCCAGGGCAGGTGCTAGACTTTGGTCCAGTAGGGTGCCAGTTTCTTGCCCCTTGTCCCAAAGCTGCCAAGACAGTACAAGGCAAAACAGCGCGCAAACGCCCCCCAGAGCCAGTATTATCCCATTTATGCCAGATCCAATTTTCATGCTTCAGGAATATGCAACTCCTATACCGAAAAAATGCCGACCAACAAAACGTTGGCCGGCATAGAGTTGTATCCCGTGAAAGTCTCCTCGATCAGTTGAAGTTTACCGAAACCCGATAACCGATGGTCTGATTGTCACCCAGGGATGCTGTGGAAGCATCTACGGTGATGTCGGCGCCCAGATTCAGATCTGATACAGCCGCACTCAAAGTCACGCCCACAAAAGTATTGGCGCCTGCTTCATCGGCTCCCCCATCGATGTTGATTTTGAAGTTGTCGAGGGTCAATCCCACCGCAGGAACAACTTCAGTGATGGCGATGTCATAGGCATTGCCTGCGATGGCGTTAATTGAAAAGACACCCTGGCTGACAGTGGCGGCATCGAAAGACAGATAGTCCGGGTCGGTGATGGTCCCATTTGTACTCACGGTCATGGTACCACTGCTGAGCGCCACATCCCCAAAATTCAGAGCTGATGATTCGGTGACTGTTATGCCTTCCACGATATCCAAAATGGCGTTGGTATCCAGATCAGTAGCCCCTGCAGGGATGGCGATCAATGCCGTCAAAGCCAATGTCGTCAGTGTTGTCTTCGTCCTTGAATTCATCGTTGTTTCTCCTTGATGCTTGTCCATATCCGCCATTGCGGATGAAGTCCTGTTAAGGGCCTTACAAGGAAAAAACGTACCATTTGGAAGAGGGCTACATTATGTGAAACACGGAGGAATCACGAGGAACAAGAGGAATCGGCGAGGGAAAGCACGCCATGGGAGGAAGGTAGGAGACAGAGGCAGAAACCATGCAAAACCCATGGCACCCACAACCCTTGATGAGGTAATTTGCAACCCTTGGTGGTTATTTGGACCCGAACCAGCGCGCAATCCAGGCGGTATCCAGAGTTTCCTGCTCAAGCATTATGGCATGAATTTTATAACCCAGGTCATGCATTGTGGCTTGAATGAGTTGAGTCTGCGAGGAAGAGCCGCCACTCGATACGATACTGTAGGGTAGCTGGTTCAGAGTTGATCCCAGCTTTGCCGTCACACTGGCGGTAGTGACATCTTTCAACTCCCGGTAGAGCAGAGAGCCGTCCAGCAAAACTTCATGACAGAATTCGGGGCCCAGCAGGCTGGCGCTCATGGCGGCGTCAGCACCATCTCCGAGCCCCACCAGCGTAACCTTTTTTTCACCAAACAGCTGAGTAGCCCACTCCATGGCCAGGATCGTTTCCCGGGCGGCTCTTTCAGTATTGAGGCTACTGTAGCCATGAGACTGAGGAACCAGAATGATGGTACCTGGGTCCCTGCCAAGGGCCTCTCCCAAAGTTTGGGCCAGGATGTCCTCAGTCTGCGGCTTCGATGGCAGCACCATAAGCAATTTGAGATTGTTTTCCTGCTTAAATCCCTTGGGTAAGTACATACTGCAAGAGCGCATGGTCATGGTTCCGGTGGTGAAACCACTTTGGAAAAGCCCCTCATCAGGCAGACAACTTTTACCAGCCTCACTCAAGGCAATCATGTCCACCATACTGGTATACACCGGGTGAATGTGGGACGCATCACTTTGCGGGTGCCGGATTTCAGCCAGCCGGGTCAGCAGAAACAAGTAGTATTTGAGAGTGCTTTGTTCAGGACCTTTCAGTTGGTGGACTCTTTCATTCAAAAGCCCGAGCCAATTTTCCTGAAAATTATCAAAACGGATGTCACGGGCAAACAGGCGCCCATTGGCATCTTCAAGTTCCACCCTAAGGGCGAGAGATGCATCAGGCAAGTGAGACAAATCGATCTCGAAATTGTAAAGATTTAACCCCTCTTCACAGAACACAGCTTCAGAAGATTCCCCCCCAAGGGCGGCTGATGATTCGTCTTGGGGATGAAAGGTGAACCGGCATTGAGCAGCACCTTCAGCTTCAGACCAGAAGGCCAATTGAAGGCCCACTTCAACACCTTCTGTCAGACGATTATATAGGCGCCCTCTCAGACGGGCGGTAGACCGGTCGCTGTCCAGGAAGGACACAGGAATGTACCGCCGCCAGCTGTTGGCCACCAAGGCCGTCTTCTTCTCTGGCATTAAGGAGTACACCGGTTGGGACGTCCCTTCTCCGGTGCTGAAATAAAAGACATTCAACCCCATTTCCGGATCAAGAGAAGGTGCATAGGGTTCGAAAAAATCCCAGGGAATAGCGATTTGGTAGGTGGTCTCATTCTCCTGGCGGGAAATGGCTGGATTCAGCTGAGGCATAGGCTCCAGTAAGACTTCCTTGTGCCGACCCACCAGAGTAGCCTGCGCCTCACCATCGCGAACAAAGAAGCCATAAGAGTAGAACCGTCGGGAATCATAATCATCAGGTGAGACCGGATGCACAAGATTAACCAACACTCCGCAACCGCCTTCCCATGGCGGTTTTCCTCCCGTATTGGCGAGGTCATCAACAACGAGAGTGACCAATAATTCCTCTGCATTGAACGCGACTGAGGCCTGGGGCTTCAGATTATTTCCGGATGTGCTCTGCAAGAGAAGGTCCACCATCTGGGGTGGATAACCTTCCTCAAGAAAAATAGCACGAGATTGAAAGTCCTCAATGAAGCTATCTTTGTACTCATTGAGCAGAGACTCAAATCGGGGGTCATCACGCAATAAATCCAAATCAGGGTCTACTCCCATCAAGCGGAAGTTTGTGTATCCATTATCCAGGGCATTTTCCAGATCAGCAAATGCCAGGTCTTTTTGGGAAAGCAGAAGGTCCAAACAGGTGAGATTGTAATGCATCGTGCCGTCGGTGCTGTGATCTTTGAGATAGGTGCGAAGAACTTCCTGGGCATCCGGAACGCGGCCTGATCGTGCCAGTTGAACCATGCGCAGAATGACCTGATCACGGTCCAGCGAATCGTCATCAGCCGACTCATTCATGGCCGTGGCGCCTGCACCTGAAATCACCAATAAAAACAGGAAAATTGCCACCAATTTCAGGGAAGACAAATCACAACACCTCTAAAAGTTCAGTCCAGTTTAGGGAGCCGGATCATCCGGCCAGAGGGAATTACGATACAGCACTTCATAAACGAGGGACAGGGTTAATTCCTTGTCGAATTTGGGGAAACTCTCATCAGCATATGTCGCCCCAGCTTTGGAAACAACCGCAGCCAATTCGGGGCTCATGGTTTGCACAGGACTGACTTCCACTACTTCAAGGTTTACAGTTTCGGACTGTACAAACTTTTTATCTTCGGTTTTCGGATCCTGAACTTCAGGCTTCTTGGTAGCCAATTGCTCTTCTTCAGGCTCTTCCGTTTCCTTCTCAGGAACTATAGCGACCATGATGGGCATCTCTGGCTCAACGGGAACAATTCTCTGCAGAACAACATCCGGGCCAGTTATGAAACCGCCATCCTCAGGAATCAGGAACGGCACAGGTTCAGGAAGCAGATACCGATTGGTATTGATGGTAGAGGCAATGACGCCCAATTTGTATTCACCCGAATACAGCTTGGAGAAATAGTAATAGCCATCAAATTCGGCAACACTGCTCTGGACTCGATTTCCTTCAGCGTCCAAAACTTCAAGACCCACGTGGCGAATGGGGGCCTCCATAGCGCCGGCATCCAGAACCATGCCTTCCATTTCTCCTACATATGAGAAGGCAAAGTCCACATCTACAAAACTGCCCGGATGACCAACAACATTGATGCCTTCCGTCAGAGGGACAAGGTAGGGATCATCAATGGTATTCAAATCCAACTTGATGGTCTGCGCATGATGCACAAGCAGGCCAGTCAGGAGGGCCGCACCGTTGTCATTGCTACGAATGTTTTTCCAGGCTGTGAGATTCAAGAATCCAATGCCCGGCAGAGGCTCATCCGTTTCGTCGAATACTTTGTTGCCATTCAGATCAATGAAAGTGCGCACCGATGCTGCACTGTGGTTAGCAAGGCGGCGATGCTGCACTGCAAAACAGCTGGACCGGTTGTCTCGGGTCAAAGAAGTTCCGATGGTCAGCCCGATGGAGGGCCCACCGAACTTGAAATAGCTGTAATTGGCACCCAGAGAGAACTGGTCAAAGAAGACAGTGACATCCAGGCCCACGCTGTCGTTGCCAAATTCTGGTTTCAGGAAGTGGGCCCCACGGGCAACCAGCTGCACACGGTCGGTTTGGAACCAGTTGATAGTGGCGCCGGCGGATCGGAATCGGTTGGGGCTGAGTTCATAGTTCAAATCACCGCGCAAAGAAAGGGGGCCCAGCTGGGCTCGGACTAATTGTGTACCCTTCAGATCACTGGCAATGCTATTTTCATAATGGGATTCCCGGTACCGAAGATTGTGCGACAAGAGCAGTCTGCTGATGTTGCCCGAAATGTGGAATTTGAACTCATTGTCCATTTTCAGCACACTGTCTTCGAAATTCCGGTTAATGGCAGACAGGTTATAAAACAGCATGCCTGTACCCAGATGCATCAGGCTGCCACTGCTGCGAAATACAGTCTCCCCAACCAAATTACTATTCCCGAAATAGGCTTCGGCCCGATAGTTGGAACTGGATTTATGCGAAGCGAATAAGTTCTGATTCATAAATCGGGCTTGGCCTGCCAGTGAAAAAGCTGACCCACCTCGCATACTCTTAGCCAAAATTGTTTCCAGATAAACACGCCCCAGAGAATTATGGCTAGTCAAACTGCTGAAAAGCTCCTGGCTTCCCTCCACCCGTAACCTGGAAACATTACCCACCAGAGCATGTTTGGGAGTCAGTGAATAACTCAGCTCAACCTGCTGGTTCCAAGGTTCATTCAGGAGGTAATTGTTACTGGCAGGTTTCGTCAGCAACCCCTTACCCTCTCTCACCACAATTGCCCTGTACTTCAACTCGCCCACATCAGACATCTCGGCACTGATGTTAGCGTTCTTGACGATTTCACGGGTTTCACCGCGAGGACCATAGAGAACCGTCCGGAAAATATTGGTGCCATAAACAAGAGGAACTTTCGTAAAGCGGAATTCCCCGATTGTTCCAATAGTCTGGAAATCGTATAGCGTGCCGTTGATATAGAGTTCGGCTTCCCATCCAGGTGGGGCATCACCTTGAATTTCCGTGGTATCAAATTCACGGTTGTGGCCGATGCTCTGATTCGTAACCATCAAACCCAAGCCCTGTTTACTCATGGAGATCAACGGAATACGAGAAATATAAAGATCCCCGGCTTCATATTGTGTTGCCCCTACGGGTCCCAGCAATCCGCCTTCAGGGCTCCAACGGCCAGCCTTCAACCGGGCAATGGTCTGGCTATGGTTGGTATTTCCCAAATGAGAAATGAAGAGGTTGGTTGAGAGTCCAGCGATATCGGCATGACTCTGCAGGGCGAAGCGTTGCGTAAGAGGTTGGCGGCCTGTGAGAAAACCGGCCGTTGCATCCACAAGGGGATAACTCCACATGCGATAGGGCGCCTGTTGCATGGGGTATTTGTTTTTGTCATTGCCATGGCGTGATAACCAATAGCTGCGTTGTTCATCTCGCTTGAGGCGACTCTGGAAGGGCAATGTTTCCCGTGGGGAAATTTTGACGTGCATGCGGGGGAGATTGATGGACAGGTCTACAGGCAGCCATTGTTCCAGAACAGTCGACTGGATATAGATATCGTTTTCATCATACCCCACAAGAATCCCTGGCAGCGGTTCCAAATTGCCTTCTCTGGAAATGGTCTGCGCCGGAAGATTGAGAGCGAAGGTGCGGTCCTCATGGATAATCCAGCCCTGTGCCGTGCCATTATCCGGATCCACCATGATACTCAATTCCAGAATGGAGCAGAGCTCACCCAGCGGCAAAAGAGTGGCCTCTTCATGCTGGTAAGCAATCAAACCATGTCCGGTGGCTTTGTTGCCCACCCGAACTTCCAAAACCAGAATATCTTCTTCATTTACCTGAAGGTATGGAGAGGCTGTCGTTTCATTGTTTGAATGTTCTGCCTGCTGGGCATAAGACACCACCGCCGGAACAACCAGGGTTCCGGTTAATAAAAGGACGAAGATCGCCCGGGTGAGGTATGTCTGCCAGCGAGTCATTGCAGCTGGGCTAACCCTTTCCTAAAGGAACGATCAGCTCTGCAGCCTGGTCACCATGCATATCCTCTGATTCCGTGTACCGCACGATCAATTGCCCGGAACTCAACATTTGCTTGCTGGCATCCTTAAGGGTGATGACTCGGGTGCGTTTGGGAGTGGGCAAATAGACCGCCAGGCCTCGACTCATGTGGAGTGGGGTTTCTTTCCCATCAGGTGCCTGGTGAATGATTTCCAGAGAGCCATAAACGGACCTATTCCCACCACGAACCATATCTACGGAAAAAACAGGCATTCCAGACAGCGTGTCCTTCATGACCAAATCGGGGTTTTCCAACTTGATGGTGGCTTTGGGGTCTCCCAGGCGGACAATGATCGGAATTACCGTCTCAATGGTAGCCACGGCCGTGACCGAAAGTTTCCCCTCGGCAATCAGGTTTTCCTCATTTTCTAAATCTTTAAGATGAGGCGTAACGGGAATGGACCTGATGGCTAAATGAGTCCGGAATTCGATGTTTTCCGGGTATTCACCCCGGGGTCGCCGAACCAGAAGCCGGATGGTCTGGGATGTAAACGGAGCAATGGTGACCCGCCGTGGTGAAAACCTAATGATTTGGTCAGCAAAGTATTCGCCTTCCATGGCTTTCTCCGCCTCAACAATCGCTCCGGTTTCCAACATTCGCCTGTTGACCAGGGAAATTCGGTAAGTGGCCGTGCTTGCTGTTCGGTTGGTCAGAAAAACCGTTGCCGAACGGGTTCTTCCGTCAAAAAGAACACGCAAAGGAGCAATAGAGACCCCTTGAGCCCAGCATTTCTGGCCCAGGGGTACGACAAAAAGTAAAGCAAGTACGGATACAATACAGGCGGTGCAGAACCTTCTCAGGCGCATCAACAAACCTCCAAATTACGTAAGTGTTTCCAGTGCAATGGATTAAAGATAAACCAAGACACGTGTCACCCCAGAAGTGGCAAATGGTGTGCCAGAATCCCGGTTTCTCAGGAGGGAGGTCTAGTTGTAGGTGGAAGTGATTGTAAAAGGGATACCTTGGCCGCTACCAACCAGAGCAGTGGTGGCGTCCAGAGTAAGGGTGGCGCCAAGGGTTAAGACTAGAAACCCTCCGGCATTCAAGGTCACCCCAACGAGGGGAAGGATTCCTTCACTGGAAACAAAAGACCCCAGTGAAAATCCGTTGCTGGCATTGGTGTTGATGTTGATGTCTACCAGAGTGTCCGGGTCACCGGTGAGTGTATAAATTCCGGAATATGGAGATCCGCCGAAATGAATATAATTGGGATCCGCGATGATGGAATCAGCCAAGCCAAGAGTGACGGCACCGTCTTTGTCGGCCAATTGCCCAAAATCCATCTGTTGGTCGGTGGAAATGCTCACTTCAGCAGCGAGATGAATTTCTGGATCATTTTGGGGCCCCGGTGCTGACAGAGAATTATGAACCGGGCATACCCAGACTGATAAAAACACAATGAGGCAGAGCCAGAATGGCCCTCCCCAAGGTCTATTTTTTACCAGCAAGCCCATCAAAACTATCTCCCTACCCCGAAAGACCATTCTCTTGTATCGATCAAGCCCAGGTTACAGAGCCAGCAACTGTTGTCATTATAACATGTTATACTCTACCACTGACATCCGTATCATTTTGTTCAGTTTCTCAGGGGCTGGAATTGCAATTGATATGCCAAAGAAAGGCGGGAAGTTCCTTTTCAGGATTCTTCCCGCCATTCACTGCTCGAAACCAAAGGGCTTGAACTAGTCCAGAACAACATTCAGGTTATAATCGACGTCCTGAGCACCGAGCAAGGCTGCATCAGCATCAACGGTCAAAGTACAACCAACATTCCAAGTGTCAGTTCCGGCGATCTGAGTGATGGCAGTAATATCAGCCTCGTCTGCCCCACCACCATCAAGAGAGACTTTGAAAGCTGACAGAGCCAGGCCATCAGCTGCATCGGTGTCAGTGATAGTGGCATTCAAGGTGGCACCAATGATACTGGTGACTGAGAATACGGCAGGAGTGTATCCTGTAGGGTCAAAAGAGATATGGGCAGCATCAGTCATGGCTGTTCCAGGATCGGTAGCCAGAACCAGGGCGCCATCAAAATCGGCTACTTGGCCGAAGTCCATACCTGTGACCTGTGCAATTGTAAGACCTTCAACAACTTCAACAGCTGCAGTTGTAGGAAGATCAAAAGCCATGGCGGTTGTTGCTGTCAGGGCGACAAGGGCCAAGACGGTAAGTGTTTTGAGGGATTTCATTTTCTAACTCCTTTTCGAACAGTGACAGTTTCCAATCCATTGTAAACTAGGATGGTTAATCTCAGATTCTTCCAAGACGTGAATTAGTTTTCGGAATCCCACCAACCGACTTTAATGTTTTTATGAAATATTTTTGAGGTTTCTCCAAATGCAATATCGGTATCTGATTAAAACCCCCTAAAACACCGGAAAATGCATAATGCAAGGGTATTTACACAAGGGGCTTCCTTATGGTATAATAAAGTTTCCGATGGTTCCTTTACAGCCCTAAGCTTTTCAGGTGGGTATCGTGCGAAATATGTTATTGGTATCGGCTTTATCATTTCTTGTACTGGGGATGTTGTTTTGCGCCAACCCGGTGCAGGCTGCCATCGTTGAGACCTTTGCCCGGGTGAATCTTGTGCAAGGAATGGATGCAGCACTTGCTTCGCCAAACCAGGAACCAGATGCCCTGCAGAACTCCACATCCTCAGGGCAATTTAAGGTCTCTGGTCCTGCTGATTATTGTGTTGAAGTGCAAATGACCGCCCTTGAACCCCAATCTGCGTGGACTGATGAGGGTTTAAAAGGTGGCACCACCTTCGGCACCCACCACGACTCACAGGGCAGCCTGAACATGGACCTTCCCAATGATGACATGGACCCAGAAGAAACTGCACTCCATTCCCCCCGTTATATAGTCACCCTGACATACGAATAATCTTCGTCCCTTTCTGTTGGCCCGGTCCTTGATCTCCAGGTATAACCCGATGGTCCTCAATTCGGGCCTAAATACCTGTAGATTGGGAGTACCAATGAAGTTCGTGCTTTGGGCTACTGTTTCACTTTGTATCATTCTGCTGGGTTCTCTACCCGCCTCTGGACAGAACCTGGTCACTGCTGATAGTAATTTCCGTTCCGCTCAGTGGGGCCAAAGCCCTGATGAAGTAGAATCTCTCGAAGAAGTGGCTCCTCTTTATCGCGACAACACCCTGCTCATTTTCCATGATAGGTTCCTGGGTATTCCCACCGAGGTGATTTACTTCTTTCTGGATAGCCGGCTGATCATGGGCCTGACCCACATGCGGCCCGAGCACAACGACCTGGAACAATATTTTGCTGATTATGAGCAGGTTAAGTCGGCCATAGGCAGAAATTTGGGGACTCCCGACAGGGAAAACTGGCAGTTTTTCCTGCCCGATTTGGAAAACGACCGCCCCCTCTGGGCAGAAGCCCTGGGATTCGGGATGATCAAAGTGGAGGCTGGTTGGTTATTGCCCGGCACAGGCATTGCCATCCGTCTATCAGGAAGTAAGCTCAAAGGGCATCTGACTACCATTCATTTCAGCATGGATGATATGAATGCGGGTCGCCTTGCTTATAAAGAGTATTTCGCTGAAGAAGTCGGCGTTCCCAATGAGTATTTCCAGGGAGCAGCAGTCTCACAGCTTTCCCCATCTCATCAAAAGTAGGAACAGCCGAAACTCATTCCTGGCGAACGTTCATCAATTGGGAAGAGTCCTTTCGTTGGATGTTGGGCACCGTGGCTTCGGCAGCGGGATGCCCTACCACTAAAAGCAGGAAGGGTTTCTCATGGGACGGTCGTTCCAGAATCTGATTCAAAAACCCCATGGGACTGGGTGTGTGGGTCAGGGTGGCCAATCCCGCCTCATGCAGCGCCGCGATCAGGAATCCGGAAGCCAGCCCCACTGATTCCTTGGTATAATAATGGCGCCGGCGATCACCATTTTCATCAAACCCATGACGTTGTTCGAAGATGACCACCAGCCAAGGGGCGATCTCCAAAAAAGGCTTGTGCTCATCAGTCTCCAGGGGACTGAGCGCTTCGATCCATTCCTCAGAGGCCCGGCCGTTGTAAAATTTCCGTTCTTCCTCTTCAGCCGCCTGCCTGATCTGACGTTTGATTTCAGGATCACCCACAATTTCGAAATGCCAGGGTTGCATGTTCGCACCGCTGGGAGCCTGAGCTGCTGCCATCACGCACTCCCGAATAACTTCAACATCCACTGGCTGGTTACTGAAATCTCTGATGGTGCGCCGGGTGGCAATGCGCTGATGAAATCCTTGGGCTGCCTTCAGCATTTGCCCCGGTTCCAGCTGAGGAAGGCCAAGGAATGGGCTGTGCTTGTCCTGAGGCATAGTCTCTCCTGATGAAAATGGTATTGTCCGACACAAGTCAAAGATAACCAGAGCTTAATCCACTCGCATTACCCGAATATGAAACCCACGTTCCCGCAGCCCAGGTACAGTAACGAGAAGCACGTGCATAGGTAAATCTTTATGCTTGGATTTTACTAACCCTTCCACTATGCTCCCATCTGACCTTTCTTCGGTGACCTATTCTATTGACCATTTCTATTCTTTTATGACCAAACAAGGGCGCTCCCATGACAACCGAACTGACATACGAAGCACTCACCCATCGCATTGAAGAACTGGAGCAGCAAGTTGCCACACTCGAGACCAGACTTCTTCACCACCAAACAGTAAACGAGCAAGTGGCTGCCAAAATGCAGCCTCGTACTGAGGCCATGGCTCACATCGGCAGCTGGCATTGGAACATTGCCACAGATGAAGTGACCTGGTCTGAAGAGCTCTTTCGTCTCTTTGGGCGTGATCCAGCCCTGGGCGCTCCCCCCTATGCCGAACATTCCGCTCTGTACTCACCTGAAGATATGGAAAACCTCGGCCAACTTGTGCGCAAGGCTGTGCAACACGGGAAACCTTATGATTTGGAGTTGAAAATTCATTGCCCTGATGGAACTTTTCGTCATTGTAAAGCTCAGGGATTCCCGGAACGTGGCCCCTCTGGTCAGGTGGAAAATTTGTATGGTTTCATGCAGGACATCAGCCATACCCATCACATCCAAATGGAGTTGCAACAGAGTGAGATACAATTCCGCACTCTGTTCGAAAATGCAGCCGACGCGGTTTACCTGTTGAAGCCCGATGGATTTTTTATTGATGCCAATGCGGCCGCCCAGCAACAGACCGGCTACAGCCGAGAAGAACTGTTGAACATTTCAGTGGCACATCTGGATCCTCGTGCAGTTGAGGAGAATGACCGTCAGCATGTCTGGGATCACCTCAAAGCGGGCCAGACTGTTACCCTCCAGACCCGGCACCTGCGCAAGGACGGCTCTTCTTTCCCTGCGGAAATCAACATCAGTGTTATGGAACTCAATCACAATCGAATCATCATCGGCTTTGTACGTGACGTGACCGAAAAAAATCGTGTTATCAAAAATCTTAAGTTGAGTGAAGAACGCCTCTCTCTAGCTTTTCAGGGAGCCAACGATGGTCTCTGGGACTGGGATCTGGAGACCAATGAGACGTTCTTTTCACCCCGCTGGAAGAGTATGCTTGGTTACGAAGACCACGAAATTGAGAACCGCCTCGAAGAATGGGAACGCCTTGTGGCTCCCGAAGATTCCAAACGTTCCTGGCAGGCCTTAAAAGCTTATTTAAATGGCGAACAACCATCCTTTGATATCGAGTTCCGCATGAAGCACAAGAAGGGCCACTGGGTGGATATTCTCTCCCGGGCCTTCGCTATTCGGACAGAGGAAAATCAGAAACCGATTCGATTAGTGGGCACTCACGTGGATATCACCGAACGCAATGAAATGCAGCGGAGACTCGAACAATCCCAGCGCCTGGAGTCTATTGGTAACCTTGCCGGAGGAATTGCCCACGACTTTAATAACCTGCTTCATCCTATCATGGGTTTTTCCGAATTGCTGTTGCTGGATCTCACCCCTGGCACCCGGGAGTATAAAAACACCCAGGAAATCCTCAGTGCCAGTAAGCGAGGCCGAGACCTGATAGAGAGCATCCTGGCTTTCGGCCGGCAATCCGAAGGCAAGAAGAAGCCCATCCAACTCCAAAATCTTCTCGAAGAAATCATCAAAATGGCCCGGGCAACCATTCCCTCCAATATCGAAATTTTGCATCAATGGGATGTAAAATGTGGCGTGATAGAGGCTCATGTTACCCAAATCCACCAGGTTGTGATGAATCTGGTCACCAACGCCTATCATGCCATTGGACCCAATGAAGGACGTATGACCATCGAGCTTGAAGAGCTCAATCTTCTTCTACCCGAAGCCCAGAGCATGCACATTCCTGCTGGACGGTATGCTCGTCTGCGCGTGACCGACACTGGTTGCGGCATTGAACCGGAGCACCAGGGAAAAATTTTCGAGCCATATTTCACAACTAAAGAACAGGGCAAGGGCACCGGCATCGGGCTCAGTACGGTGTACGGCATTGTTCATGATCATGGTGGAGAAATCAAAGTAGAGAGCAAACCCGGCAACGGATCCACTTTCGACGTCTACCTTCCCATTATGACCCGGATAAACCCCACTGAGGAAACCAATGCACCCGGCCCCGTGGTCGGAGGCAAGGAACGCATCCTCCTGGTGGATGACGATGACCTCATTTCCAGCCTTGAGAAAAGCCTGCTCCAACGCATCGGTTACCAGGTCACAGCCATGGTCGACAGTCGCGAAACACTGGCTCTGTTTGCTTCTGATATCTCTGCATTCGATTTGATCATTACCGACATGACCATGCCCGGCATGACCGGCGACCAATTGGCTGGAAAAATCCATGCCCTGCGGCCTGAACTTCCCATCATTGCGTGCACCGGATATAGTGATCGGCTTGACAAGGACAACGCCAAAGCCATCGGCATTCGGGGCGTTCTCTACAAACCCGTATCACGGGAAGACCTGGCAGGGAAAGTTCGCCAAGTATTGGATGAAGCAGGTAAGAGCAGCGGGCATGCCCAGTACTAGCCCCCCACACAGAAAATTGATTATTCAGGTTTTGCCCCAAGAAACCGATATGAAAGGATCAGCTTAGTCCAGTTTTGACGATTTCAAGAGAAAGGCCCCCACCATGGCTGCCCGCATCCTGTGTTTTGTTCTTTTGGCGATGATATCCGCCGTCCCTGCTTCAGCAATAGATTCTCCAGAGAACCTGACTCTGAATTTTGGTCTGTACCAAAGTGACAAAGCCACCGAGATGTACCGCAAGTTTACCCCCGTTTTGGAAGCCCTCCAGAATTCCCTGAACAAAAGCCTGGGCTATCCTGTAAAAATTGAAATGCGGATATACAAAACGTACAAGGAAGCCCAGGACGCCCTCGTAAAGGGCGACATTGACTTCGCCAGATTTGGGCCTGTCACTTACATCTTATGCCGGGACCGCAATCCAGGAATCACTTTATTAGCCATGGAAAACAAAAAAGGGGGGCGTAGTTTCAAAGGCGTCATTGCTGTGCAAACTGGCTGTAAGGCTCAAAATTTGGCTGATCTGAAAGGGCACACTTTTGCTTTTGGGGATTCCAGCTCCACCATCGGGCGTTACCTGGCCCAGGCCGAGCTGTTGGCTGCCGGTGTTTCCGGCAATGATCTGGAGTACCAGTTTCTAGAGCGCCACGACCGGGTGGCCAAGGCGGTGGCCCATGGAGATTTTTATGCCGGGGCCCTGAAAGAATCGTCCTATAAAAAAGCTAATAAGAATGGTGAAATGCGGGTCTTGATCTCCTTCGACAACGTCACCAAACCCTGGCCTGTCAGGGCCGGATTGGACCAAGAAGTAGTAGAAGCTCTCAAAAATGCACTCCTGGAAATGACAGATCAGCGTGCTTTGAAAAGTTTGAAAGTCGATGGGTTCTTTCCCGGTGAAGATCACTACTATGATGTCATCCGCCAAAGCATCCAAAGAGTGAGGGAATTCTAGGCTATGGCGAGTTTGCTCAAACACCAACTGGGACTCCGGATCATCGTGATGGTGATTGGCCTCTTTGGCTTGGTCACCATTTGGCAACTGGGTCAGAATTATCAACACAATTCTGCCCAATTGAACCAACAGGTGGATCGCTTGGGTAGTTCCATGGCCGAAGTTGCGGCAGCAATGAGTGTGGAGCCTCTTCTGATTCTGGACTATTCCATTCTCGAATCTTACGCCCAAAGTCTGGTAAAGGGCCACCCTGATATTACATTCGCCTCCTTTTTACTATCTGATGGCCGGCAAGTGGCAACCTGGCCTCAGGACAGCAAATCTGAACATTCTCAACAGACAGACGTCAGAGATTTTCGCCATTCTATTAAGATGGACAATACAGAAACCGGATTTCTTGGAGAAGTGGTCATCGGCATTGATACACTCCCGATGCAGGTGGAGAGCCAAGCCAGGATGCGCCAAACACTCATCCGAATATTTGCGGCCTTTCTTTTTCTGACAGCTTTTCTAGGGTGGTGGCTGCGGCGTGAATTAAGCCAACCCCTGGAAAAACTGGCCGGCCATGCCTTGACCCTGGGCCAGGGAAACCTGGAAAACCCCATTCCCGTCATCGGTCGGGGTGAACTGGGAAGCTTGTCCCATGTGATCGAGGAAATGCGCCAACGCTTGGACAAATCTCTAAAAAGATCCGAACAATTGGCTCAAGCCAAAGATGATTTTCTGGCCACCATGAGCCACGAAATCCGCACCCCCATGAACGGGGTTCAAGGTATGCTATCCTTACTCGTTGATGGAGATTTGAGTGAAGGCGATCAAAAGTTGGCCCAAACAGCTTTGGATTCGGCAGAAGCCTTGCACATTGTCTTAAATGACATCCTGGATATTTCCAAGCTTGAGTCGGGGCAATTCACCATCGAACAAATTCCATTCAGCCTCCGAGATCTTGTAAATCAAATCAGTCAATTTGCCGTGACGGAATCTTCCAAAAACAGCAATAATTTTCAAACTGTTTACCTGGCTGATTGTCCAGAGACCCTTATTGGGGACCCCACTCGCCTGCGCCAGATCTTACTGAACTTGGTGGGCAATGCTCTTAAATTTACCAAAAATGGGCACATTGCCTTAAACGTTGAATGCCTGGAACAAAACGAAACAAACACCCGTCTAAAAATTTCAGTCAAAGATTCCGGCATTGGCGTTCCGCCTGAAAGACACCAACACATTTTCAGCCGTTTCACCCAGACAGACACCTCGACAACGCGGGTGTTCGGAGGCACCGGTCTAGGTTTGGCAATTTCCTACCAACTCGTGACGCTGATGGGTGGAACCATGGGCCTAAACAGTGCAGTAGGCGAGGGATCAGAGTTCTATTTTGAAATTGAATTCTTACGAGCCTTGGAGTCTCCCGTGTCCTCTAAGCCGGCCAAAACCAAATCCCAGAAATGGGATGGCACCATTTTGCTTGTGGACGACAACAAGACCAATCTGTTAGTAGGATCTACTATGCTGAAA
The DNA here is from genome assembly GCA_016744705.1 of Candidatus Krumholzibacteriia bacterium. Lineage (GTDB taxonomy): Bacteria > Krumholzibacteriota > Krumholzibacteriia > LZORAL124-64-63 > LZORAL124-64-63 > LZORAL124-64-63. The sequence goes on from JADGDU010000001.1 coordinate 60,179, forward strand.
CGCAAAGGCTGTCAGGTGACCACGGCTACCAACGGCCAAGAGGCTCTCGATCTGATCCAAACCAATTCTTTCGATTTGGTATTGATGGATATCATGATGCCAGTGATGGATGGTTTGGAAGCCACCAAGATGATCCGTTCTCAGGGTGGAAACAACACCCAACTCCCCATCATTGCCACCACAGCCAACGCCATGCAAGGGGACCGGGAAAGATATCTCGAAGCCGGCATGGACGACTACATTGCCAAACCGATTCGTGGTGTTGAGTTGGACCGGGTATTAGGCTGTTGGTTGGCAGAAAAGACCGCAACCCCATCCCCGTAAACAATCATGCTGCCTATTTCCCCGAGAAACTAAACCAACGGTGTTCGCAGGAATTGTCTCTCCCCAGGGAATTTGGAGTCACGCTTTCAAGTGGACATGAATTAATAATTACCGTAGAGTTGCATCAAGATTGTACTACGGAGTTTACGGTAGAAAGCTAACGTGTGGCGTTGTATCGTGCTGGTGAATTGAGTTTTTATGGAGGCTAACCATAGTCCATGGCAAGCACTCCGCACGAAGGCCACCACAGGCACTTGCGTTGTTATATTTCTACTCATAATCAGTCCTTATTTCTTGCCCGGGATCCCCACCCCACTCTTCGAAAACTACTGTAACAATTGGATTGAACCTCTTTTAATCTGCCTCGTTCTCGGGTCCATCCTGAGCGTCCGGGGGCGTCATCTTGCACTTCGAGCCCAAAAATTCTGGGATTTAACAGCCTTGGCCATTGGGTTTTGGCTGGCTGGAAGTTCTCTCTGGTCAATCTTCCAATCCCATGGCCTTGCCATTAGTGTCACTGCGGACCTCTTGTATCTGCAGTTTTATATCTTCCTCATGGTTGCCCTAGAGACCAGCCCCCAAAGCCCTAATCCGAACCCTTTCGAGCAACGGTTGCGCCGGTACACTGTAACCGGGGGAACCGTCTTGCTCCTGACATCCTTTGGATATTTTGGCTTATTGCCCGCCTTGCTTAGCCCCGAAACCTACAACAGTTGGGAACCGGCCGTGGTGGGTTCGGGCGTCATGGATTTTTACCTGTTGATTCGTTTCACCAACTATTGGCGCAACACCAAAAACCCATTGTGGCAGCGAAACTTTGGGTGGCTTGCGGCCGCTTTAGCCCTTTGGACGGCCACTGACCTTCTGAATGCCTTTTGGTTCTACGACATGTTTTTGGTCTTGGAAATTGGCACTTTATGGGATTTGCTCTGGTATGCACCCTATCTGGTGATGGCCTTGGGAGCGATCACCACTGGCGCGGGTCGTCCCGATGTAAAACCTGAGACACTCACCCCCAACGCTCCCTCCGAAATTTTACGTCTGCCCTCCACACCGCTTGTGGCCTATGCCTTTTCCATGCCACTGGTGCACGGAATTTTGGTCATGTTAGGCTTCAACAGCGACCCGTTACGGACGGCCCGGGTCATCCTCTTGTTCATCGAAGCGGTGATTTTGGCGGCACTCATTTTTCGCACGCACCGCATCATCCTTCAGGAGAACTTCCGCCTTGCCAGGGAGCATGTGACCCTCACAAACAACTTGTCTGATGCGAACCGTGACCTGGAAATGCTGGTTGAATACCGGACTTTCGAATTGGCAGCTGCCAATGGAGAATTGGCCAACGATCTTGCCGAACGCCAAGTCGTAACCTCTCAACTGATCCAGGCCGAGCAACAAATCCGCGCTTTGCTTGCTGCGATGCCGGAAGTATTAGTTCGTATTGGACCCTACGACTTGATCCAGGAAGTATTTCGAGGCAAGGCCCTGGTCGACCCCCTCAATCTGGCTGACGCTGTGGGCCAAACTCTCATAGACGTGCTTCCGGATGGCCATCGCCAAGAAGTATCGGAAGCTCTGGCAGCAGCCCGCACCGGTCAATGCCCCCAGGCTTTAACCATCGCCACAGACAATGGCGAAGCCGAAAGCCACTGCGAAATTCGGTGCAGTAATTGTGGAGAGGGTAACTTGCTTATTCTGGTCCGGGATATCACTCGGCGCCGAGCCCTGGAAATGACTCTGCAACAATCCCAAAAGATGGAAAGTCTGGGACTGATGGCAGGTGGCATTGCCCACGACTTCAATAATCTGTTAACGGGAATCCTCGGCAATGCACAATTGGCCAAGGAAGACGCCATCGCTGGCTCGGACATGGATCAGGCCCTGGCTTCCATTGAGGGCAATGCTCTCCGAGCCTCAAAATTGACCGGTAACCTACTGGCCTATGCCGGAGACGCCCACATCACTGTGGAACCGCTGAACATGAATTCACTGGTCACTGAGTTAACCGGCATGATGGAGGCTGTCATTCCGCGACGCGTGGGACTCAAACTTGATTTGCACCAAGAGCCCCAATGGATTGCCGGCAACGAGGCCCAAATAACCCAGATCCTGCTCAACCTCATCCAGAATGCCAAGGAAGCCATCGGCCCAAACGTTGGTAAGATAACCATCTGCCTGAGACCTCAGACTTTCCCTCTGGCTGAAATGCCCAAATGGTTCTGGGGTGAGGAGCTCCCTCCTGGCCCGGTGGTGGCTCTGGAAGTTTTCGACACCGGCTGTGGCATCCCGCCAAAGGTCCAACAACGCATCTTTGATCCCTTCTTCACATCAAAAGACAAGGGCCGTGGTCTCGGCCTAGCTGCCGTACTGGGCATCATCATCAAACACGGGGGAATGTTGACCTTGGAATCGGCCGAGAGACAAGGCACCATGTTCCGGATCCTGTTACCGACCGCCGCTCCTCCCTCGGTTCTCGTGGAGGTGCCAACCGCCAACCCCGAACCAACAGCGCGGGGCAAGATCTTGGTTGTCGATGATGAACCAGAAGTTCGCCAGATGGTGGTCACCTATCTCCAGAGAAAGGGGATGCAAACCCTTGAGGCCGAAAATGGTGCTGTGGGTGTTACTCTTTTCCGGGAACATCGAGACGACCTGGACGCGGTGGTGATGGATTTTTCCATGCCAGTTATGAACGGAGCCCAAGCCCTTGAAATCATACGCAAGGAGGCCCCCCGGCTACCCATTGTGATGATCAGTGGATATGGAGATCAAAAGGAGCTCGAGGCCCTGGCCCACGAGCTCTTCACCAAGTTTCTCCCCAAGCCGTTCAATCTGGAGGAATTGGGACGCAATCTGGATGCCATTTGCCACGGAGCCCAACAGACAAAGGGCTAAAAAATGGCCCCAGCCTCCAGGGTCAATCCTTCTGACCCAAGCTTCGCCATAGCCCCACCAAAAAGACCCCCAGGGAAAGCCCCATGCCCGAATGGATGAAAGCATAAAGGATGTATCTTAAGGAACTTGATCCAGCCAAAAAGGCCGCATCGACAGCTCCCATATCCACCTGTCCATGACGCACCGCCAACAAAATGAAATATCCCTTGAAGAGTTGCAGAGCGATGTTGGCTGCAACAAAAGGTAAAAAACCCCAAGTGAGGACGGCAAGCATAGGGTTGCCCACTGGCGAGCCACCGGCTTTTAGCCCCATCACCAGAGCGCCGGCCAATGCCAGGGGCAAAAAGACGCCCAGAGTAAAGACATGGCCATGGACCAAAGCCAAAGGCAACGTTGCCTGTAAACGCAGTCCGTCAGGCGCCTCAGCATAGGTCAGTTTGTGGGCAGATTCCTGGTAAGAGATACCGATCAAAAGGCCGAAAATTGCCAAGGCAATGGCATAGCGGATAAGGATCTTGATCACTCTATTATAAGATTTTGGTAAGGCCTGGTCAGACATGAAATACTCCTGGTCAGAAAAAGAAAGCTCGCTCAAGAACCCTTGGGCCCCATAAGATACCTTTGGTCCTGGGGGCCAACCATGGCGAAAATAACCTTTAGTCGCTAATGTGGGTAAGATTAATCCTCATTTGAAAAACTGAAGAGTATACGCCAACCGGGATCATGCCACCTACAGGCAAAAGCTAAAAGGAGTTTCATGAGGATGCTTTTCTTTGTTTGGGCTCAAAACAAAAGGCAATTTTGGATAGCCGGGTTGATTTCAACTCTGCTCATAGCCACGCTGTCAGCCCATGCCCAAGCTGAAGAATCTTCCCCTATTTTTAGAGGGCAGTTTTTCGACAGGGCGGGAACTTCGGTTCCCGGCGGACATCTTTTATTCCAGGGGCCCGAAGAATATCCACTCCAATTCGAAGTCACTGAAAGCGGAAACTTTGAATATTCTGCGGCAGACTTTCATCCATATGAAATTTACCAAGTAGCCTATACCGACTCTACCGACCGGGTCATCTGCACCATGGACGAATGGCAATTCAAACCCGAAGAATATGACCAGCAATTTGATGCCTTTCAAAACGTCAACAAGTTCAACTTAACCATAGCTTTCTGGGATACCGGGGAACTGATTCCTTCGGAAAACAAACAAACCCGCATGGGTTTTTACGCAAAAAAGGTGCGCAACCCCTGGTGGTATGAACCTTTATCCCTGTCTATACCCCAGTACTTATTCTCAGCCCAGATCTGTTTTAATTTTGGGCATAATTGGACAACCAACAGCAATGCCCTCGGTGGCGTGGTTGGTCATTCGCCTGGCCTGAATGTGGCAGGAGCTTATCGTTTCGGCTATCCTCAAAAGTCAAAAACCGGCGGTTCCGCCATCACCTTCCGTGAAATATCTTTGTCCTACGCCTTCAATGGTTATGACATCAATCAGGCCTTTGAGTCTGGCCGCACCGCCGATGTTCAATTCCACCGCATCACGGCAGCCTACAGCTTTGGTCGTATGAGCTCCGATCTCAAGAGGCACTTTGCCGGGGGCCCGGCCGTCAGTTGGGGAGGGATTTACGATGGCTCCACTCCCCTGGAATACATGGATCGAAGTTTTGGCATGATCGGTTTCGGAGCGCAAGGCAAAGTGATCCGCCGGGTCGCCCATGCCATGGGCAAGGACTGGGGCCTCCACGCTCAATTGGAGTTGATGTATTACGCTGCTGATCGTGGTGAAAACGATTTTTGGTATGGGCTGGCTCCCTCTTTATCCATGGGTGTCATTATTTATTAATTAGAAAGGCCGGCCCGTGCTACAGAATAAGACCAGGGAAAGGATTTGCTTGTGACAAACGATCGTAGAGCCACTGCAGGGAATTGCATCCCCTATTTGTGCTTCCTACTACTGCTGCTGGTTGGTTGTGACGAGACCAATTCGGATTGGAGTTCTGTGGGGAAAACCGAAAAAGGTATTGGAGTCAACATCGCCGAGGACGTGCTCAGTGAAGGGGGTGCGCCCATCACCATTTCATTTGTCCTGACCGCTGAACCCGAACATTTTGTCGACATCAAAATCCAAAATCCGGATGGCCAAATGGAAATAGATTTGGAGGCTCCGTTGAGGATTATGCCTATTGATTGGAGAGACACTCTTCGCATTGATGTCAGCGCCCGTTTGGACCATGTGATTGAGGATAGCCCCCACTCAGGATTGTTGAACATTATTTCCGAATCCACCGATTCGGATTACAACCTTGATCTCACCGGAAACGATCCCCTCATTTTCAACATTCTGGATGGGGATGTGGCCGGTCTGGGCATTCTCACTGATCCCCTGGTTGTAGAAGAAATGGCCGAGGAATTGACTCCCCTCTTCCTGAGTTTGCTATGCCAACCTCTTGCAGATGTTGCCGTCAGTGTGAGGTTGGTATCTCCAGATTCTTACGTTTCATTTGTACCCGAATCCCCAACTCTAATTTTCACTCCAGAAAATTGGAATATCCCCCAGGCTGTTTATGTCCAAATCGCTGGAGATGACATTTATGGTAATCACCGCACCAACGGATTGGCTTTTTCACTGGAATCCGTTGATGAGAATTACCATTCGCTGGCCATTGAAACTGCGGAATTAATCATTATTGATACCAGTCCCTTGCCCCAAATCACCTTTAATCAACAGTTACTCAGCTCATTGACTGAGGGGAATTTTGTCACCTTTGATTTTATGATGGAAATGCAAGGGTCTTGCGTTGATGACGTGCTGTTTTCCATCATGGCAGCCTCCAACGCCAGCTCACCCCAACCGGGATCTGATTTTGTCGCCCTGCCGGATACATTGGTTTTTGAGCCTGGTCAAAATGAAATGACGGTTTCTATGGAAATTATTAATGATGATGAAGTGGAAAATGCTGAGATGGGGGTTTTTAGTATTTTGGCTTTGGATAATTGTGTTGTTGGCGGTGGCACAATCCAAATCAGAGTAGTCTTCATGGATGACGATTAGGTTGTGCCTTTGAAATTGTGTCTGTTGGCTTTTTTTGAGTAAGTCTTTGAAATCATTTAGTCTTGAATCTTCTTTTCATGTCATTCAGAAAAATAGTTGTTCACAAGAATATTGCCTGGTCTGTAACCGGGTACAGACCAGACACAATTTCAAAGGCACAACCTAAAATTTCCGGTTGGGGTTTTTCCATGTGGACTCGGCCGGAATTTTTTCCACCGTATCCCAATGCTCAACAACCCGCCCATCCTCAATTCTAAATAAATCATAAAACGCCACATGTTCGTTCATAAATTGGCCTTCAGAAACGGCCAGAACAAAATTCCCCTCTCCCAACACCATGTGATTCTTTTCATAAACCATCGGCATGCCAACCTTGGCCAGCTCCTCCAATGCTTCGCCCAGCCCAGTCAGGCCATCTTTCACTCCGGGATTGTGCTGGTCATATTGATCGACTGAAATATAGTCCGTGATTTTTTCTGGAGCAGCGCCCAGGAAGACATCGGCCATAAGGTCCTTTACGAGGGCCTTATTCACTTCAGTTTTTTCGTGATCCTTTAGCTCTGTTTGGCCGTCAAACTGGGTTCGTCCAGATGCCGTTTCATTAGCGATTACCTGAAGATTATCCCAGTGTTCCACAATCAGGCCTTTTTCAAACCGGAAGATATCGAACCCTGCTTTCGGTCCAAAAAAATCATACTTTGTATGGGTGAAAACATAGTCGCCATCTTCAAAAGCGCGGATGATTTCCACTTTTGCTCCGCCTTCGGGCAACTGCGCCATTACGGCTCCAAAGCCCTCAAGGCCATCCCCTACAGCCAGATTATGTTGGATATACTTTTCTGGATTAATGTATGCAATGGGGGCTGGATCGCCTGATTCCATACTGTTTAATAGTTCCAGTACTTTTTGACGATTTGTTTTTGTTTCCATGGTCTTCATCTCCTGGCTTGCGCATCCTGCTAGTGTTAGCAGGACGGCGGAAAAGATTGCAATTATTGCCCTCATCATTTTCTCCCAGCTTTGTTCGTGGCCGAACCTTTTTCTCAAAAAAAGGTTTATTTCCTTTGGGTTGATTTTTGCAGATTACCAAGCACCTGCGCTAATAATTTCACCAGCGTCTCTTGGTCTTCAGATATCATATCTCCATAGACTTTTGCCAACAGTTTATCCGAGATATCAGCAACAGGTTGCTCTAGCTCATGGCCTTTTGCGGTAAGCTGAACCAGCATAATTCGCCTATCTTCCGAAGATTGGAATCTTTCCACGTAGCCGTAGTGTTCCAATGTATTGATCATCCCGGTGACAGTAGACTTTACCCGCCCTACCTTCTCAACGATCTCTTTCATAGCCACTGGTCTTTTCTGTTTGAACAGAAAATAGAGAATGGTACCATGGGCAGGCAAAAGGCCATCAGCATGAATACTCTGGAGCTCCTGCTCCAGAAGGACATTAGCCTGCTCTCGAATCCGAGAGATTTGGCCGATAATTCCGTTTATTTCTTTTTGTACTGTCATGAGGGAAACAATAGTTCGTGCCCGAACTATTGTCAAGAAGGTTTTTTGGATCTAATTTCCTCCAGTATGAATAATTGCGCCCGAAATCAAACAGAGACCATAAATGTCTTCAAACCCGCACAAGGATCAGCCATGAAGAAAATTGATGATGCTCGCCAGAACCTGGACCAACTGGATTCCCAATTGTTGGATATCCTGGCCGAACGCATCAGCATTGTGCGAGATATTGGAGAGCTGAAAGCAAAGAAAGGTATGCCCGTACTGGATGTGCATCGTGAGCGAGCTTTGCTCACACGCATTCTTGAAAAGACCGACGAGCGTGATTTGAGCCAACACTTTGTCTCTCAAATTTTCAGGCAGATCATTCGTTATGGGCGTAGCACCCAGGAAACTATTCTGGCTCCACTGACACACGAATCGCCCGTGGTGCAATATCAGGGATCTCGAGGGGCCTTCAGCTGGCTGGCCGCCCATAAATACTTCTCCGTGCGGCATTCAGATTTTCGCATGACGGGATCGCACACTTACCAGGAGGCCATCGAAGCAGTGAGCAGCGATAAGGCCGCCTACGCTGTGCTGCCTTTGGAAAACTCCTTGGCCGGTTCATTTCATGAGGTGATCGACCTTGTGGCCAAGAGCCCCTGTAGTATTGTGGGCGAAGAAATTATTCCCATCGACCTTTGTCTGGTGGCCTTGCCTGGCACCGACATCAGCGACCTGCAGGTGGTCTACAGCCACCCCGTGATTTTGCAGCAATGCGCCCGCTACCTGGCCACCCTCGACGGTGTGCGGACCCAGACTCACGAAGACTCTGCCGAAGCTGCAGGCAAAGTTCAAAAAGACGGGCTCAAATCTCAGGCGGCCATTGCCTCACGCCATGCGGCTGAGCTGAGCGGATTGGCCATTCTGAAGGAAGACATCACGGGTGCCGGCGCCGACACCACCCGCTTTGCCATCATCGCCAAACAACCCGTTTCCGTGGATGGGCACTTGCCTGCCAAAACCAGCCTGGCTTTGAATTTGCCCAATGAAGCCGGAGTTTTGGCCAGCATCGTCAATGCCTTTGGGAAACAGGGCATCAACATGGGCAAACTGGAATCCAGACCCAGCAGCGATGGCTCAGGCCTGACCAGATTCTACATTGAGTTGGATGAAAACGCTGATAATCCCGGGCTGAAAGAAGCCGTGGATTCGGTGCGAAAAATTGCCCGCAGCTTGCGCATCCTGGGTTGCTATGTGGATCGGGCGCGTCTGGAAAGCGAGTCCGATGAATTGCTGGCTCGGGCGGTGGATCCTGACCCTGATTTGTCTGCTGTGGATTTGCAATCCCTGCCCGGTAAATCGCCTGCGAAAAAACACGCATCCAAAAAGTCCCACTACAAATTTGACTCCCAGCCCGAAGGGGAAGGATTCATCGTGCAGGTGGGCCAGGTCTGTTTTGGCAATGGTGGCTTCCACGTCATAGCCGGACCCTGCGCTGTGGAAACCCCCACCCAACTGGACATCGCCGCTCGCGATGCGCGCAATGCTGGCGCCGTAATTCTGCGTGGCGGTGTTTTCAAACCCCGCTCCTCCCCCTACTCCTTTCAGGGTTTGGGTTGGGAAGGTTTGCGTTTATTGCGTGAAGCAGGCGACAAATACAACCTGCCCATCGTCACCGAAGTGATGGCTCCCGAGCAAGTGGGCCGCATGGCCGAGTCGGCCGATATGCTGCAAATTGGAGCGCGCAACATGCAGAATTTTGATCTGCTGCGCGAGGTTGGCCGCACTGATCGCCCCGTATTGCTCAAACGGGGATTGATGGCCAGCATTGATGAATTTTTGATGGCCGCTGAGTACATCATGGCCCAGGGAAATTTCCAGGTTGTCTTATGCGAACGGGGGATTCGTACTTTTGAAACAGCCACTCGCTCAACCCTGGATTTGTCTGCTGTGCCGGTGTTGCGTGAGCGGACACATTTGCCCGTGTGTGTGGATCCAAGTCACGCCGCTGGCCGGCGATCCTTGGTGGCACCGCTATCCCGGGGGGCCCGGGCTGTGGGTGCAGATAGCATTATGGTGGAAATTCATCCTGACCCGGCAAACGCTTTGTGTGATGGACCTCAGGCTTTGTCAGGAAAAGCCTTGGCTGAGTTGATTGCAGAATTGAAATAAAGAGGGGACCAAATCCAATTTGCCGCCGCTCAGGGCCAAAACTTCACCCAGCATTGTTGGGTGATTACAAAAGTTACCGGACAACAGTCACTCGTCCTGTTTGTCTTTGATCGCCAGCAACCACTCTCACCAAATAAACCCCACCGGAAATCTGATCCGGCAGTTTCAAATCATGAGTTCGTCCTGACTCCAGATCACCACCCAGAATACCCACCCTATGCCCCCGTAAATCAAACAACTCCACTGTGGCAGATGGTAATCCGGCGGGCATTTCCAACCGGACAGAATGATCTGATCCCAGCACATGGGCCGTGGCCAGCCAGGGATATTCAATGGCGGGCCCAACACCACTTGTACTAGCCACCAAGTCAAAATCCAGCTGTTCCCAACTGGAGGCCACAGAAACGCATTGGGTTTGAGGGAAATATCCTTCGCAAGAGGCGGTCACAGTGTAACTACCCGCAGTGGTGAGCCGGTGGTACATTCCATGGCCCGCTTCCGTCAGACGCGGCCCCACCAGATCACTGTGCATCTCATCAATTTTCACCTCGGCAACCAGAGCCTCACCGGTTCCCTCATCTCTGACCTGCCCCCGAATTCCCGGACCTTCAAGGACGCGATCAACCAAAGCATTGCTGCCTCTGGCTACCCGGGCACCGACTGTGTCCACCTGGGCACCGGACCACCAGCAGTGGTCGGAAATTTCCATGATGTAGGCCAAAATCCCCGTACGCCCATACACCCAACATTGCTCCTTGGGCAACGTACTGTATGCATAGATGTCGTGGTACGGGTTGCCGTCTTCATTGAGAGTGGCACCGGCCCAGAGTTCGGCCACATCTTCAGATACGGCAGCGTCTGGCCCCATGCCCCCACCACCATTGTCCACCCACGGCCAAAAAATATAACTTCGCCAGGAAATGGTCACCGGAGAGTGATAGTCCACCACCACCACAGGGCGTTGTTGGAGAATGAAATCACGCACTGCTGCGATTTCCGGTTCGCTAAAGGGGAACGGTCCTTTGTATTTCAGTGATGAGGAATTATCCTCGTCATATTCATCCCAATTCCAATCCCAGTTTCGGTTCAGATCCACACCGTCTGCGGGAAAATCAACCTCACCGTTTTGGTTGTTATCACGCAAGGTTTTGCGCCAATCGGCCCAGGCTACATCCCCACTGAAAACATGATGATGACCATCGACATTGAGGATGGGCACAAAGAAAATCTCCAGGCTGTCCACCCTTGCGGTGGTGGCGGGGTTTTTTCCGTATCCGAGCAACAACGCTTCCATGCTTTTCATGATGGCCGTGGTACCGTTGGGTTCATTCGAATGCAGTGCGCCGTGAAAAAGCATCCGCGGTTCGGCTTCGGAGATGGCCGCGTTGTCAGAAATACGCACCATGGGAATGTCGACCCGCCGGCCGCTGGTGCCGATGGTGGTCTGGTGAAAAATATCAGGGTATTGGGCTTCCCAAATATCAAACTGAGCCTGGATGTCGGCCAGGCGCCAATAGTGAGGATCTGGCTCGGTGGCCGACGCCGCGATTGAGCAGAGTATCAAAACGCCTAACAGTATGGCAAACAGACGACTTCGAAACACGGACAAGACCATCCCCAGGTTGTATTCAGGTTCATTATGATGATGGAACAGGGATGATTATAACACACTTGGCGGGAAAGAAGTGCCCCCAGAGATGTGCGCATCCCCGGGGGCATAAAAAAGCATCATCTGGTGAGGATGATCTTCCTGGACAGAGTTTGCCCCTGCCCACTCATGCGGACAAAATAGACACCCGCTGGAAGCAGACGACCACTGTCGTCATGGCCGTCAAAAATCATAGATTTTTGACCTTCTCCACCTTGTTCGTGGCGCATCTGGCGCACCCGCCGTCCCCGCACATCAAATACGGAGAGTTCAAAGCTACGCCCACCTTGCAGGGCAAAGCTGACGACCATGTCGCCTGGGGCCGGGTTGGGACTCACGTTCAGATATCCCGTCGGCACCATATTGCCCTCCACCAAATCCAAAGGAGCACCGCTGGCATCGACCATGAGCACTCCTGCAGTGCGGGCAGGAGCGGGTTGGTTGCCAGTGAATTCAAAAGGAACCAGCAGGTTGATTCCCTCAGGCGGGAAGCTTCCCCCCAGATCATAGAGCAGAACCCGCAGTTGGTTGCCGGCCACACCGGCTGTGACCTGAACGCTGGCATCGCACTCCAGATCTTCCGGTTGCCACCCGGCGCCATCCAGGTTCAGAGCAAACTGCCCTGCCACCACGCCAGAGCCTTGCACCATCACCGGCTGCCACCAGCGGCCGTTCTGCCACAGAGGCTGGGCCAATTGGAAATTCACGGGCCCCATGGCTGGGGCTGAAAAACCGGGTTGCTCAATTTCCAGAATGAAGCTGACCATACGGGCCAAATCCGAAGCGTTCAGAACGCCATCTCCGCTGGGGGATGGGTACACATCACCTTGGGCTTTGGCCTCAGTGGTCAGAGGGTTGGCTATGGGGTCGGCAATGTGATTGGCTAGCATAACCAAGTCCAAAACCGAGGTGGTTTCATCGCCATTGACATCTCCGGTAGGCGGCGGACCTGCGGTGGCCACGGCTTGGATCGCGGCCATGGCATCCACTTTCCCTGCACCAAAAGCCACATTCCAGCCATCGCCGGTGAAGCCGTCGGTGGCGGCGCTTCCACGCATGGCGGCTTTGATTTGTTCAGCCGTCAACGTTCCGTTTTTTTCCAGCATTAACGCCGCTACGCCGCATACAAATGGGGAAGCCATGCTAGTGCCCTGGCTGAAAAAATAATGACTGTCAGGGCTCAGCCAATCATCGCCGGGGTAAGGACTGGTATCGGCACTATAGGGGGCAAACATGCCCATGCCAGGGGCGCTGATGTCGGGCTTTTCCCGGTTGTCGCGAGTGGGGCCAAAAGAACTAAATGGAGCGCGGTCGCCCTCTGCTGCAGCTCCCCATGATCCACCATATTGTCGCCCGCCAGCCAGACTCAACCACTCATTTTTAGTTTTGTAAGCCGCCACGGTGATGGCCGCCTCACTAGTACCCGGCATGCCCACAGAATACGTTTGGTCGCTATTTGGGAAGGTCGTGAGCATGGTCGATGTGGCCACCCAGGCATGGGCCGTTCCCGAGCCACCATTGATGCTAATAGTCCAGTTGCCTGCCCCAGGCGCAGTGCCGTCACTGTCGTCTAACTGGATGATCATTTGCTTGTCGCCATTGGAGGGGTTGCCCGTGGCATTGTCCACCGCCACACTGCCGTAAGTCCCTGAAACACTGTCAAAATTATCAGACAATACGGTGATCAAGGTGTTTCCACCCAAGCTGATGGTCACCGAGGGACTGGCATCCCCATCCACCCATACATTCACGATGGCGCGGTCGTTTCCACTGCCCGGGTTGGTAGCGTAAGTGGGAATTTGGAGCTGCAAATCTGTGCCGAAGGCAGGCCCGCTGTCATGCAACAACCTCTCCCCTTCATTGCCAGCAGCCACACAGAAAACCACACCTGAGCCAGACAAATCGTTGATGATTTGTTCCTGGGCACTGGATCCATCGTGAGGCCCCATGTGCCCGCCCAACGATAAGTTGATGGCAATGGGACGGCCCATCGCCGCTGCTTTTTCCTTCAGATAAAACAAAGCGTCGATGACCTTATCCTCCGGAAACCCTCCCAGGTTATCATCAAACGCCTTGGCGAAAAGGATTCCCGCATGAGGGGCCACCCCGCTGTACTGTCCCGCGGATTCAAACCCATTGCCGGCGGCGATGCCCGAAACGTGGGTGCCGTGACCGCTGTAATCCACCTCCAACAATGTGCCCGCATCAATTTGAGTGGCATTGTATTCGGCTCCATAATCGTAGCCGGTGGGCGGTGTACCCGTGGAAAACATATCCCAGATATACTCGATGCGTGTATCGCCGTCGGCATCATTAAAATCAGCATGTCTCCAATCGATACCCGAATCGATAACACCCACCAAAACACCCGAACCGGTGTAGGCAGGCTCTCCGGCCCACACCTCATCAACCCGTCCGTCAACCAAAGCGGCGTCCATCAAAGGTTGCAGCAAACGGGCCGCCTCCACATGGGCGATGCTTTCATCGGCTTCCAACCAAGACAGAGATGACAAAGGCAATCTGGCGGTGGCAAATTTCGAGGTGCGCGAACCGACCACCAGTCCGGGCACCGCTGACAAATGAGGGCGGCCACCTTCCAAATGCAGGATCACTGCCACCGTCGGATCGGCTGGATTCTCTGAGGAGTCGACCACCAGGAAACTTTCGTAATTCAAACCATGGGAGACCTTGGCGGCCTTGTCCCTGGTCAATCCCTTCAACAGGGGGTCCATGGTGGCGGCATGTAACGATCCGGCCATTAAGGCCAGAAGCAGTACCGCAGCCAGGGTCATTTTTGATTGGTTGAAACCGGCAAACATAAGCACTCCTATGGCTATTTCAGGCTCTGCGTCGGACGCATGAGTGTGGGTTCTTTGAGCTGGCGCAGATGATCCCAGGCCAGGATGTCGAAAATCACTTCACTGGTGGCATCGAAGGTGGCCAGCCCCGCCTTTACGCTGCGCGGTTGGGCCCCGACAGCTACCAGGGCCTCTTTCAGGCCAGCACTGTCTTTGTCAAAAGTGCCAATGATAGCGTAGCTTTTTTCACGCCATTGGGGTTGGGCCATTTCTTTCAGCAGGGTGCTTCTCAACTGAGGATCCAGCTTTTTCGCCGCTTGTCCATCGCCCCACAACACCAGGCTCTGCAGCCCCTCTACCTCGGCCAGAGCCGGTACCATCTCACGGTTGACCTTAACCAGTGTGGACGGGCCGAAGTGTCCCAGTTGCTGCCCCTCGGGACCCAGCTTGGGCAGCTTGCCCAATGTGCTCTCAGCCTGAAGGCAGAGCAGCAAATCAGAGTCGGCAGGCAGAGCCGCGTAACGGTCCAGAGATTTTTGGTCGGCTAAACCGGCCAGCTCACCGGGGAGGTTATCTTTGCAACCGGTCAAAAGGGTCAAAACCCCCAACAAAATTATTATTCTGAATTTGATATCCATCTCTCTTCTCCTATCCCGAGTATTGCTCTGAGAGCTGGAAAATGAACGCCAGAACAGCGGCGTTGAAGCTGTTGTACGAAGTGCCACCCACCATCCAGGTGGAAGGAATATCAGAATCGATCCCGCTGGCTTCGAGCAGCTCTGCTCTTTCCAGAGCTACATCCAAATTCCCGAGAGCAGCTTGGGCGCTGGCGCTGATGACCAACATGTCCGCGCCGTTGATGCTGGGTTGGTGGCTGAAAACGAACGAGGGATCATGGCCCACAAACCACAGAGCCAGGGTATCGGCTAATGCCAGGTTTGTGCCCCCTTGAGCCAACCGGGCCGCAGCGTGGCCGGCAATCACATAACTCTCTTCTTCCCCGGCAGCCACGGCGGCCACAAACGCGGCAGCGGCTGCATCATAACCCGAGGCATCCACAGCCAGCTTGAGCAGGCACCAACCTTTACCGGCCGAAGCCTCCCCATAACTTGGGTCCAGAGCTAAGGCAGCATCAAAATCGGCCTGGCCCTCGGTGAAATGATCGCTTTCAAAATAGGTCCATCCGCGAGCGGTGAACTCAGACGGTGTGTCGGGCACTGTGGGTGTTGTGGGCGGATCATCGTTGCTGCTACTGCATCCGGCCAGGACCAGCAAAAGAACCAGCATCAACAGATGGGAAATTCGGAATTTCATGAATATCCTCCTAAGGAAGCGCCAGAGTAACCTGGTCGGTTCCCGTGCCGTTGGTGTTGGAATCGGTGGCGGTCAGGGTCAAGGTGCTTTGGGCGGCTGCGACCACATACTGGCCCAGAAAAACCCCGCCGCCGAGACTGGACATGACCACTGAATCGCCGCTGGCACTTACGGTGGGCAAGTTGCCAGAACCGCCGGTGATGGTGACCATGATTTTTACGATGGTGGTATTGCCCGGGTTTTTGAGACCCACCACTTTCAGCACCGGGACACCAGAAGGAGCCGCCACCGTCAGGCTGCCCGCAGTTCCCGTGGCCAACAGAGCAGCGCCATCAGGATCCGAGAGGACAATATCCTGAATCACCAGGCTGGTCATTTCTGAGGTCTCACCTTGCATGGAGAAGACCAGATCAGCCACGGGCTCGTACCCGTGGGCCAGCCCCCCCGAACCAGGAGAATACATTACGACCCGCAGAAGTCCCGATTCAATGACTCTGCCTTCAACCGTCATGCCAGCACTGTCATCAGTCAGGGCAATGCTGCTGAAAACGGCTACGGTGGAGTCGAAGTGAACGTCAAATTGGATACCACAAACAGAATCTTCGTTGGCCAGATTCAAGGTGACAGTGGCCGGGGCACCGGCAGGCGCCGAGCCATCAGACAAAATCAGAGTATAGCCCTGGACTTGCGCTGACGCCGGAAGGGCCGCCAAGGCAAGAAGGGCCAAAACCATGCAAAATCTCAATCGCATAACTGTCCTGTCGGGTTCAGGTTACTGAGGGTGTGACTACTCTTGAGAATTCGGCTGCAAAGGCCCCCACCTTAAGCAGATCTCATATATTTTTCAGGCCCGGGGGCGACCTGTCAAGTCATTGCTGGTTTGCTCTGGACCAGTTTAAAACAGTATACAAAATTCCCACCCCCGGCACGTCCTTACCATAAAGGATTTCAGGAGGACTTGACATTTGCCGAAGGAGTCTTTAGAATTTGGTCCTCAATCAAGTCAGATGAAAGAGCGCCACGGCGCAGGAGCATCATGTTTTTGAATCGCACATATCTCAATATTGCAACCATCCCAATGACCATGGCTATGCCCATGGCCATGGCTATGCCATGGCCGGGTGCTGTGCGTTCGCATGGGAGGATGATCTGACCTGAACTGATCGACCTGACATGAAGAACATCCTGAGGGAAGCACACCACCTGGCCTTAACCACGGTGGTTTTTTTGTGCCAATTATTCCCTGTTCCAGGAGTTTTCGATCATGCCAGCAAACAACTACAACACAGTGTGCATACGCGGCGGCCAGGACGCCGACCCCACCCACGGAGGCATCTTGCCCCCGGTCTACCAAACCACCATTTTTCGCCGCAAAGTTGTGGGCGAAGACCAGGACTTCACCTACAGCCGAGTAGACAATCCCACTGTGGCGGCCCTTGAATCCAGACTGGGCGCTCTGGAAAACTGCCTGCCTGCAGTGAGTTTCAGCAGCGGAACCTCGGCCATCAGCACCCTCTTTCTGGCACTGTTGAAAAAGGGCGACCACGTGGTGTGTTCTGATGTGGTGTATGGCGGGACTTATCGCTTTTTGGTGGAAGTGCTCGAAAAACTGGGAGTCACCAGCGATTTTGTGGACACCTCTGATCTGGCTTCCACCAAAAGAGCCCTGCAACGCCCCACCAAGTTGCTGCTATTGGAATCTCCTGCCAACCCCACCCTGAAACTGACCGACATCGCCGCCAATAGTGACCTTGCACATGAGTACGGAACGTTGGTCGTGGTGGACAATACTTTCCTTACTCCTGTGCTGCAGCGCCCTTTGGATTTGGGCGCCGACCTCACCATCTATTCCACCACAAAGTTCATAGACGGCCATAACGCCACCATCGGGGGAGCTCTTTGCACCCGCGACGAAGCCATCCGCGAAGAACTGGCCTTCTACCGAAAATGTGTGGGCACAATCCAAACAGCTCACAATGCCTTTTTGACTTTGCAGGGCTTAAAAACCCTGCCTTTGCGCCTCAAACAGCAAACGTCAAACGCCCTGGCAGTGGCCAGCCGGTTGGAGGGTAACCCCCATGTGAAAGAAGTCATTCATCCTGATTTGCCCTCATTTCCCCAGAGGGAATTGGCAGACCGACAGCAGGCCTCAGGGGGCGGTTTGGTGACCATCGTATTGCACGGTGGGTTGCCCGAAGCCTGTCGAGCCCTGGGAGCCTTGAAGCTTTGCACCCCCGCCCAAAGTTTGGGAACGGTGGAAACACTGGTCACTCACAACGCCACCATGACCCATGCGGAAGTGCCCGATGAGCGGCGCTTGCAATTGGGTATCGTCGATGGATTGGTCCGCATTTCCGTCGGACTTGAAGACCCTCAGGACATTGCCGCTGATCTGGAACAAGCTCTCACCATTGCCTTCAAGGAGGTGTGCCATGCATAGCCCCATCGTAGTTTTGAAATTTGGTAGTTCGGTGCTCGAAAACCATGACGCTCTTCCTGCAGCAGTGCTGGAAATTTATCGGGAGATCAGACGCGGCAGGCGGGTCGTGGCTGTGGTCTCCGCCTTCGGCAATCGGACTGATGAGTTGCTCTCTTCGGCCCGGCAATTGTTTGACGAGCCCGACCCTTCCAGCCTGGCCCGGCTACTGGAAACTGGCGAAGCAGAAGCCGCTGCCACCCTGGGACTGGCTTTGGATCAGGCTGGTGTTCCGGCCCGAATTTTGGATGCGGGACAAATTGGCCTCACCACCAGCGAAGATATTTTGGATGCCGAGCCCCACGATTTTGACGTGGTGCGTTTGCGACAGGAATTGTTGGATGTCCCCGTCATTGTAGTACCTGGATTCAGTGGAAAATTGAAAAGCGGCGCACCGGCTTTGTTGGGCCGGGGTGGCTCTGACCTCACGGCTCTCTTCCTGGCCCATGGCTTAAGAGCTGCGGAATGCCGATTGCTGAAAGACGTAGATGGCTTGCTTCAAGTGCGTGAAGATGGCAGCCTGGATTACGGCACCCGTTACGCCACCGCAAGTTATGACGAGTGCTTGCGAGTGGGCGGGCCCTTAATCCAACCTAAGGCCGTAGAATTTGCAGCACGCCATAACTTGAGTTTCCGCATCGCCAGCTGTGGTTCCGGAGGTGGTACTTTGGCGGGCCCAGTGAAAAGCCGGTTTGAAAGTGTGGACCCGGCACCAGCCCCCACGACCGTGGTTTTGGGAGGTCTGGGAACGGTGGGCCTGGGAGTCTTCCGCTGGCTGCAAAGTCTGAAAACCGACTTCCAGGTGGTGGGCATTCTGGTCCGGAATTTGACCAGCCCCAGGCCAGAAGACGTCCCCTCTCATTTGCTCACAGACTCTGTGGAAAAGCTTTTGGAGACCCAACCTGAATTGGTCATTGAGGTCGTGGGAGGCACCGGGGCTGCCGCCGATCTGGTGCATCAGGCTCGTGCCGCCGGGAGCCGGGTTGTCAGTGCCAACAAACAGTTATTGGCCATCGAACCGGAACTGTTGAAAGAAACCGCCTTTGGAAATGGCAGACTGATGGCCTCGGCCAGTGTTGGTGGCAGCGTTCCCGCCCTGGAATCGGTGGCCTCATTGGTTCAAAGAGAAGAAGTCGTTTTGGTCCAGGGAATTCTCAACGGAACCTGCAATTTCATCCTCGACAGAGTCAATGGAGGGATAGAAGTTGAGGACGCCCTGGCCCTGGCCCAGGACCTGGGACTGGCGGAAGCCGACCCCCACCTGGATGTCAGCGGACTGGATTGTGTTTACAAACTGTCCTTGCTGGCCACTCGCGCCTTTGGTGAAGAGGTGACTGTTGACCTCATCGAATGTGAGGGGCTGGACGGAATCACCGCCGAACGTTTGCAGCAAGCTACTGAAAACGATGGCGAGTTGAAACTGGTGGCTTCTGCCAAACGTACATCTTCTGGTATTAAGGCCCGCGTTGGGCTGGAGATTTTGCTCCCACATCATCCTTTGTTTGGCTGCGAGAAGGAAGCCAATCGCTTGGTCATTGAGACTGAAGGGCATCGCCAGGTTGTTTTTGATGGCAAAGGGGCTGGGCGCTGGCCCACCACGGTGGCGGTGGTCGGTGATGTTCTGCAATGTCGTCGGGCTGATTTGAGTACGGGCAAGGAACGGGGCTTGAGGAGGGCCAAAGCATCCTGATCAGATCGTTAAGGGGCTCTCGGCTTTGGCGAGAGCCCCAACCTTTTGTGGTTATCCAACCAAGAGTCTATGCCCCTCAATCAAGTCTTCCACCACTGAAGGCTCAGCCAAGGTCGAAACATCACCCAAACCGGTGTACTCACCTGCAGCAATTTTCCGCAAAATACGTCGCATGATTTTTCCGCTCCGAGTCTTGGGCAATCCCTGCACAATCATGATGGCATCAGGGGTGGCGATGGGACCAATCACATGCCGCACCTGTTCCTTCAAGGCGCCCACCAATTCTGCGCTTTTACAATCAGCATCGGCACTGCAAATCACATAGGCAAAAATTCCCTGCCCTTTAATTTCATGAGGGAAGCCCACCACGGCCGCCTCGGCCACGGATTCATGAGCCACCAATGCGCTCTCAACCTCAGCCGTCCCCATGCGGTGGCCACTGACATTGATCACATCATCCACACGACCGGTGATCCAGTAATATCCGTCCTCATCACGACGGCAACCGTCACCCGTAAAGTAATATCCGGGGTACTGGCTAAAGTAGGTTTCATAGAAGCGATGATGGTCACCCCAAACGGTGCGCGCCTGTCCTGGCCAGGTACGCTCGATGCAGAGATTTCCCGATACCCCATTGCCTTCAATGATGGCCCCATCGCCATCCATCAACAGAGGTTTCACCCCAAAGAAAGGCATGGTAGCGGAGCCTGGTTTCATGGGAGTAACTCCCGGCAAAGGCGTGATCAGGATGCCGCCGGTTTCGGTCTGCCACCAGGTATCTACAATGCAGCACTTTTTTTGACCCACCTTATCGAAATACCATTTCCAGGTTTCCGGACTGATAGGCTCGCCCACTGTGCCCAGCACTTTCAGAGAATCGCGCTTGCTGGCTTCCAGGAACTTGTCGCCTTCCCGAGCAATGGCGCGGATGGCAGTGGGAGCAGTGTAGAACGTGCTCACCTTCAGATCGTCCACAATTTGCCAATAGCGACCAGCATCAGGATAAGTGGGGATGGATTCAAACATGACGGTGGTGGCACCATTGGCCAAGGGACCGTAGATGATGTAGGAGTGGCCTGTAATCCAGCCAATGTCCGCCGCGCAGAAATAGACTTCGCCTGGCTGGTAGTTGAATACAACCCGGTGGGTCATAGCAGCGTACACCATGTAACCGCCGGTGGTGTGCATCACTCCTTTGGGCTGGCCGGTAGAGCCCGAAGTGTAAAGGATGAACAGGGGATCTTCCGACCCCATCCACTCCACAGTGCAGGTGGAGCGTTGCTTACGGCACTCTTCATCCAGCCAGAAGTCGCGACCGGCCTGCATCTTGGTTTCGGTGTCGGTGCGGCGGGCCACCAAAACTGTTTCTACCAAATTCAAACCGTCCACCGCTTTGTCCACGGTCTTCTTCAGTTTGATTTTCTTACCGCCACGCATGCCTTCGTTGGCCGTCACCACCACTTTGCAGCGGGCATCCAGAACTCGGTCGCGAATGGCATCAGCACTGAATCCGCCAAAAATGATACTGTGGATAGCGCCCAGCCGCGCGCAGGCCAGCATGGTGTAAGCTAACTCCGGAATCATGGGCATGTAGATGGCCACGCGGTCACCTTTTTTCACGCCATGGGCCTTCAGAACATTGGCCACCCTGGCCACTTCGTGTTTGAGTTTGCGGTAGGAAATATGTTCATATTCCCCTGGCTCATCCTTCACCCAGATAATGGCATCCTGATCTCCCCGGTCTTCCAAATGCCGATCCACACAGTTGTGGCAAGCGTTGAGGCGGCCACCCAAATACCAACTGAAATCCACATTCTCATAGTCATGATCGAAGACCATGCGCGGCGGATGAAACCAGGAAAGAGTTTCCGCCTGTTTGCCCCAAAAGGTTTCCGGATCATCGAGAGAGAGACGATAAAGACGTTCGTATTCTTCCATGCTGCCGATATGACTGGTGGCGGCGACTTCGGGATTGGGACCGTAAACTTCTTCACTTTTATCGGACATGGGGCACCTCTTTGGGGAAATTTATTGAGTGGGATTCCATGTAGTGATTCTAGCATTGGTTGGGCATTGTGGCAAACCTATAGGGGAATAGGGGGTGTTTTACTCCTGGAGAAATGGTATTTCAGAACATATTCCAACATTTTCCACTGCATTGTTCATTTTCCGGAAGCGTTACAGCCTCATCCTCTCATATACTCCCGATTAACTTAACCCAGGGAGCCCCAGTGAAGACCTCAAATCTACCAGAACGAGAAACCATGCACCAAGCCGTGGTTAACAAAGACACATCATTTGAAGGCATCTTCATTGTCGGTGTCAAAACCACAGGTATTTTCTGCCGCCCCGGTTGCCCAGCCCGGGCTCCCAAAATCGAAAACACAGAATTCTTTTCTACTGCCAAAGAAGCCCTGCAATTTGGCTACCGCCCTTGCAAAATGTGCCGTCCGCTGGAACACGCCGGTGAGCCACCCTCCTGGCTTCGCGAAATACTGACCGAGGTCAATAGCAATCCTTCCCTGCGTCTCAAAGATTACGAAATTCGCCAACGGGGTGTCGATCCCGCGCGCATCCGGCGCTGGTTCAAAAAGAACCACGATATGACCTTCCAGGCCTACCTGCGCTCTCGCCGCTTGAATGAGGCATTCGGCCGCATCCGCCATACCTCCAAGGTCACCGAATCGGCCTTCGACAGCGGATACGATTCTCTTAGTGGGTTCAACGATGCCTTCAAAAAAGCCACTGGGTTTGTGCCCTCACAATCGGGCCAACGCAACATCATCACCATCACCCGCATTCTTTCTCCGTTAGGCCCATTATTCGCCGGAGCCACCAGCAAAGGAATTTGCCTGCTCGAATTCACCGACCGGCGGATGCTGGAAACCCAAATCAAAATTTTGCGCCAACGACTCAACGCCGAATTCATACCTGGAAAGAATGAACATTTTGATGCCCTGGACCAACAGCTGGGCGAATATTTCCGGGGCCAGCGTCGACAATTCGACTTACCTCTGGTGATTCCCGGCACTGAATTCCAACAACTCGCCTGGCGTGCCCTCACTAAAATCCCCTATGGCGAGACCAGAAGTTATGGCCAACAAGCCCAGGCGATGGAAAATCCCAAAGCCCTGAGGGCCGTAGGAAAAGCCAATGGCGACAACCGACTCGCTATCATCATTCCCTGCCATCGGGTCGTGGCTGCTGATGGATCTTTGACTGGTTATGGTGGAGGGCTATGGCGGAAAAAGTATCTATTGGATCTGGAAAAACGCTAGAGATAGCCACTTCCTGTGCAACAAAAAAAAAGGGACCGGCACATGCCGAACCCTTTTTAATGAATACCAAATAATCTGATTAACGGTACATGCTCTTCACCGAATCAAAGCTGACCTCATCAGAAGCCACGGTGCATTCCAGGTCGAAGTCAAAAGCTGAAGGGTTTTGGCCATCAAGAGCCGATTGCAAAACCACAGTAGCGCCTGCCACCTGATAGTCTCCATCCCATTCACCGGAGAAGCAGTACTCAAAATTACCGCTGCCAGGCTCATGGGTGATCAGTAAAGTTTCCCCAAAGTTGGTCACTTCTTCGCCCTGGCCATCAAAAATGGTGACGCTATACTCCAAACTTCCTTCATCCACACTCGAGATGAAATAGACGCTGGTGCAAAGTTCCCAGCCTCCACAATCGGCGTTGCCTTCCACTTCAGTGACATGGCAAGCGGAAGCCACAGCAGGCAGAGTCAGTGTGAGCAGACCTAAAGCTAAGATCAGTATCTTTTTCATAAAATCCCCTCCAGGAATCGGTGGTTGGGTTTGCCTTGTTTTCTAATGTGAAATAATCATACCATACATCAACAATATAACACAACCACTTTTAATTATTTTTTCCCAGAAAGATGGTAGACTAGCCATTACTGTGGTAAATTAGGCAACAAACCACTATTCCACCCCTTGACGCTCAAGGAGCGCCATGCTCTCCCTTATCGCCATCGCTAAAAATGAAGCCGCCAATATGGCTAAATTCCTACGCCATCATCACAGCCTTTTCGACGAAATGATTGTGGTAGACACCGGCTCCACCGATAAAACGGCAACCATTGCCGCCCAAAATGGTGCCCGGGTCTTCTCTTTCCAGTGGTGCGATGATTTTGCCGCCGCCCGGAATTTTTCCCTGGAGCAGGCCACCGGACGGTGGGTCATGTATCTCGATTTTGATGAAATGATTGCCCCTTCCGACTTCAAACGGATCAGAGAAGTCATCAAAGGCCCCCTTGCCTGTTACATTTTGCCCCAATGGAACTATTACAACCACCCCCAACATCAGGAATGGCAGCCCGTGAGAGGCCGCTATCCCAAGCGTGAAAAAGGCCAACTGGGTTTCTTTGTGGCGGACCAATACCGACTCTTCCCCAATGGGTTAGAGCTGCAATGGCATGGCCGGGTGCACGAAGACCTGGCGCCATCCGTGAAAAAGGCCGGCTTCAAACCCGCTGGCCTGGACGTTCCCATTCACCACTACGGTTATGTGGAAGGCGACGAACGCAATACTGGTCGCAATGAGATGTACGGCAAACTGGTGCGGAAAAAAGTGGCAGACGACCCCAATGATTGGAAGGCCGGTTTGGAGTTGGCTTACATTCTGGTTCAGGAAAATGAGGGTCGGCAAGCCATTCCCATTCTGGAAAAGTTGGTTACCAATGGGCCTGAAGGCCCGGTCTTGAGCCGAGCTCAGGTCATGTTGGCCACCCTATACCACGCAGACCATCGCTCTGACGAGGCCATCGCCGTCTTACACGAAACTGTTGTGGCCAATCCCTCTTGGTTATTTGGATGGACCGATTTGATCAAACGGCTCATCGAAGGCAGCCACTGGGAGCAGGCCGAAGCCGCCATGAAGGTGGCCAAAGAAACCTTTGGCGAAGATCCTCTGTTGCTAAAACTGGAGTGCCAATTGCTGATCAAAACCAGGCGCATTGTAGAAGCCATCCCCGTGGCACGCCGGGTCAGCCAGCTAATGCCCGGCATGCACGAATTTGACAACCTGGCTGACAAATGCGAAGCCCTCGCCCGCAAAGAAGGACTGATCTGAATTATTCAGTGTACCGTTCGGTCACTTCCCGGATGCCCGCACTGCAGGCGGCGCAGAATTTTTTCAACCCTTTGGTGAACATGATGCAATCCAGCTCTGAACGATACATGCCTTCTGAAACATAACCGGCCCCTTCAAAGGCCCCCACCTGCCCAAAGGATTCATTGTTTTTAAACCATTCATCCACCCGCTGCTGGTGCGATTTGGACCAGGCTTCGCCTTCGGCCTTAGCGGCTGCAATCTCCTCCGGGCTGCCTCCGTTGTTCATCAGATCAGCGATGCGTTTGTTCTGCTGGGCGCGCCCTTCGTTGTACTCCCTATCCATGGCATCGTACGCCGCTTTATTCCACGGTGTTGGCAGGGCGGTCTCCGGTTCAATCAAATGCTGCCACTTGGGGTTGCCTGGCTCCAGCATCGCTGAAATATTTCGCTCGTGAGGCTCCATGCCTGCCGGATAGAAATCGTTATAGGCGGTGCTTGACGAATAATATTCATCGGCCAAACCGGCAAAGCTGTGCCCGAATTCGTGTAAAAAGACAAACGGGCTCCACTGATTATCACTGGTGAAAGTGCAGAACAAATTGTAGATGCCGCCGCCGCCATACCGTTCATGATTGACCATGATATAGAGCACATCATAAGGGACGTTGGCTGCCACATCGCGGATAGAACGGTTGTCTTCCGTTAAAAGATAGCGCTCAGACCCCAGTGAATCGAAGGTGCTGCCCAGTGATGTCTTGCGGTGCACTCCTCGGCTGGGCTCGTCGCAGCCACTTTCCTGAGAGGGCAACAGCACCCCCCAGATATTGAACTTGTCAGCCATGCTTTTATAAGGTTCGTAACTGAGCATCAAATCAGAAGCGCGCTGCACATCGGCCCGGAATTTATCTTCTTCATCGGCCGTATAACCATCACCCAGGATGGCAATGTCCACACGCCCGTGAGAGCTTCCGTGGTAAGCTGCTTTCATCACAATCACATCTTCATCCAAAGCATCTTCTCGGATCATGTGCCATTCAGGGTCGATGCTCACTCGGTAGATTTCCTTGAGTGTCATATCTTTCTGACGCACTTCCAGAGCAAATTCCACCGTTTGTCGGGGAAACGGAATGAGGGCCGATTCATGGTAGGTTCGTCTGATACCTTCAGCTGCAGGGGCCGTCGTTTTCCACTCCCCGAAATAACTGTCGAAACCTTTGGAGAAGAGTAGCTCTCCACTTTCTGCATCGTAAATTTTGGTGTAATAGCGCCCCAGATCCAGATCATCGATCAAATGGATTCGGCTACCGGAGAACGTGCCCTGGCGCCAAACCTGGTCCAGAGAGATGATCTCTTCATGGGAATTTCCGGTGTGGTAATAATCGATGCGCATGGTTTCGTCACGGAAATGGTGACTAAAAACGGGGTCGGCCAAAGCGGACGTGGCCAACCCCATGATCATGAATGAAACCAGCAATTTTTTGAGGATATTCATCAGCTTACTTCCGCTTCACACCCTCAATTTCCAGGGAAATTTTTACATCGTTACCGATGATCAGCCCGCCACCCTCCATGGCCTTGCCGTAGCTCAAACCCCAATCTTTACGATTGATTTTTCCTTCGGCCGAAAATCCGACCCGGTCATTGCCCCAGGGATCAGTGATGGCTCCATTAAATTCCACTTCCAGGGTCACCGGGAGGGTCACTCCGTGCATGGTTAACGTGCCCGTCATTTCCCCCTCTTCCTCGTCTTCCATTTTGAAACCAGTGGATTTGAAGACCATGGTGGGAAACTGCTCCACATCGAAGAAATCTTCATTGCGCAAGTGATCGTCCCGATCTCCGTTGCCAGTATCCACCGACTTCATCTGTATAGTGGTTTCAACACTCCAATGCTCAGGTTGACCCGCCACAAAATCGAAAGCTCCTTCGAAAGAAGTGAAAGAACCCTTCACATTGCTGATGGCCATATGTTTGACCTTGAAACCAACTGAGCTGTGGCTGGCATCGATGTCGTAGGTCTCCGCAAAGGTAGCTGGAGCCCACAAGGCAGAGGCTACAAGCACTAAAATGGGCAAAAATATTTTCATGGGTTTCATTTTTATCTCCTGGTCTGTTCCAAGGTGGAAAGGCGTTATTTAAATGCCTTAACATTATAGTCTTACTTTTAGTTTTCGCCCCTCGAGGGAGATTTGGCTGATGTTCCAGCCATTTGGAACACCAGCATCCAGAAAAAACCAAAATCGTCAAATTCTGAAACACAGCAGTTAGCGGCTATTTAATGGCGCCACTAAACTGTCTTTAATGCTGGTGAGTGGATTATCCCTCACCCATTGTCCCTTCTCTTGGAGGTCCCTCATGCAGAGAATGTTACTCATTGCTTTGGCTCTCACCTTGGTCGCAGGTGGCGCCTTGGCCGAAACAATCACCATCGATTGTGTTGGCACTGTGGAATACAACCAATTCAACAGTGGAACCTTTGGTGATGTCAATTCAGGCGACGCAGTTCTGGCCACCTTTACCGTGGATTCAGATAACTTCATCGACAGCACCAACTACGGAGTCCGGTCCTATCCCATTGACATGAGTTCTTACCAACTGACCATCGGTTCCGTAGGACCCGTTGCTCTGGTTGACCCTCAACCCAATGATGCCACCGTGTACTTTGTATTGCGCAACGCGGACCCTGTTGCAGACGGATTCTTCCTGGCCGGTGAGCCAGAATGGGACAACACCAACGCAATGTTGGATGCTCCCGGTACCATTGATCCCTATTTGGGATTCCATTGGGCCGTAGGCTACGAAGGTTATACTCTGGATTCTTTGGACATCCTGGATGCGGCTGGAACCTATGATTACACTGGATTGACCAGTTTTTACACGGCCATCCAGGATGCTTGGGCTGATCCCATGGGTCTGGAATATGTCACTATTACCATCTCCGGCGGTACTGTGGCCACAGATGAATCCTCATGGGGGAACCTGAAAGCTCTCTACAGATAAGACAACGGAAACAATGGCCCGGGGAAAAATTTCCCGGGTCATATCATCTTTTCCGGAAAAGGGCTTCCAAAAAACGAGATTTCATCTGCTTGCTGGCCATGACCCGATGCACAGGCGGTAAGGCCAGAATAGCCCCCAACAGCGTCGCCAACGCCCGATGACTGGCCATGATCTGGTTGTCAAAAATCAGGTTCTGCAATTTGCCTCGTTCAATGGCCATCAGCACATACCGTTGGGCATTGTCTACAGGCGTGATAATCCGCGCCGCCCTTGACCTCAGGGTCATGCTCTCTTGATGGCAAGCCCGGACGCAGACTCCACAACCCAGACATACATCTTCATCGAGCCTGGCTACTTTCATCTTCGGTTTTTGGGCATTGTTGGCCGAGACCAGAGCCAGCGCTTCCACCGGGCAGGCCGTGACGCAACGCCCACATCCGTTGCAAGTGGCATCATCAATTTCCGGTAAAAAATTGCTCGTATGGATGGGTTGCAAATGGGCGAATCGCCGAGAGGCTTCCATGGCTTCACAGCAACAACCGCAACAGTTACAAATGAAGCTCACCCGCTTCTGAACATTTTCCCCAAATTGCACCAGGCCACGTTCGTAGGCTTCGGTTAGAAGATCCATGCCTTCAGAATTATCGATGGCCCTGGCGTGGCCATGCTTGGATAAAGACTCGGCACAGCCGTTGAAGGTCATGCATATGTCCATGGGGGCATCACAGGCCCCATCCAGATGTTCCTTTTTGTGGCGGCAATAACACATGCCCACGCCAATGTGACTGGCTGTGCTGACGACCTCACTGGCCTTTTCAAAATCCAGCACATAAGCCGCGTTCTCGTTGGAAAGCACCGGCTCCTGAACAAAGATGCGCCCCATCTGGGTCTCGCCCTCGGCAAACAGAGCCTTTACAAAATCTTCTTCAACATTCAGGTATTCGTGAAAAAGCTGGCTGAGAGCTTTTTGATCGATATCCCCCCGGGTTCTCATGAGTGAAAACTCAAAAAAACCAGCCATGGGTGGGGGCAAAGAATAGACAGAACGGCCCCGGCGCTCCACATCCACCAGGAGAGCCCGACTGGCCAACTCTTCCAGAATTTTGCGGGACTCGGTGAGGGGTAATTTCCAGGCACGGGAAGCCACTTCGGCGGTGAAAGGCTTGATGGGCAACTGAGACAGGAGACCCGCCTCTTTTTCATTCATCAGAATCGCCAGAATCCGGTTTAACACAGCCGAGGGAGGCGCCCCCTGTGGTGAACGGTTCAGACGAGTGACCAGTTGGTCATAACCTTTTTTTACTGTGCGGTGAGCCATACTTCCCTCGTTTTCGTTGGGTGCCAAGGGATTATATCATCTTCCGCGAAAGAATCATCCTCAAAAACAGCTCCTGCTACGTCTTTAAAGAGCCTTTTCCCCCCACCCAAGTGTGGATATTTGGTATACTTATCTCAGGTATCTTTTTGAAGAACTCAATTGGGGGGGAACCCATGCGTCGCCTTACTTTAGTAATCCTGTGGTCGTGCTTGTTAACGTCTGCCTGTCTTGCCCAATTTGAAATCGATCCCATCACTTTTTCAGAATCCTCTTGTACCAATCCGGCCTTGGCCTCGTCCCCGGATGGTCTCACCATGTTGGGTTTTGAACTTTCCGGCGATCCTTTGCTGCAGGACTTTGTAGCAGCCCAGCCTCTGATGACAGTCAAATCTGACACATACTATCCCTACAACCCTCAAATTTTGGGGGCCGGATCTTCCCCGAGCATTTGTTGGGCATGGGATGGATTCCATCTGGCTTTTGTAAGCGGGCCTATGATTCTTCTTTTCCACTCTGATTCCGAAGGCAACTGGGACACGGAAAATTACACAATGCTTGAACCCTACGGCCCTGTGCGAAGCCTCGAATTACTGGGAACACCCTGGGATTCCGGTTCTCCCCATGCTTATCTGGCCGTACACTCCACCGACGGCGCCGGCGGTCAATCCAACCGGGTGCAACTGGCCACTTATAATGAAGCTGGCTGGTCAGACCTGGAAATGCTGGACTGGGATCCTCATATGGCCAACCCCGAATTGGCCTTCTATGTTGGTTCCTACACCCCCACCCCTCAACTCTTTTACCTCGGTGGCGAAGGCCTTGGTGCCACTATTCTGAAATCATCTATTCTCGTACCCGGATCCGGCTGGAGCGATCCTGTTCTCGTCACAGATAGCACAGGAATGCCTTCACCCATCGCCAATGAGTTTGATGTCGCCGCTGGCTACGGTAGTGGGGACATCGACATCCTGGGTTTGGGCATGCAACCCACCTGTCCCTGCGGCAGCATCCACTTGCATTCCTATGTCTCGGTGATCGGCTCCTGGCAAGTCCAACATGTGACTGAACCCTACGCCCACTTCGACTGGCCCAAGTCACCCAAAGTGGCTTCTGCATATGAAAGCCTGATTGCCCATGCCTTCTGGTATCAGGAGGCCGTGGCTGAAGACTTTACTCCCTTCAACCAAACCCTCGAATACCGAACCATCGCAAACGGAGAAATGACAGACGCTGGCCACTTCCTGGAAGGCGCCGATCTGGGTGGACGAATAGGATCAAGAGTGGCTCTCTCCGTGGATTATCATGACCATCCGGTCCTTGCCTGGACACGAACCGACACCATTCTCGGAGAGCCTCAACCAGAGCAAATATGGGTGGCCCGAAACTGGATTGCTTCTGCAGTACAAGAGCCTGATTTGAATTCCCCAGTATTGAATCTGGTGGCCTGGCCCAATCCATTTAACCCCCAGGTGAGCCTCGCTTTTGAGCTGAATCAGACCCAGGCAGTACAACTGGATGTTTTTGATGCACGGGGCCGGCGTGTCGCTCATCTGCTCGGTGGTGTGGTTGAGACTGGATCGATGGAAACGTCATGGAACGGCCAAGACGATTCTGGTCGTAAACTTCCCAGTGGTGTCTATTTTGCCCGTTTGGCCACAGACAATGAAAAGGTAGTTTTGAAACTGGTTCTAGTTGAATAAATCTTTACTCTTCCATTGCATCGCTTCTCTCTTGGGGATATGATTCTTCATCACTTGCCCAATGGATTCACGGTGCTTGTTGGAGGTATATTTTGTTCAGCCAAACCAATCATGTATTGATCATTGAAGACAGTCCCGTTGTAAGGTCTGTAGTCAAACAGATGTTGGCTAAAGGACATAAAAACACCTTCGAAGTGCACGGATCAGAAAACCTCACCATCGGTCTGCAGTGGCTGGAAAATAACCCCGTCGATGTGATCATTCTGGATTTATCTTTGCCTGAATGCACCGGTGTCGAGACCATCGGTATGGTGCGTGCCGCCGATGCCGACGTTCCCATCGTTGTTTTCACTGCTAGCGAAGACGATACTTTGGCCATGGCCGCCATGCACCACGGGGCCGATGATTTTCTAGTCAAAACTGAAGTGAAACAAGGGTCCCTCCTGGGCCGCACCCTACTCTACGCCATAGAGCACAAACGAGCTCAAGCTGCCCTCAATCAATACACAGTGGAAATGGAACGGCTGGCTGCGCAGCGTGCTCTTCAGATTGTGCACCAGGATCGCCTGGCCACCTTGGGCACCATGTCTACCGGTATTGTTCACGAGGTAAGAAGCCCACTTGCTTTCATCACCGACAATGCCCGAAATTTGAAAAGTTCCTGGGTTCATGTTGAGGCCTGCCTCAAAGAGTGTCGCCAGAACAAATTTGGCGACCAAGAGGAAATTGAATTTCTGTTGGATGAAGCTCCAGAGATGCTTGACGATATTCTCATGGGAGTTGAGCGCATTACGAAAATCACCAATGGGCTGAAGAAATTCGCCCGCAAAGATGATGAAGAAATTGTGCCATCCAGCCTTGAAGAATGCCTTGATTCAGCCCTTATGCTTTGTCAAAATCTCTTGAAATACGGCATTTCCATCCAGAAAGATCTGCACCCTCAGGCCGACCCCATCCCTTTGCGGCCTCAACCCATCACCCAGGTCTTGATCAATCTGATCACCAACGCGGCCCACGCCATGGACCAAAAAGGGACCCTGAAGTTCACAACCCGCTTTGTCAATGATACGGCCGAGCTCACTGTAGAAGATTCTGGCCCGGGAATACCAGCTGACAAACTAGATTCCATTTGGGAAGCCTTTTTCACCACTAAGTCTGAAGATGTGGGCACTGGACTGGGACTCTCCATCTGCAAAGACATCATTCTGCAGCACGAAGGGTCAATCACAGCCGAAAATACACCTGACTCAGGTGCCCGATTTACAATCATTCTACCTGCCGTCTGATCCATCATTCCCCAAAGAGGGGCCGGCTCTTGTAAATTATGCTATTTTAATGGATCTTCTTAGGCTTATTGCCGTATGCATAGAATCTTTATTTTAGACTCAACCGAAGGGGAACCTCACATCATGTCGTGGCACCGAAACAGACGCCCTCTGCGCGTCCGGTCGTGGTTTGTTTTTGCAGCAATCCTGGGGATCATTTCCCTGGCTGGCTGCAGTGAAAACTCAAGCGATGAAGTGGTCTCAAAAGGCCAATCTCAGAAACGGTCAAAAAATGCACAACAGGCTATCCCTGTTGCCGTCACCAAAGCCACTGAGGGTTCTATTTCCAGCTATTACGGCGCTACAGCCACCCTGGAAGCTGAAAAAGAAGCTCAGGTTTTAGCCCGAGTCACCGGAGTCGTCAAAAGTCTGCAAGCCGAAGAAGGCGACCTCGTCACCAAAGGCGCCCCACTTCTGCTCATTGAAAATGACGAATACCGCTTCCGGGTGGAGCAGGCCAATGCCAACACAGTGAATCTGCGCTCCCGATACGAGCGCCTTGAACAAATGGTGGCCGAAGAACTGGCAACCGAAGAAGAGATCCAAGCCGCCCGCAGCGACTTTGCCAGCGCCGAAGCCGAAGAAGGGCTGGCCCGGTTGAGCCTTTCTTATACCACCGTGGTGGCGCCTTTCTCAGGCCGTATCACCCAACGCCTGGTCAACGTCGGGCACAATGTGTCCAGCGGAGGTCCCCTTTTTGTCATGGCTGATTTCGACCCGTTGCTGGCCAAGGTTCACGTGCCCAGCCGCGAATTCAAACGCCTCCAGAAAGACCAAATCGTACAGTTGGTTCTGGACAGCAATGGCACCCGTCTCGATGGACGAATCAAACTCATCAGCCCGGTCATTGATCCCACCAGCGGCACCATCAAAATCACTGTTGAAGTGCCCGATTATCCTCAGGGAACCCGTCCCGGTGAATTTGCCCAGATTCAGATTGTTACTGAAAGGCGTGACAACGCCACTCTTGTGCCCCGAGCCGCGGTGCAGACCGACAAAGGGGAATCGGTGGTTTATGTGCCCGTCCAGTCAGATGAAAGTCTGACTGCCGAACGACGTATTGTGGAATTGGGTTTTACTGACGACCTCAACGTGCAAATTCTATCCGGCTTGGAACCAGGCGAGACCATCGTCATCAAGGGCCAACGCTCGCTTAAACACGGCGCGGTTCTGAAAATTCTTGAGGAGCCAGCCAACTGATGCGCTCTTTTGTCGAATTGGCGGTGCGCCGCCGCGTCAGCGTGATGATGACCGCACTGGCCATCATTGCCTTTGGACTGGTGGCCTACAATCGGCTGGCCCTGGAACTTTTTCCAGACATCAGCTATCCCTCCATCACCGTACAAACCGACTTCCCGGACACCGCTCCCCAGGAAGTGGAATCTCTCATCACCCGGCCGGTGGAAGAAGCAGTGGGCGTTTTGCGTGGCCTGCAAACGATCCACTCCGTATCCCGGGCCGGCATCTCCGAAGTGACCCTGGAGTTTGCCTGGGGCTCGGACATGGATCTGCTGTCCATGGAAGTGCGGGAGAAAATTGACCGTCTGATCCTGCCCGACGAAGCCAGCAACCCAGTGGTGCTGCGCTACGACCCAAGTCTTGATCCCATCCTCCGCCTGGCCCTATCCGGCGATGAAGACCTGATGGTCATGCGACGCCTGGCCGACAAACAAATCAAACAGGATTTTGAGACGACCAAGGGTGTCGCTGCCGCTCATATCAAAGGTGGCCTGGAAGAAGAAATCCAGATCGATCTGGACCAGGAACGCCTGGCTGCCCTGGGCATCAGCATTGACCAGGTGCAGCAGGTTGTGGGTGTCAGCAATGTGAATTTGCCAGGGGGGGCCTTGCGCGGTCAGGACAGCCAATATCTAATCCGGACCATCAACGAATTCACCAGCACTGAAGAAATTGCCGACCTGATCATCCAACAAACCGAGACCGGCGCCGTGCGTTTGCGGGATGTGGCCACCGTCATTTGGGGGCATCAGGAACGCGAAGAAATCACTCGGGTCAACGGACGCGAGTCGGTGGAAATTTCCCTCTTCAAAGAAGGCGATGCCAACACCGTCACCGTGGCCAACCGCCTGCGGGAACGAGTGGACCTGTGGCAGGACGGCAAGCTGCCCGAAGGCACCACCCTGACCGTACTGTTTGACCAGTCTACATTTATCCAACAGGCTGTCAGTGAGGTGGGCAATGCCGCCCTCATTGGTGGTGGACTGGCCATTCTTTTGCTCATGCTCTTTTTGCGCGATATGCGCAGCACCATGATCATCGCCACCAGCATTCCCATCTCGGTGATCGCCACTTTCATTGCCATGTACAAGATGGATATCTCCCTGAATATCATGTCCCTTGGGGGGCTCACCCTGGGCATCGGGATGCTGGTTGATAA
Organism: Candidatus Krumholzibacteriia bacterium; assembly: GCA_016744705.1. Lineage (GTDB taxonomy): Bacteria > Krumholzibacteriota > Krumholzibacteriia > LZORAL124-64-63 > LZORAL124-64-63 > LZORAL124-64-63. The sequence goes on from JADGDU010000001.1 coordinate 94,856, forward strand.
CTCTATTGTGGTGCTGGAATCCATCTACCGGAAACGCAAGTTGGGTCAATCGCTCTTTGCTTCAGCCATCAGCGGCACCACCGATGTGGGTGGCGCGGTAATCGCCTCAACGCTCACCACGGTGGCGGTATTTCTGCCTATTATTTTCGTGGAGGGCATTGCCGGACAACTCTTTAAGGACCAGGCACTGACTGTCACCTTCAGCCTGCTGGCCTCTTTGGCCGTGGCCGTAACCGTCATCCCCATGGCCAGCGCCCTGGGCAGCCGGTTGCCCCTTGAAGGTCGCAAAATTGAAATTGAACCCCAGACTGATCAGAGCGACACAGGTCAGGCCACCATGACTCTGGGCTGGTTTTCCCGGGGTTACGACCGACTGCTGGGCGGCGCTCTGAAAATGCGTTGGCTCACTTTGTTCTTGGGTTTTGCTCTCTTTGGCGCCGCAGTGTGGGGTGTGGGATTGCTCAATACCGAACTCATCCCCCAGCTCAGTGAAGGGGAGTTTTTCTATGAAATCAAGCTGCCCGAAGGAGCCTCTCTCGCTGCCACCGATCGCACCATCGCCAGCATGGAAAAAGCTGTGGCCAATGAGGCCTCCATTGACCGAAATTACGCCACGGTTGGCAGCCGTCTAATTTCCGGCGGCATGTCCCTGAACACCAAGGCCGAAAACCTTGGTCAGCTCAACATGGTCATGAAAGACAAAAGTGACGGTGAAGGAGAAATGGCTGTGGCCGAACGGTTGCGCCAAATTTTCCTGGAAACACCTGACCTGGAAGTGAAATTTGGCCGGCCCAGTTATTTCAGCCTCAAAACACCGGTGGAAGTGATCATCTACGGAGAAGACCTGGACGACCTGCGCGCCTACTCTCTGGATGTGGCTCGCCGCCTTGCTGGAGTGGACGGTCTGGTGGATGTGCGCTCTTCCCTGGAAGCGGGAAACCCCGAACTGCAGGTGGTTTTTGACCGGCAGCGGTTGGCTTCTCTGGGCCTGGATATGGGCACACTTTCCGAAACTCTTAAGAACCGTGTCCTGGGCGTTGTGCCCACCAAGTATATGGAATCGGATCGGCAAATTGATATCCGAATCCGCAACCGAGTAGAAGATCGAGGCTCTGTGAGCGATGTGCGCAATCTGATGTTGCCTGGCCCAGATGGCTCTTCTTTGCGGCTGCTCTCGGTGGCCGATGTGACCGAATCCCGTGGGCCTGCGGAAATCCACCGCTTGCAACAGCAACGCGCAGCCGTGGTTTCGGCCAATCTGGCCGGCACCAGCCTTGGGGCCGCCATCAAGGATGTGCAGCGGGTGATGCAGGAATCGACTCCCCCCACCGGCCTGTCCACCGATCTCGGCGGACAAAATAAGGAAATGCAAACCAGCTTCAACAGCCTGCGCTTTGCCATTTTGCTCGCCATTTTCCTGGTCTACCTGGTGATGGCCGCCACTTTCGAAAGCTTCCTGCATCCTTTTCTGGTCCTCTTCACCATCCCCCTGGCCTTGGTCGGTGTGGTGGCCGGACTGCTGCTCACCAACACCCCCATCACCATCATCGTGCTCATTGGTACGGTTATGCTGGTGGGCATCGTGGTCAACAACGCCATTGTGTTGATTGATACAGTGAACCGTTTACGCCGAGCCGGAGTGGCTCGTGGTGAAGCCGTCGTGCGCGCTGGCCACTTGCGTCTGCGCCCCATTTTGATGACCACTTTGACCACCATTCTGGGCCTGCTGCCCATGGCTTTGAGTTGGGGCGAAGGCGCCGAATTGCGCGCCCCCCTGGCCATCACCGTAGCCAGTGGTCTGGCCTTGAGCACCCTGTTGACCCTCGTGGTGATCCCCGCTGCATACATGGCCGTGCCTTCGCGTATTGACCCTGATCTGGATGAGGAGTGATGGCATGAATCTGCCCGAATTAGCCATCCGCCGTCCCGTGACCATCATGATGGTTTTGGTGAGCATTGTGGCCCTGGGTCTGGTAGCCCTCACCCGCCTGCCTTTGGCCTTTATGCCTGACATCACCGAACCCGAACTCTTTGTAAACCTGCCTTACAACAACGCCTCACCCGAGCAAGTGGAGCAGATGATTGTTCGGCCAGTGGAAGACTGCCTCGGTGGCGTCAAAGGCCTGCAAAGCATCTGGTCGCGTTCGGGCAGCGACGGCGGCAGGGTGCGCCTCAGTTTCTCCTGGGATACGGATATGCATCTGGCCCGGGTTGAGGTGTGGGAACGCATTGACCGTATACGTGGCGACCTCCCCGAAGATGTGGGCGACATCCAGGTTTCCACCAATTGGGACTCCCGGGATGCTGATGCTCCCATCATCGAAGCCCGCCTCAGTTCCCCCCGGGATTTGAGCGAAAGCTACGACCTACTCGAACGCAAAATCATCCGCCCCCTGGAACGAGTGCCCGGTGTGGCCCAGGTTCGGCTCGATGGCGTCAACCCCCGCGAAGTGCGGATCAACCTGCGAGTGGCCGATCTGGAAGCCCACGGCATCGATGTTCGGGACGTATCGCGAGCCCTCCGCAATAATAATTTCGATCAATCTTTGGGACAAATTCGCGATGGCGACTCCCGTTGGACCATGCGCACTCTGGGTACCTTTGGCACAGTGGAGCAAATCAGCAACCTGCCTTTGCGTGCCGATGGCTTGCGTGTCAGTGACATCGCCGACGTCATCTACCGTGAACCGCCCCTGGAATACGGACGGCATCTGGATGGCAATTTTGCCATTGGCGTTTCTGTCTCCCAGGAAAGCAAAGCCAACACCGTGGAGGTGTGCGATGCCCTGGAAGCAGCCGTAGCCAAAATGGGCGACGATCCTGAGCTGGAGGGCGTGAACTTTCTCATCTGGTTCAGCCAGGGTGCCGAGATCAAAAAGACCATGACAGACCTGATGTACACCGGTCTCTTTGGATCTATTTTAGCCGCCGTCGTGCTATTTTTATTCCTGCGCCGCGTCTCCACCACCATCGTGGCCGTCTCTTGCATCCCCTTCTCGCTGATTGTGACTTGCGGCATCATTTGGGCCCAGGGCCGATCCCTGAATACGCTCACCCTGCTGGGGTTGATTGTGGGCATCGGCATGCTGGTCGACAATGCTGTTGTGGTGATGGAAAACATTTTCCGCTACCGGGAAATGGGATACGACCGCAAAACATCTGCCCGCCGTGGCGCCGGCGAAGTGTCCACCGCTGTGATGGCCGCCACCCTCACCTCGGTCATCGTATTCATCCCCCTGATTTTCAACAAGCCCAGCGAGATGAATCTGTATCTGAAGGAGTTGGGCATCACCGTTTGCCTGACATTGCTCGCCTCTTTGTTTATCAGCCAAACTCTGATCCCCTTGGCCACATCCAAGTACATCAAATCAAAGCCGCGGAAAAAAGGCGGCACCATGACTGGCCTTGAAGACCGGTACCAGGGCCTGCTGGGTTTCAGTTTGCGGCACAAATGGTTGAGTCCGGTCATTGGCCTGAGCATCCTTGCGTCCGCCGTCTACCCCTATAACAATGTCGATCAAAACTTTGAGGCCAGTGAGGCCCAGCTCTTTGTACAATTCCGCTATGAGTTCAGTGAAGAGATGAGTCTCGAGCACAAAGAGACCATCATCACCGAAGTGGAAAAGATTCTCGAACCCCACCGGGAAGAGCTGTTGGCCCGGTCCATTTACAGCTTCTGGAGCGACCGTTGGTCACTGACCCGCGTCTACCTCGAAGAGGGAGAAGCCAACGATGAAAACATGGGCAAAGTGCGGGACCGTTTGCGGGAATTGCTGCCCGAAATAGCCGGAGTGAACCTGCGCGTCCAGGACAACAACCAAAGCTGGCGCATGCACCGGGGCCGCAACCGGGTGGCTTTTCAAATCATTGGCGACGACACGGAAATACTCATGAGCCTGGCTGAAAAAGCCATCCAGCGCATTGAAACCATCCCTGGTCTGAAAGATGTTCAAACACGCCATGCTGAAGCCCAGCAGGAACTGCATATCGTCCCTGACCGTGATCTGGTGGCCCGTTTCGACGTGAACCCGGACCAGGTCTCCCAAGTCATTGGCCTCACTTACCGTGGCCGCCGGTTGCAACGTTACCGCACTGCCGATGGCGAACGCGAAATGCGCCTGACTTTGGATGAGCAGGAAACCGAAAGCGTACAACAGCTTCAAAACCTGCTGTTGCGCACTCCTGATGGTGAGAAAATCCCCTTGGCTGCCGTGGCCGACTTCAACCAGGAGACTGGCCGCGAGCGCATCCAGCGGGACAACCGCATGACCAGCATCTGGGTCAATGCCCGCTACAACGAAGGCACCAGCGAGCAGTACATTCCCCAGGTGAAAGAAATTTTAGCCGACATGGATTTCCCCTACGGCTACCGCTGGACCTTTGGTAGATGGGAAGCAGAGCGGAAAGAACAATCGCGGGAATTCCTCGTCAACCTGGGCCTGGCTTTGATGCTCATCTTCGCCGTGATGGCCGGTCTTTTCGAGTCGGTCCGCCAAGCCCTGGCCTTGATGGTCTCTCTGCCCTTCGCCATTGCCGGAGCCCTCTGGACCCTGCATCTGACGGGTACGGATTTCGACCAACCGGCCGCCATCGGCTTGTTGTTATTAATTGGTATTGTGGTGAATAATGGAATCGTGATGCTGGAACACATCAACCAGTACCGGCGCCGCGGCATGGACCGCAATGAGGCCATGCTCAAGGGTGGCCGGGAGCGACTGCGTCCTATTCTCATGACCGCCGTAACCACCTTGCTGGGACTGGTTCCCATAGTGGTTCAGAAGCCATCTTTGGGCGGTATTTATTATTACTCGATGGCCTTGGTTATCATGGGCGGATTGTTCGTCAGCACATTCCTGACGGCCGTATTATTGCCCACTACCACATCTCTGATCGAAGACATTTTCAGCAGCCTTGGACGTTTTGCACGGCGGTTTTTGCGGCTCTCCCCTTCTAAACCTACCGAGGAACAGGAAGCTGCTTAACCAACTGCATCCAATTGGCAAAGACCTGTTTGGCGGCAGGCTTCCAGCTTTCGTGAAGATGTTCACTGGCTTGCTGTTCCGGGAAATCAGGTGCCGTTTCACCGGCTGATTTTGCCTCGGCAACCAACTTGCCATGATCCATCAGGATCTCCAGCCCGGCCCCATCCATAATGTTGTCGGGAATGGGTGGATAGTCTTCTCTTTCTCCTGAGGTGAACAGCCCCACTTCACGCTTGTATTCCTTCAGCAAACTCACCCCGTCATATTCAGGGTGCCCCTGCATAAATACCAGGCTGTTGGATTTATTGGCTGCCAGATGCACCCGGGCGTGGGTGTGAATCAGAATAACATCCAGCTTGGCGTCCTTAAACTGACCCGCCGTCACTTCGTTGTACCGGGATTGGGGCACGGGCACCAAGGCCGTCAAATCTGCTGCCAAAGGGTGTTCCGGCATTATGGTCCGGTGATCATATACGCCCCAGATTTTCTTGGGCAAAGGCTTCCGTTTTTTATGATACCGAAACTGCATGACCGCATGAGAAGCCAGGCACGAGCACAATGTGGATCGTGTGTTTTTTTGCGCCCACTCCATGGTCTTTTTGAGGGGCTCCCAGAAAGCCTGAATTTCCAAATCGGGATCGCTGACATTGGCCCCTGTGATCACCAGTGCATCTGGTCCCCACTCCCTGATCTGCTCTTCCGTTTGGTAGTTTTCACTGATATATGCCGCAGCCTTTTCGCTGCGGGCGATTTCTGGAAACGTAAAAACAGACAGTTCAGCGCCAGGCAACAATTCCGTAAATTGTCGATCTGTTGCTTTTAAAGCGGCGTCAGGCATCATGGTCAAAAGGGCGATCTTCATTTTATACGTGCTCCAGATTATCTGCTGAGAGAGGTGCATTCACTTCCCTATATAGTTCGTCTGCGCTCAATTTGAAAGCCTCCCGATTTCCAGCTGTAACTTCCTGCCGGTGATTTTACCATAAACCCCATGGCTGCAGATTGTTGCCGGTGGAGTATCGCGTGACATCCTGAACAGACCACCATGAGGTTCTGGGAATCGTTGGACCCTCCCTGCACCCGCGGCACCTTATGATGCACTTCCAGAAATCGATTGTGCTCACATCCCGGCCCTTCGCACTTGTGCCTGGCCCTGGCCAATACAAATCGCCGGGTGGCTGGTGGGATGGAGGTTGTATTGCGGCGACCAGGTTTGCTTATCTGGCAATCACTTTGGGCCTTTTGAAGCTCGGCTTCGCTGAGTGCCAATTCCCCACGGCTGGTTTGTACAGTGGCTAATTCGCACCTTGGGCAATGATGGACATGCAACTGAACTGGTGGCTTTGCCTCTACCGAAAGTTCCCCCCGGGGGGAACATTCCTCGACGTATGCGCCCATCATTTCTAACAAGGCCTCCACCTTTTCGGTTGATGCATGCCCTCTTTTTCTAACCTGCTCCCACAGGGCCTCATACCGGGCAAACTGGGTCGGGGTCATTTCCAAATGGACATGCACAGGCACCACTGCGGCTGGCTTGGGTTTGGCCGGCACCGGTAGCAAAGACACTTGCCCCACTGCATCATCAACGGCTTTCTGTTTTGCTCGTTTGACCTCAACTTCTAAAACCCGCCGCGAATTATTCAAAGCCAGGTCCAGCCATTCATCCTGATTGCCCACATCAGCCACCGTGGCCAAAACCCGGGCCGCGGTGTACCCCAATTCTCCCGATTCCACTTTATCTTTAACCTTGGGTAGTTTTTTGAAAGAGCGGCATAGTTGCAAATAATCGCCGGTGCGGCTGCTGGAAAAGCCCAATTCCTGTTTGGCGTATTGATTGATAGAGGAATATCCCAACTCCCGATAGAGCTTGCGTTGGTGAATATCTTCGAACCACAGAACCGAGCACTGTTTGGCATTGTCCATGGTTTTGAGAGAAGATTTGATGGCCTTATTAGCCGTTTTTGCTGGCTGGTTGCTGAGGAATTTTAGCATGGTTTTCACCCTTCAGATGGTATGGAAAGAGGTGAAATCAGCATAGCGAAACTTTGGCGAAACTGCAATGTATTTCTTTAATTTTAAACAACTTAATCTAGCACCAAACAAAAACAATTGGTACTGGCTACCCAACCCCAAGTAAAAGAACATTTATTCCTCAAACACTCCCAAACATGGTATTGTCATAAATTGGATTTTTCAATTCAATCGGCTTAGGAGGAATCATGATACGCCACCTCGTTGCACTGATGTTCATCCTCATTTTCACCAGCCCCTCGATGGCAGTTGACTTGGGCAATACGCTCGACACCCCCAAATCCAACTCCCACATTGGCCAAAACCCAGGCACTCCAGACGGCCGCGAAGGCGGCGAAGATATCAGCACCGCCTTTCTCATCCCCGCCCTGCCTTTCCATGATACCGGCAACACCTCTGATAACCTCGACGACTATGATGTCGAATGCCCCTATGGTGGTATGGCCAAGGACGTAATCTACAGCTACGTGCCCCCAACCAATGAATACGTCAATGTCGACCTGTGCGGATCAAGCTTCGACACCAAAACTTACATTCTGGATGGCGCCTTTAACGTCATTGCTTGCAATGACGATTACTACAGCGATGACGAATGTGGCAGCTACGTCTCATTCATCGAGGCGGCCTTTCTTGAAGAAAGTGTGCAGTATTTCATTGCAGTGGATGGGTATGGTTCACACTCCGGCGATTACATCCTGGATATCACTGTGTTCACTCCTCCGCCTCCCTGTTTCCTCACCTGCGACGGTCTGCCCGAAGGTGAACCGGCCCTGGGTCCCAACTACAGTGACGCCTTCAACGGTGGCTGCAACTCTCCCGAGTACGGCAACCCTTTCGCCGACCTGACCCAAGCTGGTGATGCGGCTGGGGAACTGGTTTATTGCGGCAGTTCAGGCTGGTATTCAGTAAATAACAGTCCCGTCCGTGACACCGACTGGATGCATTTTATGGTTGGTGCGGCCGGATTAATCCAGTGGACTCTGGATGCGGAACATCCTGTCTTCGGCTTTCTGCTGGGAGGCGATTGTGAATCCGGGGCCGTGATACAAGATCAGATAACGGCTGGTCCCTGTCTGCCTGCCACCCTGATGGTTCAGGGAGAACCCGGCGACATCGTGATGCTCTGGGTCGGCCCGACAGAATACAGTCCTCCATTCGGTTTCGTGGGACATGAATTCAATTATCTGGGCCACTTCACAGGGCTCGCCTCCGGAACCGTCCCCACAGATAATTTCAGCTTCGGAGCCGTGAAAAGCATGTACCGATAATTAAAATGAGGCGGAGCCCCAAAGCCCCGCCTCATCATCAACCACAACTTTTAACCTCAGCCCTAGTCAGCCTGTTCCGGCAAAACAATATTCAGCAGAATTGCAATAAGAGCCGACAGGCCAATGCCCTGCATGGCAAATTCACCAAAATTGAAAACCATGCCGCCAATGCCAAAAACCAGGGTGATGGCCATAATGGCCATGTTCCGGGGATTCATCAGATTGATCTGGGCCCTGACGAGGCTTCCCATACCGATGGAAGCAATGGCCCCAAAGAGCAAGACCATGATGCCACCCATCACAGGTGCAGGAATGGTCTGCAGCACCGCGCCCAGCTTACCCACAAAGCCCAGCAAGATTGCTGTGCCCGCTGCCCAGGTCATGATCACGGGATTGAAAGCCTTGGTTAAGGCTACTGCGCCCGTCACTTCGCTGTAAGTTGTGTTAGGTGGGCCGCCCAGCATGGCCGCAAAGGTGGTGGCAATGCCATCGCCCAGCATGGTCTTGTGCAGACCAGGCTCTTTCACATAGTTCTTTCCAGTCACACCACTGATAGCCACCACGTCACCAATGTGCTCCACCGCCGGAGCAATGGCCACCGGCAGCATGAAGAGGATAGCCTGGAAATTCCACTCAGGAAAAACAAAAGCCGGCATGCCAATCCAGGCCGCAGCAGTCACCGGTGCAAAGTCCACCATTCCCATGAAGAGAGCGGTGATATACCCAGCGGCAATGCCACAGAAAATGGGAATCAGCTTGAACAATCCGCGACCAAAAACCGAGGCGATGACCGTGACAGCCAAGGCCAGCATCGAAACAGCCAAAGCCTGTCCCATGGGGAACAGTTCGAAAGAGCCATCACCGGTTTTACCCAAGGCCATGTTCACGGCCACTGGAGCCAGGTTCAGCCCAATGACGATGATAACCGGGCCAGTCACCAGTGGGGGCAGGAAACGGTCGATAAAAGCAGGGCCACGCAATGCGATGACTCCGGACAAGAGCGCGTAAAACAAACCCGCGGCAGCCAGGCCACACAAGGTGCCCGGCAAACCAAAGGTTTGGGTGCCATAAATGATTGGGGCGATGAAAGCAAAACTGGAGGCCAGAAAGACAGGCACCTGCCGGCGAGTGATCACTTGGAAAATGAGCGTACCCACACCAGCTGTAAAGAGGGCCACATTGGGGTTCAAGCCAGTCAACAGCGGGACCAAGACAAGGGCCCCAAAGGCTACAAATAGCATCTGAGCGCCAATTAGTGGCTTTTTCCAGCCGGTGAATTCAATGGTTTCTTCAGTCATCGGGACCATCCTGCTGCTTGGGTGAGGACGTGCAGTCGGCCTGATCGAAGCCAGCCCAACCGGTTGACGGGCGCACCATACCACAGACTCCAAGAGGAACAAAGAAGTGCGCTTAAAAAACATGGGAAATCCTGTTGCTTCAGTAAATTTTGAATAAACAAAATCTTCCCGGGGTAGTATCTTGGCAAAAACCACAAACAATACTCTTGCAAGGGCTGTTATGAAAAATCAAACTAGTGTTCAGATCCAGCGGAACGACTATGGGTTGCATATTGTATTTCCCCTGCTCTTGTTGCTCCTGCTTTTTAGCGCCAATCAAGCCCAGGCAGCCAAATCTTATCGCATGGAACAGGTTTCCATCGTTGCAGACCTCGCTGCCGATGGATCCATGAAGGTCGCCGAAGAGCGCACCTACCGCTTCAAAGGCAAATTCAAATATGCATTCCGGTCATTTGCCCTGGACTCAAGAATCAAATATGAGAATTTCCTGGTTTCAGAAAATGACCAACCTTATGCCCTTTCCGACAGCAAAGAGCCTGGTACTTACACCGTAACCACCACTGACGAGGACATTGAAGTGCGCTGGTATTTCCGGGCCCGCCGCGAGACCAAGGCTTTCAAAATCGAATACACGGTTCAAGATGCCGTGAAACGACACCTGGATAGCGCCGTCCTTTATTATCAATTCCTTGGTGGCGGCTTTCGCAAATCTACACAGTTGGTGGATATATTAGTCAACCCGCCTGTGCCGGTGGATGAATGGGATGTCCGCCAGTGGGCCCATGGCCCTTTATGGGCCAGCAGTGAAACCTCTGCTCAAGGGACCGTCACAGCCACTTGTGAAAATCTTCCCAGGAAAAAGTTCTTTGAGCTGCGCATTCTCTATCCTGCCGAGATGTTCAGTGACGCTCCCTTGATTTCCAGCTATATCGTGGGCGAAGTCACAGCCGAAGAAAGCGCTTGGGCAGACGAAGCCAATTGGCGGCGCGAAGAAGCAAACAACAAAGCCATCGCTCTGAAAAAAAGACAAGGCATTGGCTTGTGGGCACTGCCCGCGTTTGTCTTGTTGGCTGCCGGTTGGTTCTACCGAATATTCAAACAATACGGCACCCGGCCAACCACTCCTCCGGTGCCTTCCCAGTCTCCGGAAATCCCTTCGGATTTACCCCCCGCCATTGTGAGCTATTTACTAAATGACAGATCCGTGGGCGCTTCGGCCATCATGTCGACATTGATGGATTTAGCCCGGCGAGGCTTCCTGGAATTTAAGGAAGAACATGAGCTGGGGAAAAACTTCATGGGCAAGGAGAAATGGGAGACGAACCATTCCTGGACCCTCAAAAACCTGCATTATAAAGAGCACAGTCACGAACTGATCGGGTTTGAAGACATGCTCATCAAGTTTGTTTTTGAAGACCTTGCCGAGGCTCAGCCCAGCGGATCAGCCACCATCAGTGTGAGCCTGAAACAGTTTAAAAACGAGAATACCAAAGTAGAGAAATTTTTTGGCACCTGGACCGAAACCATTAAAAAAGAAGCCGAAAAATATAACTTTTTTGATCAGAAGAGTTTCAAGGGTCGCGATCGAGGTGTGATTCTGGGTTTGGTCACCATAGTAGTAGCCGTGCCCATGATTCCGTTGGTTCACGCCTTAGCTTTAATTCCTGCGGTGGCAGGTGTCACCATACTCTTGGCATCGCTGGGTATTGTGCACCACACTCGTGACGGTTTGATTGCCTCCAAAAAATGGAAGAGCCTTAAGTCCTATCTGAAAAAACAGGGATTCAAATCAGCAGAACCCCAATCAGTTCTGGACTTCATCGAACCCTATTTCATCTATGGGGTGGTCATGGGATTGTCCAAAAATCAACTGGAGGGCCTGGGTTCCATGATTCCTGCTGAGAAGGGTCTTTTTTACATGCCCTGGTATCATCATGCCCAATCAGCGGGTGGATTTGACAGTGGCTCTTTTGGCACTTCGTTTTCCACCGCCGTGGCCAGTGGTGACTCGGCCGTGTCCAGCTCTACCGGTTCCGGTGGCGGTGCCAGCGGCGGTGGCGGTGGTGGCGGAGCTGGTGGCGGCGGCGGCGGGGCTGGCTAACTCAATGCAACTCCAAAACAGCATCCATCTCGTCCCACATGTTTTCCGCGGGTTCAGTGGGGTCTGCAAACGGGTCTTCCCCTAGGGGCGCAAGACTGACCTCACCTGAAACCTTGAACTTGCCCATCAGCGAGGAAAGAAGTTTCGTCTGGGACGACAGTTCCTCAGACACCGCAGCAGTTTCTTCCGCATTGGCAGTAGACGACTGAGTAGCCTGGTCAATTTGCTCCAGCGCCAGAGTGATCTGATCCACCGCTTCGCGCTGCTGCTCATTGGCATCGGCAATCTCTTCCACCACCGAAGCAATGGTCTCGATGGACGAAACAACCGCGACCAATTCACTGGCAGTTTTATGGGCGATGTCGCCCCCTTTGCCTACCCTCTCCAGGGACCCGTTGATCAGAACATTAGTCTCCCGGGCAGCCTTGGCGCTGCGCTGGGCCAGGTTGCGGACTTCTTCCGCCACCACGGCAAACCCCTTGCCATGCTTACCGGCCCGAGCAGCCTCCACGGCCGCATTCAATGCCAGCAGATTAGTCTGGAATGCGATATCATCAATGACCTTAATGATCTTGGCAATCTCACCACTGGAATCCTGGATATCAGCCATGGCTTCGGTCATCTCTTCCATGGATTGGTTTCCACTCTGAGCGGCCGTGCGCGCTGCCTTGGCCAGCTCCGAAGAATGGCGAGCATTATCTGCATTCTGGGTCATTTGATCACGGATTTCTGTGACCGAAGCATGGGTTTCCTCCAGGCTGGCCGCCTGCTCAGTAGCACTTTCGGCCAGAGATTGGCTGGTGGATGACAATTGGCCCGCCCCCTGATCAACCTCGACCACTGCCAGAGTGGCCTGTGAGACCAAGGTTTCCAAATTCTGGTTCATGGTTTTGAGGGCTAATCCCAGAGAGTCTTTTTCGCTTGCTGGCACGATCTCGTGGGTCAAATCTCCATCGGCAATGGTCTTGGCCATTTGGGCCTTACCTTCCAGAGAGTCGGCCATCTCGTCCAGAGCCCGAGTCATCTCGCCCAATTCATCACCGCTTATTAAATTCAACCTCTGGCTCAAGTCACCTTTTCTTAATTCGCGAGTAAACCTGAGAGTCTTGTTGATGGGGCCGGTAATTTTTCCAGTGACCCAAAGCCCCACCCCGGCGGCCAGGATTAAGGCGGCCAGAGAGCCTGACCAAGTAAACACCGTTTGTTTCACACTGGCGGCCCGCTGGGCTTCTACGAGCTCAGATCGGTGCTCATCCAGAAATGTGACTGCTTTTGTCATGGCACCCTGAACTTCTTTCAAGGCTGGTTCGGCTTGGTCTTGGATGATGGCTCGGGCCACCACCTGCGACCCGGTCCTCTCATCTTCCAAGGCCTGCAATTCATCAAACAAAAGGCCCAACTGGGCCAAATGAGTTTGAGTTTCATCCCGGAAAATGCCTAACCGAACTGCCTCGTCAGATTCATTTTTGATACTCACCGCAGTGCCATGCAGGCTTTCATGTTCCTTTCGGACCACAGCTACTTTCGCAGCAAAAACAGACGATTGTATTTCCAGGTCCGTGCATTCGGACCCGTTCAACCACTGGCCAAATTGGCATTTGGTATGATCTGTCTGGACCTGAATTTCCCGACCTTCAATAAGGTCTTCAGTCAAAGCCACAGTCCATGCCTGGTGTTCGGCCAATCGTTTGTGCAAAGTATTTTGCAGACCGGGATGAATTTGCAACCATTGGCTTTTGATCTCTTTGGCAGCATGATGCAGGCGACCATGGGCTGGTTTCATCTGTTCAAAGTACCCGCCCAATTCTTGATCATGAGCTTTAATCTCCTGCAATCCCTCACCGTATAAAAACTTCCCCAAGGCACATTGGTGATCGTCCAATTGCAACTTGAGTTCTTCTTCATTATTCATCACAAAGCGGTTCAGCCCGGCCAACCACATATGATGATCAATCTCACGGCTTTTTATCAACTGTACATGTTCGTTATTCAGATGGAGCTCGTCATTGATGGCACCGGTGCGAGAAACGGTCAAAGCCAGAGGGCCAATGCTTAGGCACAGAATGCCAATGGCCAAAAAGCCCAACAGGAGTTTTGTTTTGATTTTCATTTTCCCTGGTTCTTTCGATTGGTGCCAAATTGCCTTTCTCTGGTTTTCGGATACAGAATCACACTGGTTTAGTGTTTTCTTTAATCAAAAGACAGATTATCACTCAAAATTTCTTCCCACAGGTTTATGAGATCCAGTTGTTCTTTAGGAATTTGATGATTCCTATACGATCATACTATAACCTGACTAAGCTTGTTTATTCCTCCTCCACCTGAAAGGTCTGTCATGGCCACCATCACCATCAAAACCATCCCCGGCGATGGCATCGGCGTTGAAGTCATGAGCGAAGCCCGCCTTGTTCTGGACCGCCTGTCCGCTTTACACGGCGGATTGGATTTCCAATACCACGAAATGCCCTGGAGCTGTGCCTGGTCCCTGGAACACGGGCGCATGATGCCTGAAGACGGGCTCCAGGTTTTGTCCGATTGCGATGCCATCCTGCTCGGTGCTGTCGGTTATCCCGGGGTACCCGACCATGTTTCTCTGCGCGGATTACTGTTGCCCATCCGTATGGGTTTTGACCAATTTGTGAATCTGCGCCCGGTCAAATTGCTGCCCGGCCTGGATACCCCATTGAAGGTGGCTGCCGATAAAACCATCGACTTTGTTGTGTTGCGCGAAAACACAGAAGGGGAGTACTGCGGAGCTGGGCGACTGGAGAACCCAGGCACCGCCGATGAAACTGCTGTGCAGGAAGCACGCTTCAGCCGCCAAGGCACCGAACGCATCATTCGCTACGCTTTCGAGACGGCCCGCAAACGGGCCAGCCACCAACTGGTTTCTGCCACTAAAAGCAACGCCCTAAACCACAGCATGGTCTTCTGGGATCGCATTTTTGATGAAGTCAAAGCAGATTTCCCGCAACAACAAACCCGAAGCATGCATGTGGACGCCTTGGCTGGGCTGTTTGTCCTGGACCCCGCCAGCCTCGACGTGGTGGTGGCCAGCAACCTCTTTGGTGATATCCTCACTGATCTGGGATCAGCCATTCTCGGCAGCATTGGCATTTCCCCTTCAGCCAACCTGGATCCCACCCGGCGGTATCCCAGCATGTTTGAACCGGTGCACGGATCGGCTCCCGACATCGCTGGCCGCGGATTGGCCAACCCCACAGGGATGTTCTGGACCTGCGCCCTGATGCTGGAACACCTGGGCCAACAGGAATTGGCCGACCACTTGATGCAAGCCCTATCCGGCGTTCTGGCCCAACGCCAGGTGCGTACACCTGATCTGGGTGGCACCGCCTCGACTCGGGACATGACCAACGCCCTTTTGCAAAGGTTGGACCAATGAAACGCCTGTTACCCCAGTCCCTGCAGGCCCAGATGATCCTCCTGCTGGGGTTGTTGGTGCTCGTGCAGATCGGCATCAGTGGTATCATCGTCGGCAGCCTGGTGTCCGACATTCTCGACAAACAGATAGGCAAGCGGGCCTTGGATATTTCCGAAACGGTGGCCCGCAATCCCTTGGTGATGCGCCGTGTATCTGAAGGCGATCCTCAGAGTGAAGTGCAGAAACTGGCGGAGACCATTCGGCAGGCTACAGACGCAGAATACGTAGTGGTCTGCAATGTGGATGGCGTGCGTCTTTCTCATCCCGATCCCTGGAAAATCGGAAAGCCTTTTGTAGGCGGAGACGAGACCAGGGCCTTGCAAAATGGGGAGAGTTATACATCTGAAGCCATCGGAACCCTGGGGCCCAGCCTGCGCGGCTTTGCTCCCATCCATAGCGCAGATAACCAAGTCGTAGGTTTCGTCGCAGTTGGTTATCTGTTGGAGGATGTGGACCGTATCGTCATCAAACACCAGCTCCAGCCAAGGGTCTTTGTCTTCATGATGGCTCTGGTCAGCCTGCTCGGTGCTGTGCTCATTTCCGGGCATTTCAAAAGTGCCATCCTGGGTCTGGAACCTCGTGAAATTGCCAATTTGTATCAGGAGCGCGGGGCCATCATCGAAAGCATCCGAGAAGGAGTTTTGGCCGTAGACCACAAAGGTCACCTCCGCATGGCCAACCAGGCCGCCAGACAAGATCTGTCCTTACCAGGCGATGAAACTCTCCAACTGCTGACTGTTGAAGAGGTCCTGCCTTGCGTCCCCTTCGAAGAAGCCCTTACCACCGGGAAGCCTGTGCTTGATCGCGAGGTCTTGCGGGATGGAGTTTCTCTGATTTTCAACCTCATCCCGGTGCATCATCAGCAGCGAGTGATGGGGGTAGTGGCCAGTTTTCGGCGCAAAGACGAGCTTGATTTGGTCACTCGTGAACTATCCCAGGTGCGCGAGTATTCCGAGTTGCTGCGGGCTCAGGCTCATGAACATAGTAACCAGTTGCACACCGTGGCCGGACTGATCCAAATTGGCGCCACCGAAGAAGCCCTGCACCTGATTCTGGACGAAGCCACCGACTATCAGGAACTGATCAGCCTGTTGAATGAAGCCGTGCCTCATCCTTTGCTTTGCGGCCTCATTTTGGGCAAGTGCAACCGAGCCAGTGAATTGAAAGTTGAATTAAAGGTGGATCCGGAGAGCTCCCTGCGAGACATCCCTGAGGTTTTGCCCCAGGAAAGGATCGTCACTGTATTGGGCAATCTCATGGACAATGCCCTTGAAGCAGCCGTGGCTGGTCCTGGACGCCCCAAAACAGTGCAGCTGAACATGACAGATCTGGGTCACGATTTGATCATCGAAGTTGAGGACTCGGGAGCGGGCGTGGCCCCCCATGAAGTGGAACATATTTTCAAACGAGGCGTGACCAGTAAAAACGGCGATGGCCACGGCGTGGGCCTGCACCTGGTTCACGAAAATCTGAACGTGCTCGGCGGTTACATCACCGTCGGCAGCAGTGAGCTGGGCGGTGCTCTTTTCACTGCCATCATCCCTAAAAAGGACCATCCTTCATGACCGACTTGCGTGTGCTCATTGTGGAAGACGACCATCGCATTGCCGATCTGCACCGGCGTTTCACCGAAAAAGTAGCCGGCTTTGAAGTGGTGGGCATTGCTTCCGACTATTCTGATGCAGCAGAGCAGGCGCACATTTTGAAGCCAGACCTGGTGCTGTTGGATTTGTACTTGCCCGAAGGCAATGGACTGGATCTATTGCTTGAATTGCGTGGCCAGAACCTGGTCGTCGATGTGATCCTCATCACCGCCGCCCGGGAAGCCGAGACTTTGCAACGGGCCTTGCGCGGTGGTGTGTTTGATTACATCATCAAGCCAGTGGTCTTCAACCGGTTCGAAGAATCTCTGAACAAATTCGCTCTGACTCGGCAGCGCCTGGCTAAGGCCAAGGATGTGGACCAGGCGGAAGTGGACCGTCTCATGCACGGATCAGTGGAAAACCCAAGCAGTCCCAGCGACACACCCAAAGGCATTGACCCCCTCACTCTTGAAAAAGTGCAGGCCCTTTTTCCAAAAGGCTCTGATGGTGGTTTGAGCGCCGATGCCTTGGGCAAAGCCATCGGAGCCAGCCGCTCCACCGCCCGCCGCTATCTTGAATATCTCGTCAGTGCGGGATTCCTGGAGGCGGACGTCAATTATGGCACAGTTGGACGCCCAGAACGATTTTACCGTCGGCGGTGATCCTTACCAAAAAAAGCGCCCCGGTTGTGCAACCGGGGCGCCATATTCCGCCTGGGGGGATGAGACGGAATTTTATTCCCATTAAATCAGCACCATCGCCAACGCATAACCCACCACACAAGCCACACCCACACCGATGAGCCCTGGCACCATGAAGCTGTGATTGAAGTACCACTTGCCAATCTTGGTGGTTCCCGTCACATCGAAGTTTACGGTAGCAATATCGCTGGGGTAGTTGGGGATGAAGAAGTAACCGTAACAAGCAGGCAGGATACCGATCAACAGAGCAGGGCTCAATCCCAGACCCAAAGCCACCGGCAGCATCATGCGGCACGTGGCGGCCTGGCTGTTGACCACTACCGAGACGATGAACATGGCCAGGGCGAACGTCCAGGGATAGCTCGTCACCATACCGGTGATGCCGGCTTTGAATGAAGGCATGGCATACTGGAAATAGGTGTCGCTCATCCAGGCAATACCGAAGATGGCAATGGCCGCCACCATTCCGGATTTGAAGACCACACCATCAGGTACTTTGGCCGTTTTAGTTTTGGTCACCAGCAAAATGATTCCACCGAAGGCCAGCATCATCATCTGAATCACAACCGACATCTTGATGGGCTTGGTGGCGTCACCGATGATGCGCAAGTCTTTGAACATGGCCACAATCACGATAGTCACGATGGCCAGGACAAACAGCAACACAGCGTTCCGGGCACTGCTGGGCAGTTTTTCATCCAAAGTGGTGGCCGTGGTATTTTCAATCTTTTCTTTCCACATGGGATCCTGCAGACGCTTTTGGTATTCGACGTCATCAGCCAGATCCTTGCCCCGGCGCATGCTCCATAGTGCTTGAGCCAGCACCCCAATCAATGTGGCCGGAATGGTAACCGAAAGAATACTCAACAAGGTGATGCTGTGGGTGACATCGGAAAGTTGGGCCAGGTAATAAACCACCGCCGCAGAGATCGGGCTGGCCGTGATACCCATTTGGCTGGCCACCGACGCTGAAGCCATGGGGCGTTCGGGACGAATGCCGTTCTTCAATGCCACATCACCAATGATAGGCATCACCGAGTACACAGCATGTCCGGTTCCCAGCATGAAAGTCATGAACCAGGTGACGAGGGGACCGAGGATGGAGATCCGTGTGGGGTGGGAACGCAAAATGCGTTCAGCCACCTGCAGCATGTATTTCAGACCGCCGGCAGCCTCAAGAATGGAAGCGCAAGTCACCACTGCCATAATGATCAACATCACAGTGACTGGCGGGCTGGTGGGCGGCATCTGGAAGATGAACACTTCCACAAGCAGGCCAATGCCTGAAACCACACCCAGGCCAATGCCACCGTAACGGCTTCCCAGGTAGAGCATGAGAAGCAAAAATCCGAACTGCAGGTAGAGCATGATATATCCTCTTCGTCTGGGCTCATGATAATCCCAATCCGCCTGGGAATGGGGTGATGAGAGGATTTTATGATATCAGGGAAACGAAAGGAAGATTCTGCAACTAAGCGGTTTACAGTTCTTTGTGCGCATTTTGTTCATAAAGTTCAGGGTCCAACCAAAACTAATTGAGATAACTTTGATCCTTTTTTCTGGGGAATGACGCGTTCATGGGTAAGAAAGAATATTTGTTGGCTGGTGCGTGGGCGTCCTCGTCCTTCAGCCCCGACTGGTCAACATCCCCTTGAAAGGACTATTATGCTTACCATTCGCTCACTCATGCTCCTAACAGGCCTGCTGTTACTGGCCCTTCCGGCCTTCGCTGTGGACACCTATCAGTTCACCATCAACAGCAATTCCCCGCATACCATTGAAACCGGTTTGATCATCCAACAGGGTGACCGCATTCTCATTCAGGCCGAAGGCGCCATGCGGTACAGCACCGGTCGCCCAGTCATGGACGGCTGGTTCGACCCTTCGGGCTTGGGCAGGTTAAATCGTGCGGGCCAGATTCTGGGAGACAGTTCTTATGGAACATTGATCGGTTCTTATTACTCCACCCTCAACAACGGATTTGTGATCGGAGACTTGGCCTCATTCAATGTACAGGGTTCGTCCATCGGTACGGAACTGCTGCTCGGGGTCAATATGTCCAGCAGTGACCTGAGTTCCGCTGAAGGGGCCTTCAAGGTGCATGTCACTCGTTTCCAGGATTCAGAAGTAGACCAGGTGACCTTGACCATCGATGCGGATACCATCCAACCAGTGGCCACCGGCATTATCGCCCACCAGGGAGATCAGTTCCTGGTTCTGGGTCAAGGAGCCGCCAAAGTGATTGGTAGCCGTCCCGTGACTGGTGGCTGGTTTGATGCTTCCGGGTTGGGCGTCCTCAGCCGCGCTGGCCAAATTTTCCCCCTAACAGCGTACGGGAGCCTCTTGGGTACCTTCAATAATGTCCTCGGTGCGGGCTTCTCCATTGGAGATGCTACATCCTGGGATACCCAACCTGCGGATTGGAACGACGAATTAAAGCTGGGCTTGAACATGAGTGATAGCGACTTAGCATTGATGGAAGGGTCCATCGTAGCTCACGTTTTGCGGATCGGCTCTGGAGCAATGTCTTCAGTGGACGGAGCCGCAGTACCCGGCGCCATCGTCTCGCTGGGCAACTACCCCAACCCCTTCAACCCCATGACCAAAGTGCATTTTGAATTGAACCGCCCCACGAATGTGCGGGTCTCCATTGTGAATGTGGCTGGGGAATTGGTACAAACTCTGGCCAACCGGACTTACCCCGCCGGCTCCCACCACATGAACTGGGATGGACGGGACGCAAGCGGAAAGGGCCAGGCTTCGGGAACCTACTTTTTGCGACTGGAAACCAACGAGACTGTCCAGAATCACAAACTGACACTCGTACGATAAAGCCACAGGTTGGCTCTAAGTCGGAGGGGGCCGGTGCATGCTTAGGCATGTGGCCGTGCCCCCATTTTTTTATCCAGCAGCAGAATCCATCTCCCGCCGCAGCCAGGAACGAGCGCCGCGCCAAGCCCGCTTGACAGTGACGGACGAACAGTCCAATGCCTGGGCGGTTTCTTCAATGGACAGCCCGGCAAAATATCGGCATTCCACAACCCTGGCTCCGCGAGAATCGAATTCAGCCAGCCGGTCAAGGGTCGCATCGAGCATGATTATATCTTCGGCACTGAGTTCTCCGGTGCTGCTTTTGTCTGCCACATTGAGCCCTGCGTTCAAAGTCAGAGGCACCGCGCCTCCCCCGCGTTTGGACCGGTTGCGATGGCGGGCACGATCCACCACCACCCGCCGCATGGCCATGGCTGCAATAGCCAGAAAATGGCCCCGCCCCTGCCAGGTGACCTGGGATTGGTCCACCAGCCGCAGATAAGCTTCATGCACCAGATCAATGGTGGCCAGAGTAGGCTGGTTCACTTCATTGCGAAGCACCTTGCGCGCCAGTGATTGCAACTGGTCATAAACCAGAGGCAAAAGCAGGTCTACATCGGGTTCCGTGCCAGAGCCTGCCAATTGCAACAAGCGTGTTACTTCGGAGCGTTCACTCATGAATCGCTCCTTTCTTCTGCCTGAGTGATCAGGTCTGCCGCGCGACGAGTTTCATCATCCTCCGGCCCTGAGTTTTCCAAATAATAAACATGGGCTTGGCGGAGATGAATCAAGGCATCGTCTGTTCGGCCAGCCGCCAGAGTCAGACGGCCCAGCTCAAGACAATCTTGGGCCACGAATGGATGATCATCCGGAAGGGCAGCCCTATCGATTTCCAAGGCCCGGGCCATTGTTGAAATGGCGCGTTCAAGATCGAGCTGCTGCTCTGCCACCAGGGAGAGGTTGACCAACCCCGATGAGATGCGCGGATAATTGGGCCCCAGGGTCCGGGTCCAAATGTCGATGGCACCACTCAGAAGCGAGTCGGCCGCCGCAAGGTTCCCCATGTCCAAAAGGAGACGCCCAAGATTGTTCATGGTATTGGCCACATAGGGATGGTCACCACCCAGATTCGCCTGCCTGATTTCCAAGGCCTCCCTGAACATCGGTTCTGCCTCTTCCAGACGGTCCAGATAAAGCAGTGAAGAAGCCAGGTTGTTGAGGCTCTGGGCTATCTCAGTGCTATGCTCACCCGGCAAAGCCCGGCGCATGGCCAAAGCTTCCTTGTCCAGGGGCAAAGATTCTTCATTCCGGTCCTGATTGGACAGACTCCAGGCCAAATTATTAAGACTTTCGGCAATATCCCCGTGGGGAGCCCGATACAACTCCCGCCGCATTTCCAGAGCTCTGCGAATATTCTGTTCTGCTTCAGTGGTTTTCCCCAATCGATCCAAAACTGTCCCCAGATAATCAAAACTCCCGGCTAGTTCCGGATCAGGGGATTCTTTGAATTCGCTTCTGAGCGAGACGGCTTTCTGGATCAACACCAGCGCCCGATCATAATGCCCCAAGTTGCCATAGAGCCGGCTCATGAGATGGCAGAAGGTAGCGTTCAGATCCGGTTGATCACTCAGCTCGTTGGTTAACCGCTCTTCGTTGAGGCGCAAAAAATCTAACACGCGCAGGGTATCCCCACCCGCCACCGAACCATGAATAGGATCCGAAACATCGAACATGTCCACCAAGACAGCAGTCACTTCTTCAGCCCGATCACGTTGCAAGACAATTTCCGTATTCTGGTGTTCGATTTCATTGGCCTGCCGGCCCATGGCCAGAGCAAATCCCAACAGCACGACGAAAGTAGCCACCGTCGCCCCTACCCCCAGACGGTTGCGCCGGATAAATTTTCTGGCCCGGTAACCCATATTATCCCGCCGGGCCGATATGGGTAGTCCCGCCAGGTGGTCACGCAAATCCCCAGCCATAGCTACGGTCGTAGGATAGCGTCGAGTGGGATCTGGATGCATGGCCACCTGCACAATTGTATCCAAATCGCCTCGCAGTTTCCTCGCCCAATCCACAGGCGTGGCGCTGGGTTTTGGCAGGGACAAATCGTCCATAACAGAGCTCAAGCGGTGAAGCGGAACCTCGGTCAGATCATAGGGGCACTTCCCCGTCAGCAGGACATTCAGCAGGATTCCCAGGGACCAGACATCGGAAACCGTGGTCATGGGTTCCCCTCGAATTTGCTCCGGACTGGCATAGTTGGGAGTCAAGGCCCTCAGGCCCAAAAGGGTCTGCTGGGCCTCGGGATTGTTGCGGTCATCCAACAAGGTGGCAATTCCAAAATCGAGGAGCTTGACCTTACCCTCCCGGGTGACCAAAACATTGCTGGGCTTGAGGTCTCCATGCACCACAAGGTTGCGGTGGGCGTGCTGCACAGCGGCGCAAGCTTCACAGAGTAGCTTGATGCGCTCAGCCAGAGGCAGGCTGTTCTCTTCACAGTATTTGTCGATGGGGAGCCCATCCACATATTCCATGGAAAAGTAAGGCACCCCGTCATCGGTCATGCCTCCATCGTAGAGCAACGCAATGTTAGGATGAGCCAGGGACGCCAGGATTTGTCGTTCAGCCTGGAATCGCCGAATAACACGATTGGTGTCCATACCTCTTTTGATAATTTTCAGAGCCACCCGTCGTTCGAATTGCTCATCAACACGATCCGCCAGGTAGACAATGCCCATGCCACCCTCGCCTAGGGTTTCGGCGATGCAATAAGGCCCAACCGTGGCCCCTGGCAGAAGCTCAGGATTGTCTTCCTGGCCCAGGGACAGTTGAGCAACGGCAGGTTCGGCCAGAAAACCCGGATCATCGGCAGCCAATAGGGAACGGACTTCTACAGCAAGAGAAAGGTCCTCTTTCTCAAGGTCCACCAGAGCCGGCTCACGCATTTCCATCGGGAGGTCCGCGATGGTATCGAAGTGCTGCCTGATAATTTGCCATCTTTTTGGATCCAACTGTGTTCCCCTGATTTAAAAAGGATTTTTTTTCTCCTCATTATATCACAAAACAGGATTCACTTTCAGATTATTTAGTTTGGGTTTGCGGAAATAATCCCTGACAGAAATTTGATCCACGGGTATCATCCGTTTTTAATAACCTTTTTGAATAAGGATCCAATTATGGCCTTGCGTAAGATCGACCCGACCATCTTTTTCAAAAACAGCCTGGTTCTGATATCTGCTATTATTTTAGTTTTTTTAGTGAGTGTCAGTTTCGTTTATTATTACGGGCTACAGAGTTTATCCCAACGATACATCGAAGAAATTAAAGCTGGAATCCTGGCCCAAAAAAAGGAATACGTCAAAGCTGCGGTTGACCGAACCATTGAAGATATCGAATACGAGAGATCAATTCTCACTGAAATCATCACCGCCCCCCATACTCCACCAGGCCTTGATTCCAATAGCGAAGAATGGCAGCAAATCAGCCTGAAAATGCGCAAGAGATTAGCTGCCGGCCGCATTCGACAAACTTTATTAAGTCACAATGGCTACATCTGGGTTAACCAAGTCCTCAACTACGAAGGAGGACCTAATTACGCCATCCGCCTGGTCCACCCAAACCTACCCGAAACTGAAGGGGACAGCCTCTCTACTGAATCCACCGACGTGCAAGGTGGAACGCCCTATCTAGTGGAACTCGAAGGGGTGAAAGCCAAAGGTGAATTGTTTTTTAATTATTGGTTCAAGAAAAAAGACAGTCCTCAGATCAGTGAAAAAATAACCTACGCCAGATTGTACAAAGAATTTGATTGGATCGTCGCCTCGGGTGTCTATGTGGATGACCTAGATGACATGGTAGCCGCTGAAGCTCTTCATGTTCACGATTTAACCCGCATAAAATTCCTCTGGACCTTGCTTCTCACCTGCACAACCCTGCTCCTTGTTTTGCTCATTGGGACCTTGATCCAACGCCGCTTCAACACGGCCCTGGTTTTCTGGGCAAACCAGGAAAAATCCAGCCAAAATGAACTGAGAAGATTGAACAACGAGCTTGAAGAACGAGTCAGGGAACGCACGCATGAACTCACAGAGCGAGAGCAATGGCTGACCATGGCCACCGAAGCAGGAATGGTGGCGATCTGGGAGTACGACCCCATCCAGGATGAAGTTACCAAGACCAACAACTATATGGAAATGTTTGGTTTGGAAAACTCAGACCCATGGGGCAGCGCTGAGTTCCTGCAAACTGTTCATCCAGACGACAAAGCCTCAATCATAAACCTCATGGCCTCAATTAATGAACCCGAGGGCCAAGACAATTATCAACTAGGGATCAGAGTGATCTGGCCTGACAAGAGCCTCCATTGGCTCACCGTCAGCGGCTACGTATCCCAGCGTGACACAACAGGCCACGCCACCAAAATCATTGGACTGATTCACGACACTACCAATATCAAAACCATGGAAATGAAGTTTCTGCGCGCTCAAAAAATGGAAGCCATCGGAACTCTTTCCGGTGGCATTGCCCATGACTTCAACAACATTCTCAGCTCAATTTTGGGATATGCAGAACTCGCCCAGTCGGATGTGACCTCTAACTCCCAAACCTTCGCCGACCTGGACAACATCCTAATCGCCAGCCGGCGCGCCCGTGACCTTGTCCACCAAATCCTGACTTTTTCTGGGCAGGAAGGAAAAGATCTCCACCCGATCCTTCCCCAGCACGTGGTTTCTGAAGCCCTCACTATGTTGCGGGCCTCCATACCTACGACAACCCTTTTAACTTCCCATATCGATCCTGACTGTGGATCCATTCTCGGTGATTCCACAGGCCTCCACCAAATGGTGATGAACCTTTGCACCAATGCCCTGCACTCTTTAAAAGATGAAAAAGGGGAAGTTCAGCTGACCTTGGAGCCAAGACAAGTTCTGGCCCATGACTTCCAGGACCATGAAGCTGTGGCGCCTGGAGATTATATCGTTTTGACAGTCAAGGATGACGGCGTGGGAATAGATCCCAACCAGGTGGATCGGATCTTCGAACCTTACTTCACAACGAAAAAATCAGGCGCCGGCACAGGCTTGGGCTTGGCAGTAACTCATGGCATTGTTGAAGATATGGGCGGCTTCATCCGCATCAAGACCAGTCTGGGTGCCGGCAGTGAATTCTCTTTGTTTTTCCCTGTGATCCCGGAAAAATCTTTGGAACTGTCAGCCCATAATATGGAACCCAAAGAGTTACCCAACTCCTTAACCGGACGAATACTGTTGGTAGACGATGAAGAGCAGTTGCTGGAAGCAACCGAGCGGCGCTTGATCTCTTTTGGGTGCAGCGTTACAACCGAGGCCGACAGTGCCCTCGCCCTGGAAAAATTTCAAAAACAACCCGAGGCCTTCGACCTCGTCATCACCGATCAGACCATGCCTGGTCTTTCCGGAGTTGAACTCACCCAGCAAATTCTTGCCCTCCGGCCAGACTTGCCTGTGATCCTGTGTTCTGGATTCAGTAACATCGTCAATGAGGAAAACTACACCCAATTCGGGATCAGTTGTTTTCTCAGCAAACCATTTAACCATACAACATTACAGCAAACTGTAAGTCAGATTCTGGGCAAAAACCAATAGAGCCGGCAGCCCCAGGCCATTGACAGCAATCCTCGGAAAACTCTATACTTTAAGTAGATGCGAAATTGCTTTCAACCAAGGCCATGGGGAGATCATGAGAAAAACCATCCTGGGGATTGCCGTTCTGCTGTCTTATTTGATCAACTCTCATTCTGCCTTTTCCGTTGATTGCCTGGACTACTCCCAGGAAGGCACCCTCGATATCCTCCCTGCCTTCGACATGCAAATTATCCCCGACGAATATTGGATCACTGGGTTTACCGCTCATGGAGATTTTGTAGGAGCCCTGTTTAGTTTTGATTCGTCCACTTATCGAGGCATTAAATTTTTCCAACTGGATTCAGCCAGCGTACCCCAAAATCTTTCCAGTGACACGAGTTATGAGGCCCAATACAGACTTGGGGTAGGGGATGGTTCTATTGCCAGTTACCGAAAATGGTGGTTCGAAGAATCGGGCACGATATATGAAAACCACGTGCTCGACTTAGCCATTCAGCCTCACCCGAGGGGCCTCCTGGACCACATCGGCAAAACCTGGATACTGGGCCAACGAGCCTATGTTCAGGAAAATGAAACCCTGTGGATTTACTCTCTGGAAGACGTCACAGACCCGCAATTACTGGGGTCCATGAACTTTTCTCTTTCCATCGGCACCATGAATAATTATCAAGGCTTGCTTCTGGTGACCACCGGTAACGCCGAGTTCACTCTTTACGATGCCACGGATGCCAACAACATCCAGTTGGTGGTTCAAGCCACAATGCCTTCCTCTCCCACTTCCGTGGCCTTGGGCAGCGACTTCATTCTGATGGCCTGCGGAGACGATGGCCTCTTCAAATTTGGCATGTCAGATCCAGCCAATCCTCAAATTCCGAATTCTGGAATTGAGTTTGATGCCCCCATTACCAGTGTGGTCCTGAATGGAGATTTTGCCTATGCCGGAGTGGGCACTGAAGTGAGGGCCTTGAATGCCCTGGACAATCCGCCTACTCTCTTGCCTGGGTTGGTCAGTACCCCTTTCGGTCATTTGCAGCAGGGGACCAATGTCTTGTATTTCTCGGCGGCGCCATGGGTTTATTATATTCCCCTCGATTGTGAAAATATGACCCCTGCTGAAACCACAAACCTGGGTGACCTTAAATCCATGTTTCGCTGAAACCGTCACTCGACGACAATATCCAGCTTAACCTTGTCCAGAGGATTGTCCGTATTCCTTCCACTGGGATGGAGTTTGAATTCTACGGTGTGGGTACCGGAAGTTAGTTGTTTGCCTGAAATTTCAGTAGTATATGGAGATTCCATTGAGGAGTCGTAAAACATCCTGCCACCTTTACCGTCGATGACTGTTTGAATCCAGGCCCCTGCTTTTCTGACCGCTTCCGCGTCGAAAGTGATGGCCACCGGAAGGCTGGACCCTGCAGAAATTTTCACCGGGTTTTCCTTTGGTGTCACCAATTTGAATTGATAATTCACCAATTTACTCCAAAATATCTGATCATATACAAATATGGAATTTTCGGTTTGAAAGACACCGACACTCACAGAATAAGACTCTTCTCCTACACTCATCCCGAAATAGATTTCTTTGCATTGGTGGTTACCAGCTTCGTATCTGGTTTTGCTTTTTAAAAGCCCGGAATACGTGGCTTGAGTCAGATCACCGTTCTCTGGTTTGGTTTTTTGAATGATATCCTGGAAGGAATCCAATGATTCAGAAATGACTTCAGCCACATCAAACGAAGAAGAGAGATCATTTTTGATACTCTTCTCTTTGGGACTCGCCTCATCCAAACTGAGGAGTAAATCAGCGAGAGTCTCTTCCGTAATCAGCAAAGATGAATACGAATCAGCATCACCGCTTTGCATGGCCTGGAATACAGCCAGACAAATGTCTTCTTCTGTAACCGGCTTCTTCTCGCCGCAGCCGGTAATAGATATTCCTAAAAGAAACAGTACAGAAAAGAAAACAAGTGCAGTTTTTTTAAACATCATCCTCACCCTTGGATTAATGGTGTACTTAACAACCCGACCTGACGGCTGCCCAGTGAAAAGGCTGTCTCAATTTTGCCACCATTTTAACTGCTATGCAAATTTTTTTGTGAGGGGTTGTCTCTTTTGAACTACGGTAATAGACGTTTGGTTGGGGAAAAAAGGTTGTGCCCGGCAACTCCAGGAGCAGCCGGGCACAGTGCTATTTCATCAGGATAGGTCTCCAGCTTTTAGAGCTCGATCTCCTCCATGAAATCATCTTCCATAAGCATCTGGACTTCATCCCTGCGACCACTCGCAACAGGTGCTGGTGTGGGCTTAAAACTATGAGTTTGGGGAACCGGGGCAATTTTCACTTCTTCATTGTTTCCGCCGATGAGGGTTACAAGTTGCGTCACAATACCCTCGATACCCTGGGCCCGAGACGAAAGATCTTTGGCCGTAGCCGCCGATTCTTCTGAATTGGCCGCATTATTTTGCACAACCTTGTCCATGTTTGCCACAGCCAGATTGATTTGAGAGATTCCCTCGGCCTGATCGACAGAGGCCGCAGCAATTTCCGCCACCAATGATCCCACTTCCTTAGAACTCTCGTTGATCCCATTCAAGTTTCGGGAAACTTCCTGTGAAACCGCCACACCGGCATCGGCATTGACCTTGGAAATATCAATGAGCTGAGCTGTATTTCGGGCTGCTTCCGCGCTTCGTTGGGCCAGGTTTCGTACTTCTTCGGCCACCACGGCAAACCCCTTGCCCGCTTCGCCAGCTCTAGCGGCTTCAACGGCCGCATTCAAGGCCAGGAGATTAGTTTGGAAAGCAACTTCATCAATGGCTTTAATGATCTTAGCGGTCTCTTCGGAGGATTTCTTGATTTTGCCGATGGCTTCGGTCATACGCTCCACCGCACCCACTCCGTTGGAAACCAGATCCGTAGTACGGGCCATACCAGTGTCAGCTTGCTTCAAGTTGTCCGCATTGCTTTCGGTCATGGCAGACATTTCCTCCAGAGAGGCAGAGGTCTCTTCCAGATTCGCAGCCTGACCACTGGACCCATCCGCCATTTGCTGGCTGGTTGATGCCACTTGGACCGATGTATTCTTGAGGTCCTCTGCACCTTGTCGCAAGAGATCAATGATCTTTTCCATAGGACGGGTAATTTTCCAGCTGAACAGGAAGTAAATGGCCAACGCCACAGCGAAATCCAACAGCAAGACACCAGTGATCAGGAGTTGGATAATCTGGTTTGATGCATGTTTGACAAACTGAGAGGTGGTCGAGGCTTGAATCGTGGCCAGAACCTCACCTTCCCGTTCGATTACTTTTTCCATCAATTCCATTTCCGACGATTGAATCTTTTCCGTCTGGATGGGATTCCATTCACTGTCCCGCTCCATGGCACATATCAAGCTTCCAGCTGGATCCACCACCTGAACGCTTTTTAAATGATGGTTGCGCATTTCCGAGTGGACAATGGCCAGGAGCTGGTCGTCTGCAAGATTCCAGATGGGTTCGGCCAAGCTGATTGCCATGCCGTCAAGAGATCCAGCCACGCTTTCGTTTAGCTCAACCTCAAGTTGCTTGTGCAGATAACCAAATAATGCAGTGCCACTGGCAGCAAACACAACCGTAACTACTGTGACGAGCATGAGACCCACGCGAGTCTGAAGGCTGGCATTCTTGAACATCTTTGCGATCCTCGTTTGATTGTTTTGAACAGATACCACAACAACATGGCTTCGTGAATTTATTGTATCGGAACAAATTTCCGGAAGTTGACTAAAATTCTTTTGCCAATTTATCTGCCGCCCAAAGTCTTCTTGTAAATACATCTTTAGTTCCCCAAAATCCCGCCGAATATGATCCAGTAATCAAAATGGTTCCAGTGTGGGACCTGACTATTTGTCTCAATCGGAGGATCCCCAACATGCGTCAACGTTCTCTCATTTCCATTTGTCTCCTGTCTTTCATGATGCTGGCTGCGTCCGCTTCTTTGGCTGAAGACATCACCATTGCCATTGGTCTTTCTTTGCCTCCTTATGTGATTTCTGATGAACACCGGGGCATGGAACTTGACGTAGCCAAAGAAGCCCTGACCGAGGCTGGCTACACCCTGGTTCCTAAATATGTTCCTTTCGCCAGAGTAGCAAAATCCATCGCCAGTGGGGCCACCGATGCCGCGCTCACACAGGTTCCTGGAACACACAAGGACCTCCACTACTCTGATGCAATAATCACCTATCAAAATGTTGCCATTTCCCTGGCTTCATCTTCTCTGAGCATTGACGATGTCAGCGCCCTTTCATCATATTCTCTGGTGGCCTTCCAGGGCGCCAAAAGCATCCTGGGTGAGGAATTTGCTGCGCAGGCAACAGCAGCCCCCAAGTACGCCGAAATGGCCGATCAGAATAAGCAGGTTCTTATGATGTTCAAGGGTCGCGCTCAGGTCTTTGTGGGTGACATCAACATCTTCAAGTACTTCCGCCAGGCTCTGAAAGACAAGGGCGCCGACGTCAACGCCGAGATCGTGATTCACGAAGTATTTTCACCTACCGATTTTTCCATTGCGTTCACCGATGCTGGGGTATGCGCCAAGGTCAATACGGCCCTGACGGCTATGCGCGCCTCGGGTCGGTACGATGAGATCATGACCAGCTACGTAAAAGACTGATCTGGTTCATTAAATGGAAGAGGCGCACTTCAAATTAGAAGTGCGCCTCTTTTTTCGTACATAGAAATAACGCCCCCACCATCAGCGAGTCCAGTTCACCCGCCCAATGAATCGCCAAACTGCGAAGCCACTGGCCGCACTGATGGCCAGCAGCAAAGCCCCCTGCCACCAAGGACCCAAAAGTAACTTCCCCACTCCGAACAGCGCCCCATACACGGAGATCACGCTAAGCAAATACGCCGGCAACATTTTCAATGGCTTGTCATCGCGTGGAACATCGGGGCAGCGATGAGCAATGCGGTTCCACAGCTGGCCACCGGGACGGATGCGTCTATAAAAACTCTCCAATGTTTTTTCATCCACTGGCGGCGTCAGCATAGTCACCACCAGGGCCACGGCCACCGTGATGGGCACGATATAATACAGCACATGGGGGTAAGGAATGTTCAACCAAAATCGGAAGATCAAGGTGCAGACCAGAGCTGAGGCCATGGCGGAAATCTCAGACCAGGCATTGATACGCCACCAATACCAGCGCAAGATGTAGATGACCGATACGCCCCCGCTAATGGCCGTGATAATATACCATCCTTCACGAATGGATTGCATCAAAGTGGTGACTAGCATACCCAGAACGGCCAATAACACAGTGAAGACCATGGAGATCATGATGTAGTGTTTCTCTGTGGCCTCAGGTTTGATAAACCGTTTGTAGACGTCGTTCACCAAGTATGATGCCCCCCAGTTCAGGTGGGTGTCGATGGTGGACATGTAGGCGGCAAAGAACGAGGCAATGGCCAAACCCAGAATACCCTTGGGCAGGAAATCTTTCATCAGTTGGATGTAACCGATTTCGGGATCCTGAAGATTGGGGTACAAAGCGGCGGCGCACAGCCCGGCCAACACCCAGGGCCAGGTGCGCAAACAGTACTGAGCAATGTTGTACCACAGAGTGCCCAGAAAGGCGTGCTTCTCATCCTTGGCGCTGAGCATGCGTTGCACCAAGTATCCCCCTCCACCCACGTTGGAGGCAGCCCACCACTGGAAAAAGATAAATGTCAGGATTGGCAAAAAGACATCAGAACCCGATTTAGGCACAAAAGAGGTAATTTCGGCTGCGCGTTCGGCTCCTTGGGCCGCCACCAGAGCATCTTTCAATCCGCCCATGCCGCCAAAGCTACTCACAGCCACCACAGCCAGATAAATTGCCCCAAACATGGAGATAAAGAACTGGATGAAGTCCGTGGCCATCACGCCGCGCAGGCCGGACATCATGGTATAAACCAGGCTAAAAATGAAACAGAACATCAGAGCGTGTTTCTCATTGATGCCCACTGTGTGTGACAGAACCTTGACCATGGCCAAATTTACCCACCCGATGGTGATGCAGTTGGTCAGCACCCCCGCATGGATCGAAAGGTACCCACGCAGAAAGCTGGCAGGTTTGCCGCTGTACCGCATCTCAATGATTTCCACATCGGTGGTCACTCCGCTGCGCCGCCAGTAGCGGGTGAAAAAGAACACCACCAGAAGACCCGACATGGCCGACGCCCACCAATACCAGTTCCAGGCAATACCGCTTTTGATCACAAAACCACTGATGGCCAAAGGTGTATCGGCGGCAAAACTGGTCGCCGCCATGCTGGTACCCAGCAACCACCATGAAGCCTTGCGCCCTGAGACGAAGTACTCTGACAAACCGGAGGTGGCCTGGCGCATGTGGTACAGACCTATCCCCAGAGAAAGCAGCAAATATGCGGCAACAATACCCCAGTCGAGGGTTGTCATGGTGAGCACCTTTGGGATGGCTGCCAGTTCATCTCGGCATCGAGAGGAAACATGGGCCGCTGAATGTGTGTGAAATTCATTTGGGCGAAGTCCTGGTTCACGGCACCAGGACTGAGGGCAAGCAGGGCGCTGGAAGCCAACTCTTCCAGTTCAGGCACGAGGTAGCCCATTTTTACGACGATGATACGGAAGGCCTTGGGATTGAGGCCCAAGGCACACAAATCTTTTAGATGATGGAAGGGTGTGCGGCGCTGGGTGAGGATGACTTGGATGCCTTCGATTTGCACCACCGCCATATCATTCATGCGCTTTGAAGAGGGAGTCAGGGACCATGGCACCGTATGCAGAGACAGGACTTTGGCGCACACGTCTAAAGGTTGGGCGTTCACTGGGTCCAGTTTGCCACCAAGACTTAGGTTTAATTCCGCACCCACTCCCGCCTCCTGGCATTGCTGTACCGCTGGAGCATCCGCCAAACCGGCAACCAAAGTGCTTGCCACTTGATGGTGGATGAGCCGCCCCAGAACGAAGGGCGTATCTCCGGCTCCCCCGGCGGTGGGATTATCTCCCGAATCACTGATAACCACGGGGCTCTCGGTCATAAGCCGGGCCTGGGCGATAATTTGGTCAACCGATCCGGTGGGCACGCCAAATTGGAATTGGTGCCGGAGGGACCAAAAGTTTTCGGCCAGGTCGACAGCCGCTGCCTGGGTTGAAGCTTGATTCAGGCCAACGGTCACCACCGCCCCCGTAGACCGCGGTTCATCAGCCCAGACATAGCCAATGAGTAATGAGGCATCCAACAAATCGTGGCTGGCAATAAGCTCTGGGATGGCGCCGTATAACCCGGCGGCTGGCTCAAATTCTGTGCTCGTCATTTCACCCGGCAAAAGAATGGGCACCGGGATGAAAGACATCACCGGCTTCAAGTTTTCTTGCAGGCAACGAGCCAGCAGGGCGCAAGCTCGCTCCAGAGTCAACATCCAATCAACATGCGGTGCGGTACGGTAGGCTGTGAGAATATCCAGGTTGTCTATCACTCGGGTGGAGACGTTGCCGTGCAAATCGTAACTGGCCGAAAGCAGACAACGGGGCCCTACAGTGCCACGAATAGCGGCCAGCAGATCCCCTTCCAGATCCTGACCACCATACACGTGGGCTGCGCCGTGCAAATGGAGAAAGACTCCATCCCAGGGACCGCCTTCGGATAGCTCATCCAGGAGTCGGGCTTTGAACTGCTGATAAAACCGAGGTTCGATTGATCCGCCGGGTAAGGCCCGCGCGCGGGTCAAAGGTACGAAGTGCAGATCCGGATGCTGGGCGAGGAAGGGGTATTCCTGCTCCAAATCGTCCCCACTGACGAGGATAAAATCATCTTCTCCCGACCGTAGGGGAGAGAAAGTGCAGCATTCGCAACTCAATCCTGCAAGGGCGACTCGTGGTTTGTGGGTCATGATGCTGCTGCGGACCTGGCTGCGTTCACAAAGGTGCGGAAATCTTCGTCGTGGGTGGTCACAGTTTCGTATTCACTGAGGTCAGGATCCGTGCCCATGAAGACGCGTGGGTTTTTGAAATCCATCAGACTGGCGGCAGGGGTTTCCAAGTGGAGGTGGAATTCACTCGCTCCGGATTGGCGCACCACCTCAGTCACATTGAGGGGCCGGATGCCGCAACCGGGCATGATGATAATGCGGTCACCTGCTTGTTTCACCAGGCCAGAAATGAGATCCAGGCCTTCGGGTACAGAAGGTCGCTGGCCTGAAGTCAGAATGCGGTCGATTCCCAGCTCTATCAGATCTTCCAACGCTTCGTACGGATCGCGCGCCATGTCAAAGGCCCGGTGGAAAGTGACACTCATATCTCCTGCAAGGATCACCAATTCGGCAGTGCGCTTTTTATCCACCTGGCCGTTGGGCAGGAGGAGGCCGATGACTACCCCATTGATGCCCAAATTTCGGCAGTACTCCACTTCCGTTTTCATGATTTCGAATTCGAGATCGGTGTAGAGGAAGTCACCCCCGCGCGGGCGCACGATAACATTCAGATCGATGTTCAAGTGTTTGAAGGCCGCGATAATAGACCCAGGACCTGGAGTTGTGCCCCCGTCATGCAGATTGTCACAGAGCTCGACTCGGTCGGCGCCGCCCGCTTCTGCGGCCAAAGCGGAGCGCACTGAAGTCACACATGCTTCCAGAGTGATAGAGGAAGACGTTTTAGAACTCATCAGTTCTCCCGGGGCTGGCGTAAAATTGTGCAAATTCAAGGCGGATTGTACCGAGATTTGAACGCAGCATCTATGCCTTTTTTAGGAAAATTTAATTATCCGCCAGACACATGATCACATGTGGTTGCACAGTATTAGCTCCCGGGAATAGGGCGCCCACTACTGCCCAAAAACCCGTCGCAGCAACTCAGTGGTGCGAGCAGCCGGATCGTTTCGGATGGCAGTTTCTTCCTGAGCCAAAACGGTGAAAAGCCCCGACAGCGCTTCGTTGGTTACGTAAGCGTCAAGATCAACCAGCTGTGGTTTTCCAGTGAAAGGCAGGCTCTCGTATTTTGTGGCAAGATCGCCATAAAGCCTGCCCAAACCAACGGTTTCTGTTTGGGCGGCCACAATGGGCTCAAAGCGAGAGCGAAGCTGTTCTTCAGTTCGTCCCCTGAAAAAATCCGTGGCCGCGGTTTCATTTCCGTTCAGAATTCCAAAAGCATCTTCAATGGTCATGGAAGTGACCGCTTCCCAAAAAAGAGACTGCGCCTCTCCGGAGGCCAGTTCCGCCGCTCTGTTCATAGCCGTTTCCAATTCCCCCACATAAGAACCCAGACCCACCGAACGCAACGTGGATGCCGCACTTTCAAGCTGCTCAGGCAGACCAATTCTGATGAGTGAATTCCCCTGAAATCCACCTTCAGACGAGGTGGAGGCAACAGCATTTTTGGTCCCCACTTTGAGAGCATCCTTTAATCCGGCAAGCACTGTGCCCTCATCCAGTTCGCCCTGTGACATGCTGTCCAGAATGGCATCCAGATCAGCGCTTTTCAGAGTGGAACATCCACCCAAAACAAGAAGACTGAAAAGACTCACTGCAAATACTGTTGTGCGTAACATGAACGGACCCATCCTTATTTTTGGAGTTGCACACACAATGCGGCGCAAAATGAAAAGACACAAACAACTTCTCAACACTGGCACTCATTTGCCGAATAACATAAAGAATTCTATAAATGACTTGTCGTTACAATTTGATGGGACGGGAATTCTCATGAGTGCCAACCCACTCAATATAAAACGCAATATTCCTAGCACAATAGGGCGGGTTTTGCGGATCTTTTTTCCTATGGCCCTTCTGATCTCAGGGTCCGCATTTTTGGTCAATCATGCCTATTCTGATGCTGATTGGACTGCCAAAAAAGCCAACGAAAATAGCCGGACCATGCTTCAAGCCAGTAATATTGATGAAGATATTACGGAAATCACCTCCGACTTGATGTTCCTGGCCTCCCAGGAAAACCTCCAAAAAATGTTCATGCCCGAGGGGCACCTTAATGCAGAACTCAATGCCGATCTGTGCGGGGTCTTTCACTCCTTTTCTCTGAGCCGAAAAATATATGATCAAATACGAATTCTCGATGAAACCGGCCAGGAGGTTATCAGAGTCAATTTTAACCAAGGCTCTCCCGCCGTTGTGGCCCGAGAAAAGCTTCAGAACAAAAAAGGACGTTACTACTTCGACAATGCCATGGCGTTGTCACGAGGCCAGGTCTTTGTTTCTCCCCTTGATCTCAACATGGAAAATGGTCAGATAGAAAATCCCCTCAAGCCCATGATCCGCTTTGGAACTCCCGTCTTTGACACACTGGGTCAGAAGCGGGGAATTGTTCTTCTCAACTATTTCGGAGACCGACTCATACAGCGATTTACTGACATCCGATCTGAAGACTCTCTCTCCCAATCCATGCTCGTCAACCGGGAAGGCTACTGGCTGCAGAGTCCAGATCTTTCCAACTGTTGGGGATTCATGTATCCGGAAAAATCAGAAACTACCTTTGCAGCAGCATTCCCCCAGGAGTGGGAAAGAATTGTTGATACCTGTAGCGGACAGTTCGCCACATCCAGAGGACTGTATACTTTTCAAACCGTGTATCCTCTTCAGCAAGGCCAGCTGGCTCATATCGCCGGTCACGAGAACATGGAACCCACCAGTTGCTCTCTGGGTGTTCAACATTACAATTGGAAGGTCATCTCCTTTATTCCACAAGATGTGCTCATGGCCAAGTCCCAAATCACAGCACTTTGGATTAACATAGTTCTGGCCGTAATGTTGATAGGACTGGCTTTCGCCTCTTGGAAGATCGCCTCTGCCTCAGAAACCAAACGAATTTCCCTGGCTCGAGCAGAAGAAGCCAATCGTTCCAAAAGTTTATTCCTCTCCAACATGAGCCATGAAATCAGGACTCCCATGAACGGCATCATGGGTATGATCGACTTAGCCCTTGATGATCCGGCCCATCCCGAAGCCATCAGTTACCTGGAAACAGCCAAAAGTTCTGCGCATACCCTCATGCGAATTCTTTCTGATATTTTGGATCTTTCGAAAATTGAAGCAGGGAAACTTTCGATTGAGATAGTCGAAACTCAAGTTGTCCCAATCCTCCGGGATATGGTGGCACTGATGGAACCCCTGGCCAAAAACAAAGGCGTTGGCTTTGAGGTCATCTTCCTCACTCCTATTCCGGACAGAATGCACACCGACCCCACCCGCCTCAAACAATGCCTGATCAATCTATTGAGCAACGCCATCAAGTTTACCCAGGCGGGTCACGTCCATCTGCTCCTCTCTGCTCTGAAAAAAGACGGGGCCGACTACATTTTGTTTGAAGTCCAGGATACAGGAATCGGCATTGCCAAGGAAAAAGTGGATGGGATTTTTGAAGCCTTTGTACAGGAAGACAATTCCACCACTCGTCGTTTTGGAGGAACAGGCCTGGGGCTTTCCATCACCAAACAATTGTCCTCACTTTTGAGCGCCAATATTTGGACAGAAAGTATTTTGGATGAGGGGTCAAGTTTCTTTCTGGAACTACCAGTGAGCTTGCCTGAAGCCAACCCTCAATTGATATCATCTTTAGGGTCTTCCAAAGAGGCGGTCTTTTCTAAAAACAAAAAGATGAGACAGTTCCAGGGCCACGTGCTGGTGGCTGAAGACAATCTGGTAAACCAGAAAACCATCAAGGCCCTCCTAAACAAAATGGGCATTGAAGTCACCATGGCGAACAATGGCCAGGAAGCTGTAGACCAAGCAAAGCTGCGTGATTTTGATTTAATCTTTATGGACATTCAGATGCCGGTGATGAATGGATACCAGGCCACCATTTGCCTCGTGGAGAAGAACTACTCCAGCCCCATCATTGCCCTAACTGCTAATGTCATGGAATCTGAAATCCAGGAATGCTACCGTGTGGGGTGCTCTGAATTCCTCGGCAAACCCATTAACAGGGCAGAGCTTATCATCATTTTAGATAAATACCTGACAAAGGTATTCTCTCCTGTTTAACAACAAATTATTGACCTGGTAGCCGGCGCTCCTCAAGATGAGACGCAACTCTAACGGGGAAGGCAAACCCCATCCAGTCCCCCAATACATCCCGAAATACTGGGAATAGAAGACATTTCAAAATACAATTCCCTTGACTTCCTCCTCTCAGATCTGTCATGATCCGGTCATCGTTCAATCCTTGTCCACTCGCCCGGACATATTCTTAAGTTCAATACTGTCAGCCGTCTAACCAGACAAGGTTAGTCCTTTATAGACCCTTTTGGTGTCGCCGGCTGAAGCCAGAACCCGGATGGGTTTTGTGCTGCTTGGAACAAGGAAGGAGGTATCAAATCTTTATTGAGGCCCGATGGCGAAATCTGCCTGGCGGCCTTCATTACAACATCTGGAAAATCATCATTACCTGGGGAGAACACACATGAAATCTCGCACGATTATCGCCTCAATCTGCATTTTAGCCTTGTGGGCAACTGCCGCCGTGGCAGCCAGTCCCGTGGCATCACCGGAAAATGTCATTGGTGACATCCAATTTGAAAGCCTGCCTCAAGGGCAGAAGGCTTTTGGAGACCCCACTGACCTGAAGGCCGCCGTCATGGCCGGCGCCCAATACCTTCGCGCCATGCATGCCGATGTGACTGAGGACAATGCCCTCAACGGCCTCGTGGATGACGATCTGCAAGACGCCGGTTGGGATTGGAATTCAACCATATTCCAGCATTCAGCCAACGCCAGTCCCAGCAACCTGCACGGAGTAATCGCCAATTCTCTGTTCCGCGCGTATCTGCTGGAACCCACTCCTGAACTATTTACAGTAATGCAAGATGTGGCTGACCACTCTCTGCTCGTAGGCCCCGCCCCGGCCTATCCAGTGGGACTGCATTATCCTGGCGACATCAAATTCCTGTTGAACTTCGCTACTCTTCCGGGCGTGACTAATGCCCCAGCCCTTCAGGCCCATGCAGTCTCCATCTGGGATTGGCGCATCGCCAACACCGGTGGCGGCACCGCCGCCGGCATCGCCTCAGGTATCCTCACCAGCCGCTCTGGACATGGTTATGAAAATGGCATCGGCCCCTGGGACGTGAGTGCCTATGTTGAAGCGGCCATCATGCTGCACGCCGTATTCCCGGGTGACAATTATGATGTCGCCGCTGCTGACATGGCCGAAGTTCTCTATCAGGACTCCTACATGCTGGCTCCCGGATATTTCGATTTTGACGGTCGATGCAAAGGCTACACCACCGATTACAGCAACACTGACTACTACTGGTACGGCCTGGGTATCCAGGGTCTGATCACCTCCTTCCAATTGGCTGGTATTCACACTGCTGAAATCCCCACCCTCGAAGGTATTCTTCTGGAATGCCAGTACGATGACGGGGCTTTTGGTGACCAGTACGGCGCCCCCCTGGACGTGAACACCCGTGACTGGCAAACTTCCGCCTACGCCACTTTGGCCCTGGCTGATTACGCTGCTGACACCACCACCAACCGGCAAGCGATCTACAAGGCTGGTGTCTGGATGGCCACCTACCAGGACGCAAGTGGCGGATTCCTCTACAGCAGCGGCACCCACTATCCAGAAATTGGTGCTGAATGCACCGCAGCCATGGCCGCAGCCTATGCCCTGAGCGCACCTGCGATCACCGCCAGCGCTGCCGGGCCCGATCCTGTGCAGTGCGGCCAGGACAAAGTTGTCACTTTCAACTACGCCCCCCAAGCCGGCACTCCCGGCCTGCGCGCTTACGAGTTGACTCTCGAAGTGACTGGTCCGGTCAATGCTTTCACCGAAGTTCAATTCGTAGACGCCGGCCTCTTCGACGGCTTTAGTAACCAATATTTCCATGTGGTGGACAACGACGATGGCACCTGGACCGTGAATGACGCCATCCTCGGCGACACCACCGGTCTTATGGCTGCCGGTGACATGTTCACCCTGACGCTGCACACCAATGGCAATGGCGCCGTGGACGTGAACGTGCTCAGTTACAAAATGCGTGATCCCGACAATGCTGAAATCTTCGGCGCAGTGAGTGGCACCAGCTTCGTGGTTGATTGCTCCGCTCCGGGATCTGTGGATTCTTTTGTTGGCGCTCCTGGCCACGAAAAAGCGATCCTCAACTGGTCCATGGCCGATGTCAGTGACGTGGCAAACTTCGAGATCTGGCGTTCACTGTGGTACGACAACGGCAATCCCTATGTATCCGCCTATCCCGAATACGACGATCTGGCTCAAGACATGCTGCCCACCCGTCCGGCTGACCGGGCTGCAGCCCTGGCCAGTGGCGAATGGACCCTGGTCAATACCGCATTAGCAGGGGAATTGGCCTGGACCGATCCCAACACCGTACGCGGTATCTACTTCTACGAAATTTTCACTATGGATGCGGCCGGCAACTACGGTCCTCCTGCCATGGATCCAGTGGGCGTCATGAACTACTGGCTTGGTGATGTCAGTGATGGCACACCTTGGCAATTCGATGGTGAAGTGGACCCCTCCGACATCACAACCCTGGGCTCGTTCTTCGGTTTGTCGAACATCGGCCTGAACCACCCCGGACACCAGGTGGACGTGGGACCAACCCATGACAACAGCCGCCTCGGCATTCCCGAAACCGATGATCAAATTGATTTCGAGGATCTGATGATCTTCGCCATGAACTTCAACGTGGTCAGTGCTGCCAAGGGTGACAATACTCCTGGCTCCATGGCTTATCTGGGCTGGGAACGCCTCGAAGACGGCCGTTATGCCATCAGTGTGGAACAGGCCAACGGCCTGAAGGGTCTGCACGTTGTGGGCAGCAGCAATGTCAACGGCGTGAGCGCAGGTGCTCTCATTGCCGAGCAGTCGGAAATGACCTTCATGACCAACGTCGGCTCCCAATTGGACGCCAACGTGGCTGTGATGGGATTGGACGTCAGCTTCAGTGGCCAAGGCGAATTGCTGATCATCAACGCGGTCGGCGAATTGAGCCTTGAAGACCTGGTGTTCACCGCTCGCGGCATGGACAACAGCGAAATGGAAATCAGCTTCACCCAGGCCACAGGTGCGATCATGCCCACCGTCTTCAGCCTCGGCAGCAACTATCCCAACCCCTTCAACCCCATGACCAAGATCAGCTTCAGCCTGCCCGAAGCGCAGAACGTCAAGCTGACGGTTTATGGATTGGATGGCCGCAAAGTCGCCACCCTGGTCAATGAAAGTTTTGCCGCCGGTAACCACGATGTGGTTTGGACCGGACGCAACGACCAGAACCAGAACGTGGCCAGCGGGACCTACTTCTATCGTATCAACGCCGGGCCTTATAGTGAGGTTCGGAAGATGACCTTGATGAAATAATCGTGCACTACAGGGGGCGGGAGTTGGTCCCGCCCCCATGACTCATTCACCTAGGGGACGATAATGAATTTTCGAAGAAGTATTCTTGCGCTGTTCGTGCTGGTACTTTGCGCTGGTAGCGCACTGGCTCAGACTCCAGTAGTAGACCCGGGATGGAATGCATTCATCATTCGGGAAAATGCCATCGAAGGCCCTCCATTGATTGAACTCAATGAAGAATATGGTGAAGTAGCCCTCGAGTTTGTTACTTTTGCCGGCAGCCAGAAAGCTGGCCTGGGAACCAACCAGATCAACGGAGCTACGGTCAGTCAGATCGCCACTCTGCACATTGACAGGTTGGATGATCCAATCAACTCGGGTTCTCTGGACGGACCCTATTTCAACATATGGATCACAGACGGTTTAGGTAACTATGCCGTCGTAGCCAATGAGCCTTCCGACGCTGAATGGTCCGGCAGCCGTTGGGACGTAGCTGATTGGGAATTCTTGCGCACAAAGCAAGCCAAGGTCTATGAAACTCCAGGCTGGAACAGCAATACCAGCTGGGTCCATACCCACGTGGGCCACGCGGACCCATTGACCTTCAACGACATTGCAAGCCTGATCGTCCAACCACCCCCTGTGGCCTACATTCTGGACGTGGCCAATGGTGTTGGAGGCGGAGCCCCAGACGATTTGGACACCAATATTGCCTATGGTTACAACTGGATCTTCGGCGACACCATGTCCAATTACGTCAGTGGTGACGAGGGTTTTGTGGTCAACAACTACTACGCCACGACCGACTTTAATGTGGCCAACACTACCCAGGGCACAACATATTCAACCATTGAGGCCGCTCTTGCGGCAGCCAATGCCGGTGATAACATCACTGTGGCCGATGGTACTTACAACCCACCCAACACACTCAACTTCAACCAGAGTCTCACCCTGATTGGTGAGAGCGAAACCGGCGTGATCATCAACATCCCCGCAGCTGGCAGCTATGGCATGCGTGTGGCCGCCTCAGATGTGACTCTGGAAAACTTCACATTGCTCTGCAATGCCGCCAACATCAACTATCCGATCCATGCCAGCGGCACAAGTAACCCCACCACCGGGTTCGACAACCTGAGCATCCGAAACGCCACCATCAGCGGTGCGCACCGGCGTACTGGCTTTGACATTCATGGTTTCAATCATCTGGTACTTTCCAACCTGACTTCATCCGATGCCTGGGGTGGCAACGGTCTTCAGGTTACCGGTTGTGTAGACGTGGATATGGACAACATCACCTGTCTTAATAATACTTGGGGCAGTATCGCCATCTATTGCTCCGGTCCAACCTATCTCAATCGCGGCAGTGATGACGTGATGATCGACGGCAATACATTGGTCGCCGATGGGGTCATTTTCAGTCAAGATGAGTTTGGTTTAAGTAACACCAACATCGTCATTCCCGGCTGGGAATACCTCGTTATGAACAACCATTTCCGTGAAGGTGTTGGTTCCGGATTCACCGACTCGGAAGGATATGCGTTCTTCGCTCCAGATCAGGCCACCGCCATGGGTCTCGCCCTGGGGTTTTCAGGATACGAGCAGAACTCTGCCTTGCGTAACATCACCACCGGTGCCTTGGAAGTTTATCCTGGCATCACCCTACAGGCCGCCGTGGAACACGCCGACCTTGTGGACAATATCAATATAGGCCTCGGAACGATCCTAATTCCTTCCCAGGTTCGCATCGACAAAAACCTGACTATCACCGGCATGGGTAGCGCCTCGACCACTTTGGCCGCCGCCTATGCACCCACCGGCGGAAACTACACCGATACCATTTCCCTGATTTACGTAGACACCGGCGTGACGGCCATCATCAAAAATCTGGGCGTCGACGGCACCGGATTTGCCGTGCCGTATGCTATCCAATCCCGTGGTGACAACTTTACGGTACAGGATTGTTCCGTGTCCAATATCGTGGGGAGCACTTATGACGGTCGAGGCATTGTATTCCTGACCGGTACCGGCCTGGTTAAGGATTGTACTCTTTCCAATATCCACCGCATTGGGGTGCACGTCCGTGGTGGTATTTTGCCTTCGGCTCCCGTAGTCGCAGTGGATGGCCTGACCTACACCGGTAAGGGTGCCGGCGACTGGCTCGACTATGGTGTTGAATTTGGTGGCGGTGGCCAGGGCACAGCAACCAATTGCGTGATTAACAACTGCCAGGGTATAGCCACCGTCGACGGCTCAACCTCAGCCAGTATCCTGGTGACCGATTTTTACGGCAACGGAACATCAGCTGAAATTACCGACAGTGACCTTACAGGAAACACCAGCGCAGTGGTCGTGGGATATGATGCCCCCGACATGAGCCAGTGCATCATCAGCGGTTGCGATTTTTCCGGAAGCACCGACTTGGGTGTATCCTCCACTGGTGTGGAAGTCAATGCACTGGGAAATTGGTGGGGAGCTCCCTCTGGACCGCTCCATCCCACCACCAATCCTTCAGGAATGGGCGTGGGAGTGAGCGACAATGTTCTTTACGACCCATGGCTCAGCGGAGGCCTGGTGACCATCACTTCCAGCCCAGCTGGTCCGGTCGCCTGTGGTCAGCCGATCACGTTGACATTCAACCTGGTCACCGACGAATTCGCGCCAGTAGTCTTCGGTTACAACGCTCTGGTAAGGACCACCGATGAAGTGTCCTGGGGACCCATCACCGACCTGCTTCCATTCACCGATGACAACAATTTCTTTTACACCGTCGATCAGGGAAATGGTGTTTGGGACATCAACAGCACTACTGTGGGTAATCCAACCCATCCCATCGTCGACGCAGGAACCTGGCCTTTGTTCTCCGTCACTTTCACTGCCAACCGAGAAGGCGTGGCGGAAATTACATTCGACGAGTTCTTCCTGCGCGACCCGAACAATCAACCCATTGGTGTCATGGCCGCCGGAACGACCATAGTGGTGGATTGCACCGAGCCAGCCCCAGTGACCAACATCACCGCCAGCCCTCACCACAACAAGGTTGAAGTGACTTGGGACCATACCGGTCAAACTGGAGATTCCTACTGGATCTACCAGGGCCTCTGGGACAACGGTACCCTCACCGAGACCGCCTATCCCGAATATGACGACATTCCTGGCAATCATATTCCTGCTCGACCAGTGAACGACCTTCCTAATCCCGGTGAAGGCTGGGTAAGGGTTGATAACGATGCCGTCGATTTCCC
Source organism: Candidatus Krumholzibacteriia bacterium (assembly GCA_016744705.1). Classification (GTDB taxonomy): domain Bacteria; phylum Krumholzibacteriota; class Krumholzibacteriia; order LZORAL124-64-63; family LZORAL124-64-63; genus LZORAL124-64-63. Next base: position 139,258 of record JADGDU010000001.1, read on the forward strand.
CGCGGAAAGCTTCTTCGATGTCATGGTCGTGAATCCTCCCGACCTGCACCGTGGCGTCTACTACTATGAAGTGTACGCCGTGGATGCTGCCGGAAACGTCAGCGCCCCTGCCGCAGCCAACGACCGTGCGACTAACTACTGGTTGGGCGACATCAATTTTGATGGCAATGTCAGCGCTGTGAGTGACATGTCCGCTCTTGGTGCTGCTTTTGGCGAAAGCGAGGGCGACCTCATGTACAACGCCTACTGTGATGTGGGCCGCACCGACGACTGGAGCCGTTTGGGTATTCCCACCACGGACAACGTGATTAACTTCGAAGATCTCATGATCTTCTCCATGAACTTTGGCGTGGTTGCTCCCGATGCCAAAGCCAAAGCCAGCATTTCCAGCGATGCCCAACTCTCATGGGTAAGCTACGGTGACAACCGTTACGGCCTGCGCCTGGTCGAATCCGAAGGCCTGAAGGGTGTGCATCTGCGCGCTAATTTGCCCGAAGGATCTTCCATAGACGTGACCGCTGGTGAATTGTTGGACCAACAATCCGAAATGACCTTCCTGAAGAACATCGGCACCGGTTTGGACGTCAGTCTTTCCGTCACCGGCGTGAACAATGGCTTCCGCGGACAAGGCGACCTTATCATCGTGGAAAGTTCCGTTGAACTGGCCATCGAAGACTTGGTCATCGACTTGCGTGGCAGCGATAACTCCAGTATCGCAGTCCAGCTGGACAGCGAATCCGGTGTCTTCACCCCGCGGGTGTTCTCTCTGGAAGCAAACTATCCCAACCCATTCAATCCTATGACGAAGATCAGCTTCTCGCTGCCCGAAGCGCAGCCTGTTCGCCTGAACATCTATGGGATTGATGGCGCCCTGGTCACCACGTTGGTTAATGAGACGCGTGGCTCAGGCCTTCACGAAGTCCTCTGGAATGGCTGCAATGATGCCGGCCAGGTCCAGGCTTCGGGTATGTACTTCTACCGAATCGAAGCCGGCCCTTATAGCCAGGTTCGCAAGATGACCCTGATGAAATAATCAGGATCCGCTGGAGCAGGCGGGGTGCATTGAGCCCTCGCCTGCTCCCATTTGAAAGTTGAAATGTTATGAAATCACGCACAATGACCTTTTTGTTGGCCCTGTGCTGCCTGGGTATGACAACGCTGATGACCTCGGCAACTTCCTATGCCCAGGTGTCGCTGCGATTTGCTCCCGGCGACACAGTGCTTGAAGTCGGTCAACCGGCCAGACTTTCAATCATGTGCGATGAGCCCATGGACCTGCGAACCATCGAAGTATTTGTGGAGTTCGACCCCACGATACTGAATACCCTGGGCGGTGGCTCGGGTGCCCTGTTTGAAAATTCTGGATTCAACCTCTTCGATGGGTTCGGGCTTTCAGAACCGAATGTCTGGCATGGTTACTGTGTGATCATGGGAGCCTACGATTTCATCACATCCCCAGGGGAGCTTTTCTACTGGGAGTTCGAAGGAATTGCCGATGGGTTGTCGGCAATTGAGTCCATCAGTGTGGGCCTGGCCGCTTCCGATGGCACCGGAATTCCCGAAGTGACCCTGGCGCCCATTTCCATCACCATCGGGAATGCCTTAACCCCTGTGGAGATTGCGCCCCGCACCGGATTGAACCTGAACTGCATCCCTAATCCCTTCAATCCCATGACACGGATCAACTTTTCACTGCCAGAAGAGCATTCAGTTTGCCTGGAAATATTGGGAATCGACGGCAGAGTCATCCAAACCCTGATCAATGAAACCCGCGGCTCTGGTCCCCACGAAGTGACCTGGGACGGCCGGAACGCCTTGGGCCAAGTGCAAGCATCAGGCATGTACTTCTACCGGATCCAAGCCGGCCCCTACAGCCAGGTTCGCAAAATGACCTTGATGAAATGAATGGGTCAAATTTGTAGATTTGCTGGGGACATCAACGAACCAGCACGACCTTACGGGTCACCTGTTTTTGCTGGCCACTCAGCCGGATAAAATAAACACCCGACGGTAAATCACGTCCCCGGTCATCGCGGCGGTTCCAAACCACCGAGTACCGTCCTGGCCCACCGGTTTCACTGGCCAGCTTTCTCACTTTTCTCCCCCGCACATCGAAAACCGCCAGCTCTATGGGCCCCTCTTGATTTTCGGAAAGAGAGAAGCCTATGGTCGTGTTTCGTGCCGCTGGGTTAGGAGATGCGGGATGCAGACGGAACGACCACTGGGCTTGGGCCTCGTTTGTACCCGACAGAGAATGGTTCGAAAAACCTGGGGTCGGTGCAGAACAAAGAGCCCACTCCGGTCCTCCATCGGGAAGCCGCGCCAGAGAGATGTCCGCACTCTGCGGTCCAAAAATATACTCATCAATATTAGGCAGGCCGGCACCAACCGGACCATACAAAGCAATGGCTTCGCCCCCCGCACTCAATTTGAAATTGGTGTGTAGCCCGGAATCTGTTTCGTCTGCATCACACCAAACCAGCAAGAATCCCTGGGCAGCAATGGTCGTGCCGGCAGGAAAGGACCAGCGTGCAGGATTATTGACATCATCAGACAAATGAAACCCAGTCAGGTTGATAATTTCGGAACTGGGATTGTACAGTTCCACCCAATCTTCATACTCGCCCTGGGGATCGGTCATGGTCGTGGTATTGAGGGCCATAAATTCATTGATGAAGACGGTGGCCGCGCCTTCATCAAAGACATTGGTGAACCCGGGGGTTGGCGCCGCCTCCTGGAGTGGCCACCAGCCATCAATGGGCAGAGCCATTGCCACGTCAGGCACTGGCGCCTCGTAGACCAGAGAGTCGACGGCAGTGGTCAAATTATCCAACTGATACAACATCAGCTGGCCGCTGGTCTCGGAAAGAGTCATCGGCAAATGATGGTCACCCTGCTCGGTCTCGTTGTCGGCCCAGAGCAGAGTAAAGCTGCGGGCTGGAAGAATCTCATCCGGAAGGATACCCGCCAGGGGATCAATCGTGCCATTGCTCAAGCAATAATCACTCAACTGGACGGGCTGGTTGCTCCAATTGTACAGCTCAATATAGCTGTCAAACTGTTGGGCCTCATCAGCGAGAGTGTTTTGATTCAAGACCAGGATCTCATTGATAAACAGGCTATTGGTTCCGGCAAGATATGGCTCTATCGCCCATTGAAGGAAATCCCGTCTGGTATTGCCAAATGATTTTATCTGATTCACCCGCTGGGGAAAGAGATGCTCTTCATCAAACCGGAGCTTCCAGAAGTCTCGCTCTATCTCCTGACTCACTGTAGTGGCCAGACTGTCCACCATGCTGGTGAAAGAGTCTTCGGAGAAAGTAGAGTCCATCAATTCGGTCAGCCGGTCGCAATAAAAGCGGCGGTATTTTGGTACCGACAGGAGGCGATCGAAGAGGCGATTCCACCCATTGGGTGATGGTGTCGCAAAGGTGCCCAGATCGATGGCGCTAAGGCTGGACTGGAAGTCCAGAGCCAGGTCCAGATCCCAGGGAATAAGCTCCCATTTATCAGTGGCCAGATGATGATAAAGGTAATAATTGCGCACAAAATAATCATAGTCGGCCAGGAAAATCCGGGTGGCGTAATAGTCCACCTGCCTTTCCAGATTCAGGAGGGGAAAAAGGTGATCATCTAATTCTGAATCCGGAGTCAGGTTGATGGTTTCGATGAAGGAAACCAGGTCGTCGTTGCCATATTCTTCATTGGTTTTTTTCTCGTATTGGGTGGCATAAAAAGGACCACTGAGCAGCTGCAATCCCGAGTTGCATTTATAAACATTCCCCACCTCGATATAACCGCGTTTTTCCAGAAAGAGTTCGTCAATCTGTTCCACTTCACTGAATTGCCCGCGATACAAATTGTTGACCAGCAAATTGGCTTTGTGAATTTCGGGAGTAAGACACCGTGTTTGCTGGAAGCTGGCAAACGAGGCCAGAGGAACCATCTGGGAGAGGTCGATAAAATCACCGTTAAGGTTGAACCGATCCCTCTCGTTGAGCAGCCCATCATCCAGTTTGATTTTCCAGGATTTCTTATTGCTGATCAAGCGACTGAGCGATCCGCGATACCGGACGCTAACCAGTCCCCCAGGAGCCCCATTGAAAGCCAGCTGTGCCGGGTAATCCAAATCGAGATGGGGATACCTGCGCAGTTGTTCCAGGTCGGCTGGATCCATGGTGATGCTATAAGTTGGCCCAAGGGCACCCTCCACCGAGAGGACCGTGGCTGAGGAAGTTGGCGAAGCTTCACTTTCCTCATCAAATAAGTTCTTGGTCGTGATCTGATAAAAATAGGTAGTTCCAGGTATCACATCGTAATCCACCCAGAATGGGGCCAGATCTGACCGGGAGGCCACTGCAACAAAGGGCCCATCTGGATGCTCGCTGCGGTACAAAACCACTCCCGACACATCATCTCCAGGCAAATCCCACGACAAATTCACGGCATTGTAAGAGGGCGTGGTGGTCATGCCGGTGGGCGGATTGGGGACAAGCCCCTCATCCTGAATATCTCGGATGGAAATTCCTGCCAGCAGAGCGTCACCTGATCCCGAACCGAAAGAAGCCACAATGGCTCCCTGCGATACCTCTACCAGAAGCCGAACACTGAAGGCATAGTACATACGTCCGTGCGCCCAAATGTCGAAATCTTCATGGTAAATCGTACGGTTGACCTGGATGGGAAATTCTCTCAAACCCGGCCCATGATTGGCAAATTCATTGAAATAGAGCGTCATGGCGTAAAGGCCATTGGGAACATCAAACTGGTAGCTAAAATCACCTTGGCGGTAGCCTGAGCAAACGGCGGGCGGTTGGTATGGTCCCCCAGTCTGGGAGCTGCGACTGGCAGAACTTGTGGATCCTGCAATGTAACCCGCGCCTTCCGATCCCGGGTAGGCTGTGTCCGGGGCAAAGACAATGCCATCCATGGTGCATTCGGAGCCACCGCAGTTGAAGGAGACCTCATAAGCCATAGCCAAGTTGGACACCAGGCTAACCATAAGAATTAGTATCAGACTGAACAATCGCATGGTACACCCAAATTGGAATGGTAGATGGCGCAATAGTTGTTAAAAGCAGCTAGCCTTCATTTTGGCTGGCCCGTCGTTTGAGACGGGCATTCTCCATGGCATGCATAAGTTCGGCTCGGCGGTAGGGCTTGTTCAGGAAGCCGCAAAGCCCGTTCTCCAATAGATCTTTCACGGCATCAGGTTCAGCAAAGCCTGAGGCGAGAACCACACAGGCATGAGGATCCAGTCTGCGCATACTGTGGAACGCCGGCCTTCCACCCAGTCGAGGCATGACCAGATCCAGCAGCACCACATCGATTTCATTTAGGTGGGCAGCAAATTTTTCCAAACCATCGGCACCATCTATGGCGCTGATCACTTCGTAGCCCATGCTCCCCAAAAGGTCGATGGCCATACTGCGCACTGTATCATCGTCATCTACTACCAACACGGTGCCGCGGGCCACATTCTCAGGCATCTTGACTGGCTCGGAGACCGGTAATATTTCCATGTCGTGCAAGGGCAGATCCACCACAAAAGTGGTACCTGGCTTTTCGATACTACTCAGATGAATGGCACCCCGATGTGCCTTGATGCAACCATAAACCGCAGCCAGGCCCAGCCCCGTGCCTCGACCTCGTTCTTTGGTGGTGTAAAACGGTTCAAAAATACGATCCCGCACCGCTGCCGGAATACCGGTGCCGGTATCGCTGACCGAAAGCCGCAGGTGTGGACCCGCCACCAAATCGAAAGCACTGGTTGTACAGTGAACTGCGCTCAGGTCAACCACTTCGGTAGCAATGCGAATGGTGCCGCCATCAGGCATGGCATCGCGGGCATTGATGCACAAATTCATCACTGCTTGCTGCAATTGGGTGGGATCCCCTACAAGAGTGACACGCTCTGCTCCCAGCATGGCAACCATGGTCACCGATTGCCCCACCGTTCGCTCCAACAAACTGAGGGCATCTCGGATCACTTCGTGCATATCCAGGGGAGTGGAGAGCACCTTTCCTTTACGCGAAAAATCGAGCAATTTGTGGGTTAAGTCACTGGCGCGTTCGCCCGCTTGCAAAATACGGGACACTGATTCCAGCTGCTCGTCATTGTCCTGCAAATCAATTTGCAGCAATTCTGCATAACCGATGATACCGGTGAGCATATTGTTGAAGTCGTGAGCAATGCCTCCGGCCAATTGCCCCACTGATTCCATTTTTTGTGCCTGTTGCAGTCTGCGTTCCGTGTGCATCTGTTCGGTGACATCGCGAAAGACGATAACCACACCTCGGGTTTCACCATCGCCGGAACGGATGGGCGCACCACTGTCGGCAATGAGCTTTTCACTGCCATCGCGGGTGATCAGAATGGTACCACGGGCAATGGTGACGGTTTCGCCTGAGCGCAAAACCGTTTCGAAGCTGAGGTCTACCGGCGGTCCGGGGGGAGCGGTTTCACTGACGCGCAGACGGAAAACTTCAGTCAGGTGTTTGCCTTGGGCTTCGGCCTCACTCCACCCCAGCAACTCTTCGGCTACCGGATTTAACCGTGTGATCAGGCCATTGCTTTCTGTGGCGATGACCCCATCACCAATACTCGTAAGAGTGGTCGAGAGATCGTTTTCACTTTCGCTCAAATCTGCTTCGGCTTTTTGCCGGCGCTTGATGTTCACCACCAAAATCAAGATAGCGCCGAACAAGGCGGCAAAAATGGCCATGGTACTCAGGACCAAATTGCGATTCTCTACAAAGAATGAAATCGGTTCATGAAGAACGATGTGGCCAGTTGGCAACAAGCTGGGATCAATATCCCATCGCTGGAGCGCTTGATGACTGAAAGCCCAGACAAAGGCTCCATCGGGTCGGGTGGGAACTTCATCTGCAGGCTGGCCGTCCAGGATTCGGGCGGCCATGGCAGCCGCAGCACGGCCCTGGATACCAGCACCAGTGACTCGCCCACCAACCAGCCCACCAGTCAGGTTAAAATCCAGCAGGCAATACATAGGGACTGGACAGCTTGCTTGTAACTCTTCACCCATTTTACTGAAAGTGGAATGGATGCCCTGAGAATCGCCAAAATACACACCGAGCAAGGCCAGTTGACCGGTTTTCAGGTTGGCCAACTGCTGCTTCAATTCAGACAGGGGGATATCTTCGTTGTGGATAAAGTGCACCCGGTCCGATAGTGCGGCCAACTCGTCTTCCATGGAGAGCCGGACTTGGCGCCCGGTGGTAAGACAGTCGTTGATGATGAAGATCTCACGGGTTTCCGGGTGTAGTTGGAGCATGAGCTCCACGGTCTCTTTGGGGGCATACACTTCGGCCACGCCTGTGAAATCGGCTAAGCCTTCCATGGTTTTGGAATCAAAGCCGTTCACACCACAGAAAACCACCGGAGTGCCGGCAAAGAGTGTATCGCGTTGCAGGCGGATAAAATCGTAGGCGTTGTTATCGCTGGCGATGATTAGGTCGAAGGGAGTGCTTTTATACTTAAGGGCCAGCATGGTCTTGAAATTGGCCAAATATTCAGGGCTGAAGTGGCGCTTGGTATCCATATATTCCAAGCGCAAATCGATACCATTGGTTTCAGGCAGCAATTCGGCCTCAATGGACTCGGTGATAGTGGTCACCCAGTTCATGGGCGGGGCGTAGGAATGAAGCAACAAAACCCGTTGTTGGGGACGGGTGGAACTGGCCCCACCGCAGAGGAAGATCAAACCAAAGATCAGAAACAACGCCCTCATCTTGGAAAAACACGCACCGAAATTGCTTGTTTTTTGTGTTTTCATGACTCCATCATAGCTGAAATCCCGAATTCCGTCTACTTAAAAATTATATATCAATACCAATCCATGGCTTAGTTTTCATTACCCAAGACCCGCGCCACCACACCAGACAGGGTGGCCCTATCGTAGGGTTTGCCCACAAAGTCCTTCACTCCCCGGTCCATAATTCCCTGGGCTTCGCCATTGATGCTATACCCCGAAGAAAGAATGACCCTGCAATCAGGATTGATTTGGCTCATGGCAACAAATGTATCCAGGCCTCCCATCACCGGCATCACCATATCCAGAATGACCAAATCGATCTCCTGCCAGGATTTTTGGTAGAACTCCACTGCTTCCTTACCATCGGCGCAGGTGGTCACGGAATACCCCAGGTCCGTCAACATTTTTTGGCCCATTTTCCGCACCACAGGTTCATCGTCCACGAGAAGAACCCGGGCATTCCCTGTGATCGGAGATTCGGTGATGGTCTCGATGGGGCCAGGCTCGATGCCTTCACCCAAGGGCAAATAGACTTTGATCACCGTGCCCCGGCCCACCTCGCTGTAGACGGTGATGGCCCCCTGGTGGTTGTTGATGGTGCCATAAACACTGGCCAATCCCATGCCGGTGCCTTTACCAACCTCTTTGGTGGTGAAGAAAGGTTCAAAAATGTGTTGCTGCGTTTCCCGGTCCATACCGCTGCCCGTATCTGTGATCGAAATGGCCGCGTAGTTGCCGGGCACAATTTCGTAGCGGTAATGAATCAAAAACGCACTGTCCAGCTGTACTTTTTCTGTGGTGATTGTCAGTTCGCCACCCTGAGGCATAGCATCCCGGGCATTTAGTGCAATATTAAGCAGGGCATTCTGGAGTTGGGTTGGATCGCCTTGAATCACAAGAGCGGAAGTGTGCAGATCCTGAGCCACCGTAATGCGCTTGTCGATGCTTCTATCCAATATGGAAACAACATCAGCAATGACCTGGTGCACATCCACGGCCTTGACCAAGAATTTTCCTCGACGGGAAAACGCCAGCAACTGGGCCGTCAATCCAGAAGAGCGCACCGCGGCCTCTTCAATACCCACAGCAAAGCTCTTCAACTCTTCATCCTCGAGCTGTTCTCTCAGCATGCCAGCGTAGCCCAGAACCCCTGTCAGTTGGTTGTTAAAATCGTGGGCAATGCCGCCGGCCAGCTGGCCAATGGCTCCCATTTTTTCGGCTTGGCGGAGCTGCTCCTCAATACCCTTTCGCTCGGTAATATCCTTCATCGTTCCGACCATTCGGTAAGCTTTTCCTGCCTCGTCCGTCAGAAAGGATCCGCTGTCCTCAACGGTGATTGTTTGGCCATTCCTCTGAACGAAACGGTATTCTACTTTCTCATCTTTGGCCTCGCTCATGGCCCGTTCCAGTATTTCCATCACCCCTTGACGGTCCTCGGCATGAATCATTTTTGTCCATTGATCGACACTAATTTTCTGGAAATCCTCAGACTCGTAGCCCGTGATGGTTGTGATGGCGCCCGCCCACTTGATGGTGCCCTTGTTCAGATCAAAATCATAGACCATTTGGCCGGTGCGTTCGCTCATGATGCGGTAGCGTTCATCGCTCTCTTTCAAAGCGCCTTCGGCTAACCTGCGTTTTCGAATGTGCTGGATAAGGGCAAAGATGGTGGCAAGCAGAATGAGTCCGAAAGCCCCTGTCATCCATATCAAATGTTTGAATTCACGGTAGAATGAGAAAGGACGGTTTAGAATAATGGCCTCATCAGGCAACTGATTTGCGTCAATTCCATGTTGCTTCATGACCACATAGTCGAAGATGCTGACCGGCGGGCTTCCACTCACCGACATGGTTTCGATTTTGGCCCCTTGCAAAAGTGCCAGAGTGCGGCCGGCCGCCATTTCTCCCTGGAAGTTTGGGCTCGTAACCCGGCCACCCACAACCCCCTGCCCCACCACATCCCAGATGCAATAAACCGGACGGGGGCTGTGGTCGCAGGTAAAGCGCACGCTCTCTTTGCTCGACAGGGAAACCCCCTGGGGGGTACGCAAATAGATGGCCCACAGAGGTAGGGTGGTCTCAGGAAGGTCCTGCAAGGCATCTTTGAGTTGGTCCAGATTTAAGCCAGTGAGATATCTAAATATTACCCGATTTTTAAAAGTTCCTTCCAACCTCTGGATTCGGTCCAGAAAATATTGCCCACTGATGGTGGTGTCCAAAACAATGGCCACCTCGGTGGTTTCCGGGTGCAGTTGTAACATCATTTCCACAGTGCCGGTTATATCACTTGTTTCGTAAATACCCGTAATGTTGGAATGACTGGCAATACGCTCCGGGTGATAATCGTTGATGCCGCAAAAGACAACGGGTACTCCCGGAAAAAGAGTGTCCCTATAGGTCAGTAAAAAATCCAGAGCCGGATCGTCGGTGGAAAGGATGGCATCGAATTTATGAAACCGGTATTTGTGCGCCAGAAGATCTTTGAATTTTTCCAGATAATCGGGATCGGAGCAGCGTTTAGCATCCATATAGTCAATAAAAAGATCAACATTTTCTTCATCGTTCAGGACTGACTTGATGCCCTGCATTATGCGGTCGGTCCAATGGTATCCTTCGTTGAAGGAATTCAGAATGAGCACCCGGTGGGTATCGGCCAGGGCACTGCTTGCCGGGCTAAACAATAGCAGAGCCAGGAGACAGATGTTCGCCAAGATGTGGTTTGTTTGTGTCTTCATTATGGGGGTAGACTAGCATCCCGTTTTGTCATCGTCAACGGGCCTTCGTATTCACTGATTATAACGAAAATTTTTAAAGCTTAGACCTGCGCCATCTCCCGAGGGGATATGGCGCAGGTAAATGTAATCACCGTGCATGGGCCAACCTGCGCCAGCTCAACTATAATTCAAGCAGGCATTCATCTTCCAACGGAATCACAACATCCGGTTGTCTTCCACTACCTACAAAGTGGGAATCGGCATTCACTGATGTGGATTGTTTCGGAACCTCAAAAGCCCAATCTTGAACAGGAGCAGCATTTTGTGCTGTTGTAGTATTTCCCGCGATACTCTTCAGGTCACTTACAATGGACAGCAATTCTTCGGCTTGAGCAGCCAACTCTTCCGTACTGGCCGAATTCGTCTGGGTCACATTTTCCATTTCGACATTGGCCTGTCTGACCTGCTCAATTCCTGAAGCCTGTTCAAGGCTGGAAGAGGCCACCGTATTTACAATGCCAGTCACGGCAACAGCACTCTTAGTTATTTCCTCAAAGGCTTCCGCAGTCACCGCAACAAGTCTGGATCCTTCACCAACACGACTGACGGTCTCTTCAATAAGAGTGGCGGTATTTTTTGCTGCCTCTGCACTGCGTTGTGCCAGATTTCGGACTTCTTCTGCCACCACGGCAAAGCCTTTGCCTGCATCTCCTGCACGGGCAGCTTCCACGGCTGCATTCAGCGCCAACAGGTTTGTCTGGAAGGCAATCTCGTCAATGGTTTTGATGATCTTGGAAATGTCCACACTGGACTGGGAAATGTCCTCCATGGATTTGGTCAGATCCGTCACTGTATTGTTTGCTTCGGTGACAATTTTCCCCACACCCATCATGGCATTGTCGGCTTCTTTGCCGGCCTCCGCATTTTCCTTAGTCGAATTGGAAAGCACAATCAAAGTAGCCGATGTTTCCTCAATGGCTGCAGCCTGGGTAGATGCGCCTCCTGCAATTCCGTTGCTGGCCGCTGAGACATTGGAGGCCCCGTTATCAAGGGATTGAATAATCGTCATGAAACGTTCACCCAATTCAGTAAGTTCTTGCTCTGAGAAAGACTTCAGGCCTCCAAAAATATCCTTAAATTTTCGAATGATTGAAGTGGCTGTGAACAAGGCGACAATTAAGGAAATCAGAATTGTCAGACTCACCCCGATGATGATTGTGGAATTTGCCTTGCTGGCAGTTTGTTCCGCAGCCTCTTGCCTTTGTGCCATCAGCGCAAGTTCACGGTCCCTGAAAGTCTTGATCTGGTCACGAAATTTATCGAAGTACGCTTTACCACGAGCCTCGCCCACCAAGTGAGCCATGTCGTTCATGGTCTGGGCATCACCAATTTGTCGGCGCAATTTGATGGTAGGTTCGGTAACGTTTTTCTTCCAATCATCGATGGTAGTTTCTATTTCCCCCAGCAGCGAAACCTGTGCTGGGTTGTCACTGACAGTAACCTTCAGCTGGTCCACAAGGTCTTTAAAGCGCCCGTGTCCACCCTGGTAGGGCGACAGGAAATCTTCTTTGCCGGCCAACAGGTATCCGCGCATACCCGTCTCCATGTCCACTGCTGCAGCTTCAATTTTCATCGCTTCTTCAATCACTTTGTGTGTGTGATTGATTCGATCACTCGCCTTGCGCAACAATTGTACATCGTTCGCTTCTTCGGCTAGCGCCACCCTTTCATCTAGCAGCTTTTGTTCACGATCGATGAAAGTAGCAATTTGATTGCGAAACTTGTCAAAGTAGATTTTCCCACGGCCTTCTCCCACTAGGTCGGCCATGTCATCCATATTTTTTGAATCACCAATTTTTCTCCGCAAAGCGATGGTGGGTTCAGTAACATCCTTTTTCCACTCAACTATTGTAACGGAAATTTCGTCTAGAAGTTGGACCTGAGCCGGATTATCATTTACAGTTATTTGAAGGTCATCAATCAATTTATCAAAGTTCTGTCCACCTGCAGTATATGGGCTTAGGAAATCATCCTTACCAGCCAATAAGTAACCACGCATGCCGGTTTCCATATTCACGGCCGAGGCTTCAATTTGCATAGCCTGCTGGATCACTTCATGGGTATGGTCTACCAAAAGGCTGCTTTTTAGCAGTGAACCAATACTCGAATAGCATACCACTCCCAAGGTTACCACCAAAACCATTGGGCCAATGCTTCCCCCAATTAATTTTGCCTTCAATCCTATTTTCTTAAAACCCAACATTACCGAAACCTCCGTGCCATACCAACCTCAGGTCTTTATTTTTCCTTCTGCAGTATCTTGAAAGCAAAGGGATAAAATTCTGTCTGTTGAATGTGTCGGATCAATCAGGGGATATCTTTAGTGGGGAAATGTCCCTATTAAAGTGGGACTTCTAGGATGTTCTTTAAATTCAACACCTCCCTTCGATACTTTGGGAAGATACCAGGCCAACTTCAATGGGTTCAGGTAAATTCTGGCCTTTGTAGGGAGGGCAGAGATACAATTTGGTAAAAAATTCGACCGACCACAGGCGGAAACCATTGCCACCTATGGTCAATCTCGCTTCTCACCCTCTAGATAAACAGTGTAGGTGCCTTAGGCTGAGAACAGTTTTTCACCAATAGTCCTCTACGGTGATTGACCACTGGATGATCGAATGTTCTGGCTTTAGTCGGACAAGCCCGGACGCAGGCTGCACACATAATGCAATGGCCAGCATCTGTGATGACGGCCTCGTCCACAGAGATCACATCCACAGGACATGCACCAGCACACTCACCGCACAAGTGGCAACCAGTGGCATCTGTTTCCGGAGCGACCCCGCCAAATGTGACGCGCTCTTTATACGGGACATTTCCACTGATGTGGGGAGTGCTGACAGGGCCGTTGGTAAGTTTTGCCGCCACCTGCTGCCCAAACTCCTGAGCCAACTTTAAGTCGCCCTTATCAGGCCGGCCGACGGCCACGGGATAGTCGGGTGTGGCGTAGGAATGCTCACCCACGAAGGCCCCAGCGGCCACCACAGAGAATCCTTTTGCAGTGACCACATCACGAAGTTCCACCAGGGCATCCTCAAATTTTCGATTTCCGTATAAGGCGACCAACACCGTGGGGATATTTTGCGCTGAAAAACCTGACAATCGCTGCAGGCATGTTTCCGGTACTCGGCCGGCATAGACGGGGATGCCGATGATTGCCATACCATTGTCCAAGCACAATTCCTGTTCCTCTTTTGCCTTGGTCAAATCGTGGCGCGTCATCTTAGCTGGATTCAACCCTTGGGCAATGGCATCCATAACTTTTTCAGTGGTGCCAGTGGGAGAGAAATAGATCAGGTGTAGGTCATTGTGCGCCATCTAAAACCACCTTTTTAAGGCTCAGAGGAAGATTCGTTTTTCTGTACACATACACTGAACCCAACATTTTTTGCCCTCCGCGGGATCTTATTTCACCATGGTTATTTTCTGCATTTGGACTCCACCATGGGCACTAAGCCTCACATAATAAATATTGCTGGGTACACTTCTGCCATGACTGTCGCGCCCATTCCAAACCAATTCGTATCGGCCTGGTTCAAAGGAGTCCTGGATCAATTCTTTCACCAAACGACCAGCCAGATCATAGATGGTAACCCTCACCTGTCCCCGGCGAGCCAGTTCAAATGGAATGTGGACTTCAGGATTGAACGGATTGGGATAACAGTGATTCAAGACTGTCCGCGAAGGAGTGGGCAAATCAGTCTCAATCTCCACACCTGAGAGTCCACTGTTGACTGTGGCATCTTCTTCAAGCACCAGATCAAACCATACGTTCTCCATATTAAGCTTGTAGCTGCCCGCATACAAACCCAAGGAACTAATTTCTCCGGGAGTGGGCACAAGCACCGGGATTTCGGCCAAGACTAGACCGTCATACAAAAGTTGAGGCGTCTCGAATTGGAAGTCATGCCGGTTGCCCACCATCCAGGAATGCTGGCCAGGAAGGGGAAAGCCCCATCCGCTCTGGATTTCAGCAGGACCCTCAATGGAATAAGACATGGACCAACCTGAAATGTAGGCGGCATCGAAGGGAGCCGTCAAAATCAGGTAGAGCGTGACGATCTGGCTGTCTTGCTCAGTCTGTATCCCTGTAATAGACGCGCCTTCATTCCAGTACAGGCCCATTCGATTCGACTCGAGAGGAATTCCCAATCCCTGGCAGGAGAACCCCAAACAGGAATCTAATCCTGTACTCACCCACCCAAACGAGGGGCCTGCATCCTGAGGAAAAAAGGACAGGATCCGATCAGTGTATTGGCCGGGCTCCAAGGTGAATGGGCCCGGAAGATCCAAGGAAAAATCGTCTCCTTCGGTTTCCCAAAAACCGTCCAATGTGGTGTACCCTGTGTTGCGGGCCCGCACCGTTCGGGTGCCACTGTCATCGACGCGCAAACTTCCAAAGTCTTCGATGTCGTCGGGACTGATCAAGCAATCGGGCCAGGGTTCAGCAGCATGACCAACCAGCAGGATGTCGCCACAAATTGAGTCGGTGTGCAGGATAGCCGTGTCCCGACCTGCAGCCACTGGGTCATACTTGAACTGGAGAGATAATCCAGTGTAGGGACTGATTGAATGGGCTCCCCCGCCATTGACCATGGTGAAAGTTCCGGTGGGATCCTCGAGGCTGATGTCCACGTTCAGAAACTCTCCCCCCCTGTTTCTGTATGTCATACCGTAGTAGTTTTCATGGCCCACGGCCTGGAGGGGCAACGTGACAACATCGCCAACCAGGTAGGAGCAAGTCCACTCGCAGGTGGGGCCTATTTCCACCCCTGTTCCACTGATGGTGACTTCCTGACAATTGGGGCCGGCGGACAAAGTCGCCTCAAAATAACCAGGGATGGGTGGTTCGCAACGGAGGCCAAAGCAAGCCGCTTCTCCGTGCGAAAGGGCAAAGGCCCCGGGATCGGATTCCACAATGAAACCACCGTCTGGATCGTCGAAAACAAATTCACCCTCCAGAATCTCTCCCCCTTCATTGCTCACACATACGTAACGTACATAGTAAGGAGGCTCGCCCACTGCGACCTCACCGAAGTCCATGGCCGATGGGTGAATGTCGCAAACTGGACTGGCATCAACCCCATGCCCATACAATGTCAAAGTATTTTCGGAATAATACGACTCGACGATCTCTGTGGCGGGGCCGGTCACCGAGGGGCTGAATACCCCAACATAATAAACAACTTGGTTGGGATAAAGCGGAGGGTCATACCAATAGGGAGTCTCCAGCAAAAAATCACCGGAGTGGATAACTTCGGAGGGGTAGAGAATATCTTGCCCCGTGTTGGTGAAAGCGATCAGGTGCTCAGGTGAATCGAGGCCTAGAGTAACAATTCCGAAATCCACTTCGGCTGGATCCCACCGTGCAGACGGTTCCCCTCCGTTGCGGGTGAAGTGAGAATCAAATTGCCAGTCACAAATTTCCAGATGAACCGTTTTTTCAATAGATCCGGAGTTAGGAACCTCAAAAAGGAAGTCCACACTCTGCCCAGGCAGAACCTGGAACTGCAATCCTTCGGCGGAAAATGGGCCGTCCCCAACTTGAACCAAAACCGGCGAGTTTCCATTGAGGGTCAACTCACCCTGGACGATCACCTCACCTTGGTTTTGCAGAGAAAAGGTAGGCAGCACGCCTTCCACATCAAAGACACCAATATCCAAAGGCGGATCGCTCCAGGCATGCCGAGGCGGATTGCTGTCCCCGTTGATTCCGGCTGCTGGTTTACCCAAACAGCCCTGAGCCGAATTCATGGAAACATAGGAAGTTGGATCCCCAGAAGAATAGGAAGGCCAATATACTGCCGTGCCCCATTCCGGTGGTTCGGTCATTGTGGGATCATCCAAAGAATGAATCGTTAGCCAGACTGTTTGGCCGGCTTCCGGTACAAGAATGGTCACCTGGGCCAATTCCACAATGGGGCTGGCTGTCAACGCCTGCCCAAACCAGATTTTAAGTTGTGGAGCATCCAGCTCATTTACAGACTGGGGTGGCAGGTTCCAAATTACAATGGGGTCCGGGCCCTCAGTGTGTACCTGAACCTGAAGCTCAAAGCCCGTAATTGGCCCATCTGAGGTGGGCGAGGTCAACAACAACCAGCCCTGTACTTGACTGTAAGGCTCTGTTGTTGTGACACTGGTGCTGCTGGCCTCTGGATCAAAATATATGCCAACCCCGTTCTGGGCATCTGCACCCTGCCCATTGGCCATCATCAGAACGAAAACAAAAATGAAAAAAATTGAATTTTTATTTTTCACAACAAACCTCTTCGAAAACAGCTTCTCTTTGGGGCGCCATGTATTGAGGGAATTATACACTATTGGCACTCCTGCTTCAATTTGCAGAATCAAAGCTCTAAAATTTTACTGTAATAATGTCCTAAATTTTGCGATAATGGCCTTAAAGATTGGATTTTGCTTCACTCAGCGAGAAATGAGTCCGCGACAATGTTTAACAAGACCACCATCCTCATTTGCTCCCTGACATTTTTAATCACAAGCTCTGCCTTGGCCTCTGACCTGGGCGTGATGGGCAAAAACGGTGAAACAACCCCTCTGATTTCTCACTCCCACCCTCAGGCTCCCAGTGTAGTAACCGCTGATGTGATGTTCAATTCAGCCGGGGCCATGGACACGCCCGCGACCCAGGGTGGAGATTACGAAGGTTGGGGAACACACTTCCTGAGCAGCTGGACCAATACCACCGGCCAGGATATCACCGTGGTGGAATTTGGTTGGCCCTGTGGGGGCTTTTGGGCCAGAAGCTGGTATGTCTGGATATCCGAAAACCTTCCTGGTGCTCCAGGCTCTCAGGATTTCCAGGGCACCTTCCTGGCCGCCAGTGAAGACGAGACCGAGTATCCGCCCAGCTTATACACCTATGTTGATGTGGCCGAAGAAGGCATCATCATTCCCGCAGGCAGCACCATGTTTTTTGGATATGGCAATCCGGGCATGGGCGGCCAAATTTACTCTGGCCCCACAGAGACCTGGTCCTGGTACGAGGAGGCCTGGGATTCTGACAGCGAGTACAACCGCACCGCCATTTTGCAATTCAAAGGAAACTTCATAGCTCCAACCGATGTTGGATCCAGTGTTGTGACCATGATGGCCCATCCGGAAGCCAGCCCCAACCCCTTTAATCCCAGAACGACCATTTCATTTGAACTGCCCAACTCTTCCACCATTGACTTGAAAATTCATGATTTGCGGGGGCAACTGATCAAAACATTGAAAACCGGAACTCTGGAATCAGGCCATCATGAATTTCTTTGGGATGGCACCAACAACTACGGCCGGGCTCTCAGCTCTGGAGCATATTTTGTCAGGTTAAAAACCGACCAGGGGTTGAGCCAAAGGAAAATTACTTTAGTTCGGTAAAGCCACAAAGCCTTCCCAGTCTATTTTTTCCATTTTTTATTTCTGAGGAATATCTTTGTTTTATGCAAAGTTTACTTGTCTTTTTTTGCAAAGCCTGCTATGCTTTTTCCGCAAAGTTAACTATGCAAAAATTTTAAGGGAGTAAAAATGAAAACAAAAATACGAGAATTGAGGAAAGGAATGAAGTTGTCACAGGAAGACTTGGCCTTGGAAGTAGGAACAACAAGGCAGACCATCACTTCCATTGAGGTTGGCAAATATACAGCATCACTCGTCCTGGCATACAAAATTGCCCACTTCTTTGAAATGACCATTGAAGAAGTTTTCGATTTTTCAGAAGTAACCCATTAAGGAGAATTGGCTATGGAACAATTCAAGATGAAAATTAAAAAAAGAATCGTGCTCTTTTCCACGTTTGCATTTTTTGCCGTAGTACTGGGAATCGCTCAGTTCCTGGTAGTGGGCAACACCGATGACGGAACTATGGAAGAGGGAACGTCCACTGGCTTTCGTATTGGAATTATTTTGGCCATCGGTGTCTTGGCAATAGTTCAAATCATAAAGCTTAACGGCATCGTGAATGATGATAAAAAATTACAAATTCTTTATAACAAAGAGCACGATGAAAGATTGAAGGCCATAAGAAGCAAGGCCGGAATGCCCATGCTTATGATTAATTCAATCCTGATTTTAATTGCCGCAGTTGTTGCCGGAAATTTTAGTCACGTTGTATTCATTACTTTAGTGATCACAGCAATGATACAGCTAGTCATAGGCGCTTCTGTAAAAATTTATTATTTGAAAACAATGTAGAAAGGTTTCTAAAATGAAGAGAATCAACATGATGGCCGTATCGATTTTAGTGATGATAATCTCATTGGTTTTCATGGCCCTTAACGCATGGGTCTTTCCAATGCCGGATTGGGTTGTGAGGGTAATTGGAATGGTGATGTTGGTTGATTTAACGGTTTTTGTATTTCTATTTGTACGAACTCGTGGTGATGTTAAAACTCAAGGAGGGGCGTGAAAACGCCCCCCCGGTCATACTATGCCCTGCCTCACTTGATCATCAAGCAACGCCGGGTTAAGATGGTGGCCCCCGCCTGCAATCGATATAGATAAACACCTGAAGAGAGGCTTCTGGGGCTCCAATGAATGCTGTGATCGCCAGCGCTCATAGGTTCATCCAGAAGTCGGTCTACTTCCCGGCCCGCCAGATCGTAGACAACCAAAGAAACTTCATCACTCTGGGGAAGGGTGAAAGAAATTTCGGTGCTCGGATTGAATGGGTTGGGCATATTCCGCAGATTAATCACCCCTGCGACCGCAGGAACTGGGGTCAGACCCAGACTGGAGGCCAACAGTATGGCCCTGGAGGCGGTTTCTCCCTGGCGGCAAACATAGGTTCCATAGTCATCGGAACCTGCCGTATTCAGAATCAAGTTGGCGCCCGTTTGGCCGGCTAAAACTTCGCCGTCCCGATACCACTGATGACCACTGCCAGGTAGCAATGATTCCAGGCGAATATCCGGCACCGCCATACCACTGCCCAACCCCACGGCCTGGTCTTCCGCTCCATCCAAAATGAACACCGAATTGTCGATAGTGCCTTCGTTGTCGACATCGCCCCGAGCATGAACCACCACCGGATGGTCACCATCGCTCAACGCACCGGTAACCTGCAACAACCCTTCAACGGTGATTTCTGCTGAAGCCCAGGGCCAGCTTTGCAGAGTACCTTCTACAGATAATCCATTGGTGCAGATGGCCTGGTCAGAGAATGGCACAACTCCGGCCAGCACTCCCTGATCCAGGGTCAAGGTACCCAAACCACCCGAACCTTCGGCGGTGATGGTATTGCCGTTGGCCAGAATGGTTCCGGAGCCGATGCCCGCGAAACCTGATAAGATCAAAGAAGCCCCGGGCTCCAGAACCAGCGTTCCGATGCCCAAACCCAGGCCTCTGGAAAACCGAACAGGGGTTTCAGCAATGATGGTGGCGGCCTGAAATTCAGGCAGAAAAGTGGGTGCATTGATGATGCCATCTGGTCCCATGCGCAGCCGGTGTTCGACCCCCACACCCTGGAAGAAGAGTTGGGTGCAGGCCACCAGCCCATGGGTCTCCAAATCGCCGGTGATGCTGATGGGGAAACTGTAATTTGTGGCCCGGATTATTCCTTCGTTGATCATGTTCCCGGTGACGATGACAGCACCGCCACCCGTACTGGGTTGGTTGCGCAGGGTATCGCGTACTACGACCTGGGTTGTGAAGTGAACTTGGTGGCCAGCTTCCACTTCCCCCACGAGAACGGCATCATCCAACTGACATTGCTGGAGATAACTCCAGGTGCGGAAACGCACCTCGTTGCCGTTGGCATTCATGGGCCCATTGAATTCGCAATTGATGAGAGTCAGGGGGCAATCGAAGTCCAGGTCCAGGCGCCCACCAGTCATATCCACATGGCCGAGTATTTTCAGTGGTGTGGTGGCCACCGCCACAGCGGCCGAACCCGAAGCGACTTTCAATTCGCTCTCCAGAACCCCATCGCCGGCCTGGCTCAGGTTGCGCTGGTGGTCACCCGTCAGGATGATGAAACTACTGTACCAGGTTCCTGAGCTGTGTAAATCGCCGAAGATTTCAAAATCGAGCCTGATGGGGCCGCGGTTGACCTCGCCATGGTTCTGCACCGGGCCATGTACTTTCAGGAGATTGTCCGAACCACTCGAAGCTCCGGCCATACTGCCTGAACTGGTTACCACCAGGCTGACACACTCGCCCACGCCACTCAGTGAAACCGGGCCGTCCAATACAGCTGCATCCCCAGGTCCCGGGACGATATCACCGACCCAGGTTCCATGGTCATGCCAGAATCCGCCCTCGGTTGTGCTGGTTATGGTATCGGCAATAGCCACTGAGCAGGTGCTCAATATGATGATCAGAATCAATGAGACGATTTGGTGGCGAGTCAACATGGTATCTCCCTTGTGTTGGAATCAGAGTCTATACCTTAGCATTTTAATCTTGTTTTGCGCAAGCCCAGGCTCCAGGCATTCTAGACTTTAGTGAGTTTGTTTAAATTATTGCGCTTTTTTAAATAATGCTGTAGACTATCCCCATGAACTCTAAACGAAACATCAAGACCCTCGCGGTCACCGATCCCAGCCAAAGAAAAGCGCTGGCATCATCATTGCGCCTGGAAATCCTGGGCCAATTCAATGGAATGTCTCCCTTGACCGTGGCCGAAATTGCCGCCCGTATGGGTCGCCCGGCCACAGCCGTCTACTACCACGTGCATCGTCTCGAAGAGGTCGGGCTGTTGGTTCAGGCAGGCACCCGACCAGGCCCCAAGCGGGACGAAATTCTCTATCAACCCGTGGCAGAAGAATTCGACTTGACGCCCATCCGCGGCGACGATGAGCACGTCGCTGATGCCGTTGTTTCTCTTGCCGCGGCCCACCGCATGGCTGTTGGTGATCTGAAAGCAGCCCTCGAATCCCATGAAGCCCGCTATGAAGGACCGGACCGCAACCTCCTCGCTTTTCGCCTGCACGCCCGCCTCACTCCCAGCCAAAGGGCGCAGGCCAACACCTTGCTCGACGAACTGTTCGATATTTTCCACGTAGAAACTGACCAGCCGGAAAACTCCGGCAACGAATTCTGCTCCCTTACAGTGGCCCTGGCACCCTTGCGTGGCCGCAACGACGAAAGCAAACCATGACGCATCTTTACGATCACCTATTTATTGCCATCATCACCTTGTTCTTTCCACTCTATTCTTGGTTCGAAACTCGTAAGACTGAACGGCTCCAAGCCACTCCGGGAGCTGAGCCGTACAACACCATTAAAGACTACAAGCAGTCCATAGTTTGGCTGACGGGATTAGGACTGGTCTGTTTGCTGAACTGGGTTTTCCAGGGACGGGGTGCAGCCGAACTAGGCCTCAATTTAGGTTCCCCGGATTTGCTCTGGGTGGCCGGTATCGTTTTGGCTTTACTTGGGCTGGGCCTGACCCAAATGCAGTCCATCCAATTGCGACGCAACCCCGAGGCACGGGCCGAACTCATGTCCCAACTCGACGGATTTGATTTTTTGTTGCCCAGAACCGTTCTGGAATTGCGCTGGTTTAACGGATTGTCCCTGGCGGCAGGAATATGGGAAGAACTTCTCTATCGAGGTTTCCTGATTTGGTATCTGCAGCATTGGATTGGGCCTGTGCCAGCACTTCTCGTTTCGTCGCTGGCTTTTGGTCTGGCCCATTCTTACCAAGGGGCTGCCAATATTCCACGCACTGCTGTCATTGGGTTATGGCTGGGTGGCGTTTTTCTGCTGACAGGATCTCTGTGGCCCGCCATGGTGGCCCATTTTGTATTCGATATGATCAATGGGCGTTTGATCCATATGGCGTTGTCTGAATAAAGCCTTCTACAAAAGATGAATCATACAACTGCTGAAAATGATCTGGATCATGAAAATGACAGTGCCTAGTAACAGCGCATTTTTCCCGTCTTGAACCAGACTGCGGAAAGTTATTTTTAAACCAATTCCGGCCATGGCCAACAACAAGGCATACTTACTCATATTACTGATGATTTGGATAGCTGATTCCGGTAAGAGCCGAAAGGCCGGGATCAGAGAGAACAGAACAAATCCTACTACAAATACGGGAACGGATAACTTTTTCGATGTCCCCTTGCCAGCACCTCCCACGGCTTTCCCTGCGAAAGAAAAAATCAATATCAGGATCAACGGAGTAAGCATCAGAATGCGTGTCATCTTCACAATGGTTGCTGTTTGACCGGACAATTCGCCCAATGAAAACCCCGCTGCAACCACCTGCCCAACAGCCTGCAAGGTATTACCGATTAAGATGCCCGAGTTAGCATCGGAAAAATTCAGGACCACGGACCCGATAAAGGGCAGAGCAAAGATCCCCAGTGTCCCTAAAAAATTGACGATGGCAATGGACAGACCGGCCTCTTCTTCGTTGGCGCCGACAATCTCTTTTGTGGCGGCGATAGCCGAGCTGCCACAAATGGCATTGCCAATGCCCAGCAACAAAGAAAATCGTTTATTCAAATGGAACAATCGACCTAGAAGGATTGAAACAGTCAGTGTCAGAGTTATGGAAGCCAGTATCAGGAAGAGGGTCTTCAATCCCAGTTGGCTCAAAATCCGGTAGTTGAGGTTGATTCCCATCAAAGCTATGGCAAAGGAGAGGATATGCTTCTCACTGAAGGCAATTCCCCTGTCAAATTTGGCAGCAGGTTTTAAAAGATTGCGAATGAAGATACCGAGTACGATGGCAATAGTTACCGAGCCAATAGGAATGGCTGGTGACAAAAGGAACGCAGTGATCGCGATGAGAATGCATAAACCGATTCCGTACAAAATTCCGACTCCTCCTCTCCTTGGCAATAAAATCTTCTGTGTTGTTCCCATGCCAATTTCGGCTATGGGAATATACTACAATTTCGTACTCTCCATCAGGATTACCCCAGTCATTTCTCCCTATGTTTGAGATATAGACTTCCAGCTAGGCTCAATGGCGAAACCCACCGCTTGCGTGTATTCTGTGAACCCGCCATTGGTTTTCCCCAGACAAGAAAGGCCTTAATTGGTTCTCCTCTATATTCTCATGGTGGCCTCCCTGGTTCTGGCTCTCCTTGTGTCGGTTCTGGCCATCATCGCCTCTACCTCAAGGGGCACCGATTGGCTCCTGAAAATTTGGAATAACCTGAATAAGACCGAAACTCCCTTCGACTGACACTCTGAAGGAATTATAGATTGAATCTCGACCTAAAGGTTAGAACAGCATTCACACTCCCTGAAACAATCAAAAGCTTCAGCCATGTTACTGCTGCTACCGCCCTCTTATTGTCGGTTCTTCTGCTGGGTACCTTACCCGCGATAGCCCAGTACCCCGACGTTAGAGCTCACGATTACGACTCCGAAAACGGTGAAGAAATAAATGAGTTGTGTGCTGGATGCCATGGCGAATTTGGCCAAGGGGGCGGTGGTGGCGAGTTCCCTCGCCTGGCCGGTTTACCAGCCAAATATTTAGCCAAACAGTTACACCAATTCAAGATCAAGGAACGCAACAACATGGTCATGTCCATGTATGCCACTGACAGGGAAATCTCAGCCACGGACTTGCTGGATATCTCGATCTACCATTCCCAATTGAAACTCACAACCATCATGCCAGATGTCACCCCAGAGACCAGTGCTCTGGAAAAGCTGCACCTTGCCAGCCGCATTTTTAATGTTGCCCGTTACGATGGGGATGTTGAAAGGGGCCGCCTGTTTTACAGTAAAAATTGCGCCAAATGCCATGGGGTCGATGCTTTTGGCAGAGGATCCACGCCTCAACTGACTGGGCAATTTACAGAATATATCCGAACCCAGATAGGAAACTTCCAAGCCGGCACACGAACCCACAAAGGGATGGACCGTTACATCAAACCCATGACGGCCCAAGATATTGAGGCCCTGCTGGCGTTTTTGTCTGTGGCAGACGATTAAAAATGCCCCGGACTTTCGCCCGGGGCACAGTGACATCAACTACAGCGAAACATCACTTCATAAGCATGACTTTACCAGACTGCCGGTAACCGTCGGTAGTCGTCAGAGTGTATAAGTAATTGCCTGAAGCCACGGCACGGCCCTGGAGATCGGTTCCGTTCCAGACCGAATGGTGAGGACCGGATCGCAGGGATTGATCCACAAGAGTCTGGATCAGGTGTCCATCAATAGAAAACACCTGCAGCAGAGCGTGAGAATCCTTGGCCAGATCAAAACTGATGGTTGTTCTGGGGTTAAAGGGATTTGGGTAGGCCTTTTTAAGGCTCGTGACCATGGGCATATCCGAACTGCCAGAAACTCCACTGCTGATAACGAAGTCATCCTCGCTTTCAACAAAAACGTCATTACTCGATTCGTCTTCGGCATACACTTGGATACGGCAATTTTCGGAGGCTTCACCATCAACCAGCCAGTTGAAAGTACCAGTGTTTTCGATATCGAGGGCAAGGACCTCAGGATAAGTCAATCCACCATCGCGGGAGAGTAGGAGGGAAACTGCTGATACGTTATGATCGTCAGATGCCGTCCAGGTAATGTTGTAATCATTCCCAATGGTCCAGGCTTCGCCACCGACCGGAGAGGTGAGCACCAGGGTGGGGGCAGTCACGTCCAAGGGTGCGCGCCACATGCCGCGGCCGTGAGTTCCTGCCACCAACAAACTGTTGGCAGAGTCAACAGTGACGTCGTAAATCGCCAGACTGGGTAGACCAGCGTCGGCCTTAACCCAGGTCCAGCCATCATCAAGGGAGGCATAAATTCCGTAGTCAGTTCCCAGGTACAACCTAGGTGGGGTGGTGCGGAAATCCACGGCCAGAGACAAGGGCATTAGCCCCACAGGCAAATCACCGGTGATTCCAACCCAATTAACGCCACCATCATCTGTATAAAAGACACCTTCATCATAAGTTTGCCCGGAACAAAGGTAAGCTTTCTGCCAATCCTCAGGATCCACCGCAATGTCTGGAATGACAGCCGAGGGCAGAAATGCACTGCGCAACTCCCAGTTCACTGCGTCGGTAGTCAGATAGACCAAGCCATCACTGGACCCGGTGTAAATGGTATTGGATGCGCCCTCAGCAATGGCAATGGCACGCAGATGCCCGTTGCCTTCAGTCAAGTCACCACTGATAGGTGTCCAGGTTTCTGCACTGTCAGTAGTGCGCCAAACACGGTGGGTACCTGCCACCAAAGTGTTGGGCTGGTTTTGGTCAACGACGAGAGGGGCTCGGCACCAATTGACGCGGTCACCATCCCAGGGCCCTGTGAAAATCCCCTGGTACGCACCATTGTCATATTTGACGAGGTTTTTGAGTTTGACGTAAGAGGTGTAATAAATGTTGGGGCTATCCCACTCGATGGCACATGGGCCACCATCACCAGCAGAAACCTGGGGCCAGGCATCGACGCCTTCAAAGCGCGCAGAACCATTATCCTGTGTGCCACCGAGGACAAAATTACTGTTTGTAGGGTGGATGGTATTGGTGTAGAGCTGGGCCAGAGAGAGCGTCGCATTGCAGTTGACCCAATGTTGCCCACCATCAATGGTGTGCCAGACGCCACCATCATTTCCGATCCACAGCCGCCCGTCGTTTCCGAAGGCAAAGATATGATGATCGGCGTGAGGTTGACTGCCATCGACACCGACATTGATGTCGGTCCAACTATTTCCACCGTCCGCGGTGCGGATTAAGCCGAAATCGTCCACCCCCCCGAAAGGAAAGGTCCCCCCCGCGTAGCATATATCTTCGTCCACTGGATCCACGATAATACAGTTGTCATAGTTGCCCTGGCTGCCGAGATAATCGGGGGTTGCAGGAAGAAGAAACCAATTGTCCCCACCGTCGAGTGTTTTATACATCCCAAAGAGGTCGCCGCCAGGGGTGGCAAAGGATGCGTAAATAACGGAAGTATTCGAAGGGGCCAAAGCGATATTGATGCGTCTGAAACCATCGACGGGCATTCCGTTATCGAGTTTTGTCCAGTTGGCGCCATAATTGACAGATTTCCAAATGCCGGAGGAACGGAACCCGCAGTAAACCACCCCGCTGTTGAAAGGATCCAGCGCTATGTCTGTGCAGTGGCCTGGCCCCAGTTCGACATTCCAGTTGACGCCCGCATCGGTGCTGCGCAGGAAGCCGAGATCACTGCTTAAGTAGATGATGTCGGTATCGTCCAGATCCACGACCACCCGGGAGATATAGCTTCCCACGTTAGCTTTGGCGGCAATTTTAGTCCAGGAATCACCAGCGTCAGCGGAACGGAAGAGACCGTCACCATAATATGAGTCACCGGAATAGTGCTGTTCGCCGGTGCCGAAGTAGATGATGTCTGAATCATACGGATCGAAGGCCAGGGCTCCGCTGGCCAGAGAGGAGAGGCCATCTGTCAGAGGGATCCAGTTGGCTCCGGCGTCGATAGTTTTCCAAACGCCTCCCTGGGCACCGCCTGCGTAGGCTATGTCTGGATCAATGGGGTCAACCAAGAGCGCACAAACTCGACCACTGGCATCATCGTTGCCAGACCAGTATTCATCAGTGAAGGGTCGTGGGCCGATGGCCTGCCAGGCCAATCCAGCAGTCTTATTCTGGTTTTCCATATCCGGATGTCGGGAGAAACGCTGATTGACGTTGGCTTGGTCCGGGCTGGAGGCAGCGCGCTTTGCAAACTCCTCATCCGAAATTCGCTCATAGCCCACTTTCGGAGACTTTTCTTTGTTGGCTGGAAGACGGACGTCAGCCTGGGTGATCATGATGTCTGGATCGCCACCAAGGGCAGGGTCCTGTTCAGTGCCTGGGCCTCTGAAAAGAACCAATCCAACGGCTATTGCGATAGAGCAAATGGTTAGAATGGCAGGCAAAATCCAACGGTTTCGTGCCGGGCGAAGGCGCGATTTTGATTTCATGATCAATACTCACTTTGGCTTATGGTTGATTTGAAGAAAGGAAGAAAAATCACCCTCCTAATTGGGAGCTTATCAAGATTAACAAGACAAGTCAAGGTGCACGAAATAAACAATAACAACAAATAAGTTCAAAATAGAGGACTAAAAAACTACGACTTAGCAACGTTTTTTGATAAACGGGAGGCCCCAAAAGAAAGAACTCCGGTGCTATTGTTTATGCTGAGATAAGGCGCCCCGCCCCCTTCAATGCCCCTCAAGAATCGAGTACTGCCCCCGCGCCTCCAAAATAACCGTCACAGGTACCGTATTCTTATTCTTCCAATACCAGCCCGCGCGCCCAGTGAACGGAGCGGCTAAGGACCCGGCCGACTCAGACTTTGTGGCCGTCTCGAAGGATGTGAATTCATCTGGCTTGGCGTCATATTCCTCACCGTGGAAATCAAAATAAAGAGGACCACCTTCGGTTTTCCATTGGTATTCCAATACCCCTCCCTTTTCGACACCAAACTTGTATTCGATCCAACCACCTGCTTCCAGGGTGATGGTTTTGGTCGTTGTCCATTGGGCAACCTGCTCACTTGTGGACCCCGAAGCACTCGAAACATATCCATTGATTTGGAAGACAAAGAGCCCTATCCCGGCCAGGACTAGCCCTACGTTTACGGCAGTGCTAAAGCGAGTAAACGAACTCGACTTGCGCCACAGGTTCAGCAGGAAAAGCATCACCGCCAAGCCAGCAATCTGGCCCAGTTCTACTCCAAGGTTGAACGATAAAATTCGCAGCAACAGACCGTCTTCAGGCAAAGGCAACTGTTGCAGACGAGTCGACAGGCCAAAACCGTGGATCAAACCAAAATTAAATACCAGGAAGATAAGGTTTGGGGATTTCATATGGAACCATTTGCGGAATCCATCCAAATTGTCAAAACCCTTGTAGACCACAGTCAGGGCAATGACTGCATCGATTAGATAATAGTTGGCCGAAATACCCATGAAGGTGGCAAAAATAAGGGTGATGCTATGCCCAATAGTGAAGGCAGTGATGAACTTGGCAATGTCCCTGAATTTAGTCAGGAAGAAGACCACTCCCAAAAGGAAAAGCAGGTGGTCGTAGCCCGTGAGCATGTGCTCGGCACCCAGCTCGATGTATTGGAGATTGCCACCGTCGATCATGTCCTGGCGGTCGCCGTCGGAGATGCCATGGGCCATGACAGTGCTTGTGCTCAGAATTATTAACAGGAAAATAAAGACGGTCTTCAAAACAGGTCCCTTCGGTCAAATTGGAAACACCTTGGAGGTAGACTAGCCCTTGAGGTAGCGAATAGCAATGGGAAGGGTAAGATAGAAAGGGCGATTCCAGGTGAAGAGGAAGAATGCCTTCTCCAACTTTTAAATTTGTGAGTGGAAATATTCCTTGCTTCTGTAGACGACTGGTCTATTTTGTGCCTATGCCAAAATCAACAACAAAAAATCGAATAATGGAATCAGCAGAAGAGATCATGCTGGAGAAGGGTTTTCACTCTGTGGGCCTCAACCAAATCCTTTCGGCTGTGCAAGTGCCGAAAGGCTCTTTTTACCATTATTTCTCTTCAAAAGAGCAATTTGGCGTTGAATTGTTACAACATTATGTGGGCAACTCCACAGCTCAGAAACGGAAAATGCTGCTTCCAACGGAAATAGAAACAGATCCTATCCAACGGTTGTTTGTCTATCTGGATGGCGGAATTCAGTACACTGAGCAAATGAAAGGAAAATTTCCCTGCCTGGTTCTCAAACTGGCGGCTGAAGTTACAGTCCTCAGCGAACCCATGCGAGAAGAACTGGCCAAAGGGTTCGAGGATTGGGTTGGAATCTTCAAAGAGCTGCTTGATGAGGCCATAGACAAAGCCTTGCTCCCCCATGGCTTGGACACTTACGCAGAAGCGGAACTGATCCATGACCTTTGGTCCGGAGCCACCCAGCGAGCTGTCATCAACCAAAATGTAGCCCCTGTGCGGCAGGCAGTACAACATATAAAATCACGGTTAAACAACCTTCTCGTATAGGTTTTTTTTACCAACAAACTAGACGACCGGTCTATTTTTCGAATTTTCCACACTCACCAAAGAGGTACTAGCGTGAAACAAATTCTCATGGCAATGACTTGCACCATAGCATTGGCAGGCAGCGCCCAAGCAAACACTATAAACCAACTCGTCAGGTTTGATATCATCCCCGCATATACTGAGGAATTCAAAACCATAGCCATCGAGAGCCTCAATGGCTCCCTTGAAGAAGCTGGTAATATAGAGATGAAACTCTATGCGGATGAGAACAATCCCCACCGGATCTATGTGTACTCCCGCTGGCAAGACCAGGCGGCATACGATGCCCATAATCAGGAACCGTATACACAGAAATTACGCAAACTGGCAGGCAAGGCCTTAGCCGCTCCACCGGAAATATTGAAACTGGGCCCAACCCAACCAGGGCCGGATCACAATCTCAGAGAGCCTAATCCCGACGATGAAACCCTTAGCATATTCTTCATTTTTAAAATTAAAAACGGCTACCGCGATCAAATCATTGAACGGTTTGAAACACACATAACCGAATCCCGCCAAGATGATGGTTGTCTCTTGTTCGACATGTACACCGTTGACGGACAAGACGACACCTTTGTGGTCTATGAAAAGTGGCGCAACAAATCGGCTCTCTTCGATGTCCACCTGGAGACCCCATACTCCGAAATCACCGGCAGCCTGATGGAAAAAGCCATGACCGGAACCATGGAAGAGTTCATGAACTTCGTCACTGAAATTCCAGGAAACAAGGCTCCGCTTTCCCTGGAAAAAACTTGGGAAACCACAGGCTTCTCCCAGCCCGAATCGGTACTAAGCATTCCATTGCATCCCTGGCTCTATGTCTCCAATGTGAACGGCGAAGACGACCAGGGATTTATCAGTCGGGTAGCCTTGGACGGAACCATCGACACCCTGAAGTGGGTGGACGGCATCAATACCCCAACCGGCATGGGCTTCCGTGCTGGGAAAATCTATGTGGCCGACCAGGCACAGATTCACGTGATAGATGTTGCAAAAGGCGAGATCATTAAAACCATTCCCACCACGGAAGCCAAAACCCTGAACGACCTTTCCGTTTCAGAAGACGGTAGAATATTCATTTCCGACCTCACCACCGGAAGCATCCACACGGTAGAAGGCGTGAGCGTGGTTCCCTGGGTAAAATCATCTGAATTCCCCACTCCCAATGGAGTGCTTGTTGATAAAGACTTCCTGATTGTCGGGAGTGTAGGAACTGTTCTTTCCCGCAATCTCACGCCGGACCAGTATGGATCTCTGTTCAAAGTCAGCCTCATCGATCAATCGGTCCAGTTGATCAAACCTACGGAAAAAATTGGCTCCATTGATGGCATCGTAAAATTTCATGACGGGTACATCATCAGCAATCCCATGGCCGGGGCACTCTTCTATGTCACCGAAGATAGCCGAAAAATAATTGCTTCAGACTTGGGCAGCATTGCAGACATTGGTTTCGACGCCAACAAAGAAATCATCTACGCTCCTTTCCTGTTTGAGAACAAAGTCATTGCCTACAAGCTGAAAGGCGAAGACATCTCTGTGACCGACAACGAAACATTCCGCGAAGAAAGCATGCGAAAATTTGAAATCCCCAACACAACTGTTCAGCTGGAAAAAGGTACAGTTTGGGTCTACGATTTTGGGGCCATCAAACTGCACGCATATGAATCAAAAGACTTTTTCGGGTCCTTCGTTCTCCTGTTGGAAAAGGATGGCCAAGCTGTTCTTGTGGAATCTCCGCCCGTAAAAGAAAACTTTAAGGAGCTGGCCGACTACATCACAAGCCTCGGTCACAAGAGTATGGATTTAATCGTCTCCTACCATCCGATCGGAGCAGAATTTATCCAAACAGACCAATTGGAAGTTTCCAACGTCTACAGCATGAAACACGCCGTCGACAACTATGTCTCCGGCCCAGGCGCACCCCAGTTGGTGGGCCTAAAACAACGCTTCGGGGATGCCATGGATGTCAGTATCTACCAGAACGTCACCATGCTCGAAGAAGGCGAAAATACCATTGCCGGTATCAAGTTCATCATGCACAACCTCGACTTTGCCTTTGACATAGCCATCCCGGAAATCAATGTGGTGCACCCGCATATGCTGGGACATGACAAGCATGCCCTCATTTTCAACTGGGATTTCCTCGACACCTATACCGCCCAGCTCAAAGACTATCGGCAAAAGGGCTATGAGATGTTCTTTAGCTCCCACAGCGAGCCAGAGACGCGGGGCGACCTGACCCTGAAAATTAGATACCTTGAAGACTTGAAAGCTATCGCAAAATCCTCCACCGGTAAACAGGCCTTCTTCGACAGTATGAACGTGGCCTATCCAGATTTTGGCTGGCCTTTCTACCTGCAAGGCACAGCCAGTTTTCTTTTCCCGGATAAATGATTGAGACTGTGGACTCAGTGTTGTTCTAAACAACAAAAGGGCCCCCGGCAATGCGGGGGCCCTTTTGTTCCTACAGTAATTTCAGGAAACTGATGCATGCCTCTCACAAATAGCCCCATAGATCTGAGCGGCTTTTGTAAGCTCTTCAATTTCAATATATTCATTGGGCTTATGTGCTAAGGCGACATCCCCGGGGCCCAGTATAACCGTGGGAATGCCGCGCTCCCCGGCACTTGCCAGAGCATTACAGCCATAAGGAGCGGCATATAGTTCCACATCAAGGTGGCAATCACCCATGGACTTTTTTACCAGGGAGGAAAAAGCCTGATCCTTATGAGAAACCCATCCCGCCAGGAAATCTTCCCTTTCCATCTTCACGCCTGTATAAGAATCCAGAGCGTAGTTCGCTATTTTCATCTCTACTTTTTCCATGCCATTCAGGGCGTCCTGCCAGCGCTTTAGAAAGCTCTCTTTGCTCTCATCATGCAACAGACGGCACTCCCAGAGTGACCGGCATTCACCGGGAATAGAGCCATTTCCAGGAGAAGGAAGCGAGTTTATTTCCACCAACTCAATGACCTCTTCGCCAAGAAATTCATGGGTTCGGCGGGGTAAAGATTTTATACGTTTCACAGCTTCCATCATCCGGTACACCGCATTATCTCCGAGGTCGGGACGGCTGCTGTGGGCAACGGTTCCATGGCTGATCATTTCAATTCCCGCACGGCCCTTTTCACCGCACCCAAGCTTTAAACTGGTCGGTTCGCCAATCACAACGGCGTCAATAGCTTGAGCAGGAAAGCGATCCAGGACCCCACTAAAGGCAGCGCCCACCAGATACTCTTCCGCCACAGAGGCAGAAACCAGTACCCTCCCGGTAAAATTGGAGCGTTTGAGATAAGCGGGAGCACAGATCATGGCGGCCAGGGCCCCTTTCATATCTGCGGTGCCCCGTCCCCAAATTTTACCACCCGAGACTTCTGCTCCGTAGGGGTCATGGTCCCATAGATTGGGCTCCCGAACAGGCACAACATCCATATGGCCATCAAAGAGGAGAGTTGGGCCGGGATGGTCTCCATTGATAAGTCCAAGCACGTTGCCATATTCGTCGACAGAAACTTCATCGTAACCCAGGCTCTCCATTTTCCTGCGGACACAAGAGGCTGTTCTGCCCTCATCTCCTGAGCCACCGGGTAGCATTACAAGTTCTCTGGTAAAGGAGATGATTTCTTCATTTTGTTCATCGGTGAGGGTCATGGAATATCCCTGCGGTTAAGTAGCTTGGGCGCATATCCAGTATACACACAACAATGATAGAACATGATCCTAATAATATTGAATATATTTGTTCTTTATGGTAGAATGCTCATGGGTAATCTTATGGAAAGCGTTGCTATCAAAAAACATATATTAGGGAGTGAACCATGGCGCCCTATTCTGTTCGCCGAATTGTGGCCAGCCTGACTCTTTTGAGTCTCCTTTGTCCAGTTGCTTCCCTTCTCGCTTCAGTACCTTGTGTCGACAACGAGGCTTACTTTCGGCCCATCGCGGTGGTCCAGCTTCCATCCCACCCAGTGGATGTGGTTTTCGCTGGGGACCTGTCCATTGGGACTCATCTGAGTCATTCACTCGTGATCTGCGATATTGCGGTACCATCGGCGCCGGTCCTGCTGTGCGCCATCCCGTCCGACTATAGTGGCCAGGGCATTGGCGTGAGCGGCGTTCATGCCTATGTCGCCATACCAGAGCAAGGTTTGCTCGTGTTCGATATTTCCGATCCGGCAACGCCTGTCCTGTTGACCACCGTGCCGATGTTCGGTGAGGCCCAGGCAGTGGTCTTGGACGGAAACCTGGCCTTCGTCGCCGATGGTTCCTACGGGCTGGAAGTCATCGACGTAACCGATCCGTCCACTGCTTTCGTCATTGGCTCCCTCGATATAGAATCTCCCGGCACGGCAAAGAACCTTCGGGTCAAAGACGAATTTGCCTATTTGGTGGACTCATATGCCGGACTCAAGGTTGTCGATATATCATTACCCACCCAGCCCATAATTGTGGGGAGTCTGGAGACTCAGAATACCCTCAACGATCTCGAGATGGCGGGTGATCTGATTTATCTGGCCCAATATTCAGGTGGCCTCGCCATCGTGGATGTCACCACACCCACTTTGCCTGTTCTGGCGGGTGTCGAATTTATGTACTCCAGTATCCGAGACGTGATGATCGCCGGCAACATGCTCTTCCTTGAGCACCAGAACTACGGTTTGCGGCTTTACGATCTGGCTGATCCTCAAGACCCTATCCACATCCGTGACCTCCCATCCCAAGGTCTCCCCCATTGTCTCGGCACACCGGATGCTCCGGAACATCTGCTCACTTTCAACACTGAATATTCTACCACTCTCCTGGTTTACGAAATCCAGGATTGGTCATTTCTTGACTCCCCTATAAATGTTGGGTATCCCGAACCCATGCTTGATGTGGCCTCGCGAGACAACCTGGCAGTGGTCGCTCTCAGCAACGACGATCTTCACATCTACGACCTGGCCGATCCTCTGTCGCCCATTTTGCAGGGAACAGTTACCGGAGCCAATCTCCACAACTCGCTGTTGGCCCTTGACGAGCAGTACTTATATCTCGGCGCCAGCTCTTCACTTCAGGGGACAGGGACATTCCGCATCTATGATCTCACCGATCCGGCATCACCCATTGAGTTGGCTGCACTGCCGACTGGCCACGTCACGGGCCTGGCTGTGGGCGATGGTGTGGCCTATCTCAGTACCTTCGTATGGCACCAGAGCCCGTACGGGGGTTGGCCTGAAGGTTATTTGACCTCCATCAACTTAACTGACCCGACCGCCCCAACCGTGATCCAGACGACATTGGTTGATGCATTCGGTGAGCTCGTCCTGCATGAAGATCTGCTCTACCTCGGCAACAACCAGAATTACCGGGTCCACAATGTGAGCGACCCCATGAACATGACCCAGGTCGGTCTTTTCCATCGGCCGGACGTTTGGATGAGAGGCCTGACTATTCTGGGAAACCGGGGATATCTGTTTCGTAACCATATCATTCCAGGGGTCGGATCGTCGAACGAGATGGTCATATGGGACATGACCGATCCTATCGACCCAGTAGAAATTGGCCTGGTCATGTTGCCGGGATGGGGCAAAGACATCCACCTGCTGGACGGTGCCGCTTATCTCGCCTGCAACCAATATGGTGTGGTTCGCATAGACCTTACGGATGAGACGACCCCAGTTATGGCAGGCAATGCATTCATTCCTGGCAACGCCAATTATCTGGTTGAGGCCGGCGAATTCCTCTGGTGCACCGCTAACGGCTTGCAGCTCATACCCTGGGATTGCGACGACACCTATGCCACCGATGTCGATCAGGACCAAATTCCTTCAATTCACCCCGCCATGTTTGCCGCCCCGAATCCATTCAACCCGATGACTGCCATCCGATTCCATCTGCCAAATGATGGCCCGGTGCTCCTGACAATCCACGATGTGGCCGGACACAAGGTGGCCATTCTGGCCAACCGAACCTTCACAGCCGGTGAGCACACTGTACGGTGGGATGGCCGGGATTTATATGGCAGCAATGTAGCCTCGGGAATTTATCTGTTACGCATGAACGGGCAGGGGGTTGAAGAAACGGCCAAGCTCACGCTGGTCAGGTGAAATTCCCTAAAGCCGACACCGTTTTCATCCGAATTGATTCCCAGTGACCATTTTACGCCCAACCATGAGGCCACACGACGGTGTGACTTGTCCATGAGTTTTGGCTTCCTTCGAATGGCAAAAACAGGAGTGTTTTTTGAGTACCGGGATGAAAACAGCGGTTCTTCAAGTGCTAACGATTTCCTTAATTCTCGGAACATCCTTGGCCCCCATCTGCTACGGAACCGAAGTGCAAAGCAGTGAAGTTTCAATTCTGGAACTGAGTTTGGAAGATCTTTTGAACATAGAAGTGACTTCCGTTTCCAAACGACCCCAATCCCTCCAGGATGCGGCGGCGGCAATTTTTGTTGTCACCAATGATGACCTTCGCCGCATGGGAGTTACCAATATCCCCGATGCTTTGCGTTTGGTGCCAGGTCTTCATGTGGGCCGTATCGATTCCAACAAATGGGCCGTCACTTCCCGTGGACTGAACGGACGATTCAATAACAAACTTCTGGTTTTGGTAGATGGGCGCAACGTATACACCACCTCCTTTGCTGGTGTTTATTGGGAAGTACAAGATCCATTGCTGGAAGATATCGACCGCATCGAAATTATCCGCGGACCGGGCTCAACTCTGTGGGGTGCCAACGCCGTCAGTGGTGTCATAAATATTATCACCAAGCATGCCGCAGACACCCAAGGCGGGCTCGCTGTAGCAGGCGGGGGAGATCTGGAAAAGGGATTTGCCAGCTTACGTTGGGGTACAAAACTGTCGGAAGGCACTTATGCCAAAGTGTATGGCAAGGCCACTAGCCGAGGACAATTTACCTTGGCTGATGGCGAGGATGCAAATGACGATTGGAATATGTTCCGTGGTGGTTTTCAGCTCAATTCCCAAAGAGATGAATCTGAATCATTGACTTTACAAGGTGATATCTACAACGGCCTTATAAACCAAAAAGTGGATATCCCCCGTATTGAGGACCCATACTCTTTAGTGATTGATGATGAAGCAAAGGTTTCCGGTGGCCACCTGTTGGGGCGCACCGTGCACACTCTCTCATCTCAATCAGAAATATCTTTTCAAGTGTATTTTGATCGTGCGGTGCGTGAGGAAGCCATGGCCAATCAGGCCACAAGCACTTTTGACCTCGATTTCCAACACCAGCTTGCAGCCTCAAAGCACTTGTTAGTTTGGGGCCTTGGCTATCGCCATGTTGACAATGAGGTCGTGGAAAGCGTGGCCTACTTTAGAACCCAAGGCCGAGGTAACCTTAAAAACAATGTTTTCAGTGCGTTCATCCAGGATGAAATCAACCTTCTGGAAGATCGTTTGGCCCTCACGGTGGGCAGCAAATTTGAACATAATGGCAGCACAGGCTTTGAGATTCAGCCAAGTTTGCGCTTACTCTGGCACGCCAGCAACGAACACCGGATGTGGGGGGCGGTTTCCCGCGCTGTGAGAACACCAATGCCCGGAGAAAGGGCATTTGAAGTTCTACTTTTCTCATATCCTCCCAACATACCGGAAAACCCCGCACCACTGCCTGTCGGTTTCTTAGTAACCGGAAACGATGCCTTTGTTTCCGAAGAACTTGTGGCATACGAATGGGGCTATCGTTTCGCAAAGTCCAGCGTCACCGCCGATGTGACGGCTTTTTATAACGACTTCACTGGTTTGCAGGAAGTTGATTTTGGGGAACCCGAAGTGCGGTATTGGGAAGACCCCATGTTTGTGGCCATACCTGCAGATTTTGTCAACACTGGATCATTAAACCAATACGGTGCGGAGCTTGCTTTTGCCTGGCAAACAAAGAGCTGGCTTCGTTGGGACCTTGCCTATTCATATCTCAAAGATGATTTAGGCGACAAGGCGACCCTCACACAAAGTCATTCCCTTTCTCCGGAACACATCATGTCTGTGAATTTTAGTTTGAAACCTGCTAACGAGTGGAACTTGAGCGCTGGATTGCGGTACGTTGACGAATGCATGTCTCGCGGGCCGCAGGAACTTGAGGAACGCACCATTCCCGCTTATACAACCATGGACGCTCGTATCGGCTGGTATTTTCGGACCAACATGGAGCTCTCCCTGGTTGGGAGAAACCTGTTGCAAGAAAATCATTTAGAGTACATCTCAGAGTACTACACCCTCACTACCGAAGTCCCTCGCAGCTTCTATATGAAGTTGCAGTGGGAGTTTTAAATGAACGAATAAGGCTGATATTAACGGTTTGATAGTGACAAAGTCATACCAATTTGGTAATATTTAATATGGAATTGATTGCCCCTCCTTGTTTGCCCTTGTTGTTAAAAGTATTTCTATTTGAGGAGACATTCCATGAATCGTCTGCTTCGCTCCTTCGTGTTCCTCACGCCTATTTTTCTCGTTTCGATGGTCATTGGAGCCCAACCTGCTCCCGAATTCCTCTATCCTGATGAGCTTATCGTAGGTGGTCCCACCGACCTGGTGAAATCAGCAGGTGATACCTTGGTGATCATCGGCCCTCATGGCTCCGGAGCCTTGTTCAACGGCCAATTTGAAACCGAGTCCGGTGATCCCGATTGGCAAGGATGGACTGGGCTCGACCTCACTCTCTCTACTGAAGAGAACCCTTGGCATGTTTCAAACTACAAAGCCGAGGGGCTTCATGGTCAAGGTGCGGACAACCTGGCTCTATGGTGCGGAGAAGATTTTCCCGCCTGCGATCTTGATGATGAAGTGGGTGGTTATGGCAACCGTTATGATGCCGTCATCGAATGGGTCAGTGCTGTGGCCAACCCCTCTGAGCCTTGCCAGGTGAATCTTGATTTCTGGTTGAACCACGACCTGGAAGAGGCATACGATTTTCTGTTCATCAATGCACGATTTGCTGATGGGGAAGTCCTGACCCTTTTGGAATTGGATGGCCAATCAACCAATCTGCACATCCAGGAATCCATCACCTATCAACCCGGTCAATACCTGGGCAGCAATGGCGACCAGGTCCAGTTGGAGATGCGGGTGGTGTCTGACCCCGGTTGGTCAGACGAGGACTGTGGCGCCCCCAGCATTGGCGCCTGCCAGGTTGACGATATTCTCGTGACCATTGACAACGGTTCGGTGAATTCCTTTACGGACTTCGAAGACGGCACTACCGGAGATTGGACCCACGGCTTACCCACCCATGTGGGCGATTTTTCAAAAATATGGACCGGCCTCGAGGACATTGATCCGTGCGCCACGAACTATTCACCTCAGGTGGCTTTCATCGATGACGGCGTAGTTGTGCCTGGCACTGGTGGCACATATTGCATTGACTGGTGTTACGGTCTCTATGGTTTCATTCTTAATAACAGTGGCGGTTTGGCGGAACCAGAAAACCGACTGCACAATGTAGTGGTTTCCCCAGCCATCGAACTGTCTGAATTGGACGCATCGATGTTGATCCTGGAGTACGATGTCTTCGACCACTCAGACTTTTTTGAAGAAGATGCCGGAATGTTCTCCAGGTGGTACGTCCGGTCGACAAATTTGAATGATCCGGGTGATCTGGAAAATAGTATGTGGGAAACACACCTTTTCCTTTTCTTCAAAACGGGATACAGCCGCCCCCTCGAACAGCTAAATTCCCTCCTGGTAGAGGATGCTCGGTATATTCAAATTGCCCTCGGTGTCCAGGAAGTCGGTTATGTTCATGGCCGCGACGGGGACAATGGCACGCCGGCACCATATTTTGACAACGTGAGGCTTAGCGCCGTTCAGGACGCGGGTCCTGCCATCTACACCCACGCCGGGTCATTGGCCCAGGATGCCTTCCCCGAATCCGGTCAACTCGACTGGAATAATCCGGCAGCCAACAACGTGCGCTTCGATTCGGCCCGCTCCAATACTCCACCCGGCGAAGATGTGCCCATCCCCGAAGATTCCATCTTTTGTTTTGTGGATGAGAATCGGCCTGGATCTTCTTTGACTGGCCCGGCAGTCTTATCTTACCGGTTGGACGCGAACCCAGTATTTGATCCTTATCGTACCAGCGGGCTTCCTCTCAGTGGTGAGGTTCAAGGAGTCCAAAATGCCCAAAAATTCTCATTCGATCTGCCGGATTCTGGCTTTTTGTACCCGGGCGATGTTCTGCGTTATTACATCACGGCCTCCACTGAACTTGAGGGGTTGATCAAAACCTCCATCCTTCCCGCAGATACCACGGGGTTTAGCCACAGCCTCAACAGCAATCCATACGATCGCCGTTTTACCGTGCGCGCTTTGCCTGATGTGCACGGCCCTGTCGGTGACCTTCAACAGGTTGCATCGGTTCTGATCTGGCATGATGCCGGGAGCGAAGGCCTTGATTCCTGGTATTGGCCCCTCTTATACAATGGACTGGAAGTGGATGAAAATTGTGATGAGTACTATACCAACCCGCCAACGGCCAGTTTTGCCAACAACAGCCTGTTCCAGCGGGCCACTATTGAACAGCTCTCGGGTTATTCAACAATCATCTACTCCAGTGGTTCTCAACCCTATACTACTCTTCATAATACCGATGTTGAATTGCTCCCCTCCTGGCTGGAGTTGGAGGACAAGCACCTTCTGCTCATGGGGGACAATCTGGCCAGCGATCTGGACAGTTCCTTCTACGGCGAACCTTTCTTAACCAATGAAATGGGAGTCGTGGTGGAGAGTGAAGACATCCATCATTTCATCCAAATCCAGCCATCACCTGGGGTGGTCCATGTTCCGGGTAACAGCGTATTCATTTCCGGTCTCGATATCGTGATTGCCGGAGGGTGCCCCGAATATAGTGAATTGGACGGCATAGTAGTCGGCCCCCAATCCGAAAGGCTGGCCGAATTCACCGACCCACTGGGGAACCCAGCTTATCCATATTCCGCCGCCACCCTCTGCCAGCAGAATGGAACAGTGATCACATTGCCATTCTCTTTGCATGATGTTCGGCCCGGACCCGGAAACGCAGGTTCCAGCTCAAGTCTGGTTGAACGAACCAACCTCCTGAGAGACATCCTGATGTTCTTCGGAGAAAATGGGGACATTATTGCTGATGTGCCGGTCCCTTCTGTCCTGACAGCAGCCATCTACCCGAACCCATTCAATCCAAGCACTACCATCAACTATTCCATCCCCCGCGCTGGTCACCTCAGCATCAAGGTTTTTGATGTGAAAGGAAAACTGGTTGCCACTCTTCGGGATGAAGTGCACGCGGCCGGTGCCGGGCAAGTGGTCTGGAGTGGCAAGAGCGGAACGGGAGACCCGGTTGCCTCTGGAGTGTACTTTTATGAGGTGCGCTCAAGGGGTGAGATTTTGGTGGATAAGATGACGCTCGTCAAATGATGTAAGAATAGAGCGTGTTTTGATTTTAGCCCCGGGCAGTTTTTCTGTCCGGGGCATTTTATAAGCCGATCACTTAGAGCCAGACAATACAGGTAATTTTCCAGCTCCATCCAACCGGGCCTCATCCAAATCACCCAGCCGCATGGGAGAAATCGTGATCCACCCATCGCCATGCCTGGCCACATCTCCGGCTGCAGGCTGATGGTCTCCTTCATCGAACCAATATCGGTTGCGCCAAACTTTGCGACCCTGGTCGTCTTCCCCCACTGGATCAAATGCATCATGGAAGACTTGCTCACCAAGACCGGCCCAACATGCGCCTTTCACTTCGGAGGCGTTGCCCTTGGGGAAATTCACCGTCAGATATTCGCCAGGTTTCAAGTCGCGGGTAAACGATTCGAGAGAGAGTTGGACACACCATTGGGGAACGGCAGCCATCATGGATGCATTCTCCACCTTCAAATTGGAGAAGGCGATGGCAGGTACCCCCAGTTGGGCAGCAATACGGACAGCGCCAATGGTTCCTGAAGCCAGGTAAGCATCAGCAAGGTTGGGTCCCGAATTCACCCCGGAGACAACCAAATCTGGCGGGTTATCGGCCATCAATCCCTTCAAAGCCAGCATCACACAATCGCCCGGGAAGCCATCCACAGCCCAAACGGTCATACCTTCTCCCCAGTCCCGCTCTTCGAGGGCTAAGTCTTTATTCTGAAAGGCTGAAATGTAATTGGTCGAACCGCTGCAGTTCGTCAAGGGAGCCAAAACGACGACTTCCGCCACTTCGGAAAAGGCTTCGGCCAAGACCTTCAGCCGGGGGTTGTCGATGCCATCATCGTTGGTGATGAGGACACGTCCGAACCAAGGGGCAGCCAGAGCTGATGGGCCGGCAAAAAGAATGAATAATGTAGCAAGAGCAAGGAAGCGTTTCATTTTGTATCTACTCCATGGATCAGGAAGGTTTGTTTATTACAAGGCCAGAATTAGGCCCTGGCAAAAACACACTTCAAATATGCGCCCTCAGGAAAGCCAATAGGATGATCAACAGCATGTTGTGTCTTCTCAATGACCTTCAAGGGCCGGCCCTGAGCCGCCGCCGTTCTGCTAACCGCATCAAAAAAGTCAGTAGCAGGGACCCTCGCCGAACAAGATGCCGACACCAAAACCCCGTTTTTCTCCAGCACGCTCAGGCCCAACTTCACAAGTTTTTCATAGGCCTTAATAGCGCCAGGAACATCCACTAATTTCTTGGCAAAGGAAGGCGGGTCAAGGATCACCACGTCATATTTCTTCCCGTCAGCTGCCAGTTTTTTTAAAGCCTCGAAAGCATCGTCACACATCAGAATGTGAGGAGTCCCTGCAATTTGGGAGTTGGATATATTCAATTTAAAGTTACTCAAAGCCGCATCCAAAGCCGGTCTGCTAAGATCCAGACTGGTCACTGTTTTGGCCCCATTGGAAGCAGCATAAAGGGAAAATCCACCGGTGTAGGAAAAAACGTTCAGAACCTTTTTCCTTTTGGCCAACTCTCCCACTCTTGCTCTGTTATCCCGTTGATCCAGAAAAAAGCCAGTCTTCTGGCCAATGATGGGCTCGGCTTCAAAGTTTAATCCGTTTTCCTGAAAGATCACCGGACCAGCCAACTCCGGTCCAAAAATCACGCACCCTTTTTTTAGATGTGCAGGACAGGATGGAGAATCCGCCACGGTACGGCTAATCCGCAGCACAATTCTTTCCGGTTGGATGAGATCAATAAAAACCTGCTTCATATAGTCGAGATGGGGCAGCCAGGAAACCGTGTCCAGTTTGAAGACGAGAGTATCAGCATATCGATCCACCACCAGGCCTGGTATGCCGTCATTTTCTCCACTGACCAAACGGTACCCCGTAGTCATGGGGTCATTGATCAACCGGGTTCTGACGGCAAATATTTTATTCAGTTTCTCCACCAACCACTCGGTGTCCAGAACAGCCGGGTTTCCCCGATGCAGAACGCGGATTCGCAAAGGCGATTCGGGATCAAACAAACCGATGCCGAGGAATTTTCTCTTCTGATCGTAAAGAATGGCCAGATCCCCTGGATGGCCAGGTTTGTTCTGCTTCGCAATAGCCTTATCGAAGACCCAGGGGTGCCCTTTTTTGACGGCCCGAACAGCAGGAGCTGTAAGTTGGATCGATATATTTTCAGTTGAGTTTAAGCTCATTGATGGTCCTGGTTATTACTTTCGTTTTGGTTTACGGCATTTCAATAAAAGGAGCTGATTTATCAAGGAGCCGAAACTCCCAGCCGCTCTTGCAACCACACAGTAACCAACTCCAGAAACTCTGGTGCCAGAGTTTCTTCGATCTGCTGGTACTCGGACAAAGCCCCGGTTTCGCAATGCTGAAACAGGTGGTTCAGACCGGGCAGTTCGACGATCTCGAAATCCGCGTTACCGCCTACTTTCAAAGCCTCGGCAATAGCGGGCAGGTTCTGCTCCGGATCCACTTGCAGATCCTTGCTACCGTTAACCGCCAACACCGGACACGAAACCTGACGCAGGGTTGGCGCAGGATCGTACTGAATGAACCAGCGCATCCAGGGTCCGCCCAGTTGGGCCTTGACCAGTTCAGTGTATTCCTCGCTCGAGCTGAATTGACTCTTGTCCGTATCCGTCAGCCTCTCATAGTGCCGGTCTAAAATGGAGTTTAACTCGGCTTCGTAAACCTCACCCTCGAGATCTCCACTCAGGAACTCCAGGAGTTCCCTTTGGTCGTCCTGTAAGATCGCAATCCCGGCCTCGGGCATGCCTTCGGCTTCGAGCAGGAGCCGTTGCTGCAATTCCAAAACGGCCTGCCCATCAACCCCAGGTCCGGCCATCATGACGATGGCTGCAACGTCGGGGTTGGCCACCGCCACCATGGGTGCGACCAGCCCACCTTCGCTATGTCCAAACAGGGCCACCCGGTCGGCGTCAATGTCTGGCCGCTGTTGCAGAAAACGAACTCCTGCCTCCGCATCCAGAGCAAAGTCAGCCGAGGTTGACCCGACGAAGGACCCTGTGCTTTGACCGACACCACGATCATCGACTCGCAACACAGCCAAGCCCTGCCGACTCAGATGGTCGGCCAGCACCCAGAAAGGCTTGTGGCCCATAAGTGGCTCGTCGCGATCCTGGGGCCCGGACCCGGTGATCAACAAAACAGCCGGATGCGGCCCCTCCCCTGGCGGCAAGGTCAGGGTGCCGTGGATCGTGATCAGGTCTTTGCCTTTGGCGGCTTTATGAACCAAGGTGGCTTCAATGTCGGAGGGAGCAAACGAGTAAGCAACATCTTTTGCCACATAAGGAAACGGTGGTTGGGGCATCTGAGGTCGATTGACAGTGGGAGCCTCGGTCACTCTCTCAAAGTTCAGCGGCATTGGCCGCCCCTGCAACCAGGAGCCTTCAATGTGGTCCGGGTCCACAATAGTCCCGGTATAAGTCGCGCCAATATCTGACAGTGCGAATTCAATTTTATCGCCATCCACAACCAGGTTCTTGACCCTTAGGCCATAAGCATCCTGATCGATACTGTCGATGGAGGCGCGCAGGCCATCCACGCCACCTTTCAAATTCAAAACCAGCCGGAGCTCAAGGCCAGCATTCAAAACACCGCTCCAGGTTCCGGTCATGGGGTGCGGGGCTGGGGCCTCAATTTCACGCACCTGGATGTCGTCGTACCAGACGGTGCATCCACGATTATCCGTAGCTGACAGGCCAGCCCGCACACGAACTTTTTCTGTCCCCTCGGGCACGGAGAACGTCGTTTTTACTTCGGTCCAATCTGTCGTACCGGTGATGGGATAATTCTCCTGAGTGGTGGCAAAGTCCAAT
This sequence comes from Candidatus Krumholzibacteriia bacterium, assembly GCA_016744705.1. Lineage (GTDB taxonomy): Bacteria > Krumholzibacteriota > Krumholzibacteriia > LZORAL124-64-63 > LZORAL124-64-63 > LZORAL124-64-63. The sequence continues at coordinate 184,009 of JADGDU010000001.1, forward strand.
ATCTTCTCGGACTTGGCACCCCAACTCTGCACACAGATAGAGACCCCCTTGTTGGCATTTCTGGTCTTTATCCAACCGCTCAGCTCGTACCAATGGCCCACTTCGCATTCAGGCAAAAGTTTGGTCCAGTTGAAATAAACAATATCCTGCGGATAATCCGGACTGATGGTGATGGAGACGGAACGTTCTCCGCTATGAACAACCTGATCGTCCCACTCAAAATCTACGAACTCTTTGAAATCGGGCAGCACCGTCGGTTGCCAATCACCCTTCTCGTGGGCACGCGTCAGCTCTGGTTCAAAACCGCCATCGGCCAGAAGTTGTGGACTTTTGTAGCAGCCAGAATTGAAGATCAAGATCAGAGCCACAGCCGCCAGGGCCATCAGAGTTCGCATTCGCATGAAAACATCCTGTTCATTTGAAATAGAGGGACCAAAATTGATCTTTTTGACCAACCGGCCTTTTAAGGATTTCATTTTGCGCTCTCCCCTAAGCAAAACAAAACACCCTCCGGTAGGCACAACCTTACCCTGAGAATCATTTCCATTCCAGTTGAGACTATAAAACCCCGCAGATTACTCTCCCGAATCCTATGAGACCACCAACCGGCCAACCCTTCATCACGGGTCTATATAAAGAATTGGGCCCGTCGCAACGGGCCCAATTTGTCAAGTGGGGACGTCCGAGGGGACTGATTCCTCCACAAAAAGGACCCGAATTGGCCCTTCTTTAATAGACGCGACATTTTCAGAGAAAAAGGAGCACAATAAGTTAAGCAAAACCAAAACTTGGATCCATCTGGTGTGGCGCCCATCCGCAGGAAGGGACGTCATTCGGCATTGGGATTCATTTTTTACGTTCTTAGATTTCCGGAACAAACGGTTGATTTTATCCTTACAAAATGGCCCCATTGTGGCATGACCTTTCACTTCATCTACCCCTGAGTTGAGAGAGTACTATGCGTTTTTGCTTTTGCCTCCTGTTGGCCCTGTTTCTTCTTCCATACTCCTCTCTAGCCCAAAACACCATCGGATTTGAACACCCAAAAGACACATCCAACCTGTTGGAGTACCGCTTGCCCGACTGGAGCTACCGGACTTGGACGGCGGGGATGTCTCTGGATGGGGGTTCTTCCGAGACCCGTTCCGCCGGTACCCCCCGAGTATCAAATAGTCTAAACTTGGGGTTGGATACCGCTTATAGGTTTCATCGCGAAGGCGATAGTCGAGACTACTACTATTCAGGCAGCCTAGATGGATCCTTACACCGCCAATCCAACAGGTGGCCCAGGTGTTGGCAAAAGAATACGGATACAGTGCCGTCTTCAGCCGATCCGACCGACATTTTTGGGAGGATGTCCTGGCTCCCCTTGTGGAGACTCAGACCCAACTTAGCCCGTTTGAAGTCATGTATCTGATGGAAGTGCTAGACGAAAAGCAGGGCCAACGATACCAGGGGTTTCGAGTAAGCCTGAACTACCAATGGTCTGAATCCGCATCCCAGAGTGAGGATGAATGGAACTATGTTCATACTTTCCGCCCACAGATTGATTTAACCTGGAGCACCAACCCCACCCTCCAACAGCAGATCCGCATCGGCACCCATGCTTCCTTAACCAAGCAAAAAAGAGGTGGCACCGAACCCCGTGAATACCGCCCCATCGTCGCCTATGCAGAGCACCTCTGGAACGTGACCGATCGGACCCTCTGGACCAATCGAGTGGACTATTCATCCAGTTTTGATCTCTCCAATGATAGGGAAGGTCACTTCGTGGAGTTGTCTTCCCAATACGAGCTTTTCATTGAAGACAAGCTGAGTCTATTGGGAGAAATTTCTGGAAAATTCACGAACCTAACTGTAGATGATGAAGTCAATCAAACTTGGTCCATGACCTACCGCTTGGGCCTGCAATACGACCTCGACCGTACTTTCTTCAATTGAATCAGCTCAAGGGGGAGTTCCATCTCCCCCTTGAATTGCTCTCTACCGAGTGCTTTCTATTACCAATCCAGATCGTTCTCTTTCACATAACGCACATACTGATGATCTTCCTGCAGGATGTGATCAGTGATCCAATTGAAAGCAAATTCCCTGAAATCGTTGAGAGCCTTTTCATCAGAAAAGCCCTGCCCACCGTAATCAGTCAATTGAGAAATCAAATTTATATGGTGGACCTTGTGTTCCGCTAATTTCGGATAATTTATGGCGGCCAAAATCCGCTCTTCGTTCGTAAAATGTTCCCGTGTGTATTTGAATAGTTTCATGACGATGGCATTCACATCACCGTGCTCCAAAGAGGTTGGAATGTCATCCACCAACTGGAACAGGACCTTATGTTGTCTATCCAAGTCTTCTCTTCCCACAGTATAGGCGGGAATCCATTCAATTTTCGGGGACATGTCAGAAATTCCTTTCACCAGTAAACATCAATCCTTGTACAGATGCATAAGGTAGAACATGGGAGAGAGTTCTTCAATAGAGAGAGCATAGCCAACTTTCCGGTAAATGACTATCATATTCAACTTGCTGGCGCACCTGTGATTCCAAAAGTATGCATTTGCGTCATTTTGTTGAAACCATACTCGGCCGCTCACCACTCGGCCGTAAAGACGACAAAGGCCGCGGCTATCAATAACAACAATAATCCCAACACATTAAGTCTGTCATACGCTGACCGCCTTTGGCATTCCTGGCAAGAGGATCCCAGCAGTGTGCCACTGGCATGGCAGGAATGGTTCACCACCCAGGATGGGGCAGCCCCGTCTGCACCGGGCTATCAAATTTCCGGTGATGCCACTGACCGCGCCTTGGCCGACCAGAATAAAGTGGATCAGCTTGTGCGAAATTTCCGGGTGCGTGGCCATCGCATCGCCCGTTTGAATCCCTTGCGCGAGCCATCACCCCCACCACCGGAACTGACTCTGGACTACTACGGATTCAGTGACGCGGATCTTGACCGCGTCTTTGCCGGCGGCACCCTCAGCCCTGGAGATATGCTGCCCCTACGGGAAATCATTCGCCGCCTGCAGGCCACCTATTCACGATTCATCGGCGTGCAATACATGCACATCGACGACCTGACAGTGCGCGAATGGCTGCAGACTCGCATGGAACCGGTGGAGAACCGCCTTGAACTGCACCCCGAAGTGCAGCGCCGCATCCTCCAACGTCTCATTGACGCCGAGATCTTCGAAGAGTTCATCCAGAACAAGTATCTTGGCGCCAAACGCTTCAGCCTTGAGGGCGGCGAGACGGTAATTCCTCTGCTGGATCTGGCCATCGAACACGCTGGGCAGCAGGGCTTGAACAAGGTTGTCATTGGCATGGCCCACCGGGGCCGGCTCAACGTGTTGGCCAACATTCTGGGCAAGAACCCGCGCAAGATCTTTGCCGAATTCGAGGATTCGGACCCGGAAGCTTACCTCGGCCAGGGCGATGTCAAATACCACCTGGGACACCACTCCAACTGGACCACCCGCGAAGGCGACGAGGTTCACCTCTCGCTGTGCTTCAATCCCAGTCACTTGGAATTTGTTGGGCCAGTGGCCCTGGGCCGGGTGCGCGCGCGCCAGGACCGCGTTGGGGATGTGCGGTACGAGAAATCCATGGCCGTCCTGATCCACGGAGACGCTTCATTCATCGGGCAGGGCGTGACCCAGGAAACACTGAACCTTTCGCAACTTAAGAGCTATGAATCCGGCGGCACCCTGCACGTGGTGATCAACAACCAAATTGGGTTCACCACCGATCCGGTCGATGCCCGTTCCACTCGCTACTGCACCGATGTGGCTAAAATGCTGCAAGCTCCGGTTTTTCACGTCAATGGCGAGGACCCCGAAGCCGTGGCCCAGGTCGTGAGCCTGGCCATGGACTTTCGCCGGGAGTGGCGCCGCGATGTGATCATCGACATGTACTGTTTTCGGCGCCGGGGACACAACGAAACTGACGAGCCCGCCTTCACCCAGCCGGTAATGTACGAAGCCATCCGCAAACGCCCGTCTGTGCGTGCTGGTTACCTGGATCGCCTGACGCAGTCGGGCCACCTGACCATGGAGATGGCCGAAGCGATGGTTATCGAACGCCGGCAACGCCTGCAGGAAACCCTGGACGAAGTTCGCGACAGCAAAACTGCGGCCAAGCCCCAGGTGGAACGCCGCCGGGTGCTGGGGCCGGTTTGGCGCGATTACCAAGGCGGCTTAGAGCCCGCCGGTCCGCCGGTGCTAACGGGTGTTCCCCACCAAAGACTGGTGGAAATTCTGGACCACACCGCAACCGTTCCAGCAGACTTCACGCCTCACAAGAAAATTGTGCGGCTGTTGGAGCAGCGGCGCGCCATCGCCCAAGGTGAAAAGCCTGTGGATTGGTCGGCTGCTGAAGCTCTGGCTTTCGGCTCCTTGGCCATGGAGGGTCATCCGGTGCGGCTGAGTGGACAGGACTGCCAGCGCGGAACCTTCAGCCATCGCCACTCAGTGCTGCACGACGTGCAAAACGGTACCAAGTATGCTCCGCTGCAACATTTGTCGGCCGAGCAGGGACCAGTCAATACCATCAACAGCCCCCTGTCGGAAGTGGCAGTGCTCGCCTTTGAATACGGCTACAGCCTGACCTATCCCGAGGCCCTTGTCATGTGGGAGGCCCAGTTTGGCGACTTCTGCAATGTGGCCCAGCCGATCATCGACCAGTTCATCACCAGCGGAGAGAGCAAGTGGGGCATGCTCTCAGGCCTGGTTCTGATGTTGCCCCACGGCATGGAGGGCATGGGCCCCGAACATTCCAGCGGGCGTCTCGAGCGTTTCCTGAACCTGGCCGCCGAAGACAATATCCAGATCGCCAATCCCACGACACCCGCCCAGATGTTTCATCTGCTGCGCCGGCAAGTGTGGCGGCATTGGCGCAAGCCCCTGGTGATTCTGACGCCCAAAAGTCTGCTGCGGCATCCGCAATGCACTTCTCCTCTGGAGGAGCTGGCCGCCGGCTCCTTTCAGCCGGTCCTGGCCGACCCCACCGAGCCGGATCCCAGCGGTGTGAGTCGGGTACTCGTATGTAGTGGCAAGATCTATTTCGATCTGGTGGCGGAGCGACAGAAGCGTGGCCGGGAAGACGTGGCCATCCTGCGTCTGGAGCAGCCCTATCCGTTGCCCACCCGTTCCATCAGTACAGAGGTGGGACGCTATAGCGATGATGCTGAATTCCTCTGGGTACAGGAAGAACCGGCCAACATGGGTATCTGGCCTTATCTTCGCTATCGCTTCGGCGAACAATTCCTGGGTCGTCCATTGCTGGGCGTTTGCCGTCCGGAAGCTGCCAGTCCTGCCACCGGATCGGCGGCCGCTCACAAAATTGAATTGACCCTGCTAATGGATCGGGTGTTCGGCCCGGTCAAAGGCTCGGGTCTTATCACTGGTGCCTGAGGCACCTAAGCTCAAGGAGAATTGGCCCATGTCGGTCGATGTCACAGTACCCGATCTCGGGGAATCGATAAATGAAGTGCAGGTCTCGGGATGGCTTAAACAGCCAGGTGAGGCTGTGTCCATGGACGAACCGCTGATCGAACTGGAATCGGACAAGGCGACGGTGGAAGTGCCGGCACCAGTGGCCGGGGTCATCATCGAAATTGTGGCCGCTGTGGGCGCGGAGTTGAAGGTGGGTGATGTGCTCGCGCGGATCGATACCGAGGGCAAAGTGGCGGCTGCGGCCGCCGCTCCGGCTTCGGTGCACGAGGCGACCGACGCTCCCCATGTGATGCCAGCTGCCCAGCGAGTCATGACCGAACGCGGCCTATCAACCGACCAGGTCACGGGCACAGGTCCAGGCGGCCGCATCCTCAAAGAGGACGCCAAGCAAACCGCCGCTCCCGCCCCCGCGCCAACACCCCCTCCACCGTCGGCTCCGCCTCGTCCCACCGGCGAGCGCAACGAGCGCAGGGTGCCCATGAGTCCAATCCGGCGCCGCATCGCCGAACGGCTTGTGCAAGCTCAGCAAACCGCTGCTCTGCTGACCACCTTCAACGAAATCGACATGACGCAAGTCAAAGCCATGCGGGCCCAGCATCAGGAAGCATTCCAGGCCCGCTACGGCGTGAAACTGGGCTTCATGAGTTTCTTCATCAAGGCAGCGGTCGAGGCCCTGAATCTGGTGCCGGAAATCAATGCCCAGATAGAAGACCAAGCGACCATCTACCACGACTACTGCGATATCGGCATTGCCGTGGGCGGAGGCAAAGGGCTGGTGGTTCCGGTCATCCGCAATGCCGAGATGCTGGGCTTTGGTGAACTGGAAATGACCATAGGCGACTTTGGTTTCCGGGCACAGGCCAACAAGATTGACCTGTCTGAACTGCAAGGCGGCACCTTCACCATCAGCAACGGTGGTGTCTACGGTTCGCTGTTGTCCACACCGATCATCAACCCGCCACAGAGCGGGGTGCTCGGGTTGCACGCCATCGAAGACCGCCCTGTGGCCATCGACGGCAAGGTTGAGATCCGGCCCATGATGTATGTGGCCCTGACCTATGACCACCGCATCGTCGACGGCCGTGAAGCCGTGACATTTCTTAAGCACATCAAACAATGCGTCGAGCAGCCCGAGCGGTTGCTATTGAAGGTCTGATCACCATGAGTGAAATTAAGAAACACGACTTGGTGGTCATCGGTGCAGGCCCTGGCGGGTACGCCGCGGCCATCCGGGCAGCCCAGCTGGGCTTGGACACCGCCTGTGTGGAGAAGGAATCGCGGTTGGGAGGAACCTGTTTGCGAGTGGGTTGCATCCCCAGCAAGGCTCTCCTCGAGTCGAGTGAAAAGTACGCCGAAGCCTGCCATGGACTGGCCGTGCACGGAGTAAAAGTCAAGGGTGCTGAACTGGACCTCGGGGCGATGATGGATCGTAAAGACGGCATCGTCACCACGCTCACCGACGGCATCGCTGGCCTGTTCAAGGCCAACAAGGTGACCCACTACAAGGGCACCGCTAGTCTGGACGGCCCCGGCCGAGTGCTGGTTGATGGACAGGTTATCCTGGCCGACAAGATCATCATTGCCACCGGCAGCTCGTCTGCTCCGCTGCCCGGTGTGGAAACCGACGGCGATATTATTGGCGATTCCACCGCAGCATTGGCCTGGCCCGAGGTTCCGAAAAAACTGATCGTCATTGGGGCCGGATACATCGGCCTTGAATTGGGTTCGGTTTGGTCCCGTCTGGGCTCTGAAGTGACCATGGTGGAATATCTCAAACGCATCGTGCCCGGAACCGATGGCGAAATCGCCCGGGTGGCGCTGCAGCTGTTCAAAAAGCAGGGACTAGCCTTCGAGTTGGGTGCCAAAGTGACCGGCGCTCGTGTTAAAGATGGGCAGGCCGTGGTGGAGATTGAAGGACGCGAGCCGCTGATTGCTGATCGTGTGCTTTTGGCTGTGGGCCGCCGGCCTCATACCGAAGGACTGGAACTCGCATCCGCAGGCGTGGCGCTGGACGAGCGTGGGTTCATCAAGGTTGATGCTCACCATCTGGCTGCGCCCGGCGTGTGGGCTGTAGGCGACGTGGTGGGAGGGCTTCTGTTGGCCCACAAGGCGACCGAAGAGGGTGTGGCGGTGGCTGAACGCCTGGCCGGAACGGCAGGGCACTTCGACCCCAACATTATCCCGGCCGTGTGTTATACCGATCCGGAAATAGCCGGAGTGGGACGCACCGAAGAAGAGCTCAAGGACCACGGCGTGCCCTACAAAAAGGGTGTCTACATTTTTCGTAGCAACGGGCGAGCCATGGCCCTGGACCGCGTCGATGGGCGGGTGAAAATTCTGGCGCATAAGGAGACCGACCGTGTCCTGGGTGTGCACATCATTGGCCCGCGCGCAGGAGACCTGATCGCCGAGGCTGCGGCAGCCATGGCTTTTGGCGCCAGTGCCGAGGACATCGGCCGTGTTTGCCATGCTCACCCAACTCTGGCCGAAGTGGTCAAGGAGGCGGCGCTGGCCGCTTATGATAGACCGTTGCATGGGTAGGGTTACGGTTCCAATACAATCCCAAGAACCCCGCCGTTCAAAGAGCAGCGGGGTTCATATTATCAACCAGTTAGCCAAATAAGATTAGTGCGACGCCATTTCCCAGATGACGTTAATGATCATCCAATCTCCACTGATTTTTGTCAGGTGGATGTAATCAATCCCCCAGGCCGCTTCCAGCTTTACGTTGGCAATCATGTCTGTTTGACCGAGGATCGTCACCTTACGGGGAGATGTCTTGGGGTCAAACATGCCGTCTTTATTCAAGTGGCCGGCCAGGTCTTTCAATTCAGAGAAAGTCATCCAGCTTTCTTCTAGACCAGACCCATCCTTGGCCGGCATATAACCCAATTTCTGCAATTTGGGGCTGACGCTTTTGTCCAGCAAACCGGGCTTCAGATCATAGATCGAGCTCACGTAGTTTTGCACGGCCTGCTCAATTCCCTTCTCGTCTGCGCTACTGCCGGCAATGGCAACCCCAGTCACAGCCGTGGTGATGGCAATGGCTGATACGACCATCAAAGCAATTGAAGTAGTTTTATTCATTTTCCCGTTCCCTTTCGGAATCGTTTTTAAAATTTCAACACTAAGAAATTCCCATCAGATTCATAACTCCGAAACAACTGAGCCGCCATAAACACACTCGAACGAAAAAATCACCACATAAAAAGGCCCGAGAGCAAAAGCTCCCGGGCCCTGTCGTTTACATCCTGGATGCAATACGAGACTAGCGGTAGAGACTCTTCACCGAGCCCCAGCTGTGATCCGCGGTGGGAACCGGCTGGCTGAGGGTGACTGTCACCAGTCCTTCGCCGCAGTCGCTGAAGGTGTCGAGCACCAGGTAGAAGGTTCCGGCCACCTCAGGCGTAAAGCTGATGCATTCGGGATCTCCACTGTCGTCTGCGGCCACACAAGAGGCCGCGGCATCGCCACAGTCGGTGATCAAGTACAGCGAATTATCGACGCCGTAAGGGCTTCCGCTGGAGGCTTCGACACAAGCATCGAAGGTCTCACCGGCGCCCAAATTGATCATGTAGACAGCGTCGGGACCCTCGGCAATGTAGCCAGTGCAAGATTCGCCGGCATCATTCATCGGATTGTATTGGTTGCTGTACTGGCAGAGGTCCACTTCGAAGGTCTGGAGACTCTGTCCCTGCAAATCGATGGCACCGTCGCAGGTGTCGTTCGCGGGCGCTTCGGCAGGCGTCTCGATGGTCAGGGTGAACTCGGGAATGCAATCTGGCGACGGATAGGTGTCAGCCATGATGAAATATGATCCCACGGTCAGATCCAGAGGGCCTAACGACAATGGACCCGCAGTATAAGAGGTTACGTAATCCAAGCAGGGATCGCCGTTGGGGCAACTGGAACCGATGCTGAGTCCCCTCCATGCTGTTTCGGAGGTCATACGAACTTGGATGGTCACGTCGGAGGTAACGTCCAGGCGGTAGATGATGTCCTCGCCGCCGTCGTAGCCGCCGAGGCAGGTTTCTTCATAGCTGTTGCCCCGACCACAGGTGGTATTGGTATCGGAATAAGGCATATCGGCAGGAAGAGTGATGACGATGGGGTTGGTGCAATCGTCACCGATAGCCCGGCCACCCTCTTCAGCCAAGGGTAAATACACAGTGGGTCCGTGGTCAACTTTCTCACCGGCAAATGAAATGCCGCTGATCAAACAGACAGAAATCAAGACAATTAGCATGGTACGCATAAGCGTCCCTCCTTGGGGATGTGAGGCTAAGATCGATGTGTTACTCAAGACTCGATACCTACTAGCATACCCAGCCTCGGTAGCCGACTCTCAATATGACATAGATCATATCATATTTAAAAAAACATAACAACAACCATGTAACAACACCAGAAAATTGCGTCTGTCCTATCAAAAGTTCCATCTGCCTTAAAGGCAGATGGACTCTTATGTAAAGGCCCCGGATTTTTGTGAGAACAAAACTATGCTAACTGGCGCCTTCACCTATTGGACTGGCTCCAGCTCCGGCATGCTCCACTCACCATTAAAGTACGCTTCGGTGGGCTCGTAAATACGCATCGCAATGTTCCAACCCGCAAAGGTATCCATGTAGTTCAAAGCGTCTTTATCACCCCCAAAATGAACGGTATACGAGCCATCTCCGTTAGGCACGGCGATGGCACTATTGAGGTTGTAAACGTCGCCTTGTGGATAGCCTTCGTCATCGTAAATAGTGATCGACCAAAATGCTCCTGCGGGTACGTCTCTCAGGGTTAAGGTTTGCGGATCTGTGCTCTCTGGAAAAAGCAAGGGATAGACTGCCCGCTCCGGGGTGAGACCACCAAAGCCCACGGCCGTGCCGACGTTGTGCTCTTTCAACGGCACTTCGCCCTTCTTGCCAAAGACCCCATCCATGGTCATGTTTTCTTTCTCCGCGATTTCCTGATACTTGGCTCGCATAGCCAGGATTTCTTCCATGTCCCAATGGTGGGAAGGGACATAGGCGCCGCGATCCTTTTGTTCCAGTTTCAGCTGATCCTGAAGCGCGTGGACGATAGCCATATCAGTGGGATCGGCCACATTGACCTGCGTGCGAATGGCAATGGAGACATAACGGCGACCTACCACTTCCTTTGTAATCGTATAAATGCCGGGTTTCACAATTGACATCGGATTATAATGCTCATCCGTAGTGAACCATGCGCTTTGATATCGACCGCCAGTCTCCGGCATCGTCAGTGTCACGGGTTCATTCAAGTCGATAATTGACCATGAATACAGCGTGTCGAAGTTAATCCGCATGATTGTGCGATCTTTTGGATCGGCACCTTCCCTGTTGTGCAACCACACCCCCATGCCGTCGGTACCCGTGGCGGCAGCAATCATTTTGAGATAGCCCGCGATAATAACCTCAGATTCCGCAAGCGCATAATTTTCGTCGGTGACAGTTGTAGTTTGAATTTCTTTTTCAGAAGCTGACTGCTCAGATTCATCGGTCGTATCATTTCCGCTTCCGCAGGCGACGAGGGTCAGTGCCCCCACCACAAGCAGTACAGCAGCGCTTAATCTGAAGAACTTGTTGCTCATTCTATACTCCTCCATGTTTTAAACATTTTTCGACTGTAAATAATTGATTGAAACCGCGTCCAGCAAATTGGATCAATACAAATTGGGTGATATTTATCTAACAAGTAAGGTGTTTACTGTTGCGGAATGTAGTCTACACCTAGTAACTTATAGAATAGCAAGGAAATACAACTATCACTTATTTAATTACCGTGGAGATAGAACTCGTGACTCCCCCACTCAAAACATCTCAACGGTTCCACCCTTCCGTTGATGCCATCGAGGAACAGCTAGATCGAATCCTTGCGAGCAAAGACTTCAAAACCACCGAGCGAATTTGTCATTTTCTTCGCTTTATTGTGGAAGAGGCCCTGGCCGGCCGAGGAGATCAACTCAAAGGGTACACCGTTGCCACAGCTGTCTATGGCAGGAAAAAAGATTTTGATCCCGCGCAGGATCCCGTGGTGCGCACTCAAGCAGGTCGGTTGCGTCAAGCTTTGGAAAGATATTATTTGGTGGCCGGTAGCCATGACTCCATTGTCATCGAAGTACCCAAAGGACGCTATATTCCCAAATTCACTCACCGCCCCCCCAGGCCCGAATCACCTCCGGCCACACCTCAGGAGAAAGCCTGGCAGGATGCGGCAGTTTCCGTCTTGCCCCTCGAAAACCTAACTGGCGATCTGGATAAGAATTTCTTAACAATGGGGCTGGCCGAAGACCTCCTCACAGAATTGAACCGGTATGAAGATTTGATCGTCATTCCCTGCTACCGGATGGCATCTAAAATTGGCCCCTTGGACGTAGACCAGTTTTGCAGAGAATCCGGAACCCGGTTTTACCTGGCAGGTTCGGTACGCAGTGATGCCGAGACCACCAAAATCGCCATGCACCTGGTTGACGGCATGACCGGTCGTCAAATTTGGGCACAGGGATTTAAAATCAGTCTGGAAGCGGCCCACTTTATCAAGACTCAAGAAGAGATTGCCCATCAGGTGGTGGCTGCCATTGCCAGTGAATACGGCATCATTGCCCGGCGCCTCACAGATGAATCCCGAAAAAAGGCCCCGTCTGATTTAAGCACCTATGAAGCCATGCTCCGTTATTATGCCTATCAGATTACTCCCTCTCCGGAAGCCAGCCCCGCCTGTTTTGAAGCCCTCCATCGTGCCGCAGAAAGAGAGCCCAATTTTGGCCCCGTCTGGTCTGCGCTGGCGGTCCTCTTTTGCCAGATGTACGCCTTTGGCGCCCCTGGCTTTGATGACCCATTAAACATCGGGTTGGCCCACGCTCAGCAGGGTGTTGCCCTTGAACCTGGCCGTCAAAGCAGTCTCCTCATTTTGGCTTACGCTACGCTTCTGAGCAACGACCTTGAATCGTTTAAGGACAAAGCGGCCGCGGCTCTGGAGTTGAACCCTTCCAACCCTTATGCCACAGGCACTTTGGGATACCAGATGGTACTTGCCGGCGATTTCGAAAAAGGTCGCGAATTATTAGACAGCTCCATGGAACTCAACCCTTTCCATCCTCACTGGTTCAACCACGGAGTTTATCTGGACTGTTTTCGGATGGGTGACTTTCACGGGGCGGCTGAATCTATCAGTGGATTCGAAGAGGTAGGGTTCTGGCACCCCGCTCTTTTGGTCTCGGCCCTCGGCAAACAAGGCCTGAAGCATGAAGCCGCCCCCCATTTGCGTAAGCTCTTAGCTACAAAACCTGATTTTCCTGAACGAGCCAAAGAGTTACTTAGCCGGTCCCTTAAAGTACCCGACCTGGTAACAGAAATTCTGGATGGTTTGATTTTAGGCGGGATGCCCTTTACAAAGGATAATGACTGAAGCCAATATGACTGACTTGACAGTTTTGCTGGATACTGAAATAGTAGTCAAAACATTTATCAAATTTGAGGTTGTTCAAAATGTTAAGTAACCACCGCATCATTTTCCTGCTGCTCGTGGCCGTCCTGTTCTTGCAGATGACATTGGCAGAAACCGCTGCCTGCCGTTCTTACGAAGAGAGGGAATGGGGCCTGGGGATGATCATGCGTGGTGCCACCATCCCCTTTGCCACCGATGAAACCAGGGTTGCCAGTCTGGTCCCCATGATGTGGTATCAAGGCGAGCGTGTGTATTTCCTGGGTACTGAGGGCGGGGTGATGCTGTACACCAAAGACAAATGGCGTATCAGTGCCATGGGGCGCATGCACTTTTTCGACATCCCCTCCGATCTGCAGAATGAATATCAAGGCAGCACCGTCGATGCGGGCCTGCAGGTCCGTTATGACATATTGGGGCCCACCTATTTTGATTTCGAATTGATGACAGATTTTGAAGGCAATGGCCTGGCCAATTTTCGGTACGGCAGTTCTTGGCAATCTCGGCATTTCCAGTTTCATCCTTATGTGGAGTACAAACTTAAAAACCGCAGCTACAACAGTTATTATTATGGACTGGACCAGGTGGAGGTTGCCGCTGGTGGTGATCTCTCTTTGGGCTTTGTCGGCACTTACCATTTTGTTAGTAACGTCTATGCCTATGGCGCCGCCAAATTCACCCTCCTTGACCGGCAGGTTCGCGAATCAGAATTTATCAACAAAGATGGCTTGAGTGAAGTTTATCTGGGCTTTGGGCTTTCCAATGATCGCAGCAAGCCCTTAAAAGCGGAGGTGAGCAATAGGGCCTTCTGGCGCGTGGCTCATGGGTGGGCAACGCCATCCTCACTGGCAGACATCACCCACGGAAATGCAGCAAAGGATGTTTATAACAACCAGCTGACTTCGATTTTTTATGGCCAACCTCTCACAGACAGCCTGTTTGGTTTGCCCCTGGATCTTTATGTCAACGGTGGTTTGGTTTGGCATCATAAATCGGAAGTTCAGGACCACGCTCAGGAAGTGGTGGCGAACATCAAGATTTTCTACACCATACCTTTGCCTGTACGGGTTCGTTTTGGGGTTGCTGAAGGAGTTTCCTACGTCAATACCATTCCTTATGTGGAAGAAACACAATTAGGGAAAAAAGGTTACAAGCCCAGCAAATTATTGAATTTTCTCGATCTCTCTCTGGGACTGAATTTTGGAGATATCACCGGCGGCGAGACCATGAAGCATTGGTGGCTGGGATATAGCATTCATCACCGGTCTGCCATTTTTGAGTCGGCGCAGCACTTTGGCCGCATCAAAGGCGGAAGCAACTTTCAAACTGTTTATCTGCAGTGGCATTATTGATGGCGGAACTGATGCGATCACTAATTCAACAAAGTCATCTTCCGAACCTAGTTGCCCTTTATCGATAGATCCTGATAATAATCTTCCTAGTGATACCTGTATGACCCAAAAAAAGATCCACGGTCCGAAAACCGTGGATCTTTGTTGGGGCTCAAATTAGCGGTACAAGGATTTGACCTGCCCCATAGTGGCATCCTCAGCGGCCACAGTATTGTTGGCAGGCAATTCAATAACTGTACCATCAGACAATGCTGCGAACAAACCGAAGGTGGGCTCGGCAGCAAGGAAACCGGATGCGAAGACGACAGCTGCACCACCGGCCAAACCTGACAAAGGAGCGTCAAATGCGGCGATGGGATCGCCACCAGCAGGAGCCACGGTCAGCACATAGCTAGCTGCCGGGACAGAGATGTATCCTGCGAATGCCTGGTATTCCAGACCAGGTACCAAGACACCAACACCGTCAGCACCGATATCAACTGCAGGAGCATCTTGAGCACCGTGGAAAGCCAGCACGCCCACTTCACCCATAGGAGCACTGGTCTCCAGGGCATTGACGAATAAATCGAAATCATTGCCCAAAATTCCGTTTGCCATGACTACAGTCATAGAACCGGCAGGCAGATTGTACGTCCAGGTGGCAATAATGTCTTCAGGGCCAGTGCTTCCGCCGGGAGCAATACCAACGGCCAAGTCGGTGTCAGCAGGCAGAGTGACCAGCCCAGTGGCAGCGCGGAAAGCCAATCCAACAATGGCTGGCTCAGCACCGGCATTCACATAAATGTCTACCGTAGATGCGGCAGGGTCGGGGGAGTTGTGGATGATTTGGATGGTGGCATCCTGCGCATTGGCAGTTCCGATTCCACTAAATGCGATGACGGCCAGAGCGACCAGCGATAACAATTTCATTTCAATTCCTCCATTTTAAGATTTTCCCGTTGTGGGATTGTTTTTTGTTTCCGCAATTTCTCTACTGCGATGGACACAAAGTAATGAAGGACCTATACCGCGTCAATGCTTTGTATAGTTTCTTTTGCTTTTTCCCTGTACACGTGTTCCGCATGGAAAAACATACCCTCAGTATTCAATCGATAGAAAGTTAAATCGTGATCAACTTCTGGTTTTCTTTTAACAAATTGCTCAACGGTTCCCCCCAGAACATCATTTCTAAACCCAGTGCGTCGATTTTTTGTGCAACGCCAAGCTCTTGTGCGCATGATTTGCAGACTGAAACCCTAACGCCTACTTCTTTGGCTTCTTGAATCAGAGCTTGAATTGCTAAATTCTCGGTAACGAGAGCAACCGTGGCGCCCCATACGATGACTTCCACTTCATCCCACCAATTGTGACGCAGGGCGTTCATTCCATACATGAACACCATCTTTTCAGATGTAATTAAATTATCATTTGTCCATAAGATGTGGAGTTATTCTCTGACAGCCTCAACATCGGCAATTGACTTAGGCAAAGGTTTGCCCAGCAACCGTGAGCCATTTGATGTGATCAGAAAGTCCTCTTCATTTCGTATGCCGCCAAAATCCCTGTATTCATTCACTAATTCATAATTGATAAAATCGGTGAATCGTTTTTCGGACCGCCAAAAATCGATTAGCTCAGGAATAAAATAAATGCCAGGCTCAATGGTCAAAACAAAGCCTGGTTCCAAAACACGACCCAGGCGAAGAGATTTAAGCCCAAATTGCGTGCTCTTCTTTTCGTTATCGTAGCCAACGAACTCTTCCCCAAGGTTTTCCATATCATGAACATCAAGGCCCATCAAATGGCCCAGTCCGCAAGGGAAAAAGAGTGCATGGGCGCCAGCAGCAACAGCGTCGTCAACGGAGCCTTTCATGAACCCCATTTCCTTCATGCCAGTGGCAATGGTTTTGGCTGCAAGAAGATGAATCTCCTTAAAGGCAATTCCGGGCCTCAAGGCTTCCACCGCGGCGTTATGCGCGGCCAGTGCGATGCTGTAAATATCCTTTTGACGTTCCGTAAAAGTCTTGTCCACAGGGGCAGTACTGGACATATCCCCCGCATACCCGAGGAGTGATTCAAAACCGGCATCCAGTAAAAACATCTCCCCGCTTTTGAGAGTATTGCCGTGAAAAAGGTTATGCAGCGTGGCTCCACGGGTGGTAGCAATGATGGGAAAAGAAACATTTCCATTTGCTGCCAGGGCCTGTTGGTGAACTGCGGCAGCCACTTCCGCTTCTGTAATTCCCGGCCTCACCATTCTCATGGCTGTCAGGTGCATATCAACGGTGGTATTTACTGCCTTTTCAATTTCCAGAATCTCTTCTGGAGCTTTAATGTTTCGCTGCTGCACAACTGCTTTTATCAGCTTGATTGATGCAGACTTATTGACGAGGTCCAGATCCATTCCCAGCAATCGGTGGAGTTGAACCTGAATACCCGCGCGGTATGGTGGCAAATAGTGGACGGGCCTCTTTTGGCCCAATGCCTTCCCAATATATTTGTCTAACTCCGCTAAACTGGCCGTTTCCGTAATCCCCGCTTTTAGAGCACGTTGGGAAATTGTTGGCTGGGCCCCCATCCAAACGATGTCGTCAATGGTCAGATCATTTCCAAAAATGAAACATTGGCCTTCATCGACATCAATGAGCCCGGTCAGTTGGGGACTATTGAACCCAAAGTAGTAGAGAAATGTGCTGTCCTGACGAAAGCGGTAAATATTGTGGGCGTAATTCATGGAGCTATCGTTATTGCCAGGGAAAAGCAGCAAGCCACCGGAAAACTTTTCCATGAGTATTTGCCGTCTTGCTGAATAAATATCTACATCGAACATGGATGTCGCCTTTCAAAAATCATCAATTGAGACGCGCGTCCAACCCGTAATCCTTTAGAATCGCCACCGCTTCTTCCAAGCGTTTCGGGGTAGGCTCTGCAAGGTGATCCGGTTTGGTAATTATGCCCAGCATGGAATATTTATTAAGAGCAACATTGTGATACGGCAGAATATCGACCCGCTTAGGTTGGCCCGCCAATTCGGCGAGAAAAGCAGCAGTCTTTTGGAGGTTATCCAAATCGTCGTTAACCCCTTGGATCATCGGAATTCTGATGTCGATGGTTCGACCAGTTTTCGCCAGGGCTTGCAGGTTGCTCAAAATGAGATCGTTGCTCACTCCGGTAAATTCCTCATGCTTCACAGCGTCCATCATTTTCAAATCATAAAGGAAGTGTTCGGTGTGTTCCGCAACTTCGAGTAAAACATTTTCCGGGGCAAAGCCGGAAGTATCAACAGTGCGGTGGATGTGATTCGCACCACATTTCCTCAACAATTCCATCAGATACTCGGGAAAAATAAGCGGTTCCCCACCGGAGAAGGAGGCCCCGCCACCAGATTGATCGTAGAGCGTTGTATCTTTCTTAATGACGGTCATCACATCATCCACAGTCATCTCACGGCCCCACATTTCAGTTGCTTGAGTGGGGCAAACATCAGCACAAATACCGCAAAGCAGGCAAAGGGAGGAGTCGGTAACAAT
Source organism: Candidatus Krumholzibacteriia bacterium (assembly GCA_016744705.1). Taxonomy (GTDB): domain Bacteria; phylum Krumholzibacteriota; class Krumholzibacteriia; order LZORAL124-64-63; family LZORAL124-64-63; genus LZORAL124-64-63. The sequence continues at coordinate 201,778 of JADGDU010000001.1, forward strand.
GCCACCGGGGGTGAGCATGCATGCCTTTTGGGGGCATGAATTGACACATTCCCCACAGCCAATACATTTTTTTGATGTGTATTTTTTCTCTGGCTTTAAAGAATAACTTTCGGGATTGTGGCACCATTGGCACCGCAAACCACACCCCTTAAAAAAGATAGTCGTTCTAATGCCGGGGCCATCATTAACTGCGTAGCGTTTTATATCAAATATCAAAGGCGCGTTTGTCATCGGTGCGGCTTTCCTGCAAAATACATATTACCCAGTTTAAAAGGCATCATTTTCAGTTCGGTCGATCACTTCTTGCTGCAGGTCGGCATTCATATCATTAAAATAATCACTGTAACCGGCCATGCGAACTAAAAGGTCACGGTACTCAGTTGGATTTTTCTGAGCAGCCAGCAGGGTTGCGGTGTCAACAATGTTGAATTGGATGTGGTGCCCGCCCAAGGAGAAATAACTGCGGACCAAACTGCCCAGTTTCCTGATGTCTTCGTCCTTTTTCACCAGACTGGGCAGGAAGCGTTGGTTGAGCAACGTACCGCCCGATTTTACCTGATCAAGTTTTGTCAGGGATTTGATAACCGCCCCGGGTCCATTGGAGTCGCTCCCATGCGAAGGCGACGTTCCATCGGAAATGGATTTGCCTGCAAGCCGGCCATTGGGTGTGGCCCCCATGACTTTGCCGAAATACACATGGCAGGTAGTTGAAAGCATATTCAGGTGATATTTGCCATTCTCTTTGATATTTGGCTGGCCATCAATGGCTGCCAGCAAATCGTCGTAAATCTGTTTGGCAATGCCATCCACATCATCGTCATCATTGCCAAAAAAGGGTGTTTTATTGAGGATCGTCTGGCGGAGAAATTCATCATCTTCAAAGTTGCCTGCCACCATGTCCATGAGTTTACCCATGGAGAATGTTTCTTTTTCAAAAACATGGTGTTTAATGGTGGAAAGACTGTCAGTGACGGTACCCAAACCACAACATTGGATGTAGTTGGTATTGTAGCGTGGACCGCCGTTATAATAATCTCTGCCACGGGCAATGCAGTCATCAATGACCACCGACAAAAATGGGGCAGGGGCATATTTGGCGAACATCTTGTCAATGTAATTGCTGACCCTGATTTTTTGGTCGATGATAAAAATCAACTGTTTGTGGAAAGCGACATACACTTCTTCGAAGGTCTTGAATTCACGTGGGTCACCGGTCCGGATGCCCACGACATTTCCAGTCACTGGGTCCACTCCATTGTTGAGAGTCACCTCAAATATCTTTGGTACGTTGAGATAGCCGGTCAACAAATAGGCTTCTTTTCCAAACGCCCCCACTTCAATGCACCCGCTGCAGCCCCCTTCGCGGGCATCCTCAAGAGATTTTCCTGAACGCAGCATTTCCTGGATGTAAATATCCGGGTTGAAAATTGACGGGTAACCGTGGCCCTGGCGGATCACGCGGCAAGCAGTGTCGAGAAAACGATTGGGTGTTTTGGAACTGATATGAACCGAATTGCCCGGTTGCAAAACATGCAATTCTTCAATGATTTCCAACATGATGTAAGAGACTTCGCTGACTCCATCGGAACCATCAACTTTAACCCCACCAATATTGATATTCGTAAAGTCATTATATGTGCCGCTCTCCCGCGCAGTGACCCCAACCTTTGAGGGCGCTGGATGGTTATTGACTTTAATCCAGAAGCAGCTGATCAGCTCTTTGGCTTCATCTCGGGTCAATGTCCCGGCACTGATTTCTTTCTCATAGAAAGGGGTCAGGTGTTGGTCAAAGTGGCCAGGATTCATGGCATCCCAACCGTTGAGTTCCGTGATGGTGCCCAAATGTACAAACCAGTACATTTGAATCGCTTCCCATAAAGTGCGTGGTGCATGGGCAGGAACCCACCGGCACACTTCTGCAATGAGCAATAACTCTTTCTTGCGTTGCGAGTCGGTTGACTGCAACGCCTTTTCTTCGGCAAGATCGGCGTGACGCTCGGCGAAGACAATGGCAGCGTCGCAGGAAATATCCATAGCCTTCAGTTGTTCCGCTTTATCTGTGGCTTCGGAATCGTTCAGATAATCAAGCTTATTGAGATGGTCAGCAATATCCTTCTTAAAATCCAACAAGCCTTTTTGGTAAATCTTCCCGTCGAGACAGGTGTGACCTGGAGCACGCTGTTCCATAAATTCGGTGAACAAGCCAGCGTCATAAGCCGCCTTCCACTCCGGGGGAACATGGTTGAAAATGCGCTCCCTCTGGGTTCGGCCTGTCCAATAGGGAATCACCTCTTGTTCGTAGGAATCAATGTCTTCCTGGCTTGTGAAATAGGATTGTTTCTCACGCGTGTTGAGTACGTGAAAATCTTCAACCGAATGGCAGGTCAATTCGGGAAAGGTTGGAACCGCTTTGGGGACAGGTCCGCGTTCACCGACGATGAGTTCGTCTTCACCAAGGTATAGCGTCTTTTGTTTGCAGATTTCCAGAAAGTTCAGGGCACGTAAAACTGGAATCGAGAATTTCCCCTGGTTTTCTTTGTAAAATCGGGTCTCGATCAAAGCTCTTTCAATGGAAATGGTGTGCTCTGCCTCTACACTCAATTTGCGCAGCTTTTGCACACGGAGATTCATCCCCGGGCCAATGTCATTGGTGGCGGAATTGTAGAAATTACCTTCTGCACCTGCAGGTCTCTCTGGGTGGAGGCATGATTTGTTATGGTTCGAATTTGAAGAGTTCATGTCCACTCCTGGGTGCCCCGGGGGATTCCCGCGCTATTCTGCATTGTTAGCCAACCGATTGTAGTTACAAGTTCATTTCGCAGGCCTTCCCCCGTCAAGTGAATCTTTTGAGTGAAACGAGGCGCAATGCTGGATCGAACCATGGAGACCCGTTCCATTGCTCCTGGATACCAGAGGCAATCTGGTGCGCTAATTACTTCAACAAAGTCATCTTCCGAACCAGAGTCCCACTCTCAGTATTCAACCGATAGAAATAGGTACCACTGGAAACTGCCCCACCAGATTCATTTTTTCCCTTCCAGGTGATGCGGTTCATCCCAGCTGGTAATTCTTCCTGAATCAAAGTCCGCACCAGGCGCCCTTGGATATCGTAAACCTGCAAGCTGGCAGCCTCAGTTTTAGGCAACCAAAATACAATTTCCGTTTGCGGGTTGAAAGGATTCGGATGGTTTTGGGACATGGCCAACAAAGGCCCAGGAATGGATGATCCGGAAATTTGGCCTTGGATTGTGAAGTCACCATCTGATATGTCTGTTGAAGAGTTCCCCAGGGCGTCAAATACTTCAACCATAAAACGAGCCGTGCTCGTGGGAGACTCGGGCACCAAAACCGTCCACTGGCAAACACCGTTGAAAGCGCCCGTGAGAATGGGGTCTCCAAATGTATTGCCACCATCCAATGACAACGAAAGTTGTGCTTGTACGATGCCCGTGTCATCGCTGCCTTGCCAGGTGATATCCAAAGGTTGCCCCGTGGAAACCGTTTCCCCTCCGTTGGGAGCCACTATGACCACTGCAGGATCTTCCTGATCAGGAATCGTATTCGTGGCTGAGATGGTCACATCATCGATGGCGGCCTCCACCAGAGAACCGCTGCCTTCATCGGAAGCCGTGAATTTCAATTTCATCAACCCAGGGGTGGCAAAATGGTCACTCCAATGAACGACAGTTTGTTGCCAGTTGGCGTTGCTGGTGGCGGTGTTTTCCACCTCGACCCAGGAAGACCCATTGTCGTTGGATATCTCCACAACCCAATAATCCTGATCAGGAGATGATCCAGTATTGTTGGTATACCAACGCCAGTAAGACAGCGTAACATCAGCTTGGCCAGTCAGGTCATACGTAGGGCTGGTCAGGCTGGTGGCACCACCATCGACATCCCCATAACCGGCACTTTCGCCGTTTTGGTGTTGCCCGGTGAACCAGCAGTTCACTCCCGCCAAGGGAGTATGGTCATCCCCCGGTTGCACGGGGGATCCATTATAAGACGTGGCGATAGGATCGCCCCAAACCCACAACCCATTGGTGGCATCATCTTGCCCATCTGCATTGACCACCCAGTTGTTTGCATTCTCAAACTCCTCGGTCAAGAAAGTGCCATTGGCAGCCACTTGAAAACTGAAGACAGGCCAAGGGGCTCCTTCAGGCATGGCGCTGCTCTGGCTCAGGTTGTCTTCGGCAGTTAGCCAATATTGAACAAGGCTGCCTAATGGCTGGCCAGGAAGGGAAACCTGGAATTGGTTTTCGCCACCTGCAGGGACCAAAGACAACTCAAAGGGCCCACCACTTTCGCTGGAGGTGTAATAGAAATGGGCAGAGGCCACACCGGAGATATCTTCGATGGTTGCCTCCACCAGATATGGTCCCGATGTATCAGAAGTGCTGGCCAATTGCGTGACGCCAGAAAAGGCAGGCCCGGCATTATCCACCAGATTAAAATCCAGCTGGGTAGTCTGATCTACCAAAACCACCACATTCGCCACTGTGTCCGCTTCACACCCGAGGTGGGCAAATTCCACATCCCAAGTACCAGCCGGAACATTACCGCTATAGTTTCCATTCTGGTCTGTGGTTAAAAAGTATCCACTTCCCAGTAAAGTCACCTGAGCCGATGGAACAGGATTCAAGCCAAACGATTCGTTCAACACAGCCCCGGCCATGCTGCCTTGAGGTCTGGGTCGCACTGTTCTAAAGGAAATGGCTCGGCCTGATTCAATGGGAGCGGCCCCACCGGCATACATATTTCCATACGTATAAGTCAGGCCCTGGTCACGGTTATGATTTTGAATGCCAGCTGTGAAGACAGTAGATTCATCGGCATAGATGGTGACCGACTCATATTGCAAAACAAGGATTCCATCACCCGTCTCCGAAGGATAGTAAGCCGGGTCCAGAAGGATGATTTGAAAAGTACAGTCTCCATTGTAATAATCGAAATCGGGACTGCCTTGATAAGTTTTAAAATTACTCCACTGGATGATGAATTGATGATTATCGGCATCGTATTGGGAAAAGATTTGACCCTCGGCTAAATCGTCCCAGAAGGCAGCCACCATGGCACTTGGCGAACCGGCGGCAGGCAAATGCCAATTGCGATAAAATTTCAAATCACTGACACCAAAACTCAACCAACCGTTGGAACACACACTGATTTCTTCATATTCCTGGCCGTAGAAAGTGAACGGGAAAGGTAGGTCAACCACTTTGGTTTCGTCCCCATAGCGTCCATTGTCACTGAAGCCAAGGTTGTTCCCGCCACCAAGCAAATCAAGATCGACCCACTGGTACTCCGGGGCCAAAGGGCTGTTGTCTTCATTGTCCAAAGCGAAGTACCCATAGGAATCGGGTCCGGCTGGGTCGCCTGCACCGGGTGTGCCTACGGCTTGCTGGAATTCAATCACCTGCCGCCCACCTTCGGCGAAGGTCAACTCCAGGCTGAAGTTGGCCAAATAGCCGGGGAAACAGGCAGATTCTGCGGACACTTCAAAAGAACTTAACGGGGAAGCCGTGGCTCCCACTGCTGCTGAAGCCCAAGTGGCCTGACTGGTGGTGATATCGATCCAGGCACTGTCACAGGAGAGCACACCAACGGCGCCCGCGCCATTCTGGTTGCCAATGTTAACGAAGGGCAGATCCAAACTGGAAGACTCACCTGGGCTCAATTCACCATTGGACCACAGGACGGCAGGCTTATCAGCTCTGGGGCCAGTCACGGCAATGGACACCAGGCTGGACCATGATTTATCGCCACTGGTTGAAAGCATTTCCAACTGGGCGATGGCACCACCCGGCGCCACATCGGACAAAGTGATGTTGAAATCATCGTTCCCCCAGGCCGCAGCACCTGGAGCAATGTCACCAAAAACAACAGAGCCGGCCTCCATAGACAGCCATTCATAAGGCGATACAAACGCCGCCTCGACACCCGGCACAAGATTGGTGCCACTGTTGGCAATCTCCACGCTCATAGGAGCGCTTTGGCCAGGTTGTATGATCCCATTCTCCAGAGCCAGAGATTGGAATTCAAGAGATTGGTCTACTACCCCCACAGCTGTAACACTCTGATGAGCATGAAGATTGTGTCCGGTGACCGTAACCTGCACATCACCATTGACAGCCCCGGAAAGATCCAGAACAACCCGGCCGGCATCATCGGTAAACCCAACGGAACGAACCGTCCCCGTTTGATAGAGAGCCACCCTGGCACCAGCCACAGCTCGGCCATGGTTCATCACCGTCACGGGCATGGCTCCGGCGGAATGGGAAACCTGAGCTGGGTGCTCAACAGTTAACATTTTCGGAATGCCTGTCCATAATTCCGTGGCCGGATCACCCATGAGATTGTTCCAGGTGGACCAGGTCCAAACTTTGTTCTCTTCTGTTTCCCAGAAATTCAGGTAGAAGTTAAGCTTACCCCGAGTGAGGGCTGGGCCTACACGAAAATCACCGCTGTTGGTCACATGTTCGGTGATGCCCAGGAACATGCAGTTGTTGTATCGGGTGTGCGTACCGTTGGTGGCCGTGCCGATGGAAGCGATCCCGCCACCGTTGCTGGCTCTCAGGAAGGCTTCGCTGCGCGAGTTGCTATCATCACTGAAAGACCCTGTGTCACAAGTCAGAATGATGGCAAATGGCAACTTGCCACCGTTAGTGAGATATCCAATGTGGACAGCTTGCATCCCGCTCATGCCACCCAGTCCGCGGTAGGTGAAAAAAGTTTCACCCTGGTTGATGGTGTTTGACATGAGAGAGACAAAGTTGCCCCCCCAAATGGTGTCGACCTGGGTATAATTCAATTCCAAAAGCTCTTGTTTGAAAAATTGGTTGGTGTAGATACAGCTCTGTCCGGAAGTAGCCGGATCGCCCGTCAGCCCGGCCGTGGTGAACCAACTGGTATCGCTCATGTCCGGGTATTTTTCGTAGTTCAGAATTTTGTCCACAACAGTGCGCAATTCGGAAGTGCTGCGAACAGTAAGCCTTCCCACGTGCACATCAGCCAAAACATCGTCGCCATCGAGACGGGAATAATTGTGATCGCCTTCTCCCCCATACCCTGAAGTCGATTCATAAAATGTGGGAGTGGAGATGGATCCATTGGCATCGCCAACCATGGTCACAAATTCCAGAGGGGGATCCATAACTGCGTATCTGGCCATGAGCCAATTGCGGATGCTGGTATTGTTTGTTCCGGTGGTGGCTGTGGTTACGACTTCCACATTGTAACCCTGTTGGCGACGCCATTGGGCCAGGTCCTCCACCATCTCTGTGACTGTTGAAATATCGGGGCAGACATAGATCATACTGCCCGGACCAACTTGAGTTTCCTCTCCCCTGGTCCAACCGAGAACAGTTTCTTCGTAGAGAGTGGCAAACGATTCGGGTAAAAAAGCAACGCTGCCACGGCTGTTATTCTCAAAATTTGAACCCTCAAATTTCACTTCGACAACCATTTCCAATGCGGCCGTGGCTTCTCCGGTATTCGGGTCAAAGCCCACCGGAGAGAAAGTGATGGGAACCACCCGCAGGCCATGCATCAATGAGGGCTTTCCAACCAAAACATTGGCCTGTGTGGCCGGTGTCTGGGAATATAACTGGGAGTTGTAGGCAGGGGCTTTCACACCATTTTCAGTTACGGGTTGAACGGGAGCCAACCAAAGTTGACCCAGAGATTTTTCCTGTTTGCTGAGCAGATTGACCTGAACAGCGGACCCTTCTGGAAGAAGGACCAACCGCGTCAAACTGGGGCGCGCCGGTTGGTCCGTGGCCCCTAGAAAGCCACCATCCGGCAAGGAAAGGCGCTGGAATGTCCTATCTCCTGAGACAACTTCTTCCTGATTTAGGAAAGGGAGGGAAAGCTTCAGAGTTAGCGCTTCCGGACTCTGATTCAGAAGCTCAATGACTGGCGCAGAATCTCCGAACTGGTCCTGAAGGAGGATTTTATCTGAGGCAGCAGAACTTGGCCAAGCGGCTCCAAGAACCAGACAAACCAGAACAAAAGTGGACAATCGAGCAGTCATGCTATCCTCCAAAGGGCAAGTGGCTCTCTCTTTTCCAATGTAGAGAAAACCCAATAATAATTGATACCGTGAGTTTAACAGGAGTGGCGTTACTTGAAGGTCACTTTATATACACTTTTTCGTGATTTTTGAAGGGTAGTCACCGGTAAATTGATAAATAGTGATTAAATATAGAAAACCCCCTGGCCTGAGAAAACAGACCAGGGGATTGCAGTCGCATCCGACTATTTACCATTACTCCCCAACCGACTCTGCAAATCGGAAAGCTGATTCACTTCCAGCGCCTGTAAGATGCCTTCACTGGAGCTGTTATTGCCGTCGCCACCCCCGATAATAATCGAAGGCATGATGGAGCTCCCGGAACCGATTCCACGGCTGATTTGGGTCCACTTGGTTTTGATGGCAGCCAGTTTCAGATCGAGGTTGCTATCGGCGCTTTGCAGCAAATTCTGCGATTCGGCCTGGCCCCGCCCCCGCTCTTTTTCAGCCTTTCCCCGCCACTCATCAGCCTGGCGAACCACGTCGGCCACCTCGGCCTTGGCTGTGGCGATGATCACATTCACTTCTTTGGCCTGCTCCGCTTCGATTTCCTCTTTCACGTTGATGACCAACTGGAGGTAACGCTCTTTCTCCACATCCCGCAGCCCCTGGGCTTCCTTGGTGTCTTTCATCTGCTCGGCAAGCCGCGCCTGAGACATGGAAACGATACGGTCCATCTTACGGGTAAACTTGGAGTGAATCTGTTCGGGGATGTCGCCCATAAAGTAAGGGTCGTAAATGGTGACATTCTTGATGTCCACCTGGAATTCTTTAAGCGGATTCATTTTGCGCTCAGCCAATCCACTCACCGGATCGATCCGGATCTCACTGACGGTGACAATCTTTTCTTCACCCGTGGCCGTGACCACAGTGTCGGGCCTTTGGTCCACCATGTACACTCCGTACATAAGCTGATCTCGCACTAAGTCAGCATAGGTGGTCTTCTGGGTGGTGTAACTCTCTTCAGTGGTCAGGAAACCTGCGGTTTTTTCCACGGCTTCCTTGGTCAGACGGACGATGGCCCGGTCCTCGAAGTTTCGTTCGGTTCGGTAAGATTTTTGCATGGCCAGGATGAGTTGATCACAGTAAGCGCTCTTGGCATCCATGGAAATCTTTTCAAAATCCTCGGCCCCCACATTGAGGTCCGCTGCACTGATCCGATCCAGAGTCAAGGATCCGGCCGGCACTCCAGTTTTCTGAACCAACATCGCGAATTCTTCATCGTTGAGATCAAGCCCCTTCGCCGTCAGGACGACTTTGTCTGCCTCCACAATGGCTGACTCCCAGGGGATGATATAACGAGCACTACCCGAAACCTTAGCCTGCCCACCGTCCGTGAAACGAACGATGATAGACTGGTCGCGGCTTTCGCCTTCGTCGTTATGATAACTGAACCATACGATGTCAGATTTTTTCCAGGTCGTCACCTTACCAAAACCCTGATAAAAGAGACCCGGATCCTTGTGCACACTCATGTCCCCACCGAGGCTCTGGAGCACTTTAACCGTGTCGGCCTGGTTGATCTCGATGAGACTTCCCCCAAAGAGCATGACGATCAGTGCGCTAACTCCGATAAAAATCATGCCACCGGTGGCGGCGGTGCTGAAACGCTTGCGGACCTTGCCGCGCTTGAGGGGAGTTACGTCACCCTTGACTGGTTCGTCGTTATTGGTATTCATTTTTATTCCTTCCGGAAAAAGAACAACGCCTGGCTGTTCCTGTAATTTTTTGCATCGGTCCTAAAAGGAGAGCTTCTCAAGTCCCAGATCGGCGCGCACCTGGCGCTCCAATTCAAGCAACGATTCCACAGGCAACGGCAGGTTGTTAGAACTGACCATGCCCGCTTCAGTGTTGGCCACTGTTGCGGTCCAGGTCTGCTGCTGCCAAGCTGAGACAACCAGAGGCATGATCTGGCTATAGGCTTCCAGGCGTTTCTCCAGGGCGTTATCGGCCGCCAAAACTTGTCGCCGCCTTTGGGCTTCACCCTTGGCTAATGCGATCCGGCCATTGGCCCAGCTGGTGGTTTCAGCAAATTGCTGTTGGGCGCTGAGCAATTGTTCATTGGCCTCAGTCAAGTTCACTTTTTTGTTCTTTTCCGCCTCGGCCACAGCCTTGGTTTTACTCTTCTCGGCCAGGTATTGGGCCGTGGTCACTTCCTTGTTTCCTTCGGCGATGGCCGTTCGTTTTTCCTGCTGCGCTTTTTCCACGTCAGCGATGGCCACATTGATGTCCACTTCGAATTTACGCTTGTTGTCGATCAGGGTGACGATGGCACCTTCGTATTCCGGTTCTCGAATGACACCCTGGGTGATGTCGATGCCAAATTCCCGCAACACGGGCTCGTTGCGCATGGGAACATTGTTAGGGTCCCGCTTGATGCGAACGCGTTTGCGCTCTTCCTGGGTTCCCTCGTCATTGATGTAATATTCGATGAACTCTTCGGTCTTGAATATTCCGTCTTGCAGTTGCTCACTCACCAGTTGTGAGTAGCGAGATTTTTGGGTGTATGCCTCTTCGCTGCTCATGAGCTGCGATGTGGCAAAAACAGCACCTTTTACCGCCTGCATATAGAGCTGTTCCATTAATGCTTCCGGAGTCCCGAAGGTCTCGTGGATTCGGATCATGGAATACTCATCCGTGGGAAGCTTGAAGCGGAAATCACCACTGATATCGGCGAGACCACCATCATTGAAACGAACCTTGATGGCTGTGCCGATGGCGTTTTTGTCATTTTCGTCATTACTGAAGGTGTAGGATGTCTCCCACTGGTAAGTTTTGACCTGATAAATGCCATTGATGTAGAGCCCGGCTTTTTCCCGCACGATCAGATTTCCCGTCAAGGGATTCATGCGCACTTGGCGGAACCCTTCATCGTTTTTCTTAACAGCATTGAAAGCCAGGATCACAAGCGCGATGCCAATGGCCAGCGCACTTGCGTATTTCACGATCCGGCCAATTGTCCAATTGGATCTGAACATTATTTCCCCCCTGAATGATTGAGAATACCATTGACAGTCGAGTTGGTGCACAAGACGGGCACCCAACTCCGAGGCCCGCCACGGTAGTCAGCAATGTGTCACGGTATTACCCTTGGGTCAGGTTATTTATTCAGCCATTTTGCAGAAAACCCCTGGCTGGTGTTGGCCTTTAGCCGTCTTGTCCTGAACCTTTGGCAAGGAACTTGCCAGCTAAATCAGATAGGGAAGCATACTGTGAGAGCCTGGCCATTGATTTTTTGGCCAGCAAAAGGCATTATGGTTCCAGGATAAATGGATAAGATGGACCTTTTAGATAGGGAATGGACCGGACGTCATGGATCGACGCCACTTTTTGCAATTGAGTGCCTGCACCCTAGGAGCAATGTTAACGTCAAGGGCAACTTGGGCCTCTGACACTCTCTCCGAGCGTAATCTCAACCTGATCAACCTGCACACCGGGGACAAATTCCAGGGCGTTTATTGGTCCCAAGGACAATACTTGCCCGAGAGCCTACGGGTCCTCGACCGGGTTCTGCGGGACCATCGCACCGGAGAGTCCCACCCCATAGACCGGGTCCTGCTCGACCAGTTGCACCGACTCTGTGGCAAGTTTTCGTTCTCCGACCCCATTGAAATCATTTCCGGATTCCGTTCCGCCAAAACCAACACCAGTCTGCGCAAGGATGGTCACCGTGTGGCTCGCAAGAGCTTCCATCTGACGGGTCAGGCCATCGATTTGCGCCTGCCCGGAGTCGCTCACCACGAGCTTTTTCAGGCCGCCCTCGATCTGCGGTCCGGCGGTGTGGGCAACTATCCGGGCCAAGATTTCATCCACCTCGACACAGGTCCCTTCCGCACCTGGTGAGTCATTCAGCTGCTCCAACAAATCCAGATCCTGCGCCAGAGCCTCATCATACCCGTAGACATCATCCCTGAATTGCAAGACACCCAAACCATCGATCCAAGCCGTCTGGTATTCCAGATTCACAGGCACAGCCACCGGAAGCAACACCTTCCCGTTTTGGCCAGAATCGATCAGAATTTGCAATGTGGCAGCAGTCAGGTGAGAGGGGCCTGATAAGTTGGCCAAGGCCGTAGCCAGAGCCAGCGGATCTTCCAGTCGCACACAACCAGAGCTGAAACAACGTTGGCTCTGGAAAAATTTCTCGCGCCCCGGTGTGTCATGCAGGTACACACTGAAGGGGTTGGAGAACATAAATTTCACCTGACCTAAGGGGTTTTTGGGACCAGGTTGCTGCTGGAGCTTAAAGGCCATATCCCAGGACGGAATGGAATCCCAGGCTACAGTTTGTGGATCCAACTGCGGAGCCCCTGGGCTCCAAGTTTCGAAGACTCGGATGTCATGGCTTTCCAGGTATTGTGGATCCTTCAGAATCTTGGGCAAGACATCACGGCGTAATAATTTTTGAGGGATGTTCCAGGTCGGGTTAAACTCCAGATAGGTTATTTGCGACTGCAACAATGGAGTGCGGCGATTTTTTTTCCCCACTATGGCCCGCATGCTCAGGATCACTTCTCCATGATCGACTAGCTCCATTTTGAAATCGGGGATATTTACTCGGACACCTTGTCGTTCCTGACGGGGCGGTGACCAGCGTAATCTTTCAAGGTTGATACCGATTTGCCGGGCCCGTTGGGCTGCGCTCACATTGAGGGCAGCCAAGGTCGCTGAGCCGATAACGCCGTCAGGTTGAAGACCGCGATTTTTTTGGAAAGTACGAACATCCTGGACCAATGCGCTATCGTAAACATCGGAGGAAGAGGCTGAGTGGATGAAATATGGTGATTCCAGGAGGAGGCGTTGGCGGATTTCGGGAACCTGAACCAGAGTCTCCCCGGGATGCAGGACAGTTTCCAGGGCAAGGGAGGGCCAATCACCCGAAAGGGCAATTTGGTGGTAACGGGCCTGTTCATACTCCAGCGCTTTGTGAGGACCGTCGAATACCGGGGCCGTGGGGCTTAGATTTATGCTAAAGAGCAGGCAAATTCCAATAAACGAGCTCAACATTTCAGTTGGGCCTCCTTGGCCGAATTTGGATTCACCTCCTTGGTGTTTTGACATGGCTCCTTGCCTTGTCATGTTTTCTATTGAACTATTGTACCATAATTTGATCTATCTTGAAAGCATTGGTTGTGAACAGCACTCCGAGTGGACAAATAATCAAACAAAAAACCCGCTTCACCAAGGATTGGCAAAGCGGGCTGGAGTCAGACACAATTTTAGAGGCACAACCTACTTGACCTCAATCTCCAGGGTTACTTCCCCTAAGACCCGATAATCCTGCTCTCCCCCATTAAACAAAACCTGCTGCCGACCCGGATGAATCCGAAAAGTCATGGCATGCTTACCGACGGTTAATCTGTTGAGTGGAATGTCATATTTGTATGGTGATTCCAACGCCGCCGCGGCCTCGACCCCCGCGATATTCCCATCAAATAAAGGCTGAAGCCAACCCTCATATTTATTTGCGGTCACAGCATCAAACTGGAGCTGAACAGAAATTTCTTCGCCCTCGTTGAACACCAGAGGATTTTCCTTGGGTTCGACTATGCTCATTTCAACTTTACCATAATCCAGCAACTTGGCGTCATACACAATAATGGTCTCTGGGGTTTGCATAACGTCCAGGCGAACGTAATATAAATGATCGTCGAACGAAATTTTGAACTCGGTTCTCACGGCTGTAAAAGTACTAAGCTTTACCCGCACCTCACTATTAACAATACCTTCGTAAGTGGCCGTTTTCAGATCCAACTTATTGGCAGCCGCCTTTGATTGGGTTTTTTTGTAAAAGTTTGTCGTACTGTCGGTCATCCTGGTGATGTCTTCACCGGCCAGCTCTGCTTTGAGGTCTTTATCTTTGGGAGAATCACTATCGTGAACCTCAGTCAGCATCGTCAGTTTTTCGGTGGAAATGCAGTAACTGTTGAAAGTTGCCGCATCCCCGTTTTGGATCGTTTCGAAAACGGCTCGACAGATCTCGTCCTCAGTTTGAATCTTAGAGCCCGAGTCACAGGCGGCCAAAAACAGCAGAGAAGCAACCAGCCCCACAGATAACCCCATGTACAACTTACGCATGATGCTTTTACTCCCAGTTGAAAATTGATTGTCACAATTTCTGGAATTTAATCAAACCACAGCCCACAGGCAAGGCCCCGTTCAAAAGTTCAATTTGTAGGGCATCATCCGTGGGCCAGGTCATCCAATAGGCCAAATCAGGGCACCATGATTTCCTTTTGAGGGAGTGCCACCATGACTTCGTTGATATGCTCTACCCCAGCCGGCGTCCCTAAATACTTCAAAAAATCATTACTCGGATTATCACCTTTGTGGGTGACCAAATGATAAGTAACTGCTAATGGGTAAAGGCCCTGAACAATCTTTTCATTTTCCGGAAGCACGCCGTCGATGGCAACAATTGTTCCATACTCTTTTTTATAAGAATTCATGGACATGAAAGTGACAGTGCCGGGCCGACTTTTGGTGAAAGCTCCCAGTTGGTCGGGTGATCCCAATTTTTTTGCGTCACTATAAAGTGTTCCATCTTTGCCCATAGTTGTTTCCTTGAATACCGTTACCACACCGCTTTCCACTGTGTCGTCAAGGTAGGCCAACTGAACGGGATAGTTTTTTCCACCCAGTTCCGACCAGTTTTTAATTTTCCCGGAAAAGACACTTTTCAGTTCTTCAACAGTCAGGTTTTCAATTTCGGTTCTCTGATTGACAATAATAATGATGGGGTCTCTGGCGATGGTGGTCGTCACCCAATCAGCAGTCAACTCTGGGCTAATTTTGAATTTCTTCACCAGTTTATGATGCGGCTTACAGGTATAAGCAAAATCGATTTTCCCGGTGGCCATGAGTTGGATGGCTGACTTGTTGCCACATTTTCCTGTCAACAACTCCCCTCCGGTGGCTTCAGTAAACGGACCATTGAGGTGATTCATTAAGAAATGTTCCGTCTTGCAACCAGCACACTTGATGGGATCATTCGCCAAAGCGAAGGTTGTGCAGGCGGTAAGAAGAAACAGAATCACAAGAGTTTTAAAGATAGAGCCTACCATTGCATTCCCCTTTATTGTCAGACAGATTAAACCTCGAGCACTTGAATAGACTTTCAGCTCCAAATCGAGAAAGTTCAGTCTATCTTTAACGTTTAAAAAATAACTTACAGCTGATTCCAAGTTGATTGAACCTCCCATTGTATCCATCGGCAAAATATTATCAGACGCCAAGTGAAGCTTTCCTCAAAATGGACCGAACTTTAACTACAAGAATGATTTGAATCTGTGTGTGGAATGGGATATAATCTTGCCAACACCGTGGTGTAGAAATAGTTAGGATGTTTTTTGTCCAGATCCAATCACTACCCCAAACTGACCATCTGTCAGAACTGCGAAACGCCCACCACCGGCAATTTCTGTCCCGAATGCGGACAAGATTGTCGGGACCACCGCGTGACCCTGCGCCTGCTAATCGTAGGATTATGGAACGACCTTTTCACCTTCGACAATCGCTTCTGGCACAGCTTCGTCATCCTACTGGCCAAACCCGGTGAACTCACTCGGCGCTACATGAACGGCAAACGTGTGCGGTATATCCCGCCGGTGCGCATGTACCTGTTCGTGAGCATCATCTTCTTTTTTATCCTGTCCAATGTGGCCTCCAATAACGAAAACTTCGTTGTGCTGGATGATGACGATGAAACTGAGTTAGCCGGGGCAGGGTTGGATTCCCTGGCTACCCTCTCGGTCCAGGACGATCAGAATGGTCAAAAAGATACGATCAATGGCGTACTGTTCGGTGACCAGTTCGAGGTCAAGAAAGACTCTTTCGTCTCCACCATATTCAGCTTGGCCCCCAAGGGCATGTTCCTCATGCTACCAATCTTCGCCGCACTGTTGGCCATCATCTATCGAAGATCTCATCGCCTCTACGTCGAGCACCTTATCTTCTCGCTTCACTTCCACACCCTGACCTTCATCCTTTTCACTATCGGGCTTCTGATTACAGTGGATTGGTTCCAACTGGGGCTACTGGTGGCCTTCAACCTCTATTTGTACCTGTCAATGAAGCGTGTCTACCAGCAGGGTTGGCTCAAAACCTGGCTTAAACATTTCCTGCTCACAGGTGCCTACAACTTTGTATTGGTAATATTCCTGAGTGCAGTCTTAGCAGGGGGCATCATGCTGACTTTAGGGGCCAGCCAGTACCCGCGTTGGTTGGGTTGGGTCGGCTAGTACGACCTCTATCATCCATTCCAAGTTCTTCTAAAAATATCCCAAATGAATACTACAGCACCTCTTTCCTAATGCATCACAGTGGTACCAGTGCGGGCTTA
This sequence comes from Candidatus Krumholzibacteriia bacterium, assembly GCA_016744705.1. GTDB lineage: Bacteria > Krumholzibacteriota > Krumholzibacteriia > LZORAL124-64-63 > LZORAL124-64-63 > LZORAL124-64-63. The sequence goes on from JADGDU010000001.1 coordinate 218,193, forward strand.
GTCAGATAACTGCTGGGCTGGTTGGGTACTTTGCAGGGCTACTTGAGTTCCCTATGGCGACCTTAATGGCCGTAGGCTTTCCTGGCTCCCACTTCGACTCCGGTGATTTCGGTGGCGCCCTCGCCTGCCTGGCCAGCTCGTTCAATCCGGCGACAACCCGAGTGGTTAACAGCATCTTCGTAGGCAACAGCGCCGGTGAAGGAGGAGCCGTTGCTGGCTTCTACCACACTGTCGAACTGTACAACAGCATCCTCTGGGACAACGTTGCCACCGGCGAGGAGACGGCGCCTATCAACGGCCAGGCCAAAGGGGACTGGACTGCCTCTTACACTTGCCTTGAGTTCCTACTGGAGACGATCCCTGGCGAGGATCCCCCCGAGCCCGGGAATTACCCGGGCAGCCTCGACGCTGACCCACATTTCGTGGATATCCTGGCCCGCGATCTAAACCTGGAGACTGGATCACCCTGCATCGATGCCGGAAATAACGAAGCGGTTCCTCTCTGGATGATCACGGACTTTGCCGGTGGCCTCCGCTTCAGTGATGATCCAGGCACACCAGACTCGGGCAATGGCACCGCCCCGGTGGTGGATATGGGGGCCCTGGAATTTCAGGCCCAGATCACAGCCACTCCCCACGGTGCCGAGATACCGGCGGCGCATAATTTGCACGCCGCCCCCAATCCATTCGGTGTCAGAACGGTCATCGATGTGATTGTTCCGCAGCTTGCAGCAGGACAAAAAAGCACCATACCGACAGGGTTGATCATCAAAATATTCGATGTGCGTGGCAGGTTGGTTCGGGATTTGCCCATGGCTGGCAGCGGCCAACACAGCGTGGCCTGGGACGGCCGTGACCACATGGACCGTCAGGTGCCAGCGGGGACTTACTTCCTTCGTTTGCACGGTTCACCTGACGAGGCCACAGCCAAGGTGCAGGTCATTCGCTGACTCTAACGTAGACACCAAAGTCGTTGCTGAAATTGCAGAAATTATATGAGTTGATCAAGGCGAGATATAGGGAGGCCTGATAGTTTCAGGCCTCCCTTGCAATTACCCGTTACAAAAACTTGATAATCCCCTGGCTCTCTTATGCCAGAGGCGGAATGCGCAAAACCTGCCCCGGATAGATCTTGTTGGGATCCGTCAGCAGCGGTTGGTTAGCTTCGAAAATGAGCGGGTACTTCCCGGCATTTCCGTATTGGGATTTGGCGATTCCACCCAGAGTATCTCCAGACTTAACCGTATAAAAAGTGGCTTCGGGTTCAGGAATCTCAACCCGCAGGCGATCATCGATCCGCGCCACGCCATAAGTGTTACCAATTTTCAGCAATACTTTTTCCTTGTCCGCCTGAGAATCAGCAACACCACTGACCACGGCCAAACCGTCATCAAAAGTGACTTCCAGGTTTTCCAGATCCAGGCCCAAACTCATGACGTGCCCGGTCAGGGAGTCGGCCTTGGCCTGGTTGAGCTCTACCGCTTTGTCTTCACCCCGGTGCATGACTTTATCACCGGCGTCCTTTACGAAATCAAAAAATCCCATGGTCTTCCTCCATTTTTCAATACAGTTGCGCTTTTACCCATTCGGATGAATCGTAAAAGCCGGTAGATCAAGACTGAAGCAATGTAACAACATTTTAATTTGGCAACAACACCTCCACGACCTCAAAGACTCACCTTGACCCTGAGCCGTTAAAGGCCTAAAGTTTCGCCCCCGATCCTGTAGCCTGGACAACTCATGGATGCTTCATAGTCCAAGTCGAGGTTGAATTTCATATCCCGTGGGGGATTTTTAAGGGAGAAAACAAATGAAAATGCGCACATTGGTATCTCTGTCCGTCGTAGTGATGATGCTGTCTCTCCTTGGGGCCTGTGGTGGCGATTCGGATCAAGGTCTGGATGTAGCCGGCTTGAAGCTTGGCAAAGATCTGACCAGCACCTTTGGTGATGTCACGAAATTACTCGGGGGCATCACCGATCTCGAATCGGCAAAAGCCGCCTTGCCCAAGTTGACCGATTTGGATTCCAACTTGGGTGATATTGCCAAAAAAGCCGCCAAATTGTCCCCCGAAAGCCTGGAAAGCCTTAAAGGCATGGTCGCCAAAGGGATGCCTGCCGTTGAAGGTGCCATGGCTAAGCTCTCGGAAATACCGGGCGCCAGCGAAACGCTGAAACCCGTCGTTGACTCGATGTTGGCCAAGATCAAAACACTGATGTAGGCAGAAACGAGTCCTCCGGACTGACAAAAAGTCCTCTCACCATTGATTTGGTGAGAGGATTTTTTTGAAGCGTCCTAGTTGTCCCCAAACCATTTACTCAGGATTCCGCCACCGTGCTTCAGCATATCCGAAACGTCCACATCCCCATCACCGTCGGTGTCGAGCAAGGCGCCCATAAGGCCCGCGCTCTGGGGTGATTTCCTCTCTGCTTCTGCACGTTCCTGACCCAACAAACCAGCCAGGCCCGAGGCATCCAGTTTGTTCTCTCGTTTTTCTTTGCCCACTGCCCCCAGAACCATGGGAGCCAACATCATCAACATCTTGCCGACTGCAGCACCATCCATTCCAGACGATTGCGCCAGACCATTCTGAACCCTGGCCTGTTTACCACCCAGCAAATGTTTCAGGATCCCTGCCCCCGCAGACGTATCGCCTCCCGCCAGGAACCCGGAAACATCAGCCAGAATACCACCGTCATGGTCTCGATCCAGGGCAGAGCTCAGCGCCGTAGCACCTTTATCGCTCTGAGAATTACGGGAAAGAGCCCCCAGCAACAACGGCAAAGCCGACGCCATCCCGTTAGCGGTCTGTTCTTTATTCGTGCCCAGTTGGCGGCTCATCCCCTCCAGGGCGCTGCCTCCAAGCTGGCTGCTTAGACTCTCGAGTAATGATGGCATAGGCCATTTCCTTTCATTTGGATTTGGCATCCCGGCAGGAATCGCCATGCCATTGGTTCACTTATAGGACAGACAAGTTCCTCTAAACTCAAGACACTTGGGTAGGTGAAAAGGTCACATGGAAACCACAACGAGGGGGTTTCCTTTCCATTGCTATTTATGGGTCTGAAAGAAACTCCAGATGAGGTCGGTCCCCTGCACCTCCGGGCACGGCTCCCCGAATAAATCGAATAACCATTGAGGATAAGACTCAGGCGGGGTCCACCCTGGCCACCAATGTCCCTTGCCGCTGGCGGTATACAACACCACCTTCCATAGGATTCAGGGGATCGGCTCGGGATCCCTCGGGGAATACAGCCAGAAAGCCCTCCAGGTCGGCCTTTTCGAGCCATCCCGTCTCCGTCATCACACCTTGGGCCGTGCCTCCGCCGCCATGGAACATAAGGACCACAGTTGAGGGTTGTTCTTCGCTGTACAGGGTCGGGACGTGAACGAGGAACTCACGATCCAATGAGTCGACACTGAGTTGAAAGCGGTGATCTCCCGAACTGATCCCGCTGGTTGGGGCATTGTTTTCATCGCCACTGCACCCGGCTCCCATCAACAGGAAAAAACCGGCAAACAAGGTGAGTGTTTTTTGAAGCACACGGTTATTAGCATGAATAGACTACCCCGTTTTAGAGCCATGGGCTTTCGGTTTTCCAATTCTCCCCCTGTCTTGCTTCTTGTGCAAGGTGAGGTTTTCATTGTCGCCCGGAAATCATACTACAGCCAGGGTAAGAGCCATTCGAAAATGAGAACTCAAGAACGCACCAATGATACCGATAAAAACTGAACTGCAATATTTAAAGTCTATGGTGACCTTGGAGTTAATCAGTGAATAGCGAAATCGGCCGGGAAAAGGCCATGGCCACAGCCAGTGTGCGGGAGCAGGTGAATGACCATCTAGCACAAAACGGTGCTTTTGGTGGGCTGTTCTATTTCTCTCTGGCCCTGTTGTTGGCTTTTAGCACCCCTTGCTATCATGAACTTCCCCTTGCGAGTGCCCTGACTCTTATATCACTGGCTGTAGGTTCCGTGGCCCGTCTGCTGATCTGCCGCCCCCTGTACAAAAGGTTAGCAGCCAACCCCGAGCGCTGGAGGTTGATCTTTGTAGGGGTGACTTGCTGGTTGGCCAGTTCAATTGCACTCTATCTGATGAAGGTAATGACGGTCTTTGGGCAAAACTGGGTGGGTTTTGTTGCCGCTTTGCTTGGCACCGGGATCGTTGCGGGTGGATTGACCTCCCTGTCCTCTGATAGTCTGGTTTTCCGCACCTTCCTGATCTCTTCAATGTTGCCTGTCTCAGCTGCTGGAATTATGCAATCCGGCCCCGGAATGCGTGCCATCGCCGGCTGCTACCTGCTTTACTCTGTGTACTGCCTCATTCTCGGTTCGACCTTGAGTAAACAGTTCTTGAACCTGGTTCGTTCGCGAAAAGAACTCTGCCGTAAAAGTGTTGAAGTGGAAAAATCGAGGAACGAGGCTGTGCAAGCAAACCGTTTCAAAAGTGAATTTTTGGCCAATATGAGTCATGAAATCCGCACCCCAATGACCGGCATTCTGGGCATGACTGGACTGGCCCGTGAAACCGAAGATGCCCGGGAGCGGGATCGCTTCCTAGCCCTTTCGGAACAATCAGCCGAATCCTTGCTGGGTATCATCAATGACATCCTGGACCTTTCAAAAGTCGAAGCCGGCAAACTCGCCCTGGACGTCGAGAATTTCGAACCGCGTCGCGTCTTCCCCGCCGCCATGCAGATGGTAGCCCACCGCGCCGCGCCCCATGACGTCGAATTGATTTGCGACATTGATCCCGAGATTCCCTTCGTGTTGGTAGGCGACGACAAACGCCTGCGCCAGATCGCCATCAATCTTATTGGCAATGCCATCAAATTTACTGAGAGCGGTGAAGTGCACTTGCGACTTGAAGGGAAAACTCTCCCCAACCATGGCTACCGACTGTTTGGCAGCGTTCGGGATACCGGAATCGGTATAGCACCCGAGCGTTTGGGTTCCATTTTCGGAGCTTTTAACCAAGCAGAGAATGACACCAGTCGTCAATATGGCGGAACCGGCTTAGGATTGACCATTAGCAACCGTTTGGTAGAAATGATGGACGGCTCGATACGGGTGGAAAGTGAAGAGGGCTGTGGCACCACATTTTTCTTCACAGTCGATCTTCAATATGCGGAGGACACTAACCAGAACAGCCTGAATCTGGGTCATGGACGTGAGCTGGCTCTTGTGATGAGCAATGAAACCGCCCGAGCCAGTCTTGCTGCAGATCTTCAGGCCGTGGGATTCACCTGCCGACAGTTTGCTGGCCAGACCGAATTCGAGATGCACCGCAGTCAGGATAACATCCAATCTGTAGCCTCAGTCCTGACTGACTGGCAATTGCCAGATGGAACGGGATCTGAGTTGGCAGCCCAACTATTGGCTGATGCAAACTGGTCCCAAACCCCGGTGATTATGCTGGCAAATCAGGACCAAATTGCCCATCAAGCTGACCCTGGCCTTACCAATATGGAAGCGCAACTCCTCAAACCTCTCGCAGTGCCAGATGTTGTAGAATCCATTGAAGTTGCCCTCGGTGATCATGATTCGGCTCAAAGTTCCCACAAAACAATAGAATCTTCTGAAGACATGCCCGCCCTGAAAATTCTCGTTGCCGAAGACAATGTGGTCAATCAAACCCTGCTCAAAAACGTCATGAAAAAAATGGGGCACGAAGCCACCATCGCCAGCGATGGGGAAAAGGCCGTGCTGGTCTGGCAAGAGGGCCGGCATGATGTGATCCTGATGGATATACAGATGCCGAACATGGATGGCCTTGAGGCAACCATGGAGATTCGGCGCCTTGAAATCGAGCAGGGGCGAACCCGCACTCCCATTTTCGCTCTCACTGCCGATGTTTTGGGATCAGCCTCCACCGATTGCGAAAAAGCAGGCATGGATGGTTACCTCTCCAAGCCCCTGAAAATGGAAGCCGTCCGCGCGGCCCTGGCCAGCATTGCGGTCGAGAACTGTGTCTTATAAACCTTGCTGATATTGCGCATTAGTGGACACCAAAATCATCTGGCTCAATTGCTCCTGCGCCTTTTCATCACCATTTAAAAAATTGTCAAAGTGCACCACCAACTGGGCCTTGTCTTGTTCTGCTTTGGAACCCGCACCAATGTTGGTCAAATCCAAAAAGAACTCATCGAATTGGTCGGCCAAATCATGGACGATGTCCAAGTTCAGAAACTGTTCATCGTTGTAAATGCTGGGATAGCCACCTTTCTGCTTGTCTATGGAAAAAGATACCCCCTTCACATTGGTTACGGTGGTGGCCTTTTCACAGGTGAGCATACAGCCTTCGTCGATGCTGGGTTTTGTACAGCCCACCGTTTGTTGAAAGAAGCACTGGCGGCTGGTCATCATCAGAATTGGGTGATAAATGCTGTACAGCAATTTGAAGTTTTCGGGCCGGGCAATGTTTTCGATTTGGCTGCGATTAATTTCATTTGAGATGAAAGCGCCGGCACAGTTCAGCTCTTCTTTTAAGGTCAGCAGTGCGTAAGAATTGGTCGTATTTAAGAACGGCCCGGCGATCCACTCGATGCCCATTTCAAAAGCCTTGAAGGCAACGCCTGTATTATTGCTGACAATACGCGCCGGGCGAACCTGCTGGAGTAGCCGTACCGACTCATCGTAATTTTTTCCAATGAGCACAGCCGGGAACCATGGAATCAAACGAGGATTGCGTTGAAAGATTTCAATGTGCTTGTCACAATCTTTTTGCCAGCTTTCCGGCAATTTGAAATAAATATCGGCGTCTGTTGCGTCACATAAAGACATGTCCTTTTCATCGGCAATCAATAGGGACATGCTGGGTTTTCCATTCGTTTTCTTATGGTTTTTTAGTGGCGTCACTACAACCGGTGAAACCATTTCCGTCAAATTATTGAGCAATAAGGCGGCTTGGTTTTTTAAGACTTTCAACTCTTTGAATGGAAGACTCAAACCATGACCCAACCCGCTACAATTCAAAGGCTCAAGTACAAAATCGCGGGTGGCAAAGTTTTTAAAACGTTTGGCCAAAGTCGCCTGATCAATCGTTGGCTGAGTGGCCGGACTCAGCTGTGACTCGGTTTGCACTGTGTAGATTGTTTCGTTATCCCCAACGGTCATCGTCAAACACAAAGGCTCGTCCAGCTGTCCCGTGAAAGCTAAAGCCAAAGGCTGTTTAGCAAAGCTGAGGTTTTTGACTTTATCCGCCAATTCAGCACCCAAGTCTAACCTCTGGGCGTAAAGTTCTTCTCTCGCCTCTTGGGCTTGCCCCTCTGTAAACGCACCACTGAGCTCCACAGCGTGCTGCACACTGTGACCACGAGGATTGTCGATAAACATATCCCTGGTGAGGTTGCCATGTAAAAACGAGTTGGTAAAGTCGCGGTTAAAAACGCGGTGCAAGTTAGAATCGTCTTTTAAAATCTTGCCTGTCTCCACAAAGTGATCGATCTGTTTCCGCCATGTGTCGATCACCGTATAAACATAGTGCGCACCCTTGATACGGCCTTCAACTTTCAAAGAATCCACTTTCGCATCCACTAAAAGCGGCAGATCGAAATACGCTGAATTGTCTTTCAAGTTGAGGGGAAAGAGATTGCCTGCCGCTGTCATTTCATATTCATCCCGGCAGGCCTGACTGCACCGACCGCGGTTGCCCGATTTCCCCACACTGACCGAGCTGGAATAACACTGGCCAGAAAAAGCGATACACAATGAGCCATGCACAAAAACTTCTGTCAGGACGTTGTGATCATGGGCCAACGCCGTCATGGTTTTAATTTCGTTAATATTCAACTCGCGCGATAAATTCACACGGGAGGCACCCAGTTTTGCCAGGAACTGAATTTGACCTTCGTTAACAATGGTCATCTGCGTTGAAGCGTGGATGTCGAAGGAGGGAAAATGCTTCTTAACTAATTTGAATAAACCCAGATCTTGAACAATGATACCGTCGATACCGGAATTGACCAGCTTATTCAGCAGCTTGATCATCATCGGTATTTCATGCTCCAGAATGACCACATTTAAAGTCAGAAATACTTCACAATTGTATTTGTGGGCCAAGCGTAAGATGACTGTTAAGTCTTCAAAAGAAAGATTGGCTGCCCGATTTCGAGCATTGAAGGTAGCTAAGCCACAATACACCGCATTGGCACCAGCAATAACAGCTGCTTGGATGGCTTCAAAATCTCCACCAGGTGCTAATAATTCGATCTTTCTACTCATCTGACGAATTCACTCAATTCTGGGCATAAGCATGGGTGGCGGGAGTATCATGGCATTTTTATAAGAACGAAAGAGTCATTCTATGGATAACCAAAATATGTAAAATGTCACGTTTTTAGTGTGGAAATTGTCGCGTAAACAAGTTGAACCCTTACTGAGGGTGGAATAGAATATTGTAATATACTGGTCAAAAGGTGAAGACTAATTTCGTTTATTTTGCGGTCCTTCTTACCTACACCATTTTCCATTCTCTGAAGGCTATAAATTATGAATTACAACGAGATCTGTATAAAGTGCCAGCACTGCCACCATACTCTCCAAAAGGGGATTGTCTGTGGACTGACCAAAGAAAAGCCGGATTTTGAAATCTCGTGTGAACACTATGCACTCGATCCCCATCAGGAACCCACAATCAATACGATCGTCACTACCCCCAAGGAAGAAGCCCCGGCAAGTCTTCCGGATATGGCTGTTGCCCTCAGGAAGTGGGGAATCACACTCATTGTCCTGGGAGTGATTCACCTTCTCCTGTCCCAATTCCTCAGTCCAATCTGGGGCGTAATGATTCTTGCCCTTGGTATTACAAACCTCATTGTAAGACGGAAAGAAATGTTCATCGCCAATGGTGTCATGTTGATATTCATTGGCATATTGAACGGGTTGACTGTTATCACCGCCGATATGAGCAATATTTCCTGGGGCCTTTTTGGTGGGCTGCAAATATTTTTGGGTATTAAAGAAATTTTAAAATACAAAAAATACAAAATGGCCGAAGGGTCCTCTGACGGAGAAAATTTCATCTCAACGGAAACGAAAATTTCGGAGATTGAAACCACCTTGGAGCCGGGACAGTCTGGATTTGGCATTTCGTCTTTCGTGGCATTCTGCACCTCTTTGCTCATTGTCGTTGTTGTCTTTTCAATATATATCTGGTTCATGATGAAATACCCCGACGGCTTGGTTGAAGATTCCATCGAAATGGGGACGCTGGGGTTAGCTGGAATGTTCGGCTTTTTGATATCTGTTGTCGGCATCGGGTTTGGAATAGCGAGCATGTGCCAGAAAAACAGGAAAAAGATCCTCGGAATCCTTGGTCTTGTGTTTAATGTTTTGCTCGTGCTTATCCTTCTGACATTGGTTTTTTGGGGCGAATAGTTTTCTCAAGCCAGTGATGGAGACACCACATTTGACCTTCATGGTTGGAACGGTTAAAGATTGGCTGAAATCTCAACATTGCCCCGGGCAATGAAGTGCCCCAGTGTTTTGATATGCTCTCAAAACGGCTACCCTGTTTGGTGATGCCCCTCCATTTATCACAATTCGACCTAATATAAAGCCAAATATTAGCATGATGTTTTTTTAGCTAAACCTTTTAAATATGCTATGCTGGCCGCCATCGTTGTTGATTCGCAGCCGCCATGGTTTTGCATCATCCAGCGGCTCCGGTCTTCGCCTAATTCGCCCCCGTCTCATTAATTGGGAGGTACCTATTGTGCGAAAACTATTCACTCTTCTGGCTCTCGTGTTGATGGTCTTGGCTGGAAATGCTCTGGCCGCGGAGAAGGGGCAAGTTGTCCCGAATCCTGACCCTCAGTTTGAACATCGCCCCTTACAACACCTCAGAACCGACCTTGTTAACGAAAGCTTCGAGGATATGGTGCCCCCGTCAGGTTGGTCCAATATGACCAGTGGCGCCTCCTACACTTGGACCCAATCCGATGCCCAAGCTTATTCGGGTGCCTATTGCGCCTGGCTGCAATGGGGCGGACAGGGAGAGGTGCAGGACGAATGGTTGATCACCCCCGCTTTGGACACCTCCGGCTTTGAAACATTGTATATGGAATTTATGGAGACCGGTTTTTACTGGGCCGACTACGGTGTTTCTCATGAAATCCTGATCAGCACCACCACACCTGATGACCCCGCCAACTTTACCTCGGTATGGCAAGTAACACCCAGTGATTACGCTGCACCTTGGCTGGATGCTTCGGGATCCGAATGGGGACAGGTTTCCCTTGCTCTCGATGAATACATCGGCGAGACAATTTACATCGCCTTACGGTACCAAGGCGAATGGGCCGATGACTGGTGGATCGACGACTTCCGTGTTTTCCAACCCTTCGAACACGATATCAAAGCTCTGGCCGTAACCCCGGACAACCAGATCTGGATGGCTGGCCAGGATGTTATCCCCCAATTCACAGTGAAAAACATTGGTTCCAATGTTGAAACCTTTACTGTGGAAATGGACATCCAATACAACAGTGCTCCGTTCTACACTGAATCCGTCACCGTCGAAGACTTGGGCCTAGGGGCACAGGTCACCGTCGAATTCCCGGCCTTTATGGCTTCAGCCGGGGCCTTTGACATGACCGGTACTGCGATTCTCGAATCCGACAACGACCCAGACAACAATATGGCCATGGCCAGCAACGGCTGTTACACCGGAGAACGCAATCCCTTCGGCATGCTGTTCACCGAATGGGGCTGCGGACCATGCGTCGGAGCCAATCAGGCCATGGATGTCTGGTATCCTGAGCAGGGCAACGAAAGTAGTATGATCAGGGTTCACATGTGGTGGCCCGCTGGTGATGACCCCATGTATTTCGCCAATGTTGAGCAGGCTCAATTCCTGCACAGCATCGCTGGCGTCGACGTGTGGGGCGTGCCCTGCCTGCTCTACGATAACACCGGCCCCAGCTCCCTGGAGGAATCCGAAGACAGCTGGGAAGCCACCATCGAAACCTTCGCTGCTCAAAGTGCCGCCACTGCTGCACCCCTGGAAATGAACATGGTGTTTGACCAGGAAAACAACAACGCCATGATCATGGTGGATGTCTTGGATCCCATGTCGACCGGTGACTATGCACTCTACGTGGCTGTGACCGAAGATCATGTCAACGCCGAGGGTCCCAACGGCGAAGCTTTCCACAGCCAGACTTTCCGCTGGTTGTATCCCAATACTGAGGGCCTGCCAGTGGCCAATGAAGTGGGCTATCAGGAATTCGTCGTGCCTCTTGAACTGAATGAAGACTGGGTCTACCAGAACCTTCGCGCCACGGCGTTTGTGATCCAGATGCCCGGTGGCATGGTGCAAAACTCGGCTACCCTGTTCCTGAATGAAGGCACCGTCGGTAACGAGGACGACAATGAAATCACCCAGGATCTGCCCAACCATGAGACCCGTCTCACGGGTGCGCATCCCAACCCATTTAACCCCATGACCCAGGTTTCTTTCTCTGTGGCACGGGATCAAAAGGTCAAGCTGTCGGTCTTTGACATGGCCGGTAAAAGGGTTGTCGAATTGACTGATGAAGTATACGCCGCCGGTGAATACAGCGTACCCTGGAATGGTAAGGATAGCAGCGGCCATGAAATGTCATCAGGGACTTACATGGTGTATATGGAGACTGATGATGCTGTGACTTCGAGCAAAATGACTCTTGTTCGATAGTCTTTTGCAGGAAGATAAAAGTGAACTGATGTAGCAAAAGATATGGAGCGGGCTCCGACCTGATCGGAGCCCGCTCTTTGCATGTATAATTCAGACCCAGCCCCCCAAATGTGGTTGTTTCGTTATCACCGTTGGTCACCAGTGCCGGATAACCACCAAAAGAGCCGTCGTTAAAATAGGGAACTTCCTGATCGTGATCATGGACGTGCCTGAAATGAGAATCAAAAAAAAAGGCCCCGAATTAACGGGGCCTTCTATTACCAATCCGGAGATCAGAAATTACCGATACATGGACTTAAGGCTCTCGAAGCTGGTTGCGTCGGTAGACACGGAACCACAGTCGAGGGAGCTTTCAAAAGTAACCATGTCTTCGTCCAAGCCACCGGGGTAGGCTGAACTCAGGGTGATAGTGCCGTTGACGACAAAGCTACCATCCAGATCAATTCCCCACATTTCAGACAGCATAACGGTAACGTCCTGGCTGTCTTCCTGCATGACAACCATGTCACCGGAAAGCATCACGATTTCATTACTGTCCATGTCCATGACAGCAACTTCGTAGTGCAGGTCCGCGCTGGGAGCGGTGGAGCGGAAATGGATATCCAACTGGGCGTTGAAGCCGTAGCAATCGCCAATGGCGACAACTTCAGTGATGTGTGTGGCCGAAGCCAGGGCCGGCAGAAGAAGCACGGCCATCAAAACGGTGCTCATTAACAACAAACGTTTCATGGTTCCCTCTCTTTGTGTGTTGATGCCTAGCATTCAGGAGAATAATTCCCCTGATAAGACTAAGCAATCCAAACATTTGTACATTTCTAGACTACTCGATAGACTCGGTTGTCCGAAGAAAGTCACATACATTTTCCTGTTCGAAGTTTAAATTATAGCACCTTTTGATATTCACTTCTACCAAAAAAAGGAAAGATTGTTGTTTTGTTTTCTCAATAAAAACGGAACAATTGGATAAAAAGAGCCATAAAATAGTCATTCAGAGCACCTTGGAGTAATTCAGGGCCTCTCATGCTCTTTTGATGCTAAAACAGGCTAGATCGAAGGGATTCCATATCTTGCATTCTCTCAGCTAATGCAAAAACGTCCAAAGAACCCAAACCCACCCCACCACTAACACCGGTGTCGTTCCCCCCACCAATACCCCACCATATCGAAACTCCCGAGGTTTGATCATTTCCGTACTGTACGCAATGGCGTTGGGTGGAGTGGAAACTGGTAACAGCAGGGCTGCCGAAGCACTTAAGGCAATCATGATCGTCACGATGGCGCTCTTGTCATCGAGTAAAATTCCAGCAATGGGTATCAGGATCGCCGCCGTGGCTGTATTGCTCATCACATTGGACAGGATTACGGTGATGAACCCGAAAATCAGCATCAGGGAAACCACTTTGGCACCATGCAATTGCAATTGGCCCAAATAAAATTCTGCCACTCCAAAATCGACAATGGCCAAACCCAATGCCAGGCCACCAGCCACGAGCATCAAAGTATCCCAAGGCAAGCCACGCATATCCTTGGCCTCAAGGACCCCGGTCACCGTAAGGATGGCCACCGGAACGGCCGAAACTGTTGCCACGGGAATCTGGTGCAACCCACTGGTGAGCCAAAGCCCCATGGTAGTCAAAGCGGTGCCAATGACGATATACCGATTCCGGCGTGAACTGCAGAGGTCTTCATCCGGCGAGCCCAAATCAATTTCCACTGGCGTGGGGCCCCATGGATATTTCTTCCCCAGGGCGAACCAGAATCCAAAACACAAAACCAGAGCCAAGGGCGCTCCCAATAACATCCAGTCCAAAAATGAAACCGTCACCCCTGCCTGAGCCAAAGCCCCCACAGCGACAGCGTTGGGAGGACTGCCAATGATGGTGCCCATGCCCCCGACGGATGCAGCGGCAGGAATCCCCACCAGCACCGCTTTTCTGAATCCCGCTTCCGCAGGCAGGCTGCGTAAAAAAGGCATAACCGCAGCAATCATCATGGCCGTGGTTGCAGTGTTAGACATGACCATGGATAAAACGGAGGCCGTGAGCATGAGTCCAAGCAAAACATTGCCGGGCTTGCGACCGAAGAGGGAAATGGCCAGACGGAAAATCTCCCGATCCAGACCCGTTTTACGCATGCCATCAGCCAGGAAGAAACCACCCAGCATGAGGAAGATGACCGAAGAAGACCAGGTGTTCAGATACTTCTGGGCATCCACCGGAGCAGAATTGACTATTGGCGTCCCGTAGGCCACCAACTGAAAACAAATGATTAAGAGCCCCACCGCAAAGGGTGGCACCGCTTCGGTCAGCCAGAGAAGAATGGCGAATACAAGAATGAAAACCGTGTGATTCTGCGAGTCGGTAAAAGAAGCGTCGGTCAGGCCATATCCCACCAGAGCGGCGATCAAAAAAGACGCCGTAGCCATGACTACGTTTCGCCCCAGGCCCCAGGGAGTTCCCGTGTATTTGCGCAAGGCTGAAAGCCTGGAGTCGTTTTGGCTACCCAATATTTCGGATTCCAAAATTTCTGAGGGTTCATTTTCGTTCAATGAAGCAACCTGCCTTACGTGTGTTTTTCCAAATTCGTAACCAAGTGCGAATCTGAGATTACATCATTTATCCAAGAGCGACCAATAGGGTCTCATCTCTTCGCACTGCCTCAGCCTCCGCCATGCCCTCCATAATTGTCCACTTCCTCCATAGCAAGAACAGAGCGCAGTAACCCATAAGTAAAGCCCCAGAGGTAATAATCGTCCAAGGGGTAGGTGGGAAAAACATGACCCGGAAATATCTCAACCTGTTGGTGCCTTGATTGGTTTTGGAAATTCTTGATAGGCAGCCAGCAGGAACCCTGAATTTCCTCTGGACTCAATGTGAGCGACGGGGACGATCCAATGACGAAGAGAAATGGTTGAACCAGTAAGTGTTTTTTTTGAATGCGCCCCGCCGTAGCAAGAGGCAATCGTTCCTGAAGTTGGCTGCTCTCTAATCTGAGGCCAGTCTCTTCTTTTGTTTCCCTAAGACATGTTGCCAGAAGGTCCGCATCTTCATCCTCTTTCTTTCCTCCGGGGAAAGAGAAATGACCAGACCAGGGATCCTGCGGTAGGCAGGCTCTTCTGAGGATGAGAACAGACTCCACCGGATTCATGCACTTGATGATAGCCACAGCAGCTGTTGCATTGTTGGGGGAAATTGCCATTTCTACAGGTACGCGGCTGACATTAAAACTAACCTTTTTGTTTAGGACCTCGGCGGAAATTTCCTGTGAATATGGTACCAAGTTTTAGTGAGAATGCAATTACGGGAACCACATTACTTTCCGTTATAATAATCGTTTCAAGATCCATGTTGAATAAACCCAATACGATGGGGGAGTCAACTATGTTTATTTCAAAAAAATCCTTTGTACATTTTTAGTCCTGTTGGTTTTGAGTTCTTCAAGCCTGGGCACAGCCGGCACTATCGAAGATGCCGCCACTCTGTTTGAAAATGGAAATCTTGTGGAAGCAGCCTCCATGTTTCAGGACTTGCCCGGAAAGGGTGACGCCAACGCCCAGCTTCTTCTGGGGAAATCCTACCTGTTTGGCACCGGGGTTCCCCATGATCCCGAAAAAGCACTGCATTGGCTACATTTAGCCGCAGAGCAAAATGATCTGCATGCGCAGTCCCTACTGGGTGCCATATATCTTGAAGGCAATGGTGTTGGGCAAAATATTCCTGAAGCCCTCAAGTGGTTCAATAAGGCAGCCCATGATGGAGATGTTCATTCCATGGCTATTCTGGGTATGCTATATAGGGATGACGACTGGATCGTAAAGGACCTCGAACTGGCCCATTTTTGGTTCAGCCAAGCAGCGCACAAAGGCGCCCCTTTGGCCCAGCAAGCCCTTGGCTCCATGTATCTCCAGGGAGAGGGTATCGATAAGGACTACACCCAAGCCCACCTTTGGTTCAGCCTGGCTCAGGAATGGGGACCACAATAATTATTAGTGCTCCCTGCATTGATTTTCCAACATTTGGCCCTCACCACAAGTTAGGGTATACTGAGAGGTTAAGGCTGGTTCTTTCTCGTTTTTGACATCCCCAGATCAAAGAGACTCGGGGCATTGTTGTCAAATGAAAGTCCCACCCATTCGGCTTGATTTTCACCATTTTTGTGTGAGATTATCCCGAACCAATACACGCTATCAACTCCGCCAAAATCTCGCCCCAGGCTTGGCTAGATACTGGTTTGTCCCTTGCGCCTGACAGCATCAGAAGCAACCAACCAAGCTTGGGTCCAATATGAAAAATCCCTCTTTTCCAGGAATCCTCATTCCTTTCATTATTGCTATCATGGCAGTCGCCTTTTCCGAAAAGCCGGCCAACGCCCTGGAATCCTTTGATTTTGAGGCGCGCTATCTTGTGCACCCGGGCAACCAAATCTGGGACTTCTGCCTGATCCCCAATGACGATCAATACCACGTCTTTTACCACACCATTTCACCAGACCTCCAACACCCAGCCAATGCCGACACCATCTGGCACGCCGTATCCACAGATTTGCGCCGATGGGAAATACTTGGCCCAGCCCTCACCTCTGGCCCCCACTGGTGGGACGCCGAAGCTCTCTGGGCGCCCGATGTGGTCTTTGACGAACTGAACAAACGCTGGGCGATGCTCTACACCGGAGTCGGCCAGGGCATGGTGCAACGCGCTTGTCTGGCCTGGTCAGACGATCTGGTGAATTGGACCAAAGCTGCCGAAAACCCAGTCTTCGAACCGGATTCACAGATCTATTTTTGGGCACCGGATCAGGAATGGAGTTCGTTCCGCGATCCTGAGGTCTATTACGAAAACGACCAATGGAACATGTTGAGCACCGCAGGCATACGGGTAGGTGGTTTTCCCGGCCACAAGCGCGCCATCGTTCACAGGGCCGTTTCCAATGACCTGATTCATTGGACCGATGCTGGGCCTTTTTTCCAGCATGATGGGGCTGATGGCCAAGGCTACGATTTTGAAAGCGTTCAGTACATCAAGCGGAACGGCAATCACCATCTTTTCTTTGTCGAACAAGACCCGAATCTGGATACCCATTCCACAAGCCTCATCTCGGCACGGAGCACCGAGAATTGGACCATGGCCGATCGTATCTATTTCGACGAAGGCTGGGCGCCAGAGATTCAAAGCATTAATGGGAATGTATTCGACACCATGTTCGGCCGTTTGTACCAGTACGACAACCCCCACACAAACCTGACCCAAGTCATTATTCGCTTCGATGCTCTGAGATTTCAACAGGGCGGCAGCACACCCTGGATGTACCACTGGGACCCCTTGGAAAAAAACTGGCCCATTCGCATAGGCACCGTTGGAGCGGCGGCCCCCACCTTCGGCGACAACCCTATTCTGCGCGGTGAACATTCCTCCGGGTTTCAAGGCAATGGCTGGTTCAGCAGCTATGAAAACTTCGGCGGCCCCCTAAGCGGTATCGGCGAGCCAGGTCTCACCCTTGGCGATTCAGCCACCGGTGGGTTGATGGGAAAAGATTTCATCGTCAGCGGCGACTATCTGCATTTCCTTTTGGCTGGCGGGTATTACCCCGAAACCTGCTTCATCAGTCTCGTCGATGCCCATACTGACGAAATGCTGTTCAGGACCACCGGCACTGGCAGTCCGCTCATGAATACCCAATTTTGGGATCTGCGCGGACATTTCGGCCGGGTGGTCAAACTGCTCATCGTCGACAACGAAACCGGACCCAACGGGTGGATTGCTGTGGACTCAATCACCGAAGCCATGAGTGCACCCACCCCAGCCGAGGACACCATGCCCCCGACCTACAGACTTGATGGATGTTATCCCAATCCTTTCAATCCCCAGACAACAGTCTCTTTCCGCCTGGCTAAAGCGGAGATGATTGAGGTGGATGTGTATGACGTGAAAGGATTGCATGTGACCCAACTAGCCAGTCAAATCTTTAGCTCCGGATCCCATGCTCTCACGTGGAATGGTCGTGACAGCCAAGACCGTGTCATGCCTTCAGGACCTTACTTTGTCAGGTTGTCCACTGGCACAGTCGTCGAATCTCGTAAGGTTTTGCTTCTAAAGTAGGTGCAGGATTGCTTGGGAGAAGGCACACGATTGTTGAAAGTGTGTTATAATACCTGCGGAGGTAAAAAGATGACCCGCAGAATGTACCCATTCCTAATCATACTTTTTCTGTCTTTGGGCGGCGCCTCGGCTTTGGCTTGGAACGGTGTGGAAATTTTGGACGCGCATGGTCGTGTCGAACACCTCAATTTTGGCTCCGGCGGCATGGGCCCCGACCACTGCTATTGGGACCATGCTGATTCTCCCGACCCTTTCTTTCATATCACCAATGCAGACGCCATAGGCATCTACGACACGTGCGACGATCCGTGGCTGGCCCATGCCGATGCTGACAGCTTGAGTTTTCATGGCGCATGGCCCCTGAGTGAATCCTGGACTGCCAATTCCACTGAGTACGGTGTAGACTTATCCTGCACGGTTTCCATTGCTGCCAACACCCGCCTGCGAGCAGAGCGATTGGTGCTTTCCACTGACCTGACTCTAAATGAACATGAATTGGTTCTTATTTATCCCGATGGCAGTATCCAATCCCTTTTGGGTGAAGGGCCTGAGCCTGATAGCGCTCAACTGATACTCACTCCGGGAATATACGAGGTCAATCTACACGTCATGGCCAAGAGCAACCGGCCTCAGGGTGAGAATATCATTGAACCTTATGATGGACGAGTTTCACTCTATTGGGAAGAGCCAGGAACTGTGGGAGTTGAGAGGGTTGATTGGAGTTCTTTAAAGGCGATTTATCGGTAAAGCAGGCCGTTCCCCAAAACGCACCATCGGTCACTAATACAAAAAAGACAATTATGATTCGAAGGGTTTTTCGGATGGAGAACCGGATGTCCTAATTCGGTTCTTGCCCAGGCGCTTGGCCTCCAGCATCGCACTATCTGTCCGGTTTACCAGGCTCACCATGATATCAGCTTTTTGAAGATCAGAGACACCAAAACTGACTGTAATTTCTTTTCCCACTGAAAAAGTTTTGGCACTGACCATTTCACGCAATTTTTCCGCGAGTTGTTCTGCGCCGTCGAGTGTCGTTTCTGGTGCGAGGATGATAAACTCCTCCCCTCCCCAACGTGCGAAAATATCCGAATCTCTGAGGGCGACCTTCACCAACTGAGTAATTTCCTTAAGAACAAGGTCGCCGGCCAAGTGTCCAAAGTTATCGTTGACCTGTTTGAAATCGTCGATATCAAACATGATCAGGGCCAGAGGCCTTTGGTACCGAGTGGCTTTTTCCATTTCCTGCTTAATGATCGTATCAAATATTTGCCGGTTATAGATGCCGGTCAGCCCATCAAAGTTGGCCTGTTTGGATAATGCCTTGTTGATCTCTTCCAACTCGAGTCTTTTTTCCTGAAAACCCAGCAGTAAGGTAACCAGTGCTGCAATGACGAAAATCGCCGGTACGTAACTCGGTATGTTGGCTGGTTTATTCGGCTTTTTAGGCTCCGGTCTGGGTCTTGTGGGGATGCCCATTTTCTGCAACAGACCAATAGCAGAATAAGTGGTGTAAATATCGCCACCATATTGGCCGCCTGAAGTTCTCAGTGAGATGACATATCGACTAAGCTGGTCTATATCAACCCGGTCGAGAAGTTTCATGTCCTGGAGCAACCAAATGATCAAATGGGTGGCCTTGATTGAAGGCTCTTTCTTCCCGGAGATATTGTTCCGGCAAAATGCTCCCTGCTCTGGCAAATAGTATTGTTGAAGAATGCAGTCCACCAGACGGCTCAGGTTGATCGTATTTTTTACAGCCTCAAATTTGGCGGCGTCACTGCCATTGGTTGTATTCCAAATGGAGATGAAGGCCCGAAAAGCATTGTAGCTGTCTTTGACTGGCTTATGGGGTTGGCCACTATAACCACCCGTTTTCGGGTCATGGCTGGCGGAGACAAATTGCTTGATGCCCTCGCTTAGCTCTTCAGGAAATGGTCGTTGCATATGCCGATGAAGGATCTCCAATGCACGTCCGGCAAACGAAGTGCACTTCAAGCTGGAATTCATTCCTTGTTTCGGATAATGCTCATCCCAGAAACCACCGTCGGGATTTTGGTGGGCGGTTATAAAATTCCAGACTCTTTCAAGATCCAGTCTGGGATCGTCAAGAAATCCAAGAGCATCCAGGGTGATGAGGGCGTCCATGGTGGGACGCACTCCTGCCACCTTACCTGGCAGTGTTTTAAACCCCGCATATTGGGTGCCTGATTCATATTTGCTGTATACAGGTACTGACTTGCTCTTGATATCTGCTTCATAGAGACCGAGTATAAACTCACCAACCGCCATGCGATTAATGGTCACCATCCCATCAAGATCACTCAATGTACTTATAGCATAACGGGTCGCGCGAAGAGTGCTGTCATTCAGCTGGGAAGGCTCAAATAACATGTCCGGGTTGTCTACAAAATAACCTGACGGGTTTTGTCGGTTCACAACCCATTGTATGGTCGTCCGGGGTGTATAAAAAAAGTTATGTTCTTGATGGTCTTCAAGAGCTATCAGATACTGCGATTCTAATACGAAATTTTTTCGTGTATGATCTGCTATTTGCCACTGGAAAAATATAGCAAAGGCAACTAGCCCAGCCGCAAGTAACAGTAGGACCTTATTGATCCGCAATTCTTACCTCCGACTGAGGTTCAATGCTTGCGCAAATTCAAAGCATTTTCTAGGACTGAGTAAGCAAAACCCTAAGAGGCATAAAAGTTGTACAACCTAGCTCTCCCCGTCAACCCGACATTTCTAAAGTAAGGTTTTCAGCTTCTTGAGCCCCTCCCCATTGTCTGACACCCAAAACCTGAAACCCCCGGCATCAAAATCAAGGGCATTGTGGAAAACAGGAATTTAGAATACATTTTCCTTTAGGAGTTCATTTCACCATATCATTATTGTAAGCGGCTCTGGAAAGCGGCAATACAACTTGAACTTAAATCTCCTTACATTGGCCTTCAACGGAAAATGGAAGCATCTGGAATCCCAGTATGTCGCCCACCATTTTCAGGATTCTCTGCCTCAGATGAGGATCGCCCTCGTAATTGCCACTCTGTTCTATTCTGCTTTTGGCTTTCTCGACGCCCTGATGATACCGGAGATGAAGCACGCCTTCTGGTTGATTCGTTTCGCCGTTGTGGCCCCGGTGGCTGCCGTGGTTCTGCTCTTTTCATTCACTGCCGCCTTTGAAAAATTCGCCCAACCGGCCCTGGCCCTCGTGTGTTTGGTGGGGGGTATTGGGGTGGAAGGTATGGTCATCCTGGCCGATTCTGTGGCCATGTATTCCTATTACACCGGAATTATCCTGATCTTCATCACCATTTATACGTTTATGAGAATTCGGTTTGTTTGGGCCACTGGGTGCGGCTGGTTGCTGGTCATATTCTATGAGGTCGGCGCGATATTTCTTTCCGACACACCGGACACCCTCGTGATTCATAACAACTTCTTTTTTATCACTGCCAATGTTCTGTGTATGCTGGCTGGCTATGCCATTGAGCTGAATTCTCGCAAACTGTTCATCACCAATTTACAACTGGAGGAAACCAAAAATCAGGTTGTTAAAGACAATGAAGAACTTGACCTGCGAGTTTATGAGCGCACCCTGGAGCTCAATGCTGCCAACAAAAAACTGAACCTCGAAATCATAGAAAAAGTTGCTTCTGAAAAAACCAAACTCTTGTTGGAAAAACAGATCAACACCAAACAAAAACTGGAATCTCTCGGTACTCTCGCCGGCGGCATCGCCCATGACTTTAACAACATTCTCGCCGCAGTCATCGGCTATGCTGAGCTGACCCAGGAGGGCCTTGATCGCGGTAGTCTGAATTATTCCAACCTACAGCAAATTCTCGCAGCAGGAACCCGGGGCAAAGAACTGACCGGCCAGATTCTTGCCTTCAGCCGCCAAACCAACTCGGCACTCATGCCCGTTTTAGTCAGCCCCATGATTGATGGAGTCATCAGCATGGTTCAAGCGACGATCCCTAAGAACATCACCTTAACCGTAACGGGCCGAACCAAGTCCTGTGTGCGCGGAGATGAAGGCCAGCTCCATCGAATCATCCTCAACCTCTGCACCAATGCCTATCAGGCCATCACCCCGCAGAAGGGAACTATTGAAGTTCATGCTCAGGATGTTTCCATCGAGGCGATGGCGGAGTTTGGTGAAGGCCCACTCGATCCGGGTGAATATGTAAAAATATCGATATCCGATACTGGGCCAGGGATCGACCCCGAATTCCTCGATCAAATCTACGATCCTTTTTACACCACCAAAGCCCCTGATGAGGGAACGGGTATGGGATTGTCTGTGGTCCACGGGATCGTGACAAAACATAAAGGCCAGATTCGGGTATCCAGTGAATTGGACGTTGGCACCACTTTCGAAGTCTTCCTGCCCATAGAGAACGAGCCCCTAATAGAAGAAATCGCCACAGTCGTTTCTGAGAAACGAGGCCATGGCTTGGTCATGTTAGTCGAAGATGAACCGGAGATTCTGTTCGTCCTGGAAAAACATATCGAAGCTTTGGGATATCAAACCAAAGGCTTTACCAATGGCCGGGAAGCCATCGCTGAATTCTATAAGTCTCCAAATCTTTTTGATCTGGTTATGACCGACTTCAACATGCCGGAAATCACCGGTCTGGAGCTGGGTAAAATCATCAAAAGCGTGCGCCCCAATATCCCCATTATTTTGTGCACCGGCCACAGCGGAAACCTGGATCAGGATATTTTGAAAACCGGTGGCATCACTTTTCTTCTGGAAAAACCAGCCAGGAAAGCGGAGATTGCCGCTGCCATCAGTAAAATCCTAAATCAAAACTAGCCAGGAGACGGAGATGCACGTATTGGCCCGGATTTTATAAGAATCACGCCCCTGTCCTGATCCCTATTGTGGTAATATTGCAGCATGTATTATTGTCCTTCTCTCAACGCCATTGATTGCAACCAAATTGACAGGGTGGTTCTGTTGAAATGAAATCCCATTCGCTTTCCAGCATTCAGGGCCATCCCCCGTTTTCACTCAAGGCCCTGCGCTCAGCCTGGATCCTATCCCTGTTGTTATTTCTCATGTCCTGCTCTCAAGCTTCAGCCATCAGCTTCTGGCTCTCCGATGTAACGGGAACCGACTTTCACGATTCCATCTACGCGGTCAACGAAGTGATATACCTCAGCGGGGAGTGGGACGTCTACGATTTCCCCTGTGCCATCGGCCATATTTACCTTGTGCCCAACGGCGTATATTCCAGCACCGAGACCTACAACATCACCAACTATATGACCCGAAAGACTGTCCAGGGCTGTATGGGGGCCGGATCATTCTGGGGAGCCCTTCTCAAACTGCCGCCACTACCCCTCGGTGAATATGATCTCATCATGGAGGAAAATCAGGACGGGCAGTTCAATCCCGGCACCGACCTCATGCTTCAAAATGGTGAGGCCTGGGTCTTGAAGGTGGTCGACCAAACCCTGGATCAGGAAGTCGACGTGGGCGGCATCAAACAAGATGCAGCTGAGCAGGCTGCCGAATGGCGCCGCACCGGAAACGGAATCTCTGCCGGTCTGACGGCGGCGAACTTGCTTTCCTCGGCTCTGAACGGTGTGTCCATCGCCATCAGCACAGGCAAAAAAGCATTGGCCTACGGATTCGCCATATTTGGCATTGCCGGGGACCTGGATCTTCATCCCGTTCCCACCGGCTATGACGGGTCAGTCATTGGAGCAGGATCCACCTTGATGAACGCCGCCAGCATGAACACTGCTGCCGTCTATCAGGACATCGCCAACGATCCACCCGATTATAATTACATCCAACCGGTGGTCCTTGAACCCATCGCCTATGAATACACCAGCACCTCAAATGCTGTGGCTAATGCCATCGTCGCCCTCCATAATAACGTTTCCGAGCAGGGAGCATTAGGAGCCGCTTTCTTGCACTCCTACGAGAAATTTCTGGGTGCCGAAGAGCATACGGAATATGTGCCCGCCTTGCAGCAACTTCGCTCTGCCCAGGAGTATTGCCTGCTTCTTTCCGGCACGCTGGACCAATCCCTGGGAATAATCGACGAGGTGGAAACAGCAATTGCCACAACAGGTTGGATCGATAGAGTGTTTTTAGCCGAACCGGCTCAGCAACTGCAAGAGAGGGTCATCGCCAATGGGTTCACGCCGACCGAAGTCTCCGAAATGCACGATGTTGGCATGACCGAGGCTGAGGTTGATACCGCCCTCTTGGAGTTCTGCGCACTTGATCTAACGAATATGGAAGATACGGATTTTCGCTCGCTACTGGAAACGCTGCGATCCACATCTCAGAACGCCATTAGCCACTACCAGGAAGTGGCAGCGGACCTGGACAGCACCATGATCCCCCTACAATACGTGTGGCTCACACAACCAGTGGCGGCCATCGTTTGTGCCGATAGTATTGCCGAAGGCTCGTATATTCAGCTCGATGGTTCCACTTCAACCGATCCACAGGATCTTGTGTTGGCCTACAGTTGGGACCTGAATATGGATGGAGTTTTTGGCGACGGGGCTGCCGAAACTATGATGTTCCAGCCACAACGTGAGGGACGCATTCTGATAGGATTGAAAGTGACCAACTCGGAAGGCGAATTTGACGTGTCTTACCGACGGCTGAATGTGGGGGATGTGAATCGCATTCCCCAGTTTGCCTCCATGAGCCCAGAGCCGCTGTTCCTGCGTATGGGAGCCGGCACAACCCAGGAATTCATGACTTCGGCTATAGACCCTGATGGCGACAGCGTTAGCAACACCTGGTGGCTGGATCAAACGGAAGTGGCCAACACCGAGTCATACGCTTTCACTCCCACCGATGCGGGTTTGTACCATTTGAAAGCCGGTGCCAGCGATGGCAGCCCACACAGCCCCGACACTTACCATACCTGGCGCATACTGGTGGATAATGGAGCGTCAGCTGTAGACCCGGATGAGGCGAGTTCGTCCCTGGCGCCCTCATGGCACCTATTCCCGAATCCCGCCAACCCCATCACCAATGTGGTTTTTGAATTGCCTCAAGCTGTCATGGTTCGCATTTCGGTATTCGATATTGCCGGGCACCATGTAAAGACTCTCATCGGAGGCGAAACAAAGAGCGCCGGCACCCACCGGGTGACCTGGAACGGGCGAGATTCTGCGGACCGGGCTGTGGCTACGGGAGTGTATTTTTACCGACTGGAAGCCGGGGAGTTTCAGGAGACTAAGCGAATGGTCCTCGTCAAATAGATGATCGAGGACTCATTCGATTTTACAACATATCCAAGGTCAATATCTAGTCCTCTAAGGGTCTCAAACTCCTGAGGTCATAAACGAACCGGGAGGTTTCTGTTTGGAAAAAACCGACCTGAGAGTAGTACTTCTCTTCACCAAAATCGATTCCAAAATTCAGTGTTCGGCATTGATGATTGCCTGCTTCATACCGGGTCTTATCTGAAAGAACTCCCACATAGGTGGCCTGGGCCAGGTCGAGGCTTTTCAGTTTTGCATTTTCGATCAGATTGGTAAACCCTGCCTTCAATTCGGCTTTCACTTCTTCAGATTTAAAGCCAGTGGCCAGTTCGTCTTTGATGCTTTTTTCTTTGGGATTTGTTTCATCCAGACCATCAACCAGTTCTTTTACATTTTCGTCGGTAAGCAACATGGCCACGTAGGCGTCGACGTTTTGACTTTGGATGGCATCGAACACGTTTTTGCAAAGGTCATCATCAGTGAGGATTTTTTGTTCACCACAACCGGAGACAGACAAAAGAACAATGGCAAGGACGGCAATCAGAGGAAGTGCAGATTTTTTAAACATTATTCTCATCCCTTGATCAATCAGGATAAATTTGGCCGTGTATGCGGCTTTTTTAGTGAATCGACATTCAAAGTTGATAAGGAATTGACTAGGTGGCAAGGAATATTAGAGTACTGAATTACCAACTTTAAATGCGCCGCCACCATAAGCATGGGAAACTGAAAAGTTTTAACGCTCGACCAAGACAGCCTCAATATCTGAATCCGAAATGTATCCCGTGAAAACTCCGATCCCCCTCTTGACCACAACTCCATCCCGGCCAATCAACAAATTGGTTGGCAATACATACTCCCGGTACATAGGCCATTGCACTCGCTGGTGCATGTCGTACAGAGCATCAAAGGTGTAGCCACCGTCCTGAAGCATTTGTTGGCCATTGGCGGTCTCGTCTTCCGTGTCCACGGTCAGCACGAGCAATCCAAGGGCCCCGTAGGTATCATGAACTGCCTGGAGCAAAGGAAGCTCTTCGCGGCAGGGAGGGCACCATGCCGCCCAGAAATTCAGCAGCACAGGCCGGTTGCCTCGTAGCTCGGAAAACAGAACAGAATTCCCATCCGCATCAACCAACCGGAAATCCGGAGCCGGCATGCCCACAAGCGGGGTGTCCTCGTTGGTGGTACCGACCCAACGGGTGAAGGTGGCCTGTTTGTCACCTGCCATAGCGATGATAGTGAATTCGTGATCTCCAGAGGCCAACGTGTCTGGAGAAATGGTCCAACTCCATGGTGATTCTTCAAGGGTGGAAATCAGATCTCCATCCAGGAAAAGTGACATGGACTCGGTTTCTTCAGCTGTTACACTCAGTTGGAATTCGTTATTCAGGACGACTTCAGTATCAGGTGACACGGATAGTATTTCCGGGGTAAGTGAAGGAGCAGCCGGGCTGTTGTCTTCATCACTGCAACCAATCAGTAATCCGGAGCAAAGAATCAGGATGAATAAAAAACTCATCACAGCAGTTCCATATCTAGTCACAATTTCCTCCAAGAAATAACTGCACAACACTACTGCTGGCTGTGGGGATGGGAACAATCGCAGGGTACAACTTCGCACAACTGGTCAAATGCCGCAGCAGCCATTATCATTTTACCTACCAGATAATTTGTACGCCATATTTCAGAGAGCCCCATCCAGTGAAAATTCCCAACAAGCCTGCCAACGTGGACGACCTCAAGACCTGGGTCAAATTCCGCCAGAAAATGTGCGATGACTGCCGGGCTACCTGCTGCAGCTTGCCTGTGGAGGTTAAAACCAGCGATTTGGTTCGCATGGGTCTCATCAATGAATTTGACCTACAGGAAAATCCCAAGGTCATTTTCAAGCGTTTGCACAAAGAAAAAATCGTACAACATTTCCATGCCAAGAGCCAGACACTGACTCTTGCCCAGATGTCCAACGGAGACTGCATTTATTTGGATCAGAGCATGCGCCGCTGCACCATTTACGATCTTCGTCCTGATACCTGCCGCCAGCATCCCATCAAAGGACCCCGGCCTGGATATTGCGCTTTCATTCCTAAGAGTCACGCCCCAGCAAAGAAACGGTGAAGACTAAATTTTGGCGGCAGTGACTGTCATTTCCACCAGAAGTGTATCTCTGGCCATTCTGGATTCCACGCAGGCTCTTGCGGGTTCAAAACCAGCAACAACCCAGGCATCCCAGACTTCGTTCATCGCCTGGAAATGGGCCATATCTCTGAGATAGATTGTCACCGATAGCATGTGTTTAGGGCTTGAGCCGTACTTTTCCAACAGATCAGTAATTTTCTGCAGAACGACTTCGGTTTGCTCTTTGATGTCTGTATCTGGCTCTCCACAAGTTTGACCACACAGATAGATGGTACCGTTGTGTTCCACCACTCTGCTCATTCTTCCTGTTCCTTCAAATCTCTGTATTTCCAATTCATTCTCCTTTTGGGGTCGACTCTTATTTTTGCAGAATGTACTATCACGATCAGAACGCTTCAAGCCAAGATCCCATTCTATCGTAAGAATGTTGAAGCATCTACGTTACCTAAGTACATTTTTTCTGTAATTAAAAGGATGGATACAATGTCTGAAACTCACAACCCAGGGGGTGACTACCAGATCCAGCGAGAACAAATTCATCCTCACTGTTTCGCCTGTGCCCCCGAACACCCCTTCGGACTTCAGCTCCAGTTTACCGTGGATGAATCCGGTGCTCTGTCGGCCACTTTTGCTTGTGCGGAAAAATACGAGGGCTATCCCAAATACCTACATGGTGGAATCACCTCGACCCTGTTGGATGCGGTCATGACCAACTGCCTGATTGCCGCTGGCACCCCCGGATTGACAGGAAAACTGGAGATTCGTTTCCTCAATCCGGTGTTGATCGGCCAGGATGCCACGATTCGTGGCTGGCAGGTCAAATCCAGGGGACCACTGCATGTCATGGCCAGCGAGTTGGCTCAGAATGGAGAAATTTTAGCCACCGCCTCTGCCGTTTTCATGGAGTTCTAAGGTTTTGTAACCCTGTCCCTCACGATGCCGTTCCGCTCAAGGCCTCCCCTGCCGCCACCCTACCGTCGCAAGTCAAACTCAACTGCCCGTCGTCCAGCACTACCAGACCGCGCCGCACCGCCAGCTCCACCGTGCGGCGGGTAAACTCCGGCGTCCACCCCACATGCTTGCCGTGCAAATGCTCTACCCGCGACTCCTCGGCCTCATCGGGTGAGCCCTCATGCTGGGCCAAGTGGATAGCCAGCATGACCTGGGCAAATTCCCAACGTTGTCGGCGGCGGCGGCTGATCACGGCCACCAGGCCCCGACCCGGCGCCATCAGGAACACAGCGGCGAACACGGCCCCCACTCCCACGGCCATACAACCAGCGATGGACGCGTCCAAAATATTGGCCCACCAGAAGCCCAGCACGGCGGCCACCGACCCCAGCAAGGCCGACAACCCCAGCATCACTGCCAGACGGTCGGTGAGCAGGTAGGCTGCGGCGGGCGGACCGATCATCAGGGCCACCACCAGGATTAGGCCCACGGCGTCAAAAGCACCCACGGCGGTGAGCGATACCAACGACATGAGACCGTAGTGAATGACGGCCGGCGCAAAGCCCAGTGAGGCCGCCAGACCAGCGTCGAAGGTGGCCAGTTTCAGTTCCTTGAAGAAGGCCGTCACCATAACCAGGTTCAGCAACGCGATGCCCCCCATGAGCCACAGACCGCGCGGACCCAGATCCATGCCCCCGACTTCAAAACGGTTGAACGGCGCGTAGGCCAGCTCGCCCAAAAGGACAGCATCCACGTCGAGGTGCACGTTGCCGGCATAACGCGTGATGAGCACTACGCCCACAGAGAACAGCGCCGGAAAGACCAGCCCCATGGCGGCATCTTCCTTGAGGAGACGACTACGGGTGAGTGCCTCCACCAGGGCCACAGTCAGCACGCCGGTGGCCGCGGCGCCTAACACCAGCCAAGGCGAGCTGAGATCACCGGTGATGAAGAAGGCTACCACGATGCCCGGCAGAATGGCGTGGCTGATGGCGTCGGACAGCATAGCCAAGCGGCGCAAGACCAGGAAGGTGCCGACCAGGCTGCAAGCCACGGCGGTGACCACGGCGATGAGGAGGATTTCCAATTGTGGGGCACTCATGATTCGGCACCTCCCTGAACCAGGTTGCGGGCCGCATCGAGGCCGGCGTCAGTGATGGTCCACAGACCGTCCGGGCTTTGCAACGCCAACCCTCGCTGGGCCAGTTGTTCCAAACTGCGCCTAACACCGGCATGAGGGCTCATGGTCTGTAAGGCCTCGATCTGGTGAGGCGCATCCACAGGCGACGGATGCTGTGATGCCAGACGGAAGAGATCGGCCAGCACATAGTCGGTTTTGAGCTGACGACGCTGGCGCCAGCGACGCCACTCGGCCGCCAGCAGACCGCGGCGTGGGGCCAGCAGTAACGACAGCACAGTAATGGTGGTGACAGTCAGAATGATAGTCGGGCCAGTGGGCAGATGCGCGATGGTGCTGGAGAGCACGGCGCCTACCACGCCGCTTAAGGCCCCAAAAAATCCGGCTAACAAAACCAGTGAGCCCAGACGGTCAGTCCACTGGCGAGCGGCGGCAGCCGGGGCCACGATCATGGCGCTCATGAGTACCACACCCACCGTTTGCAGACCGGTGACGATGGCCACCACCAACAGCGTGGTCAGGAGCACGTCGAGCACCCGCACGGGCATACCCAGCGCACCGGCAAAAGCGGGGTCAAAACTGAGGATCTTGAATTCTTTCCAGAACAGCATCAGGGTCACCAGAACAACCGCGCCCAGGATGGCCATGGTCACCAGGTCGTCGCTCACCATGGCCGCCGCCTGACCAAAGAGAAACTTCTCCAGTCCCGCCTGGCCCGCGCCCGCCGTCCGCTGCACCATTGACATGAGCACCATGCCGGCACCAAAAAAAACAGACAGCATGAGGCCCAGGGCGGTGTCGGTTTTCACCCGAGTGGTGCGCACGATGAGCATCACCAGCAGGGCCGCAATCCAACCAGATATAGCCGCGCCCAACACCAACACCAGCGGGGTTTTGGTGCCGGTGAGCATAAAAGCCAGTACAATGCCGGGCAGGGCAGCGTGACTCACCGCGTCGCCCAGCAAACTCTGCCGGCGCAACACCGCGAAGGCACCCAACATGCCGGCCAGCAACCCCAGCGCCGCCGAGCCCAGGGCCACGGTGCGCAGGGTGTAGTCGAAGAGAAGATCGTGACCGATGCCCGCCAGCTCACTCATGGCTGGATCTTTCCGTAGCCTGACAGGCCGTGGTCCTGGTCGTCATCTGCCGGAGCCGGATCGGCCGGGGCCTGACGCTGCAGGAAGTCTACGCGGCCACCGTAGGCCATACGCAAATTCTCGTCTGTAAAAGTGGTCTCCACCGGGCCGCTGGCAATGCGGCGCACGTTGAGCAGGGTGACCCAGTCAAAATATTCAGTGACGGTCTGCAGGTCATGATGCACAACCACTACGGTGCGTCCTTGCTCACGCAGCTCCTTCAGCAAATCAACGATGGCGCGCTCGGTCTTGGCATCCACGCCCTGAAATGGCTCGTCCATGAAGTACACCTGAGCGTCCTGCACCAGGGCGCGGGCCAGGAACACCCGCTGCTGCTGGCCCCCCGACAACTCGCTGATCTGGCGTGTGGCGAAGTCATCCATACCCAACTTCACCAGAGCCTCCATGGCAGCCTCACGCTCCTTCTTGCCCGGCCGGCGCAGCCAGCCGAGAGCGCCGTAACGGCCCATCATCACCACATCCAGCACGGTGGTGGGGAAGTCCCAGTCGACGCTGCCGCGTTGGGGCACGTAGCCCACCAAATGGCGGTTCTCGGCGTAGGACTTGCCGTGGATCTGCACATTGCCCGCCGCTGTGGGCACCAGCCCCAGGATGGCCTTGATGAGAGTGGTCTTGCCGGCTCCGTTGGGGCCCATGATCGCCATGAGCTTACCGGCCGGCACCTCCAAGTCGATGTCCCATAGCACGGGACGTTCGCGGTAGGCTACAGTGAGATCAGTGGCCACGACGGCGTGAATCATTTTCCTTCTCCACCAGTGAGGGCGCTTACGATGGTGTCGACATTGTGCCGAACCATTCCCAGATACGTGCCCTGCGGTGTGCCGGAGTCACCCATGGCGTCGCTGTATATTTCTCCGCCGACCACCACTTCGAACCCCTTGGCCCGAACGGCCTCCCGCACGGCCTCGATGGCCCGGGGCGACACTGAGGTCTCCATGAAAAGGGCCGGGATCTTGCGGCTGGCGATGAGCGCAGCCAGGTTCTGCACATCGGCGGTACCAGCCTCGGTGACGGTGCTGATGCCTTGCAATCCCACCACCTCCAGGCCATAACCGCGGCCCAGATAGTTGAAAGCATCGTGGGCGGTGATGAGCATGCGCTGCTGCGGCTGGATGCGCGAAATCTGCGCGCGACAGTACTCGTCCAGTTCAGTGAGTTGAGCACGGTAGGCCGTGGCGTTGGTTTGATAGTGCGCCGCGTGTTCCGGATCGACCTCCGCCAGCTTTGCGGCCACGGCATCCAGAGCCAGGCGCCAGCGGGCCACGTCGAACCACAGGTGAGGATCATGGGCGCCGTCTAGCACAATGAGCTCGGCTTCTGGCACGGCTTCAGCCGCCGCCAGGGTGGGCTTGCGCGAGTTAAGCCGTTCGAGCACCTCGCCCATCTTGGCCTCCAGATGCAACCCGTTGTAGACGATGAGGTCGGCCTGGGTGAGCCGGTCCACATCGCCGGCCGAGGCCTTGTACTGGTGCGGGTCGATGCCTGGGCCCATGAGCACCGAAAGCTCCACATGCTCGGCGCCGATGACGCGAATGAGGTCGCCCACCTGCATGGTGGTGGCCACGACGTAAAGCTTACCGGTATCGGCCGGTTTGTCGTTGCCGCCACAGCCGGCAATGGCCAAGGAGAGGATCAGTAAAAGGAATAGTGCGTGCTTCATCAGGAGGGCTCCTTGCGAATGGTTACGTATTCAGTGACCTCGGGGCCAACGGTATGTTGTTGGCCGGAAATGACGAGAGTCATGGGGCCAGCGAAAGGGCGTCGGTCGATCATGGTGACCTCGGCGCTCGGGACCAGGCCCAGAGAAGTAAGGTAGGCCAGGTGGTCGGGATCGCGGCTGTCGAGAGCCACAATGACCGCGGTCACGCCGGCGTCCAGGCTAGAGAGCCGCCTAACGTTGGCGCGGCGCGATTTGGTTTTGGTCTTGGTTGGGATGACCGTGCCGTGAGGGTCGACCTTCGGCCGGCCCAGCCAGTGATCGATGCGCTCGATTGCGTCGTCACTCACGGCATGCTCCCAGCGATGGGCCTCATCATGAACACGGTCGGGCGCCATGCCCAACGCCCGCACCAGGAACGTTTCCACCAGGCGGTGCCGGCGCAACATAACCCTGGCCTGTCTGCGTCCCAACCCCGTGAGGGTGACCCCGCGATAGGGCTCGTAGATCACAAGTTTGTCGTCAGCCATCCGCTTGAGCATGCCTGTTACCGAGGGCCGCGCCACCTGCAGGCGGTCGGCCAACTCGCTGGTGGACGCGACCTGGCCGCTCTCCTCCAGGCGCAGGATGTCGGTGAGATAATCGGCAACTGATTCGCTCAGCATGGCTAGAACCTTGCGGCCAGGGCAGAGGCACAAGTGCCTGCCAGAACGGCATCAGCCAGAGCGAAGAGGGTCTTCATGAGGAACTCCTTGGCATGATGTGATTACGGCTTGTAATAGTATTTGCCAAAAGTTAGCACAGCCTAACTATTTGTCAACTCTCGATCAGAAACGGATAAACCTTTTCTGGCTATATCTAAAATGACTTCCCCAAAACAGTGGGCCCCACTCAATTTTCAGTACCACGATTTTCTATTGTATTATGAGGAAAGGACCGCGCCGCCGAAGATCGTTTCAGCCCTAAAAACAGGCCAAAAAACACCAGGACAATGGCACTGGAAATGGCGGCCATCTTCTCCACAGACATGGCCTGATAGGGAATCCCCAGAGACCACACTACCCCGGCATACACGATCCCTGTGAAGAAGTACTGTACCAGACATATCTTCCGTGCCCAGGGCCTACGGCCCAGAATACCTATGAGACAGAAAACTGGAAGTGCCGCCCGGGCAATAGTCAGTCTCAGCGAAGCTCCCACCCAATAGACATGGACCAACTGAAGCAGATTGAAGACCGCGGCAAGGATCAAACTGGCCGGCCATTTTTCCATGAATTTCATACCATCTCCCTCAAGAGTAGGGGGGTGTCCCCACAAGCGATTGATTCAGGTTCGAACCAACGGCATCCCCATGCACAGACCGACCCTACACGAAGTGCCCGGAGAAATCACGCAAATGGTCGGCGTCCAGCATTAGCTGGCTGGCCTCACTGACCCGGTGCCTGGCCGACCCGCGCATGCCATCCCTGGAGAAAGGGATGGTCATTTGTGGGGATGATAGAGTTTTGTTTAGAGAAATGTTCACCAAAGATGGTGTCCTATGTAGAACTTTAAGTTTCAAAGAGAAGCCCGGAAGTTTAGATTTCACCCATGAACATCCTTAACACAGTGCTGCCCATTTTTCTTGTCCTCGGCCTCGGTCTGGGGTTACGGCGCGGCGGAATGCTGACCGACGTGGCGTCATCGCCCAGGGCGCTTTCCGCTCAAACCAGGTTTTCATCGGCCTGCCCATCGTGATCTACGCTTTCGGCCAGGAGGCTGTCCAACTGGTGGCGGTGCAAGTTAGCGTGACGGTTATCATCTATAATTTCCTGGGGACAGTGCTTTTGATCCTGCCCCAGCAGGGGCGGTCGGCCAGGTCGCCAAGGGTCTGGAGCCGGACGGCAGTGCGCGTTCTGAAAAACCCCCTCATTCTGGCCAGCACACTCGGCATCGCCTATTCGTTGACGGGGCTGCCTCTGCCAGTGGTTTTGGACCGAACGCTGGAACTTTTAGGACGGACGGCGGCCCCCCTGGCCTTGCTGACTGTGGGCGCGGGCCTGGAGTTCGAGCGCCTGCGCGGAGATCTGGGCACCACTCTCGCGGTCACTGGTGTAAAAACCATCATCTACCCCATATTGATCCTTTTCGGCCTGCGGATTGCGGGGCTGGAAGGGCTGGCTCTGAAGGCCCCCCTTATGCTGATGGCCGCCCCAACAGCGGTGATCGGTTACGTCATGACCCGGGAACTGGGCGGGGACGTGAAGCTGTCCGGAGCCATCGTGGTGGGGTCTACTCTGGTCTCGGTCCTGACCATCACCGCCTAGCTGGCCTGGCTTGGTTGATTAAATTCTCGTCTAAAAACAAATTTGCCACTGAAAAAATAAGCGCCCTATTAATCGCCCAACAAATAGTCCTGCACCGGAGCCAATAGAATCGGTTCAAAGGACTCCGCTATTGCTTCAGCCATTAAACCAGAAGAGCTTGGGTCCGCTGGTCCAAGTTTTCGTGATGCCTCCCAGGCTTCCCGACTGGGCCACTGTGCATAGGCAACCCATGTGCCATCATCGGCGTGGTGAAGCCGAGATCCCAGGGCACCGCGCTCCGCCAAAAACAACTCAGTGATGGTGGCCCAGGACTGCTGAAACTGCTCTTCCAAACCCTTGCGAAGCCGCCACCGATAAATGACTGCAAATCCAATTCTCTTCATATTCATGGTACTCCTTCAACTCAATGTTTTTGAATATCATTTAGCTACGTGCTGTTCTCTGCTCAAGCATTTTTTAAACATCTACTTTGTTCCCACGAACGGTTCCGCCAACAACCAGGGCTGCAGAAATGATCATCAAGTTTTTTATGATGTACTGACCCTCCAAAGTAGGCCCGTAGGGGAAATAGCCTGCCTGGAATGTTACTTCAGGAAGGACAATCAGAGGCATAAACGTCCCGACCATTTGTAACGCCAGCAATGCAACGGCAACTCGAATCGTCCTTCTGAATAGAAACGCTATTCCGATCGCAACCTCCCACCAACCTATTATTGACAACCAAGTCTCACCGTCAAAAATTGGTAGCCAAGGCACCGTGGCGATGACAAGGGGCGCTGCTGAAGAAATACCAAGGGGCTTTAGTATTCCGAACCAGATAAAGATAATTCCAAAAGAAATCCGCACCGCGAGTGTCCCCCACCGCGCCATAAATCCCGAGACCCTTTTGTCGAATTCGTCAAAAGACATACGCACCTCCACTTAGATTCGAGTAGCAAGCTTATCTTCCCCGGAATTGATGCACACACGGTTAAGCACATTGCACTAACCCCACCACAGTGAAAATCCATAAGTTACAATTTAGCCTTAAGGAGTAGTCCATATTGGGGTCTCCCGCAATTTTGGTATGTATAGGCTCTGATTTCACAACCAAGACGACACATCGCCGTACCCGTTTACGCACAAAATGGAACTGGCCTGGAGAATTTGCATTTCAAATACAACAAACTTATTCCCCGTGTAAGCCCCTCATTAAAGGCAGTTGATTTCCATGACACCGGTTTCATCATTAATCGTTTTTGTATTTGTTGCATTTACTACAAGTATTTCGGGAATTGAAGCCCTATCACCGAAAGCAAAGGGTGCCACCAGCTCGGGCAATACAAATGAATCCCAAAAAACAGAACGGAAATTTAAGACAAAGAACTATACGGATGCTGATGTGATGAATGCCTCCATGTTAGACAGTAAAGGAAACATTTGGTTTGGCTCCAGTCGGGAAGGAGTGTTCCGCTACGATGGAAAAGATTTTACGCATATACCGATACCGCCCGAGGTTATGCCACGGCCAGAGGATGACCCCATTGGCCTTTACCCGCGAAACATGGTGCTCAGTTTGTTGTTGGATCAGAATGGACTCATTTGGTTAGGCACTACCGGGGCTGGAGTTTACAGCTATGACGGCGAGACATTTACCAATTATTTAGCCGAAGAAGGGCGACGACAACCAAATGACGGCCTTTATCGCAATGTTATTCAAAGCATGGTAGAGGATCACGATGGCAATATTTGGTTCACTTCAATGACACATGGAGGAATCAGCCGATATGATGGCCATGAATTCACCCACTTTAACACTGAAGATGGCCTGCCTGATGATATGATTTTTTCCAGTTGGGTTGATAGAAACGGTGGAATTTGGTTTGGAACTCTAGACGTTGGATTAATCCATATTGACGGAAATTCATTCTCCTATTTTGATGAAGCTGATGGCCTATTGAATAATATGGTTTCCTGTTTTTATGAAGACAAAGAAGGAAAGCTTTGGCTGGGAAGTTTCAGATCCTCTACTGTCAGTTGGTACGATGGAAATAAGTTCACCCCATTTCCTTTTGATAAAAAGAATAAACTGACTGAACTCAGATTCATTACAGAGGACCAAAAGGGAAACCTCTGGTTCGGCGGACGCTATGGTCTCTTATGCCAATTTGATGGAGAAAAATTGTCAGATTTTACACAGAAGAAAAATCATTAGGTGTGATGCGAAGCACCCTAGCCAACCCTGATTACCAACCTATCCCCTTCAACACTTACCGGGTGAGTCTTCAGTGGTTCTTTTGCCGTTCCGGCGACCGGACTCCCAAGCAGGTCGAAAGTGGATGCGCCAACGCTGCAACATTGGATTGTTTCGGTGCCTGGAACAGGATCCATCCGGCGTCCCATGTGGGCACATTTGTTTTCATAGGCCCGGTACGCACCATCCTCACCATGCACAACCAGAATCTTCTTGGGAAGATTTCCTTCCAGCCGTACGGCGCTACCCGGTTGAGCCAACCCAGCGGCAAGGTTGAGTTCGACGGTGATCGTTCCTTCGTTGATCGACCAAAAATCATTGTTCTCGGGCATGGGTGTGGCCGGGCGTCCCAGGATTCTCTGGAAGAAACTTCGTTCTAGCTTTTTGATTGTCACGTTCGACTCCTGTCAGATGATTACAGCCCATTTGTTTTCAACACAGTTACTCACTCGAATCTCCCCAGCCTCGACTGCCAGCCACGAGGAACCCGGCTGACACCATGAGGCAAACACCGCCAAACATGGCCACTGGCGAAAAGGTAAATGCCCCGTCAGTCACTCCTCTAAGCACCATGCCAACCGGGAACAGCATGGCCAGAGCAGCCGCCCAGGAAGCAATCTTCTTCGATCGGTCAGACAGTGCAACTTTGCCGATTAGAATGGCAAAGATCAGGTTGTACATTGCGAAAGGTTGACCGTGGGTGTGCCCAGCTTTCAGAAAGGACCGCACCAATTCGATTTGATAATGGCCTTCTTTGAAGAGGTCGTTGAAGGTCATACCCAAGGCCATTCCGCCAAGACTGGCCACCAAGAGCCCAACTGCACCAACGATGAGATTCAGTTTACCGGTTTTCATGATTCACATTCTTCCTGTCTTTAAAGGCTTGGTGATCGGATCACTGTGCATACGGGGGACGGCAGGAGCTTCCTGGCGTCCTTCATTGGGGTCTTATCTTGACCGATCAGTCTATTTACGGTTAAAAAAAATCAACTTTTCAAGGACCTCTTCATGGTTTCTATGGTGCCGTGCCACTGACTATCATTCGTCATAGTCTTATGCATCAGGGCTAATCCCTGGCTGAAGGTGAGCATGGCGAAAGCCAAATCGTCCGCATTCCTTTCAGCTGGCAAATCTCCTCGCTCGATGGCCTCTTGAAAGATATCCCGGAAAAAACTGCGGAGGGAATCCAACTTCCCTGCCATCACCTCAGCCACCCGGTCATGTGTTTGACCAAATTCTGCCACGCAGTTTCCGATGAAGCACCCGCTAGGATTGGTCCCGCTCCAAAAGTCGAACAAACGGTCCACCTTTTCGAACGGGGTGGTTGCGTCTTTTATGGCCTCACGCAGCATCAGATGTAGCTCAGCACTGTATAGGTCGACGGATTGCAAAAGAATCTCTTCTTTCGTTCCGAAGGTGTTGTACATGCTCTGACGGGGAATCCCCATGTGTTCGAGCAATGCCGTGATACCAGTGCCTTCATATCCATGGGCCCAAAAGCATTCCATGGCGCGTCTCAGCGCTTCATCGCGGTCGAATGAGAGTGTCTTTCCTCGTGTCATGGTAACAATCTAAAACATTTTGACTGATCAGTCAACAAAAGAGCCTAACCTGAGATTATCAATTTTCTTTTTTGTTATCCATCTGTGATGTGATGGCGAGGAAAGCAATTCTTTTCTCAAAGCATTAAAAACAAACTAGAAGCGGCCCATCAACACAAGAACGCAAAACGTTTAGACATAGCACCTTAGGGATGCACATAAAAGCCTAAGGTAAACCTGAACTAAACCTCAGGACTAAGTTTCAGTTTTTTGGTTAATTACTTTCGAGGGCAGAAGCTGAAACGATTTGCCAGCTTTCTGTAATAATGGGAATGGAATATTTGCGACAAAGGGGAGAAAAATGAAAAGTTTATTACATGTATTTGTGGGAATTCTCATATTGGCAGCCTGCCAGAACCAAGCCGAGGCAGCAATTGAATATCCTGGATATGTCTGCAACATGGTCAATCAAACCAGTGTATGGGTCGCCGATGATGACTCCATTAATTTAAGCGAGATGGTTCTTGAACAGGGTTTCTTCAGCTCCGCTTTAGATATTGAGAATTCACACGCAGCAACTCATTCTGCCGTAGAATCCTCCGTATTTGCAGATGAAAGCAACATTTCCGTTGAATACCACGGCAGTGCTTCCATGGAGAGATACGACCCTGTGGATAGGGCTGAGGTCCACTCATATATTTCCGTATCGTTTACGATCTCCAGTCCCTGTAGTTATCAGACCAGCGGCAGTAGTGAAGGTTCCATCGGCGAATCCCTTGTCATTTTTCATCATGAGTCTGGAGAAATTCTACTTCGTTCCCAAGGCGAAGAGGAATTCGAAATTTCGGGTCGGCTTGTTGAGCCTGGGACATACACTGTCAACGGTGGGCTCAGGCAGGTTGACTTTCCCGAAGATGAATCTCACGTAGAAGGTCAGTACAGTTTTGAATTTGTCCTGGCGGAAGAAAGTGCTGTTGCAACAGAGGACATGAGTTTGGGCAATATCAAATCACTGTATCGTTAGATCCTGATTGCCCAACCAAACAGCTGCGTGGTGCACTACACACCACGCAGCTTCACCCCTTTTAGTAGCCATTTCTAGATGTCGGACATTACCGGCAAGTACCGTATTGCAGAATCCATACATTTTTGGTATGATTTAAGTCTGATTTCACAACCAAGACAACACATCGCCGTACCGACTCCACAATCAAGTCTCAAACGGCACCTCAAGGAGTTCATATCAATGACGGCTCAAGCTCGTTTAACACTGGCTATCCTTCTCTTTGCCTCCATTTCTATGGTGAAAACCTCCATAGCTTCTCCTGAAATCCAGACACTGGTTCCCAGCAATGGCGCCATGGGCGACAACTTTGGCGCGGCCGTAGATATCGATGGAGACGTCGCCGTGGTGGGAGCTCCCTTCGCGGATATCACCGATTCCCAGGAGCAGGGTGCTGTTTACATCTTTATTCGGAATGCAAGCGGCCAATGGCAAGAGAGCAAAATTATTACAGTGCCCGATGGTGCCCAGTATGACCAGTTTGGGTTCTCCGTGGCCATCGATGGCGACCGTATTGTGATCGGTGCAGAAGAAGCGGCAGCAAACGGCCACTCCAGCGAAGGTGTGGCATATATTTTCGAACGCCACGAAGGCGGGACCGATTTCTGGGGCCAGGTGGCCAAACTCATCGGACCGTCCAACATCCAAAACCTGGCCGAGTTCGGACATGCGGTGGCTCTCGACGGAGACCTGGTCCTGGTGGGTGCACCTGGAGCTGGACCCTCCACCCATGGTGCTGCCTATCTCTATGCTCGCGACGAAGGCGGGGCTGGCAACTGGGGCTTGGTTGGCTCTTTCTACGATGACATTTACGATACGAATGCCAGCATGGGAACCAGCGTGGCAATTAGCGGCGACCGGGTGGTCGTCGGTGCCGAGTATTTAGACATGGAGTCAGGGTCCTTCAGCAATGAAGGCGGCATCTATGTCTTCGAACGCAATGAAGGCGGTGCCGATAATTGGGGCAAGACGGCCAAAATTTTTGGCAGCGACGCCACCAACAACGACCGAGCAGGACGCAGCGTGGCCATTGAAGGAGACCGTGTCGTTTTTGGCGCGTGGAACCAGGAAGGCAGTAGCTCCGGTGAGGGCCATGTTTATGTTCTGGACAACCCCAGCGGCACACCCGGCGGGTGGGTGGAAACGAAAATATTATCGGCTGCGGACGCAGCCACCTATGCGAGTTTTGGTCTCTCCATCGACTTGAATGGGGAATCTTTGGCAGTGGGTGCCCCCGGTCATGATAACGATACCGGCAAAGCCTACCTCTACAACCAGAATGAAGGCAGTGCAGACAATTGGGGAGAGATTGATCAACTGGCTGCAAGCAATAGTTTGGCCAATGATTTCCAGGGTACCGCTGTTGCTCTTGGCAACGATGTCATCATGGTAGGAGCCGTTGGGCCAGGAACCGGTCTGGTCCATGTCTATGATTTACCTGGAACAGGAACTGTTGGCGTCCCCAATCCGATGCTCTCCGCCGCGATCATTGATCTGAAACCAGCGGTGCCCAACCCGTTCAATCCCGTTACAAAAATTTCTTTCGCACTGGGTCAGCCTGGTCAGGTGAAAGTTGAGGTTTTCGATATCCGGGGACACCTGGTTGATACTTTGATGCAACGATGGCTGGATTCGGGCTCCCATGAACTGAATTGGGACGCCAGTAAGTTGAGTTCCGGAGTGTACAGCTTCAGGGTGAGCTCGGGTAATGCTGTCGCCGTTGAGCGCTGTGTATTGGTAAAATAAAGGAATTCAACCAGTTACATCGTTGTTTTCAAGTTCACTTTCTCCTCCAGTAAAGGTTTTACAGGTCGAAAACATTAAGAACGGAAACTCCGACCCAATCGGGAATCGCCCTATGGGAAAGAGACCATCATGATACCGGGAGATATCATGTCCGATATAAAAACGCCCGCTCTGAAAGAGCAGGCCATGCCGACCAGCCAAAATTTCAACTACATTAATCAGCTCGAAACCGACCATGAGTTTGCCCAGGATGTGGCGCACCGTGCCGGCAAGATGATCGAAGAGGGAAGACACCAGGCCGCCGAAGATCTTCTCCACCAGGGATTGGAACGAGTGCCCGACAACCAGGACTGTCTAACCCAGATGGCCGTCTGCCTGGCCGCCGGCCAACGGAAATTCCTTTCGGCCGAGAAGCTCGCCAAAAGTATTATCCGTAACAACCCCTTCGATGCCCGGGGCTATTACGCACTTGCTCGTATCAACTTGATCGGTAGTCGCCGGAGCTCAGCCTTTCGGAATCTGGACAAGGCCAAGAGCCTGGCGACCGTAGACCTGAAGATCGAAGGAACACTCGCAAACCTGGACCCACGCCAATCGTCGGTGATTCCTTTTCTCCCTCGCAACAATTTCCTCAATATTATGTTGGGGCGTTGGCGCGCTTCCGTGCAGAAAAATAATTAGGGAGGGGCTCTGTTTCAGGCACCCGCCGTTCCCTGACTGTCGGCATGCAAGTGCCTGGGACCCCAAGGAGGAGTGACCAGTTCAGTCCAACAACCAACAGTAGGTTTACGTCGAAAGAAACATTTGGCAGGGACAGATTTATATCAGAAGCAGAACCCCTATCCCTGGTCCCTTAACCCGACAAGAATATGTTCCTGGAGGAAGATCTGACTTAACCGTAATAGATTGCTCTCCAACCTCAGAAGGCTTTAACTGCTGGTGTTCTTCCCTCATTTTTAATACAAAAGATTCAGTCAAAATAATGGTCAACAATCATTCGGATCATAATGGAGCGTTCTATCTCCTGGCTAGGGTCGATTCCGTCCAGAGTGTACATTCCAGTTCCGATTGTCATATAAACTTCAGGGTTTTGAAATTCTGGGTATGTTCCCCTTCGATTGAAGTATTAGGATTTTTCAGTTTATTTAGTTCTGATTCTATTGACGAATCCGATCCACAGCCAGCTAGCAAAACAGTAAGGACTAATAATAAGGATGGTAATTTTTTCAATTTTCCCACCTAAGGAAATAATTTACCCACCAACCACCGGCATGGTCGCCACAGTCATCTTGCCGAGGCCAGTCCTCAAGTTTTAAAACGCGCCTCAAATTGGGCATTTAGCAGTCTATGAAACTGAGAGAATTCCGCTAAGTAGAAATCTATTTTGACTACTATTTTGTTCATTTTTGTGTGAGACTAGGCTTTGCTTTATGCGCCGTTTCAAAATAAGGGAAGGGGCAAGGGAAAAATAAATGAATGTTGATTCGACCACTAACCTAAAATTGGAAATTTCAAATCTTCAAAAAGAGCTCGATGTTGCCCGAGGTCTTCTAGACTCCGCTAACAGCATAATTATCCGCTGGGATAAGGATGGTGTTATTCATTTTATGAATGATTTTGGCCTCCGTTTCTTTGGCTATTCTTCTGAAGAATTAATCGGCCATCCGCTCATGACCATTGTTCCAAATGTCGAATCAAACTCAGGAAGAGACATGTCTAAATTAGCCAAAGACATTGTCGAAAACCCCGAACAGTATAAAACAGTCTCTAGTGAAAACATTACCAAGAATGGCCGTACTGTCTGGGTCACCTGGACGAATAAGGGTATTTTGGACCGACAGGGGAATGTTCAGGAAATTTTTGCAATCGGAAATGACATTACAGCCTTAAAGACGGCTGAAGAAACACTGCGTCACAGTGAAGAGCGATTTAGGGTACTTTTTGATCAGGCCGGTGGGTATTGCATGATCCTTGACCCACAAACCGCCGATGGCATCCCAGTTATTGTGGACGCAAATCAAGCTGCCTGCGAGATGCACGGATACAGCCGGGAGGAGTTTATTGGGCGTCCTGTTGCTGAAATCGATGATGCAGATGGAAAGCGCATGGTGAAAGAGAGAACTCGTGAAATTCTGACCGGCAAACCATTTTACGTAGAGAATGTCCATGTTCGAAAAGATGGAACGACTTTCCACGTCGCCGTAAATGCAAAACGGATAGATATTGGCGCCGCGCCTCCATTGATCTTATCGACAGAATTTGACATCACCGCTCTTAAGACGTCCAATGAGAAAAAGAAAAAAGCAATTGATCTGCTTAATAGCGCTGAAAAAGTAGCGAATATTGGTAGTTGGGAATGAGACGTAAAAAAAGATATAATCACCATGTCAGATCAGTGTATTCAGATACATGGGATTAAAAAACGCAATCTAACCCTGTCGGAATTGCTCAAATCCGCGCATCCTTCCGATATAAACAACATCAAGAGAAGTTTTGATAAGGCCTTTAATGGTGAAGGGCCCTACGAAATAACTCACCGCATCATACGCGAGGAGACGAAAGAAGAGCGGGTAATATTTGTTAGAGGTTTCGTGAGTCGCGACAAAGATGGCTCCCCAGATAGAGTACTGGGTAT
Source organism: Candidatus Krumholzibacteriia bacterium (assembly GCA_016744705.1). Lineage (GTDB taxonomy): Bacteria > Krumholzibacteriota > Krumholzibacteriia > LZORAL124-64-63 > LZORAL124-64-63 > LZORAL124-64-63. The sequence continues at coordinate 261,776 of JADGDU010000001.1, forward strand.
TGCTCAAGACGTCACTGACATCAAAAAACTGGAAAAAGAACGCCTGGATCTCGAGTCTCAATTGCGCCAGAAGTACAAGATGGAAGCGGTCGGAGTCATGGCCGGTGGGATGGCACATAACTTCAACAACAACCTCGCTATTATTCTTGGAAATATCGAACTCTCAAAAAGGTCACTTCCAGCGCAGAGCGGTATCGAGGAATATCTGGATTATGCCCAAATAGCGGCCGTCCGTTCCCAAGACCTGATTAAACAGATCATGACCTACAGTCGTAATGATGTCCCATGCCAATCACCACTTCAGTTATCTCAATTGTTAGAAGAAACAGTTTCTCTGATTAAATCGACAATACCCAGCAGAGTTTATTTGCAGTTGGAGATCAGCCCTGATTGCGAGCAATCCTACATTCAGGCCGATGCTTCTCAGGTTCAGGAATGCCTGCTCAATTTGTGCAATAATGCCGTTCATGCACTGAACGAGGAGGGTGAGTTATTTCTGGGACTGGAACGGGTTGAGCTTAAGCAGGAAGATATTTCTCCTCACTTTTCTTGTTCACCTGGTGACTATCTCCGTCTTAGGGTTCGGGATAACGGCTGCGGCATCCCTGCCGAGATTCTGGAAAAAATCTTTGACCCATTCTTTACCACCAAGGAATTATTTGAAGGAACAGGAATGGGGCTTTCTACAGTACGAGGAATTGTCGAACAACATTTTGGTATGATCACTGTGGAGAGTATTGTCGGGCGGGAAGCAAACTTTAATCTGTTTTTCCCTGTCATAGATCAGGTGCAAAAGGAAATGCGGCCAGACAACGAGATCGAATGGCAGCAAGGATCTGAAAGAATTCTTTTTGTCGATGATGACGAAATGATCACCACACTGTCCGAGCGGATTCTTTCGGATATGGGATACCGAGTGACCACCACAACTGACAGCCTCGAAGCACTGGAGATTTTCAGCGAAGACGTTGACCGTTTCGACCTCGTCATGACCGATCAGACCATGCCGAAACTCACCGGTACTGAATTGATACAGAAACTCACCATGCTTCGCCAAGATATTCCGACCATTCTTTGCACCGGATACAGCAGTAAGGTCAATGAAGAGGAAGCCCGCCAAATAGGCATCTCTGCCTTTATGATGAAACCGTTTACCTTGAAAGAGTTGTCTAAAGTAGTAAGAGAAGTGCTGAAGAATTAGTGAGTAAATTTAAACCATAATTGTTAGAAAATAAAGGTGGGAACCTATGACCGAAGGTCTCCTGAATCTCTTGTCAGTTTTACTGATTATCCCCCTTGGATTTTTTCTGAAGAGGAGAAAATTATTTAAAATAGAAGACACCGACATCCTTAATAAGATCATTATTAACCTATTACTTCCCGTAATCGTTTTTAGGGCATTCTCTCAAGTTACTATCACCACCGAACTGTTATTACTGCCATTTTCTGCTTCAATAATCATTTTGTCACTGTTTGCGATTAGTCTCATCATTTCGAAAATTTTTAATTTTGAAAAAAAACTTTCGGGAAGTTTTACAATCCTATTTTCGTCAATGGAAGGTGGTTTAATCGCTTATCCATTGTTCTATATCCTGTTCCAGGAGCAGGGCCTGGCTACGTTTGCCCTTTGGGACCTTGCGAATGCAATTATTGTTTTCACTCTGTTATATTTTTGGGCGTGCAAATGTGGGAAAGACAATGCCAATCTTCTGCAATCAATTAAAGTGGTTTTCACCTGTCCCATCCCCATTGCTATTGCCTTGGGCCTACTAGTCAATACTTCGAATGTAGAAATTGAGTTTTTAAACAAGATGTTGACCCCGCTTGGTAACGCTGCACCCGCAATGATAATGCTCTCTTTGGGCATTGCCATGGAACCGGGAATTAAAAACTTAAAACTTCCAATAATCACAATTCTGTTAAAAACGGTCATTGGTGGATTGTTAGGACTTTTGGTCGTTGTGATTTTTGATTTTCATGGGTTGTATAGGTTGGCCACAATTGTAGGCTCAACGCTTCCCGCTCCTCCAGTCATGTATGTATTTGCGACGGAGCAAAATCTGGAGAAGGAATACATTGCCAATTACTTATCAATAGCCCTTCCTGTTGGCGTCGTTGTGGCAAGCTTAATCCTTGTCCTTTTAGGGTAAAATAAGGTTTTATCAAATGATCAACTAGAAGAATGTTGTTGATGATGAATTTGCCCATGTATTTCCGGCATTCAGGGAGTTCAGATCGCCTCCAACAGCCGGGGCGAATTGACTTCGCGGTAGAGTTAACTTTTTTCGCCGTTCGTATTCAACCCTGATGGCTTGCAAGCCGTCTGTGAGGGGGTGCCCATCACTAGTTTTCGAACGTCTAATTTCTCAGGTAGCCTCTGGATGGTGGCAGCCATGGCTGGATTCACTCTGGAAGACGTGCTGGTAAAAGAGGTGTCGCAAACACTCCCGGTGGGTGAAATCCTGGTGTTGTTTGGTGTGGGTGGCGCTTTGATCTTTGCCCTCGTTGCTCGGCTACAAGGCCAGCGGCTATTGGTGGGTGCGGTGCTGTCTCCGCCCATGCGCATTCGTGCGCTCTTCGAGGTGACAGGCCGGCTGTTCTATGTTTTAGCCATCGCACTGACTCCCTTGTCCTCTGCTACTGTGATCTTACAGGCAACTCCGCTGGTGGTGGTGGCCGGAGCCATGCTGTTTCTGGGGGAAAGGGTCGGGTGGCGGCGCTGGGCTGCCATTGTGCTGGGAATGATTGGTGTGATCATAGTGATACGTCCGGGTTCGGCGAGTTTTTCGCCACTCTCACTGCTTGCTGTGTTGGGGATGATTGGTTTCGCCGGTCGCGATCTGGCCAGTCGGGCAGCCCCAGCAACGTTGAGCACGTCTATTTTGGGTCTGTACGGATTCCTGTCGGTAGTCTTCGCGGGCACCCTATTCTCGGTTTGGGATGGCGAGCCTTTCGTTTGGCCCCATATTGATATTGCAATGGTGTTGACCAGCGGTGTTGTGGCTGGTGTTGTAGCCTATTCATGTTTGATGAAGGCCATGCGCACTGGAGAAGTGTCGGCAGTAACCCCATTTCGCTATACCCGGCTCTTGTTCGGTGTTGCCGCCGGTGTGCTGTTCTTCGGTGAGCAGCTGAGCCCGGCCATCCTTATGGGCAGTGGCCTGGTCGTATTATCGGGAGGGTTTGTTATGTGGAGAAGTGGAGCAAAAAATTGAAGATATTTATTCTCGTGGCCAGCCTTGTTCTGGGTGCAGTCGCTTTTCTCGCAGCAGCTGACCTGGATTCCACAGGGTTGGAAGAGTAGCACTTTTCCATTCCCGCGCATACTGCACATCATCCCATTTTGCACGGCCGCTACTAAGCAGAACTAGGCGGAAGTGTTTTTTTTAAAAGATCCCGTTCCTTACCTATCCGTGTGTCCTCAGGACGAAGGCGACTGAAAAGAACAGCTTCTAACATTGGCAGTCAAACTCAGATAATTTTTGTCACGTTTCCGGCTTTCACTCCGTAGAACAAGTACCACCCCAGGAGTTCGCCTTCCGGGAATGGAACATAAAATATCTCTGGTACTCAGTTTTGGAGGAAGAAAATGAATAAAGGAACTCAAAAACTCGCCCTTTTGATTGGCTTGGCGATAGCTCTCACCGGCTGCTCATACGACACCCCAACCACCCTCGAGGGTAATGAAAAAAGCGCAGGGGTTCTCAGTCCGGACAACGGGTCACGCAATCGGGGGATGATCGTTGTGGCCAACCGCGGAAGTGGTGACATTTCAGTAATCGACTCTCATGAAGCCACCCTGTCCAATACTTTCGACTTGCCTCAGGCTGAAGGCGAGAATTTTCCTGAGCCCATGTACGTCGTTCATGTGGGGCGCTACAACCAGGTGTTCGTGGGCGACCGCGCTAATAACCGGGTCGTCGCCTTTGCAGCCGATACTTACGAAGTGGTTGGCACAGTGGAATGTGGCGCCGGCGTCTTCCATATGTGGGCTGACCCAAACGGAAATCAACTGTGGGTCAATAACGATATCGACAAAACCACCACAGTCATCGATCCCGGCAGCATGACGGTCCTGGCCACCGTCCCCACTCCCGCCGATCTGGTGTCCATGGGCGGCAAACCCCATGATATTTTCATCGGTCCCCGGGGTGAATACGCCTATCTTTCAGTTCTGGGAGTCTCAGGAGAAAACGACTATCTCGTTCAGTACGAAACCCAAAGCTTCAGCGAAATCATGCGCGCAGCCGTGGGCAAAGATCCTCACCTTTCCATGGGCCGCACCACCGACCTGTACGTTCCTTGCCAGAGTTCCGACCAGGTGCTGGTCTTTGATCCCATGACCCTGGAATTACTCGATGATATAGCCATCGACGGAGCCCATGGTGCGACAATGTCCTACGATGGTACGACCTTCTTCACCACCAACCTCCCAGGTGGCGGATCCGGAGCCCTGAATGCCATCAACACCCGTAAAAACGCCAGGGTTGGCATGCCCGTGGACACTCCTTATGCCGTGCCTCACAACCTGGCCGGAACCCCAGACGATTCCATGCTTTTTGTCACCCACTCCGGCGGCAGTGCCGACAAGGTGACGGTTTACAACCTGACGGGCCGCTACCATCAGCCTGAATTTAACAACGAAATCACTGTGGGACTGAATCCATTTGGCTTGGCATTTGTTTACTATGATGAAATTGTTCCGACGGATCGCCCCAACCTGAACAACAACACCTTGCGCTAGGTTTTAAAACGATGGACAAACCGGGAGCCTGCTTCCTTTGGGAAACATGCTCCTGGAATAAACCTTTTTTTACCCTAAAAGGGTCAGAATTAAGCTAGCCACAAAAACGCCAACAGGAAGGGCTATTGAAAAGGAATTAGCGATGAGAAATGGCGTGAAGTAATCGCTGCATCAATCCTAACTCCCTTCTATCTCGTCCAAAGGAACCGAAGAAAGCTTCAACCAATTTCCAAATTCATCCCCATTCATATTTCCCTTTGAAAGTTCCAGGACAGCAAGAACAGCATCGGGCTCAGTGGCCGTCAGTCGGAAACCATTCAATTCCAAAAAGATGCCGGCAGCAGCAAATGCCGTCCGCTTGTTCCCGTCGCCAAAAGGATTGTTGCTGGTCAAGGCATAGCCGTAGGTGGCGGCCAAGGTAAAGACATCGGCCCCGTCGCACTCAATATTTTTAGGTTTGAAGAAGATTTAACTCATCGTCAGCCACAAAAACTTATTTTCGCTTTTTTTTCGCTGCCCTCTGTGTTAACTTAACCTCCCTGACAAAAACAAACAAACCTTCAGGAGGCTATAAGATGCAATGGACCCAGTTACTCAATACGATGATGGAGGAGTCTTTCTCCACCGCAGATAAAATGATGGAATTGGTAAGCGACGACGAACTCAACTGGAAACCCGAATCCGGTAATAACTGGATGACTGTGGGCCAGGTTTTGCAACACATGACCAACAGCTGTGGTTTCTGCTGCAATGGCTTTGCCACTGGCGATTGGGGAATGCCCGAAGAAAGCTGTGACACAGAAAAGGAACACTCCGACATGTTTCCCCCAGCCGAAACTCTGCCAACCACGGGCAGTGTCGCCGAAGCCCGCGCATTACTGGCGAAGGACCGAAAGCTGGCCCTGGCTGTAGTGAAAGAAGCAGGCGAAGATCGCCTGGAGTCGGAAATGAGTGCCGCACCGTGGGAGCCGGATAATTCCCGAAATCTGGGGTTGCATTGCCTGGGTATGGTCCAGCACCTTGATTCCCACCGGCATCAGCTTTTCTATTATCTGAAGCTGATGGGAAAAGATGTCAATACCATGACGCTTTGGGGAATGTAAGATTCGACTATTGGCTTGATCAGAAATTCGGCAGGGACGTCCCATGTCCCTGCCAAAAAGCTCGTCTGCCTTGTCTCCATTATAGTTACGAAATGGAGTTTTTCACATTTCAAGATCAAACTTCACCCCCCGGGGGGTACTTTTTTGAGAAGTAAGGGGGAAAATTTTCGACCCTCGGAGGAGGATTTTGGATTCCCAGGTTGGTTGATGGGCTTTTCAATAGGGACAACGGATAATTCTATCCAATGGTCGCCAAACCAGATTGAAAACAGCGAGGATAATTCCAAGAG
>JADGDU010000020.1 GCA_016744705.1 Candidatus Krumholzibacteriia bacterium
GCCCTGGTCCTGATCTTCTCAGTCGGTGCTGCGGTAACTGTTCATCACCTTCACTGATATATCCAGCAAACGGGCGGCCTCTTTGAGGTCGCCTTTGCAATATTTGACGGTGCATTCCACCTGCTCCTGGATAAATTCATGGAGGTTGCGTGGCTGAAAGGTGCAGGCAAAAGCCCCTAAAATGAGACGTTCCCGAGAGTAGGATGAGAGGTCATCTACATCCAGAATGTCATCAGTGGTTTCGGCAATGGCTGATAAAACAAGTTTGCGCAGTTCCTGGATATTACCAGGGAAATAATAGTTCCCCAACAAATCCAAAAATTCCGGGGAAATGCTTTTGATATCTTTATTGTGGTGTTGATCTTCTTCCTCCAGAAAAAACTGGGCCAGGATGGGGATATCTTTGTGCCGGTCGCGCAAGGCCGGAACCTGCAGACTATTAACCATGAGTTGGTACAGCAAATCACGGGAGAAACTGTCCTTAAATTTGGAACTGGTCAAATCGTGGGTCGAGGAGACGATGTAGCGCACATCACTTTGCAGAATCTCGGTGCTGTTGTCCCGGTAATACTCTCCCGTATGCAAGGCATGATTGAGGCGCATCTGCACCTGGGGACTCATGTGTTCCAGGTTGTTGATGAAAATGGTGCCACCGGTGGCATCGCTCAAACCGCCGGGTTTGTTTTCAAACTCGCCGCTCCAATCTTTGACTCGGCCGAATAGGACAAAGGAAAACTCATCAGGCGGGCAGCTGGTGCAATCCAGAGAAACAAAAGGGCCATCGCGGCGATCACTGGCTTTGTGGATGCCATGAGCCAGCCAACTCTTGCCGCTGCCCCGCTCGCCCCAGAGGAAGACACTCAGGCTGCCTCTGGCCAGGGTTTCTGCCTGGTGGAAAAGGTGAATCATGGTGGGATCCTGGGTCGGCAGGTGCTTGAAAGCCGACTGATGATCCAGATCTTCCGGGTTCACTTCCGCCGGCAGTTCTTCCATGATTTGCTGCAGGGCGCCCATTTCCATGGCACTGGAAAGCACTTCCAGCAAGTGATCTTCATCCACGGGTTTGGTCAGGTAATCGAAGGCCCCATGCTTCATGGCCCGCACCGCCAGTTCCACATCACTGACACCCGTGAGGATCAGCACGGGGATGTTGATGTCTTCGGCTCGCATCATCTTGAGTATTTCCATGCCCGTGATGTTGGGCATGTCCAAGTCCAGCATGATCACATCGTAATGGTTCTCCTGGAGCAGGCCTTTAACCCGGCGGGAATCATTTTCCACATCGGGTTCAAAAATCCCCGTTTGCATGAGGAAAACCATGAAGTAGTTGGTCACAGCCACGTCGTCGTCAACAATGAGTACTTTTTTCATATCACTCATGAAGTCTCCGTTGTTTCGTTGTCGCCTTCGGCTACCGGAATGCGCACGATGAAGGTGGTGCCTTCGTGAATCTTGCTGGTGACGGCGATGTTGCCTCCGTGCTCTTCGATGATGCGAAAGACAATGGCCAATCCCAGCCCCGTGCCACCCTTGGTGCGTTTGGTGGTGAAGAAAGGGTCGAAAATCTGCTTGCGCGTTTTTTCGTCCATGCCTTTGCCATTGTCTGCGATGCGGATCACCACATGGTCATCCTCCAGGGCGGTGGTCACTTTAATGACGCCTTTGATGTCGTCGGGAATGGCTTGGGCTGCGTTGACCACAAGGTTCACCAGCACTTGTTCAATTTTTTGGCTGTTGCCGGAGAAGGTTGGCAGTTCGTCGGCCAGTTCCAGCTCGATGCTGGCCCGTTTGTGCACTTCATTCTGAACCAGGCGGGTGGTGGCACCCAGCAAGGTGTTAACATCCACCACATCCACCAACAGGCCTTCATCCTTACGGGCAAAACTGCGCAGACCATCAACGATGCCTTTGATGCGCTCGCTGCCGTGGGCCATATCATCCACCAAGGTCATGATGTGTTCTTTGAAGAAAGTGTATTTCAGGCGGGCAATTTTCAGGTCGGGGTGTGATTCGTAATGAGCATCCACAATGGGCAGCATATCTTCCAGGGCTTGCTTTACGATTTTGACGTTGCCCCTGATGAACTGGTTGGGGTTGTTGATTTCGTGGCCGATGCCACTGACCAATTGGCCCAGACTGGCTAATTTATCAGCCTGCTGGATTTGTTGTTCGTAGGTCTTTTCCAGGGTTATATCCCGGATGAACTCCAAAACCCCATCCACTTCGTGGTCTTCATTGAACACAGGCTGGGTGTGCAGTTGGAGATATTTATCATCCACCCTGATGTTACTGATGACGGGAATTTTATGGCGCAGAACTTTGGCCATTTTACAATCGGTACAGGGTTCGTCACGGTTGAAATATGCCTGGTAACATTTCTGACCCGTTTCTACATTGGGTTTGTTGCTGTTAACAACATTCATGTCCGGGTCGATGAGCATGACGGGGTCGGGCATGGCCAGGAACATGGTTTCCATGCGCCGGCGGGTCTGTTCCCAGCTACTGTTGATGCGGTCCAGATAACTGTCGGCCGTGTTTAATTTCTGCTGTTGGACTTCCAGTTCTCCTTCACGGCGGTTTATCTTTTTATCCAACTTAGCCAGGGCCGTTTGGAATTCGTGGGCTTCATCTTTTTTTAAGGCCACGCTATCGGCAAGTTCTTTGCGCTCCATGGCCAGGTTCAGGATGCGTCCAATTTCACTGAGCATTTTCTGCTCTTCGGGCAATAATTTATGGCTGTCATTGAGGTAGCCAATGCGGATTTCTCCTTTAAGTTGGCCGTTGACCACCAGAAAGGCCACGATGTAATCGCCACTGGCTGGCTCCTGTCCATATTCAACATCGTTATAGACGGAGAAAACCACGGCCTCTTCAGGGAAGCGCATGCCCGGTCCCAGGTACTTGGGCAGTTGGGTAAAAAAGACGCCGATGTCGGTCGAATTTTGGATCCATTCGGCCACCCCGTAGAGGCAGCTCAATTCTTTGACTCGTTCTTCCCTTTCCCAATCGCTGATTTTGTTGAGGGTATCAATTTGGGCGCCAAAAAAGAGGTAGTGGTGGTTGTCCTCACTTTGCACATAGCGCACATGCATGGGCAGGCTGGTGGAGCGCAATCGTTTGGGTGTGAGCAGGGCGTTGACCCCACGGTTGCCGTTGTCCACACTCTCAATGGCCTGGCGGAAAGAAATCAGGGAAGAGGGATCGAGAATGTGTTCGAGGGTGGGTTTTAGGTGGGGAGGATGTTGTAGTCCAAAATTGGTTTTCAATTCCTGGCTGCAATAACGCAGTTGCCCGTTTTCGTCACAGTCCAACAGGTAGACATAATTTTCTTCGATGATGGAATATAAAACTTCGAGACTGATCATAGACGGATTCTCCTTCGGTGAGAGGCTGGCCGGAGCCGGCCTCTCACCGTATTGGAACCGCAGGGATCATTGAAGCCCAGAGATTAGTGGCCGTGTTGAACGCGGAATCGTTCAGTGCCCACCTCTCTGAGTTCCTTGCGGTATTTTTGACTGTGGGTCAGCGCTGGTTGGATGGAGGATGTTTTGGCATCCACTCCCACAGGTATGAGCCGACCATTATCCCGAGCCGGTCGCTGCTGCCCTGTATTCCAGTACAGAGGGGCCAGAGGGCCCAACTTCTGAATCACCAGAGTGCTGATATGTTCGCTCAGGTTGGCCACGGCGGGCAAGCCAAAGGCCTGGCTCAGGCTTCCCAGAACTTCCACACCGTGCTTGCCTCCGGGGGCAGCTACGGCTGCTGAATACTGAGTGACCACGCCTTCAAAGTTGCAACGGGTGCCCGGTGTCTCCAGGAAGGTGGTTCCTGGCAGGGTGACGTCGGCAAAGCGCGTGGTTTCCGTTTCGGACCAATCCATGGCCCCAAAGAATTCCACGTTCTGGAACCAGCTGCCGGTGCGGTCGAAGTCCAGGGGGTTTTCCCCAATGACCAGAGCCGCCCGAATCTTGCCGTCTTCCAGAAGAGCCCGCAGTTGCAGGTTGTCTCCCGCGCCAGCCAGGGCCGGGGCAGCTTCTTTGCCAGGAGCAAAAGCGGGGTCTGCACCCATCACTTCCAGGCCTGCGCTGTTGGCCAGCTGCCGGGGCAGCAAAATCTCTGCCGTGCGTCCGCTGGCGCTCAGCAGCACCGTCAGATTGGCAAAGATTTCCAGGTCAGCGGGGGCCGCATCCTGGGCGCGGTCGGTGCCATGCACAATGACCACGTTTTTGGATTGGCAGATCAAGTCCGCGGTTTGGCGGATGTGATCTTCACTGACACCGGACTTGGCGGCAGCCAGATCCAGAGCCAATTCACGGCCTTGCAGGAATTCCTCCGCACCATCAATGCCACTGGCTTTCAGGTCGCCACTTTCGAGCAGGAGTTGCATGACGGCATTCCAGAAGTAAGAGGCACGTCCCCGCATGGGATCCACAGCCAAAGTGCTCAGGTGGATATCTGCAGGATCCAGGGTGCTGTTGGAGACAATCAGATCGGCGTCGCCATCGCGCACCGGGCTGATCACGTCCACATTGAGAACCAGGTGATCCGATTCCATGGACGTATTGTTGCAGATGATGAGATCTGCGTCTTTCAGGCAGTTGCGGTCAGCGGTGGAGGCGGTGAAGCCCAGAGCACCATCCATGGCCCCACTGCGTCCGGCACCGGAAATGATAGCCAGCGAACCAACGTTGTTAGTGCCCAGCCCTTCACGTGCCAGGCGGCCGGCCAGGTAGAGCTCTTCATTGGTGGACTCGGGACTGACAAAGACAGCCACGCTTTCTGGTCCGTGCTCGGCAGCCACCGCTTTCATGCGGGTCACGATTTGGGTGTTGGCTTCATCCAAGGTCACATCTCGGTAAGAATGCCCTTCCCGCACCATGGCCGTGGTGATGCGGTCGCTCTGGATCAGCAGCTCCGATCCAAAACGGCCGTAGCGGCAGATATAATCGCCAGCAGTTTCGTTGCTGGTGGTGTAGTACTTGCCTTCAGAGAACTTGCGCACCGTCAGTTCGCAACCGATGGAGCAGAAACCGCAGTGGGTGGCCACATCTTCAGTGGCCAGGCTGGCCCGGCCGGCAAAAGCGTATTTGGCCGTCAGGGCGCCCACTGGACAGGCGTCAATGCAATTACCGCAGCTGACGCAGTTGGTATCCTGCAGAGCATCGTTCATGGCAGGGCGCATTTCAGTTTTGAACCCACGTCCCACTAAGCCGAGGGCGCTGATGGGCAGTACCTTTTCACAGGTGCGAATGCATCGGGAACAGAGGATGCATTTGTTGGGGTCAATGCTGATGTACGGGTGGCGTTCATCCACCTTGTGTTTGCGCACGTAGCCTTTGTAGATGTCCATATCCACGTTGTATTCCTCGCCATAAAGGCGCAGGGAACAATCTTCGAAGCGCACACAACCACAGCTGAGGCAGCGGGCCGTTTCGTGGTCACTGTCGGCAATCTCAAAGCCGGTGGCCACTTCAGCAAAACTGCTGCGGCGGTCGTCCACTTCCAGCAGATGCAGTTCGTGCCGGGGAGATTCGGGGATGTCGCCCAATTCCTGTTTGCCGGGTTTGGCCCAGAATGATTTGCGCACCACGAAGGGATCTTTTTCCATGGGGTCATTGGTGATGTAGGAAATCATGGTTTTGGCCGCACGCTGGCCATCACCGATGGCGTCGATGACCACGGTGGGACCATCGTCCACCGCATCACCACCGGCAAAGACACCGGGGATGTTGGTTTCCAGAGTGGTGGTATTGACAGCATAAGTATTCCAGCGGGTCAGCTCAACGCTACCGAGGTCGGTTTCCACCAGGCCGTCGAGCACGGTGTCCTGGCCGATGGCGCTGAGGGCCATGTCGCAGGGCAGATCAAAATCACTGCCTTCCTGAGGCACGGGGCGGCGGCGACCGGAGTCATCGGGCTCGCCCAAGGTCATGCGTTGGCAGCGGATGGCTTGCAGCTTGCCGTCTTCACGCACGATGCCAATGGGAGCCATGAGCTCCATGATTTCCACGCCCTCTTCCAGAAGATCTTCGATTTCCATTTTGTCGGCGGGCATTTCCGCTTTGGTCCGGCGGTAAAGCACGATGACTTTTGCTGCGTCCAAACGCCAGGCGGTGCGGGCGCAATCCATGGCGGTATTTCCACCACCGACAACCACCACCACTTTGCCATCCAGGGGGACGGGGGTGTCCACCTGCACGGGCAGCCAGTCGGCTCCGGTGACCACACCTTCAGTGTCGTGTTCCCCTTCAACACGCATGGCCTTACCGGTCCAGGCGCCGGCACCGATAAAGACGGCGTCGTGTTGGTCACGCATTTGATCCAGGGAGATGTCGGTGCCAATGCGCACACCGTATTTGATTTCAGCACCCGCACGGCAGATGAAGTCGACTTCTTTGTCCAGCACTTCATCCGGCAGACGGTATTCGGGAATACCGTAACGCAGCATTCCTCCGGAGCGATCCATGGCTTCATACATGACAGCCTTGATGCCCTCGCGGCCCAGATACCAGGCAGCGGTCAAACTGGCAGGACCGGAACCCACCAAACCGACGGTTTTGCCGGTGCTGGGCTTGCATACGGGGTCGTCTGCGTAAATGTCGCCGGCGTCGGTGACATAACGCTTGATGTTGTTGATGGCCACGGGAGTGTCCACATCTTCACGACGGCAAACCACTTCGCATTTGCGCACGCAGATGCGTCCACAAACGGCGGGCAGGGGGTTGGCTTCACGGATAAGGTCCACCGCTTTTTGTGTTTCACCCATGGCCGCCAGGGCGATATAACCCTGGGCATCCACATGGGCGGGGCAGCCTTCCATACAGGGGCTGATGCAGTCGGCATAGTGATTGGAAATCAACAGCTCAAGGGCCGTTTTGCGGCTGGCCTTGATGCGGTCATTTTTTGTTTCCACTTTCATGCCGTCCATGACTCTGGTGGCGCATGAAGGCACGAGGTTGGGCCGGCCTTCCACTTCCACCACACACAGGAAGCAGGAACCGTAGGGTGTCAGCTCGGGGCTGTGGCACAGAGTGGGGATGTTGTCCAACTCCTGCTCACGGACCACTTCGAGAATGGTTTGGCCTGAAGGGGCTTCAACTTCCCGGCCATTGATGGTTATTTTTACGGTGCTCATCGGTCGCTCCTATGGGTCAGACTACTGGGTGAAGATGGCGTCAAAACTGCAACTGGTCAGACACTTGCCGCACTTCACACAGGCGTCGGCATCAATAATGTGAATTTCTTTTTTGTTACCCGCGATGGCGTCAACGGGGCAGGTCTTGGCGCATACCGTGCAACCATTGCACAGATCGCCGTTGATGATGAAGTCCACCAGAGCCTGGCAACTGCCGGCAGGGCAGGCGTGGTCGTTGATGTGGGCTTCGTACTCATGGAGATAGTAGCGCAGGGTTGTTTGCACTGGGTTGGGGGCCGTTTGGCCCAGGCCACAAAGGCTGGCTTCTTTGATGCGGACTGAGAGTTCTTTCAAGCGATCGATGTCTTCGGGTACGCCTTCACCGTGAACCAGACGCTCAAGAATTTCCAACATGCGCAGAGTTCCGATGCGGCAGAAGGTGCACTTGCCACAACTTTCACTCTGGGTGAACTCCAGGAAGAAACGAGCGATCTCCACCATGCAGGTGGTCTGATCCATGACCACCATACCACCGGAGCCCATGATGGCGCCGGTTTTGGGAATGGTTTCGAAGTCGACTTTGATGTCCATCTGGTCGGCGGGGATGCAGCCGCCGCTGGGGCCGCCCATCTGTACGGCCTTGAAGGTTCCGCCTTCTTTGATGCCGCCGCCAATTTTAAAAACCAGATCTTCAATGGTGGTGCCCATGGGCACTTCTGCCAGGCCACCTTTGACCACCCGGCCGGCCAGAGCAAATACTTTAGTGCCTTTACTCTTTTCGGTACCGTAGGCTGAGTAAGCAGCAGCACCCTGGCGAATGATCCAGGGGATGTTGGCAAAGGTTTCGACATTGTTATTGTTGGTGGGCTTTTGCCACAATCCGGCTTCAGCTGGAAATGGGGGACGGATGCGAGGCATCCCGCGTTGGCCTTCAATGGAGGCGAACAGGGCTGTCTCTTCACCACAGACAAAGGCTCCTGCGCCTTGCTTGATCTTCATGTCGAAGTCCATGCCCGAGCCCATGATGTTTTTGCCCAGGAAACCTTTTTCCCGAGCGGCGGCCAAGGCAATTTCCAGGCGTTTGATAGCCAGGGGATATTCAGCCCGGCAATAGATGTAGCCGTGGGTTCCCTGGATGGCCTGGGCACAGATGATCATGCCTTCGATGACCGCGTGGGGGTCGCCTTCCAAAACTGAACGATCCATGAATGCGCCGGGATCGCCTTCATCAGCATTGCAAACCACGTACTTCTTGTCGCCATCGTAGCCGGCGCAGAAGGACCACTTCAGGCCCGTGGGGAAACCGGCACCACCACGTCCGCGCAGGCCGGAGTCTTTCACTTCCTGGATGACATCGGCGCCAGTCATTTCCGTCAGGGCAATACGAGCACCTTCGTAACCACCGGTGGCGATATAGTCGTCAATGCTTTCAGGGTCGATGTTGCCGCAGTTGCGCAGGACGATGCGTTCCTGCATATCCAGATAAACGGCTTCTGTACCCGAAGAGGAATCATCTTCCTCAAAACAGTAGACAAGATTTTCGTCTACGATGCGCTTGTCGTTCAAGACATGGGACTCCATGATCTCGTCGGCGCCTTTTGGGTCGACTCCGCCATAGATGACACGACTTTTACCATCGTCGATTTCCACCAGGGGCTCACGGAAACACATACCGATGCAACCGGTGATGGACAGCTCGCACTGGTCCGGATGTTCGGCCACCAGTTCGGCCAGCCGGTCGTATGTTGCCTGCGCTCCAGCCGAGAGTCCACAGGTGCCCATTCCTACGATTATTTTCTTCATGAAAGCGCTCCAGTGCCCCGGCTGAGAGCCAAGGCGGATCGTGATTCAGCTTTAGGATGTTTCCTTGATCGTTTTGCGGGCTACCCGGGCCACCTTACGCACCAATTTACGAGTGCCGGCAGGATTCAGGGAGCCGTGGGTGTCGTCATTGACCATGACCACCGGGGCCAGGGAACAACAACCGATACAGGCCACAGTCTGCAATGTGAACAGACCATCTTCCGAGGTATCGCCCACGCCCACGCCAATCTCATCTTCGATGGTATCGATGAGCATTTTGGCTCCCGACACATGGCAGGCCGTACCCGCGCAAGCGCGGATGACAAATTTGCCCATAGGCCGCAAACGAAACTGGCTGTAAAAAGTGATGACGCCGTAAATTTCTGATTCCGGGATTCCGGTGACACTGGAAATGTAGCTGATGGCTCGGCGGGGGATGTATCCGAAGTGATCCTGGGCCGACTGCAGCAACGGGATAAGTTCTCCCGGGGCGCCATCGTATTTCCATAGCCGGTAGCTGAAGTTCTCCTGCTTGGTGGCCATTGGTGCGTTCCTTTCAAGACCGTATACTTGGTCGCCGCCGGCATGGAATTCTTTACCGGCGGCGGTTCTCAACATCTGACCTGACTCATGAGAGTGGGAGGTCAGTCTTCAATCAGTTTAATCACCTTGGCTTCCCGCACGCGGAGAACTCCGTCGATTTGGGAGAGCTTTTCGATGACGCGGGGTGTGCGCCCCATGGCCCCAAAGCCGGTGATCATGCCCACCAACTTGCTGCCCTCGTCGATGACATCACAGAACACAACTTCGTCCACAAAGAACACAGTGGTGTAGATTTTCTGGATGGCGTCGGGATCGATATCCACAATGATGTAGCTGATGGTGCCCGGTTGTTTGCCCATCTGTTTTTGCTGCTCACTGCGCACGGCTGACCGGTAGGTGTCGATGAAACTATCAACATCCCGGTCCAGTTTGGGCCGTTCCACAGGACTCATGGAAAGCACTTCCAGGCCATCCATGTTACCCACTTTTTTGAAGACTTCCTGGACCTCGTCCATGGATTCTCCACGGGCCAGCAGGATGATATCAAAATCTCCTCGCACAGCGTCGCAACTCACAACACCTGGCAGGTGGTACAGCTCATCATAAAGATCGAGGCTGCGTTCCTGATCCGTGACCTTCACCGTGAGGTAGGCGCTGACAGATTCGCGCATGCCATCATCCTGCACAGCGGCCGCAGCAGAGGTTTCGGTTTGCCCTGGCTCCAGCTCGGCAAGAGCTTCCACCAAATCAGAAATTTCAAAGGGTTTATCGAGGAAGCCGGTGTTGGGTTCGGAGAGGGCTGTGACTTCCAGGCGTTCATCACCAAAACCTGTTATGACCAATACAGGAAGATCGGGGTATTGGTTTTTAATCACTTTGAGGATCTTCAGGCCGTCGATGTCCGGCATGAAAATGTCGGTGACCAGATAATCGTAGGCAATCCCTTTTTCCCGGGATTGGTTCAGCTCGTGAATGGCACTGAGGCCATCGGGACAGGCTACCACCGTGAAATCTTCCTGGGTCAAGCCCACGGTCAGATTGCGCCGGATCTCAGCCTCGTCATCAATGATAAGTACGCGACCTTTCAAGGCTTTCCTCCTCATTACAAAGCTTGTTTTTCTCTTAACTTCAACGGTAATTTCCGTTGAATGTTAAATCAAGAACAGAACTGGATTACCGGACATCAGCCCGGTCTGTTTCCAAAGCATCTTCCAGGTCGTTCCAGCGACCCGAACTGAGGTACATGTTGATGGAGCGGGCGGCCTGGCGTCCATGCCCCATGGCCAAAATGACCGTTGCAGCCCCCAAAACGATGTCACCCCCCGCAAACACGCCCTGAATGTTGGTTTGGCTGGTGGCCTCATTGACCACAATGCCGCCCCAGCGAGTCACATCCAATGCTGGATAATCTCGTGGAACGAGAGGATTGGGGCTATTGCCGATGGCCACAATGACCGCATCAATCTCTTCAATAAATTCCGAATCATGCACCGGCACAGGGCTGCGGCGGCCCGATGCGTCTGGCTCACCGAGTTTCATTTTCAATAACTCTACGCCCGTAATCCAGTTTTCGTCGTTGCCCAGGAACCGCAACGGGTTTTGCAAAGTGTGAAATTCGACCCCTTCGGCTTTGGCATGGTGGACTTCTTCGATGCGGGCGGGCATTTGTTCTTCGGCGCGACGATAAATAATAAGTGACCGTTTGGCGCCCATTCTCAAGGCGGTGCGGGCACAATCCATGGCGACGTTACCACCGCCAATGGTGGCAATGGATTTGCCGGTGATCAGGGGTGTATCCGTTTCGGGGAAGCTGTAGGCTTGCATTAAATTGGCCCGAGTGAGGTACTCGTTGGCTGAATATACCCCAAGCAAATTCTCTCCGGGAATTTTCATGAACCGGGGCAGACCTGCACCGGTGCCGACAAAGACGGCGTCATAATCATCAACGATTGTTTGCACCGGTGCGGTTTTTCCCACCACAAAATTGTACTTAAACTCCACGCCCAATTGCTCCAGATAATCCACTTCTTTTTGGACGATGGCTTTGGGCAACCGGAACTCGGGGATGCCGTAGATTAAAACGCCCCCTGCTTTATGGAAGGCCTCGAAGACGGTGACTTCGTGGCCGTGGCGGATAAGATCGCCAGCTACTGTGAGGCCAGCTGGACCACCACCTACGATGGCCACTTTTTTTCCGGTGGGGGTGGGCTTGGGTGGCAGAGGGATTTCACCGTTCTCCCGTTCCCAGTCCGCAAGGAAGCGTTCAAGGCGACCAATGTTAACCGCCAGGGTGGGATCCTTTTTGAATTTCCCAATGGTGCAGGTGAGTTGGCATTGCTCTTCCTGGGGACAGACACGGCCACAAATGGCGGGTAGTAAGTTGGTCTCTTTAATCTTGGCCACGGCTGCGGCAAAATCGCCATCTTCGATGAGTTGGATGAAGCCGGGAATGTCGATGCCCACGGGGCACCCTTCGGTGCAGAAGGGGCGCTTGCATTGGATGCAGCGTTTGGCTTCCATCATGGCCATTTCGGCTGTGTAGCCAGTAGGAACTTCATCGACATTTTTGACCCGTATGGCTGGATCCTGTTCCGGCATGTCCACCGGCTCTATTTTCATTCTGTCTTTTTTCTTCATTTTGACTCCCTTCCCAAGGAATCTTCCAGCCTGCAACCGCTTTGCCCCATGAAGTGGTCCATGGATTTTTTCTCGTGTTTGTTGTACATGGTGAGGCGGCTCATCATCTCGTCGAAGTCTACAAGGTGGCCGTCAAATTCCGGACCATCCACACAGGCAAATTTCGTTTCATTGCCAACGGTGACGCGACAACCGCCACACATGCCCGTGCCATCGACCATGATGGGGTTCAGGCTGACCAGACAGGGGATGCCTAACTTTTTGGTCAAAAGGCTGACAAACTTCATCATTATGGGTGGCCCCATGCAGACGCAGAGGTTGTAGGAGTTGCCCTCATCTACCAATTTTTGGATGGCGTCGGTGACCAGTCCTTTTAGACCGTAAGATCCGTCATCTGTTGTAATGACAAGGTTATGGCTGGCTTTCTTCATTTGATGCTCGAGGATGAGTAGGTCCTTGCTGCGAGCACCTAGTATACTGGTCACATGATTGCCAATTTCTTTCATGGCCTTGGTTACGGGATACAGAGGAGCCGTTCCAATGCCGCCCCCAACACACAGCACTTTGCCCACTTTTTCGATGTGGGTGGGTTCACCCAGGGGGCCACAAATATCAGGAATGGTGTCACCAACTTTGAGTTGGGCCATTTCCAGAGTGGTTTTACCCACGGCCTGAACAATGAGGGTGATGCTGCCCTCTGTCCGGTTTACGTCGGCAATGGTTAAGGGGATGCGTTCCCCGAGATCATTGACACGAATGATGACAAATTGGCCGGGTTTACGGTACTGGGCTACATCAGGAGCATCAAAACGGAAGAGGTGGACGTTGGGTCCCAGGATGGTGTGTTCGAGGATTTGGTGCATCGGAGTGTCCTTTCTGAGTAAAGGAACCGGGCGCTGTTCGCCGGATAAGCATCTTCGCATATTCCGAGTTATAGATCAATTGCTATAATGAAGGTTGTGCCTCTGAAATTGTGTCTGGTCTGGAAATGTAGATTTGACTCTTTGCAAGGCTAGGTTTATTGCCCGAATTGGCAACGAAAGCGATTTTGAGCGGAAAACAAATCCCGAGTTAACAAAAAAACTAACAAAAAGCCCGCTTCACCTGGAATTGGCAAAGCGGGCTGGAGTCAGACACAATTTCAAAGGCACAACCGACGGTCTACAGGCCTTTTTCTCCGATATAGCGTTCAGCTTCCATGGCAGCCATACAACCAGTTCCCGCCGAAGTAATAGCCTGACGATACACATGATCCTGCACATCACCACAGGCGAAGACCCCTTCAATTTCCATAGCCGTCACGTTGGGCTGGGTAATGAGGTATCCATTCTCGTCGGCTTTCAGGGCCCCATCCAGAAACTGGGTATTGGGGGTGTGACCAATGGCGATGAAGCAACCCGATACGGGGAGATCTCTGAGCTCTCCATTTTGGGTGTCTTGCAACTTCAGCCCTTTAAGATTGCCCAGGTCATCACCCACGTAGTGATCAATGACGCTGTTCCAGGCGATGTCAATTTTGGGATGATCGATGGCACGCTGTTGCATGATTTTGGATCCGCGGAATTCATCCCGGCGGTGAATCAGGGTGACTTTGGAGGCAAAGTTGGTCAGGTAAGTGGCCTCTTCCAAAGCGGTGTCGCCGCCGCCTACAACAGCAATTTCCTGGCCGCGGAAGAAGAATCCGTCGCAAGTGGCACAGGCGCTGAGACCTTTACCCATAAAGTCGGCTTCTTTGTCGAGTCCCAACCAACGAGCAGTGCTGCCGGTGGCGATGATGATGGCCGGGGCCTCATAGGTGGCTTTGCTGGTGACAACTTTATGCACATCGCCACTGAAATCCACACTGAGCACGGTTTCGCTGTGAAATTTGGTTCCAAAGCGCTCAGCCTGGGCTTTCATCTTCATCATCAATTCGGGGCCTTCTACGCCTTCAGGGAAGGCGGGGAAGTTTTCCACATCGGTAGTGATAGTCAATTGGCCACCGGGTTGGTCACCTTCAAAAAGAATGTGGGGGATGTTGGCGCGGCCCAGATAGATGGCTGCAGTGTAGCCGGCAGGGCCTGAGCCAATAACGATGGCTTTGGGAGTCGTGTTTTCAGTCATATGAAGGCTGCTCCTATGGGATAAGTGGATAGGGAGGTCCCGGTAATCTGTTCTTTCCCCCCAATATTTACGATTTTTGTGCAACTTGTCAATAAACAGTGCAGAAAAGATGGGGGTGGTGGATACAAAAGCATTTTTCCGTTGTCCGTGATTCCCTGCCTGTTTTCTTGACGAATGGCCCATTAAGTATTATTTATACCCACTTCAAAGGAATTTCCCCCACAGGGCCGTCCTAATAAGCGGCACCGTAGGGGATTTCTGCGCGCTGGATTGCTCTGGAGCCTGGCTCCAACAATAAGACCCGATGCACGAGGTCGCGTGCTTTTAATATTGGGGCTAAAGCCCATTACATGCGGAGTTGTTGTCATGTACGCCATAGTGAAGATCAAAAACCACCAGTATAAGGTCACTCCAGACCTGACACTTCAGGTGCCTCTCTTCGGTGAAGAAGTGGGTGCGACCTTGAAGTTTGACGAAGTTCTCATGGTTTCCGATGGAGATGACGTCAAAGTAGGCGCACCTCTTATCAAGGGTGCCAGCGTCTCCGCCGAGGTCCTCGACCACGGCCGCAGTCGCAAAATCGTCGTTTATAAGAAAAAACGTCGGAAGAATTACCGTCGCAAGAACGGTCATCGTCAGCAATTCACTGAGATTAAGATTACCGGTATCACCGGATAACTATAACGCGTTTCTTTAACGCGTCATCAAAAGAAGGAGTGATACCATGGCACATAAAAAAGCAGGCGGATCAACAAGGAACGGACGCGACTCAAACCCCCAGTATCTGGGAGTGAAGCGTTTCGGTGGACAGGCTGTATTGGCTGGAACGATCATCGTTCGCCAGCGCGGTACTAAAATTCATCCTGGCAAGAACGTCGGTAAAGGCGGAGATGATACTCTGTTCGCACTGGTGGACGGCTTGGTCGAGTTCCAGGACTTCCGTGGAACCAAGAAACGGGTTGCCATTGTTCCGTTTCAGTAATGGTTGATTTTTTAAAGGGCCCGTCCTTCAGTGGACGGGCCCTTTTTGTTTACAAGGAGGTTTTCATTTCATGAAGCAATCCATGAAAGCCCTGGTTGTGATTCCGGCCAGATACGGTTCCACCCGTTTCCCGGGCAAGGCCCTGTCCGACCTTCACGGCAAACCTCTTGTGGTCAGGGTTATGGAAAAAGCGGCTGGCATGAAAACAGCCCACCACATAGTTGTCGCCACCGATGATTCCCGAATTTTTGAGGCTGTGAAGGAGGCGGGTTTTCCGGTGGAAATGACTGCCCAGCATCCGACTGGCTCCGACCGCATTGGCGAGGTGGCAGCCCGGCATCAGGCCGATGTCATTCTCAATCTTCAGGGCGATGAACCCCTCTTGGACCCGCAGATTGCTGACAATCTGGTCCAGGCCATGTTTGATGATCCTGCTCTGGACATGGCCACCTGCGCGCATCCTTTCAGCCATGAAGAACAATGGCAGGATCCCAATACGGTAAAGGTTCTTATCGACCAGATGAACAATGCGTTGTATTTTTCGAGGGCGACCATTCCGGGGTCTTTTCCAGGGCAAAATACCAATAATGCCGGGGGAATGCATGCCGCCTTGAGGCATGTGGGCATCTACGCCTTCCGGCGCCAAGCCCTTGAGAAATTCCTGAAACTGGTACCCACACCCTTGGAAAAAGCTGAAGGTTTAGAGCAACTTCGGGCCTTGGAAAATGGCATGTGCATCAGAGTTTTGAAAATAGATCAGGCCCCTGTGGGAGTGGATACTCCTGCGGACCTGGAATTAGTGCGAAAAATGTGGCGGAGTGAATAATTCGAACCCACACCGGCTCAGCTGGTGTATCAGGAGCAAGAAATGGCCAAGTATCTGTTCGTAACCGGTGGTGTGGTTTCCGCTCTGGGCAAGGGGATTGCTGCAGCTTCCCTGGGCAACCTGCTCAAGGCCCGGGGCCTCAATGTGGTCCTCCAGAAATTTGATCCATATCTGAATGTCGATCCCGGCACCATGAGTCCTTACCAGCACGGTGAAGTTTTTGTGCTGGATGATGGCGCCGAATGCGATCTGGATTTGGGCCACTACGAACGGTTCACCGATACAAAACTGAACCAGTACAACAATCTGACTTGCGGTCGGGTGTACGAAACGATTTTGGCCAAAGAGCGCAAAGGTGAATACCTGGGACGCACCGTCCAGGTTATCCCGCATGTGACCGATGAGATCAAACGCCGCATCACTTTGTGCGCCAACAACGATCCCACCATCGATGTGGTCATCACTGAAATTGGTGGCACCGTAGGGGATATTGAAAGCCAACCCTTCCTGGAGGCGATCCGTCAGTTCCGCCTGGAACAATCGTATCACGACACTGCTTCGGTGCACCTGACTTTGGTGCCCTACATCAAAGCAGCTGGAGAAATCAAAACAAAACCAACCCAGCATTCCGTAAGAGAGTTGCGGGGTATCGGCATCCAACCCGATTTTCTCATGTGCCGCACTGAGCAGCCCATTGGCGAAGAGGCACGGCGGAAAATTGCACTTTTCTGCAACCTGCCTCAGGGCCATGTTTTTGATGGCACCGATGCCAAAAGCATTTACGAAGTGCCCATGAATTT
Source organism: Candidatus Krumholzibacteriia bacterium (assembly GCA_016744705.1). GTDB lineage: Bacteria > Krumholzibacteriota > Krumholzibacteriia > LZORAL124-64-63 > LZORAL124-64-63 > LZORAL124-64-63. The sequence continues at coordinate 16,830 of JADGDU010000020.1, forward strand.
ACACCGGCAGAATTTCGACGAATTGCTGTGCCAGCGCCTGATGTTGGAAACCGAAGCTCCGGATATGGACTCCTGGGAGCGCATGGTCAATTCTATTCTGAACCCGCCTGATACGGTGCGCATCGCCATCGTCGGCAAATATGTTGAGTTGAAGGATGCTTACAAGAGCATCATCGAATCTTTCATTCATGCGGGCATTCCCAACCACGTGGGCGTGGACCAGGTGTGGGTGGATTCGGAAGATCTTGAAAACAGCGAAGTGGGCGACCAGCGTCTTAAGGAAATCTTTGAGGACTGCCATGGCATTCTTATCCCCGGCGGTTTTGGCGATCGGGGCATTGAAGGAAAAATCCGGGCCATTCGTTTTGCCCGCCTGAACAAGATTCCATTCTTTGGAATTTGCCTGGGGCTGCAGTGTGCCATGATTGAAATTGGGCGAGATTTGGTGGGACTGGAAAAAGCCAACAGCTCAGAATTTGATCAGGCCAACGTGCATCCGGTGATCCACCTGATGGAAGACCAGAAAGGTGTGATCAACAAAGGGGGGACCATGCGTTTGGGATCGTGGCCCTGCCATTTGAAACCTGGCAGCCGCGCTTATAACAGTTACGGTGAATTGGAAATCAAGGAACGCCATCGCCACCGCTATGAAGTGAACAATGCTTACCGGCAGCAATTTGAAGAAGCCGGGGTGGTGTTTTCCGGTACGTCTCCTGATGGAGAACTGGTGGAGATCATGGAATTGCCTTCGCATCCATTCTTTGTGGCTGTTCAATTCCATCCTGAACTGAAAAGCCGGCCTCGTGAGGCACATCCTCTCTTCAAATCTCTGGTCGAAGCGGCCGTGGATCACCAAAATATGTGTCGTGAAGAAGCCGCGAAAAAAGCGGTTGAAAATGAAGAAATCGCATCTGAGGGAGAAAGCAACTCTCCTGTATCAAGGAGTGAAGCATGAGCATCGCCCAACCCGTGAAAATACGTGAGCACAACATTGGTGCCGGCCAACCACTCTACATAATAGCTGGCCCCTGTGTACTTGAAGATGCCGATGAAATGATGGCCGTGGGAGAGTACCTCACCAAGGTGTGTGAAAAACTGGGCGTGGGATTCTGTTTCAAAAGCAGTTTCACCAAAGACAATAGAACCAGCAGTGACTCTTATCGCGGTCCTGGCATGGAAGAAGGATTAAAACTACTCCAACGCATCGGCGAAACCCACGGTGTACCGGTGTTGACAGATATTCACCATCCTGAAGATGCCGCACCCGTGGCCGAGGTCGCGGAAATTCTGCAAATTCCTGCCTTTCTGTGCCGGCAAACTTCTCTACTGGAAGCAGCCGGGGCCACCGGACGCATCGTCAACATCAAAAAAGGCCAATTTTTGGCTGCAGAAGATATCCGCCACGGGGCTGGTAAAGTGGAAGCTGCTGGTGGCAAAAATGTGATGTTCACCGAACGCGGCACTTTCCTGGGTTACCGGGATTTGACGGTCGACTTCCGCTCCATCCAGATCATGCGCAACTTGGGTCGGCCTGTGGTTTTTGATGCCACCCATTCCGTGCAATCACCTGGCAGTACAGGGTCCACCACGGGTGGTACTCCAGAGTTAATTCCTCTGCTGGCTCGCTGTGGCGTCAGTGCCGGTAGCGATGCCGTCTTCCTGGAAGTGCACCCTGATCCCTCTAGGGCCAAGTCTGATGCAGGCAGTCAAATGCCTTTGGAGGCTTTTGAAGGTCTTGTGAAACAGTTGGTGCGGTTCCGCGAGCTTTATCTTGAGGTGGCTGAATGAGCCAGCCTTTGAAACCTGCCACATGGCCCCCAAAAAATGGTGCCCAATACCAGGCTGAAGCGGTGGCTGTCTTGGGAGAAGAACTGACCACCGCGTTGGGTGAAATTTCCCTTCTGGTTTTTGACTGTGATGGCGTTCTGACTCCTGGCAATCTCATGTACGGCCCCCAGGGTGAAGCCATTAAGGAATTCCATAGTCATGATGGATTGGGGCTGGTCATGGCCCGCATTGCCGGATTGAAACGGGCGGTTTTGACGGGACGCGATAGCCAAATTGTCCACCGTCGCTGCACGGAATTGCGTTTCGACAGTATCAAGATGGGGCGCTTCGATAAAGTGGCCGCCTTATTAGAAATCCTGGAAGAAACGGGCTGCACAGCGGAGCAAACCCTTTACATGGGTGACGATTTGATCGACTTGCCCGCCATGCACCAGGTGGCCTTTTCGGTGGGCGTGCCCGGTGCCCCACAGGAAATTTTGGATTATTGCCAGCATGTGACGACAGCCACCGGCGGCCACGGTGCCGTGCGTGAAGTGACCGATCTGGTGCTCAAAAGCGCCAACCTTTACACCACGGCTCTGACCCGGTTGCTGGACAAAGCCTGGCACCCCACCAAGACAGATTTCAAATCCGATGAGGAGCTGACCCAATAATGGAGCCGTCCGCCGCACAATTTTCCGACCAGGAAATCATGGATATAGGGCAGGATACTTTTGTCCAGGAAGCGGAAACTCTGGTCAATGTGGGGCGCAGTCTGGATGCCTCATTTGTGAAGGCAGTCCGCCTGCTTTTCCAATGCAATGGACGGGTGCTGACCACCGGGTTGGGCAAGTCGGGATTTGTGGCCCGCAAGCTGGCCGCAACCTTGACCAGCACGGGAACCCCCAGCAATTTCATCCACCCGGTTGAGGCTGCTCATGGAGACCTGGGTGTGGTCAAAGCAGATGACATTCTCATCAGCCTGAGCCGCAGTGGCAACAATGCCGAAGTGGTGGACCTGATCACCCGATGCCGTAAGTTCGGCATGAAGAGCATCGCCATCACAGCGGGCGCCCAATCGGAAGTTTCCACCGCCAGTGATATTGTGCTTTTTACACCGGTGGAAAAAGAAGCCTGCCCTCTGGATTTGACTCCCACTTCCAGCGCCGTGGCTGCCATGGCCATGGGCGATGCTCTGGTGGTGTCCCTGATCAAACTGCGCGGCTTCCGCAGTGAAGACTTTGCCGCCTTTCATCCCAGTGGAACTTTGGGCCGCAGGTTGCAGGTGAAAGTTTCCGACCTGATGCACACTGGGGATGAACTGCCTGTGGTTTCCAGCAGGCAGAGCTTGCGCGATACCCTGCCCGAAATCGTGGGCAAACGCCTGGGCTGTGTTTGTGTGGTGGATGATGATGGCCGCCTTGCTGGCCTCTGCGTTGACGGTGATGTCAAACGGGTCCTATTAGAACGCGCGGACGCCTTGGATTCTCCCATCACAGATGCCATGAATCCCAACCCCACTACCATCGAAGCTGATACCTTGGCTTTCACCGCCCTGCGCATGATGGAAAAGCGTAAAGAGGGACCTGTGACTTTGCTGCTGGTTGTAGATGATGATAGAAAGCCTTTAGGGCTGCTGCACATTCATGATGTTTTGCGAGCGGGGATTTTGTAAACAGTGACCCAACCAACCAACAGTCCATTACCATGGTGGCGCCGTCTGCGGCGCCGCTTGTATTACTGGCTATTGGTTTTAGTCCTGGGGTTAGCTTCGGGTTTATCCCTGCAAGCCGGACGCTGGCTGGGGCGCAACATGGCCCGTTTGGGCTCTGCTCTGCGTCCCGGGGAACGCCAACAGGCGTTGTCTAATTTGGCCTTGGCCTTTCCGGAAATGGACACATCATCTCGCGAGCAGCTTTTCCAACGTTCAGTGGTGGCATTGGGAGAAAATTTTTACGATACCCTGGCCACACCCCGATTAGTGGGCCGGAAGAATTTTGTGAGTGCGGAATCTGCTCAGGGTTGGCCGGAATTGATTGAGGAAATGAAACAGCTGAGCCAGGCAGGCCAGGGCGTTTTGCTTCTCACCGGGCATTTGGGTTGCTGGGAGTTGCTGGGAGCCAGCACGGCCCAACATATGGCTGAAGCGGGTCTGGGACAGTTGGCCGTGGTCACGGGCAGTATTCACAACCCTGCGGTGGACCGCCTGGTCCAGCGGCGACGGGAAAAGTTGGGAATGATCGTTTTGCCCCGGCATGAGGGCGCTGCTCCCATTTTGCGCCACCTGCGTGGCGGTGGGGTGGTGGCCATGCTTTTGGATCAAAATACCCGGGCTGAAAATTTGCCCATTCCCTTTTTTGGTGTGGAAGCCCCGACACCAGCTGGATTTGCCCGTATTGCCCTGCGCAACAAAGTTCCCATTCTGCCTGTGGTGCTGGCCCGATCTGCTGAAGGGCATCAGATGTGTTGGTCTCCGGCCTGGCGGCCTGGGGTAGAGTCTGATAAATCGGCTACTGCCCTGACCGAATTGCTGTTGTGGTGCAATCAGAGTTTGGAAAATTTTATTCGCCGGAACCCGGCTGAATGGGTATGGTTTCATAAAAGGTGGGCACTGGAAGAGGATTCACCATCATCAAAACAATCTCAGGGAACCGGAAAATGACGATGTTCAGAAAAATTATCTCTTCAATAATGATATTTGGGGCCTTTCTTTTGCTTACAATTCCGGTGGCTGGTTGCCGGGATGACAACCAATCCAACCCCACCACAGAGCCGGAAACTGACAAGGAAACTTCCGCGGCCGACACCAGGCCCATCCAACAGTTTTTTGATTACCGCCTGGTGGAGAGTAATGCGGGCATCCGGAACTGGGTTCTGGACAGTGATTTGATGAACAAATATTCAGGCCAGCGGGATGTGGAGTTGATCACGGTGCACATCGATTTTTATAAAGAGGGCGCCCATTTTTCCACACTCACCTCCGACAGTGGTCTGGCCAATCTGCAAACCAATAACATCTTCACTTGGGGCGATGTGGTTGTGGTGACCCAAGACGGCCGCAAACTTGAAACTGAAGAACTCTATTTCGACAATGAAACCCAGCTGATTCATAACGATGTTTTTGATCGTTTCACCCGAGAGGGAGATGTGATCGAGGGAATCGGACTGGAGGCTACGCCAGATCTGGAGTACATTGAGATTAAGCAGAGAGTTGAAGCCGATGTTCTGGACAGCGAATAAAATCAAAGGTGATACCCGGTGACAGAGAACGCATCATCCACACAGAGTATTCAACAGGACTCCGAGCAGCACATCATGAAAGCCCAGGGGTTGCGGAAAGTCTACCGCGGCCGGGCGGTTGTCGACGGTGTTGATCTGCATCTTAAGCAAGGCGAAGTGGTGGGCCTTTTGGGACCCAACGGAGCCGGCAAGACCACCAGTTTCTACATGATCGTTGGCTTTATTTCTCCTGATCAAGGTCAGGTCTTTCTGGACGACAAGAATATTTCCAAACTGCCCATGTACAAAAGGGCCCGCCTTGGGATAGGGTACCTTCCACAGGAAAGCAGCATCTTCCGCCAATTGACGGTGGAGCAGAATATCATGGCCATCCTGCAGAGCGTGAAGATGAAACGCAACGAGCGCAAAGAGCGCCAGGATGAACTGCTGGAAATGATGGGCGTCACCCACATTCGCAAAAGTTTTGGATACCAGCTATCTGGCGGAGAACGGCGCAGGGTGGAAATTGCCCGCGCACTGGTGACCCGGCCTAAATTCATTCTCTTGGACGAACCCTTTGCCGGTATCGATCCCATTGCTGTGGCCGATCTGCAAACAGTGGTGAACCAATTGAAGGAACAGGGCATCGGCATTCTGATCACTGATCACAATGTCCGGGAAACGCTGACTATCACGGACCGTGCTTACATCCTCTTCGAGGGGCAAATAGAATTATCCGGATCTGCTGAGGAAATTGTAGCGTCAGACAAAGCCAAAGCTATTTATCTCGGTGAGTCATTCCGTTTATAGGTTATATTGTTGGGGAAGGACCCCCGACGGCTATACGCCATGGGAAAGGAAACAAAGTGGCCAAATTAGGGCTCCATATGGGGCTGAAACAGACCCAAAATATTGTCATGACCCAACGCCTCCAGCAGGCTCTCAAACTGCTGCAGGTTCCCACCCTGGAACTGGAACAGATTCTGCGCAAGGAACTGGTCGAAAATCCCCTTTTAGAAGAAATTGATCACGACGAAGAAATAGAAGATGTGAACCAACTGGAAGACGCAGTTACCGAAGCCGATGGTCTGGAGCGGGAAAAAGACCCCGAACCTCAGAACGAAGACCGTGACTGGGGCGATAGTTTCGATGATGGTTTCCGGGGCACTTCCAATGAGCGGGGATATGACGAAGAGGACGAGATGGAACGTCCCCAAAAGTATATCCCCTCAGGGCAGGAAGATCTCACCGATCAACTGCATCTCGCTCTGCCCGAAGGCCAGGACCGCTCCATTGGCGACTACATCATCGGATGTCTCGGTGGTGATGGCATGCTGGTGTGTGGCCTCGAAGAAATCGCCGCCTTTTTTGAAGTTGAAGAAGATGATGTGCAAAGAGTTCTGGCCATTATCCAGACTTTCGATCCTCCCGGAGTGGGAGCCCGCGATATCCCCGAATGTCTTTTGCTGCAATTGGGTGCTCGGGGCCAAGCTGACTCAGATGAAGCCCACATTGTGAAATATCATTTTGAAGCCCTGAAAAACCGAAAATTCAGCGACATCGCCAGGGAGATGAAAATCACTCCCAAGCAGGTTCAGGATCTGGCCCATAACATTGGTGAATTGGATCCTCGACCAGGGTTGAGCGAAGGCACTGAAGGGGCGCGAGCCATCACTCCTGATCTGGAAGTGGTGAAAATTGACGAGTCCAAAAATGTGTACGCCGTGTACCTTAACGATACGAATTTGCCTCGGTTGCGGGTCAGCAATGCCTACGAGGGAAAAACCGGCCCCAATGAGGATGACGTCAAATTCATCAACGAGAAAAAGAGCCATGCCGAGTGGGTCATCAAAACCATTGAGCAACGCCGCCGCACCATGATCAAGGTGATGGAAGCCATTGTTGATGCCCAGAATGAATTTTTTGAAAAGGGTTCTATTGCCCTGCGGCCACTGACTCTGCAACAGGTGGCGTCGGTAATTGGCATGCACGAAAGCACCGTCTCGCGAGTGACCAGACAGAAGTATGTGCAAACTCCTCGCGGCGTTTTTCCGCTCAAATTCTTCTTCAGCGCCGGTCTGGATAGTTCTGGAGGTGAAGGTGAGATCAGTGCCAAGGCCGTCAAGGTGATGATCCGGGATATCGTGGAAAATGAAAATCCAGCCAAACCTTTAAGTGACAAGAAAATTGTCGATATGCTTCAAGAAAATAATCTGAAGATTGCACGAAGAACCGTAGCAAAGTACCGTGAGCAAATGGGCATCCTGAGTGCGCGCATGCGCAAGCAGTTCTAAGGTCCGGAAGCTTACGGATTATCCACTCAACCGCAGGAAAGAGGAGGGCTCCATGGAAAAGGAAATCATCACTCGTCACTTCAGTCTTGGTGAAGAACAGACGGTCATGGTTGAAGAAGCCATCGACAAGCTGGAGAAGTTCAGCCCCCGACCTGTCCAGTCCTTGAAGCTGACCATTAACCACGAAGCCGGAAAATTTTATTCCGACGGTGTTTTGCATTTGAAATCCAGTGAGTTCCGCGCTAAAGGCGAAGGCCGTGAGCCGGAAATCTCTGTGGTGGAATTCACCGAAAGTTTGCGCAAGCAGTTGGCCAAATACAAAGGCAAAATCAGCGGCAAGCAAAAAGGTGGCGATGGCGGATTGGGCAAGGTCATGCACGATGGCGGCGCCTACCTTGGCGAGGATGAGGAAGAAGCCGAAGGATTCGCCTTGCAGTCCCTGGATTTGGACGGTGCCAAAGAGGCCTTCAAAGGAACAGATCTGCCTTTCCTGGTATTTCGCAATGTGGATAACAACCGGGTGGGCGTAGTCTACGAAATGGATAATGGCGAGTTGGGCTTCATGGAAAGCAACAACGATTAGTTATGCTCAAAGTGACTGTTGAAAGCCTCTACCAGGAACTGAAAAAATCGCTGGATTTGAAGTTTCTGGTGGACTGCCCCGCAGAACCATCGGTGGTCCATGCCCGTGACGTGCACCGTCCGGGCATGGCCCTCATGGGCTTTGCTGATAACTATCAGACCGATCGGGTTCAGGTTTTTGGTGAATCCGAAAATGCCTTTTTGGCTACTTTGAGTCCAGAGGATCAGTGCACTGCCGTGGACCGGGTTCTGGATCTCAAACCTCCAGTGATTTTTGTGGCTTTGGAACACAATCTCTCTCCTGCAGTGACAGAACTCCTGGCCGGGCGGGGTGTCCCTGTTTTGCAGTCACCCCTGACTGCTGTGGAACTGCTCAATGGACTGAATCACTTCCTCGAAAAAGCATTTCAGCCTCATACGGAGACCCACGGCACTTTGGTGGATGTCTACGGAGTGGGGCTATTGGTTACGGGGCGCAGCGGCATCGGTAAATCCGAATGTGCCCTTGACCTTATCGAACGAGGACACCGCCTTGTGGCCGACGATATTGTGGAGATTACCCGCACTCCTGATGATGTACTCATTGGCAAGTACCGGGAAGTCCTGCGCCATCATCTTGAAATACGGGGAGTTGGTCCAATAGACGTTCAGGCCATTTTTGGAATCCGTGCCATCCGGATGCAAAAAAGAATTGAAGTTGAAGTTCAGCTGGAGGAATGGGACGATGAGGTGGATTATGAACGGGTGGGCATGAACCCCGTTTACACCGAAATCCTGGGTGTTAAAATTCCCAAGGTCATTGTTCCGCTATTTCCCGGAAAAAATATCACCGTGATCGGTGAAGTGATCGCTCTTAATTTTATGCTCAACATCTATGGTTACGATGCTGCACAGGTTCTTAACGACCGTATCATCGCCACCATGAAAACCAGCGACCGGCTGCGGACCTATCTGCAGCAGGATGCGGAGTAAGATGATTCCCAACAACAACCCTGCGCGTTCCCTGGTCATCACTCATGGGGCCATCGGAATGGAACTGAAAAATGTGGTGGAGATGATTCTCGGTCCCACCGAAGGTCTGGACGCCCTGACCAACAGTGGCAAATCCGGACCGGAAATCACCAAAGATGTAGAGGCCTGGCTGGACGCAGGTAACTCTGACAAGGAACAGGGGCCCTGCCTCATTCTGATTGATGATTATGCCGGCAGTTGCGCCACCGCGGCTCAGTTGGCCGCTCGCGATCGAAAGAATGTCGCCATCGTCAGTGGTGTGAACCTGGCAATGTTGCTGGGCTTTGTGACCTGGCGGGACAGCAGTGATTTTGAAGATTTGGTCCGCCAAGTGGTTCAAAAAGGACGCGAGGCCATCACCATGCTTGGGGCTCGCTGATGGCGCTGGTCCTGGCCAGGATCGACGATCGGCTCATTCACGGTCAAGTGACTGTGGGGTGGGCCACTCATCTCAAACCGGATCGTATTCTCTTGGCCAACAATGAAATTGCTGCTGATGATTGGCAATGTGCCGTTTATAGCAGCAGTGTTTCTCCTGATATGCAGGTTTCCATCCTTTCCATGGCCGAAGCTGCGGCATTTCTGATGAGTCCAGATCACAAACATGAAAAAATTATCCTGCTGACGGGATCGGCTGGTGAAATGGCTGGTTTGGCTGGCATGGGCGTGAACCTGAAAAAGGTTAACGTTGGAGGGTTGCATTTTGGGACTGGGAAAAAAGAGATGCTGCCCTATGTGTATCTGGACAGATTGGATTTTAATCCTTTGAACCAGTTGTTGGAAAAGGGGTTTAAGCTGTCGGCTCAACAAGTGCCTGGCGGGTTGCAACACAATATCGATAAGGTCTCCCTTGCTGAGATGGAGGGGAAATTCTGATGCCCTGGTTGGCCTTGACCCTGGTTCCCGATGCTTCCGTTTCATCTCTGGCTCTGTTGGCTCTGCTGGCGGGGCTTTTGGCTTTGGATGATGTGGCTCTGGCCCAAACCTGGTTTAGCCAGCCTCTTCCGGCAGCTCTTTTAACAGGATTTTTCTGTGGCGACCCCATGACCGGTTTGGCCATTGGTTTACCACTGCAATTGATCTTGGTGGTTAATCTTCCCGTGGGGCAGAGTTTCACCGGTGACCCCGCTGTGGCCGTCGTGGCTGCCGTGGGAGCCACAGTTCTTTCTGGTCAAAATCTAACCAGAACTTTAACCAGCGTCAGTTCTGTAGAGTTTGGGTTCACTGGCTGGATGATTTTGGCGGCCGGTATTTTGAGCGCAGCCGGCCACTACATTATCCAAGCCGAGCGTCGGGCACATGTCCTCTGGATGTTGGAAGGACATAAAACCCTTCGGGATGGAAACCTTGATCGTATGGCCGGATTGCAAGGGCGCTGCCTGGCGGTGACTTTCCTGCGAGGCGGAATCTTCGCCATCATGTTCCTGCTCTTTCTTTTACGCATCTGGATTCCGCTATTCGAAATTCTGCCGGAACGCCTGAACCATGCCCTGGGGTTATTGCCTTGGCTGCTGCCCGGTCTGGGTTTGGGAACTCTGATTGACCGTTATGGAACCAAGAAGGGTTGGATCTGGGTTTTGGGTGGTATCATTTTGGCTTTGGGCCTGACACGATTGGGGATGGGATCATGATTCCTCAGAGCTGTGGCAAGGATTCGCAGAAGAAAATGGGACTGGCCCTGCGCCTGCGTATTTTCCTGCGTACTCTGGTTTTACAGGCCAGTTGGAATAGCCAGCGTATGCAAAACCTGGGATTACTCAGTGCTCTGTTACCTTTTCGCCGAACCCAACCATTGAATATTTCCGAAGATCGCCTCTTTTGCCGCAGGTACTATGGCTTTTTCAATACGAATCCCTATTTTGCCAATTATGTCATTGGGGGGATTATCCGCCTGGAGGCCGAGAAAGCTGAAGGAGCCGAGTTACCTATCGGCATGACCGCCACCTACCGGGATAGTTTGGGACGAACCTTCGCTTCTTTGGGAGACCAGCTTTTTTGGCTGGGATTGCGCCCTGCTATGATCATGGCGCTGTGCCTCATGGGGCTTCATAACTGGCAAAATGGGGTTTTGGTTCTGGTGGGTCTTTTTGCTTTGGGCCAACTTTGGTTGCGATGGTGGTCCCTGGGACGGGGATTTTCGCTGGGGCTGGATATCGTTCATCTCTTGCGCAGTAATCATTGGCACCGGGCGATCATTTGGGTGGGCCGGGTTGCCATGTTGATGACCGGACTGGTGGGAGGGTTCTTTTTGACCCGGGTTTCTTCTGTGGACCTTGTAGCTGGTAAAAGCCTTCTTTGGTCGGGAGTGGCCATTGGAGTGGGATTGCCCCTTCTGATCCGAAAAAGGCTCCCAGGAGAGGGCTTAATGGTGGTGGCCTTGGTCCTGTCGCTATTTCTGTCTTTTGCCATATGGCCTCTGGGGCATTAAATTATGAGAATACGATTCAATCAACCCAACAAGGAATAGTTGTCTTGAAAACTGCACACGCCGTAGTGTCTGACCCTGTCGGTTTCCACCTAAGGGCCGCGGGCCGAATAGTGAAACTGACTAAGACCTTCAACAGTGAAGTGACCATCCGTTATAACGGGCGTTCCGCCAATGCCAAAAGCATCATGGGATTGGCCAGCCTGGCTGCTGAATTCGGCACCACAGTGGAAATTGAAATCACAGGACCCGATGAAGATTTGGCCTTGGCTGGCCTCCTGCAATTGATTCAAGTGGACCTCGCTGTTCCGGAAAACACCCCATAAGCCATGAAAACTATCCAGGGAATTGCAGCCTCACCCGGTTATGCAAGTGGACCATTGCATCGCATGGGGCGTCGGACCATTGTGGCCCAGCGCCAAGCTGTTTCCCAGAGGAATGTTCCGGCCCAAATTGAACGTTTCCGAAAAGCAGTGGACGTGGCTCGCGGGGAGATCGAAAACCTTGTCACCCGTCTCAGCATCGAATTGGGCCCTGAAGAGTCCGAAATTTTATCTGCCCAGCTCCTGATTCTTGAAGATGAGATGGTTTGGGATGCCACTTTGGCAGTTATCCGCCTGGAACGCATCAATGCCGAAGCTGCATTTTCCCGGGCTGTGGGCGATATCGCTGCCCGCTTTCACGAAATTGAAGAAGAAGTCTTTCGCGAACGAGTCAATGATCTGCACGATGTGGAGCAGCGGGTTCTGCGGGCATTCCAAGGTGAGAACTCAAGCCAGATTAAACTCCCACAGGAACCTTCCCTTATTGCCGCGGCTAATCTGACGCCCAGCGATACAGCGGCCCTTGGCCGGAACAATGTCCTGGGTTTCCTCATGGAAGAAGGTGGCAATACCAGCCACGTGGCTATTCTGGCCCGCTCCATTGGTGTGCCGGCCGTCGTTGGTATGAAGGGCCTTCTCAGCCAACTTGATTTTGATCAAGAGGTGGCCATTGATGGCGTCCTTGGTCAGTGCATTCTGGATCCGGACGATGAAACCTTCAGGCGGTTTAGCCGTCTGCGCAGCCAGGCCCTGGTGGCCAATGAGAAATTGGCGGGGTTGCGGGAGTTGGAAGCCATCACCCCAGACGGCCACCGTCTCAAACTGATGGCTAATATTGAACTCCCGGTGGAAGTGGACGAAGCACTGGCGCGGGGTGCCGAGGGTGTGGGGTTGCTGCGCACTGAATATCTCTTTTTCCAGCACAAAACCATTCCCAGCGAGGACGAACAAACCGAAGTATATAGTGACATGGTTCGGCGCATGGGAGGCCGGTCTGTCATTTTTCGCACCTTGGATGTGGGTGGCGATAAAGTGTCTGACTATCTGGGTGCCAAGAGAGAATACAACCCTTTCCTGGGTTGGCGCGGCATTCGCTTTTCTCTGGCCAATCGCCTTCTTTTCAAAACTCAGATTAAGGCTATCTGCCGGGCGGGCCTGGCTGGACCAGTCAAAATCATGTTTCCCATGATCACTGGTTTGCAAGAACTACGCGAAGCCAAGGATGTTTTTTACGAGGCCATCGCCGATTTGAAAGACTCCGGGGTTGCTCATGTGAGCGATGTGGATCTGGGCATCATGGTGGAGACGCCATCTGCAGTGATGGTGGCCGATCTTTTAGCCGCCGAGTGCGACTTTTTCAGTATCGGGAGCAATGACCTCATACAATACACCCTGGCTATGGATCGTGGCAATGCCAGGGTCTCGTATCTCTACCAACCTTTGCACCCGGCTATTCTGCGGGCTATTCACACCACTGTTGAAGCCGGCCATAAGGCCGGAATTTGGGTGGGAATTTGCGGGGAGATGGGTTCTGAAACGCGCTTAGCCGAAGTTTTGTTGGGGTTAGGTCTGGATGAAATCAGTTTGCACGGTGCCGCTTTGCCAAAGGTGAAACAAGTGATCCGCTGGACCAACTTCAGCGAGGCTCAATCCATGGTCCGGCACCTTATGGAGCTAAAGACTTCTACCGAGGCCAATGAATGGTTGGCCGAGTACATCGCCAAGCGCAAGAAAGATCGTTTAGAGGGAGAGATTTTATGAGTTCAGATTTTTCTGAAGGTTTGGTCCAAATGCTCTCGCTTGTGGATTCTTTGCCTGAGCAATTGCTGGGATCGCTAAATTTGCAGGGGCTTGATTCAGTGCAGAACAATGGTTATAAACCCCAGCGAGTGGTGCTGTGCGCCATGGGTGGGTCGGCCATTGGTGGCGATTTGGTTCAAGGGCTTCTTCAAAACCAGAAGGTCTCACTGGAGGTCTGGCGCAACTATGGTTTGCCTCATTGGGTGGGCCCCGGAGACCTTGTCATTGCCGCTAGCTACTCAGGAAATACAGAAGAATGCCTCTCGTCGGTGGCCGAGGCTCGGCGCCGGGGGGTGGCTCTTTTGGCCATCACTTCCGGTGGCCAGTTGGCTACGTTGGTCAAACCTGGAGAGAGCTTGATTATTATGCCCGGAGGATTGCCCCCAAGGGCCGCCCTGGGCCACAGCTTCGGGGCCTTATTGGGCGTGCTTTCCGGCTTGAAACTGGTCAAAAACTTAGAGACGGACCTGAAAGCTGTGGTGGGTTTGTTGCAAAAGAAACCTTCTTGTGGTGCTGTTGATCCAAAGGAAATGGCTTCTCTGCTCCAAGGCCGAATCCCAGTACTTTATGTAGCCGATTCCATGCTCGCCGGAGTGGCTGTGCGTTGGAAAGGGCAGTTGAATGAAAACGCCAAAATTCCCTCTCAAATGGCCAGTTTTCCGGAATTGAATCACAATGATATCGTAGGCTGGGGGTTGGATGAATCCTGGTCCGATCGATTCGCTCTGATTATTTTGCAATCCGGCCTAGAGGACGAGAGGCTGAAGCGTCGCATTAAGTTGACTTGTGATTTGCTTCAGGACGAATTCTCAGGAGTCTATAAATTAACGGCCGAGGGGGAATCTGATCTAGCCAGAATCCTCTCTTTGGTCCAATATGGGGACTATGTCTCTGTTCATTTGGCTGGCTTAAGGGGAGTGGATCCCATGCCGGTGCAACGCATTGATCGTTTGAAAAGCGGGTTGTCTCAAACGGACACTCCATAAACCAATAGAAGATTTAAGGGAAGGAACAGAAGCCATGAGCGAAAAATTTCTCTTCACCAGTGAGTCGGTCACCGAAGGGCATCCTGATAAGGTTGCCGATCAGATTTCCGACACCGTTGTGGATGCTATCCTGGCAGCAGATCCTGCAGGTCGTGTAGCCTGTGAAACCATGGTCACCACCGGCATCGCATTCCTGGGCGGGGAAATCACCACAAATACTTATGTGGATTTGCCCTCTCTGGTTCGCAAAACTATCCGGGAAATTGGCTACACTTCAGCCGACTATGGCTTTGATGCCGATACCTGTGCCGTGATCACATCCATCGATGAGCAGAGTGCAGACATTGCCATGGGCGTCAACCCCGGTGGGGCTGGCGATCAGGGGCTTATGTTTGGGTATGCCTGCAACGAGACCGATGTGCTCATGCCTTTGCCTATCACCATGGCTCACCGCATGGCCCAGCAGTTGGCTGCTGTGCGCAAAGATGGCACTCTGCCTTGGGTCCGTCCCGACGGAAAAACTCAAATCACGGCTCTGTATGACGGCCACAAGCCCGTAGCCATCGACACTGTAGTTGTTAGCACCCAGCACGATGCTGAAATTTCCGAATCAGATTTGCGGGACGCTATCCAGGCTCATGTTATCGAACCGGTCCTGGCTAAATTTTCCATCGACCATGACGGTTACAAATCTCACATCAATCCCACTGGTCGGTTTGTGGTGGGAGGACCCCTTGGAGATTGTGGCCTTACGGGGCGAAAAATTATCGTCGATACCTATGGCGGCAGCGCGTGCCATGGCGGCGGGGCTTTCAGTGGCAAGGATAGCACCAAAGTGGATCGCAGCGGTGCTTATGCTGCCCGTCATCTGGCTTTGAACATTGTGGCGGCCAAATTGGCCGATCGTTGCCAGGTGCAGGTTGCTTACGCTATTGGTGTGGCCGAGCCTGTTTCGATCACTGTTGATACCTACGGCACAGGAACCGTGCCCGATGCAGCCATCACTGAGGCCATTCGCAAAGTGGTGGACATGACTCCCAGTGGGATCATTGAACGTCTGGGATTACGCAAGCCCATCTTCCGTGCTACCGCAGCTTATGGTCACTTTGGACGTGAAGATGTGAAATTCAGCTGGGAAAAGGCCGATTTGGTGGAGCAGTTGAAAAACGCACTGTAGTCATCAGGCTATTGGAAGAGACGACAAAAAAAGCGGGACCGAATATTCGGTCCCGCTTTTTTGTATTCTAGCAGAAGATCAGTCAGTCACTTCTATGTAGAGGGTGTCCAACCGAGTCGTGGCCAGAGCAGGGAAAGTGACACCCACGGTCACTTCGTAAGTTCCGGCTTCGCTGAACTGGAACGTGGGCCGGCGGTTGGTGAATTCGTATTCCAGATGAAGCGTATCAATGGATGAGTAGACATAGAAGCTGTCATCCATACCCCAGCTGAAATTCAGGTTTCGGTAATCGTCTTCAATGTCTGGATTCACATCGCAAGACAAGGCCCGCACATCAAAGCGTATTGAGTCATTCACTGTGGCCATTCCATCAGGGAAATTGCTGCTGGCTTCAATGGAGAGAGTATCTGCCATGACGCGCACCACTTGTGATGTGGAAGTGGTTTTCCCGTCTCCATCTTCAGCGGTGGCCACTACGGTGAAGTTACCTGGTTCGGTGAAAGTATGGTAAGCCAGGGAGGTGCTTCCTCCGGGGGTGCCATCACCAAAACTCCAGGTGATACTCAGATTGTTATTGCCCCCGGTGGGGTCTCCGCTTTCGTCGCCGCCAGTGGCAGCAGCAAAGCAATCAACCTGCAAGGGGACTACGCCACATTCAGGATAGACCCTAATGCGGGAGAATGAAGGCTCGGTTTCGTCTTTGCAGCCGGCAATGGACAGAAAAACAAGCATGACTGCTGGAAGCAGAAGTAAAAAAGCTCGTTTCATGTTAAAACAAATCTCCCTGTAGGGGTTGACCGTGGTTTGGCCCTGCAGCTTATTGCAGAGCCCCTTCCTGCCTGGTCGTAATACTCACTTAAATTAAGGAAGATCTGCCGCCAAGTCCAGACAATTCAGTCTCATGTATCAGCGACGAGCTCTCAAAAACATGATAAAGAAAATAGAAAGAAAGACTACGTTGCCAGTCCAGGCTGAGACCACGGGTGAAAGAGTGCCGTTGTGGCCCAGGGCTCGGCCAAAGTTCATGAATAAATAAAACCCAAAACTGACCAATAAAGTGAGTCCAAAACCAGAGGCGACAGTGGTTTTGCGGGGACCACTGGCCAGGACAATGCCCATGAGCACAACAATCAGGTTCACGAGAGGGAAAGCCATGTTGAATTGGATATCCACCAGGGCAGTGGTGGGATCGCCTCCACTGAGTCGGGTCAAAACTACATGTTCGCGCAATTGCCTGATATTCATGTCTTCCCGGCGTACACGGTCCCGGTAAAAGCTTTTGGGATTAACTTTCAAATCTCCAGCCGTCAGGTTTTCAAAATTGGTGATAATTTCCTCGTCACCTTGGAAAACCCTACGAGTGCCCTCCATGAGGGTCCAGTGAGCACCATCCCATTCCGCTCTTTTGGCATCGATGCGTTCGGTGATTTGGCTGCCCTCACGGGTGAGAATTTTGAGGCCAGTGATGATCCCCGTGTTGGGATCATATTTGCGGGCATGGTAAAGGCGGCCTTCTGGTCCGGTCAGGGAAATGTGTTGGGTGGGGCGGATGCGGTCGGGATTTTTATGGATTTCCACTTCCCACACCCTATTACGGTTAATATTGGCTGCGGGTAAAATGTATTCCCGCCAGACCAGGGAAAAGAGACAGGTGAATATGGCCAGAACAATCAGGGGCCTCGTCACTTTCATCAGGGACCAACCCGATGAAAAAAGAGCAGTCAATTCCAGATAACGAGCCATGCCGCCCAGAGTGAAAAGAGTGGACATCAGCATGGCAATAGGCAACACGGTATCGACGATCCAGGCCGCTTTGAAGGCGTAATACCTGGCAATCATGGAGAAAGTGGCTTCGTTGTCCATGAGGCTGTTCATGTGGTCCAAGACATCCATCATGGTGAACAGAATCAAGGCGCCGAGCATGGTGTGCAAAAGATTGCGCAGAAAGTTCTTCAATAGATGCTGATGTATGATGAGCATCAGGGTGTCGTGTCCTTATTCTTGTTGCGTTGCAGGAATGCGGGGATATTCCATTCAAAAATTCGGCCTTCCCGTGCCGCTTTGAAGAATACGGGTATGCCGATGGCCAGCAGGACCAAATTGGCGCTCCACATGGACAGCAAGGGGTCCATCTTGCCCTTGTCTGCAAATTTTTCGCCACCGACCAGGAAAATATAATAGATCAGATACACTGCCAAAGCCAGACTGACACTGACACCTTTGCCATTACGAGAAGCAGTCACGGCCATAGGCACCCCCAAAAGGGCAAAGACCACACAAGCGAAGGGGATGGCTAATTTCTTGTGGAACTCTACCATGAAACGGTTGGCCTTGATGGTGTAGCTCTCAGCAATCTTTTCCTGATAGCCGGCTTGGTCTATGACCCGCTCCACTTTCATAGGCAGGGCTTTAAACTTTCCATCCAGGAGCTTGTCCCGGCGCAGGCCCGGTTGTTGGGTGATTTTTCGCCCCAGGAGGTTTTTGCGTTTCACGGGATCCAACAATTGGAACTGCCATTGCAGGATGTTGGATGAGAGATCAGCCACCCGTTTGACCACTTCTTGTTTGCGTTCGGATTCTCCCCGGGCAGCTTCCAGCAGGTCGGTCATATTCATTTCCCGATCGCTGCGAGCTTTGCGTCCCGACTCTTTGAAATCCCGCTCCACATTAGTCACGCGTATGTTGTGTTGTTGGAAACGGATAATCCGGTATTTGGTGGGGTCTTTTTTGTCGGGAATGTCATGAATTTCACCGTCAAATAATTCCATGAGCAAGCTATCAGATTGGTGATCAGGAATAATGGTGCCCCATTCTGCGGTGGTCAGCCGGGGGGATAGGTCACCAGGTTCTTCCTTTTCAAAGATACTCACATCCTGGATCTTGCCGGTGAGGTCATCCTTGTGTTTGACGAAAATGGTCATTTTGTCGCCCATTTCCGTGAACTGTCCCTCTTGAATTTCCAGCATGGGCTTTTGCCGGTTGATATCGTAGATAAGATTGGCCAGTGTATGGTTGGATTCCGGAAAAATGTAGTGGTTATAAGCCGCCAGACCCAGGCCGATGACCCCAGCCATCAGCAGCAGGGGGCGCAGCACCGCCCACAGACTGATGCCATTGGCCTTCATAGCTGTAATCTCATGGTCGGCAGCCAGTTGCCCTACACTCATAAGGATGGAAATTAGCACCGCCATTGGTACGGATAATGCAAACGTATGACCCAGACTGAGGAAGAGCACCTTGGTGGCGACCCAAAAGGGAACACCTTTGCTGACAAACAGATCGACGAATTTATAAAGGATCTGTATCATCAGCAGGAAGGTGATGACAAAGAGACCGAAGAAGAACGGACCGGCAGCTGCTTTTATTAAGTGTCTGTAAATAAGAAACATAGCGCCTGTTCAGTTCTCTTTTCCCAGGTAAGCAACCAGTGCGGTTGACACCCTCGATTTTTCATTTGGATTTTGCCAGCCCCATGTGGCCGGGCACAATGCGTATGATCATCGACCGTTTCAGCCTCCAATTGAATGGAATCCGACCATTTACCCCACGCCTTCACCGGTGCGATCTGGGTGCATGTTGGCCAATTTTGGAGACGCACCTTTGCCTTAGTGTACTAATATTGCCGCCCCGGAAGCTGGATGACAAGGAGAGTCAGGGTTGAAACTCATTTTTGGAAGCATGGAGGCTGGCGTCCCGCACTCGGGTCAGTCTTTCTTCTTGCCCAAAAATAGACGATCCCCCTTCACTATTCTCCTCGCCCTTCTGTGGGTGATGGCTGCTGCCCCTGCCCAGGCTGATCCCGATTATCAGGGACGACTCTTCTACGGATTAGACCCAGTGATTACGGCCACGGATAATCCCCGCCTACTCGGAGTTGAGCGGATGATCATGCGCCAGCGCTTGCTCAACGTAGGAATTGACCCATTGAAGGACGCAGGCAAGAACCCTGAGCTCAAGGATGGGTTCCGAAAGTTTTGGGTCGAGAAGAGCAACGTGGACCTGGAACACAAAGAACGTCTGGTGGAGTATAACCGGATGCTGGGTTTCGTCACCACCATTGAATATCCAAAATTCTTTTATCTGTTTCCCGTTCCGGAAACCCTGCCGGGAGGCATTGTCTATTATCCACCCCGGCCCATGGGCGATTCGGTGGTCAAACTCTTTGTGGATGATATCGAAGCTGGTGGAGAGCGTTTCAGAGCTTTGGATCGGGTGATGATCAGGGATCAACTGCTAGGTGGAAACCGGGTGGGAAAATCGGCGGAAGACGATGGCCTGATTAATCTGACGATTCCGATCAAGTTGCCTCGCACCCTGGAAAAAATTATCGGCCGGGGTGAAAAGACACGCATCAAAATTACGGGCCGCGAGCGCATCGCCATCAGTGGCGAAAGCACCGTGGTGAATCCTTTCATCCCCACCGAGCGGGTCACCAGCCAATCTCTTTTCCCTTCTCTGGACATGGAACAGGAACTGCAAGTCAACCTTTCCGGTGTCATTGGTGAGAAAATTATCATTGAGGTGGATCACAACAGCGCGGCTCTGGGACCGGACGCTACCAAAATCAAATTGATGTACCAAGGCGATGAAGACGAGGTCATCAAAACCATTGAAACCGGTGATGTGGGGCTAACACTGCCCGGTAGCCAGTTGCTGGGGTATAGTTCCAACAAGAGCGGGTTGTTTGGAATCAAGGTCACGGGGCAGGTCGGACGCGCCGATTTTACCACCGTTGTCAGTAAGCAAAAGGCTGAGTCTTCCTCCAAATCGTTCAATAGCAAGGGTGGAGAAGTAGAAGATATCACCATCCTATCGGGTAACTATTTGAACAACCGATTCTTCAAACTGGATTTGCCCAGTGGATATGTCTACCCACCGGTGTCCGATAGTCCCGGTCGTGATCCCACTGCAGAGCGGATTTATCCGCCATCGATCAAAGTCTATCGCATGATGGGGGTGGGTCCGGAAGGGACGCGGGATGTGCGCAATGTGGCGGCCTACGTCGATCCCACCGGAGTTTTCTGGAATAATCCCACCAATGATCCTGGTATCCCTGACCCAGATTTTTCGTCACCATATAAATACGCCACAAGGTGGCGTGAGATCGATTATGATTTGATGTTGGATGTTGATGGAAATCTGGTGGCTCTGGACATGCGCTCTCAGATGCTGGATGAAGACGTTTTGGCCGTGGTTTATACAGTGGTGGATGCTGAGGATAACGAACTGTACCGAGTGGGCGATACCCCTGGTGTGGATGAAGATTCACGGGTTCCGTTGCCCAATGAAGAGCAAGTTTATTACCGAATGAAGTTGCTCAAAGCGCCGGTGAACCAGAAAGAGCCCTATACCTTTTATTATGTGCTGCGGAATATTTATTCCCTCGGTGGTGGAAATATTGACATTGAGACTTTCGAGCTGAAAATCGAGCGCAATACCACCAGCGATAACTTTCCCTATCAGGACGAAAACGAAATTCCCTATATTGAGATCTTTGGATTGGATCAGAAGAATGCCCAGAATGTTGACGGGCCCGATGGGTTGGTGGACAAAACTGACGGGGCTATTTTTGACATGCGCAAGGGGCTCTTAAAATTCCCATTGAATTTCCCAACTCCCTTCAGCGCTGGATATGATGCCTATGAATACTATTCCAGTGACGTGGCCTGGGATGGCGATCCTGATTCCTTTCTAAAAGTTAATCAACATGGAGAACTTTACGATCCAGACTTTTTGCCCACTGATTATCACCAGTATAACTCCTTCCGCTTGGTAGCAACCCATGCCGCCACGGCCAGTAGCTTCAATCTGGGTGTCTCTAATATCGAAGAGGGCAGTGAGGTGGTGACTCTCGATGGCCGCACTCTGGTCAAGGATGTGGATTACGAGATCGATTACACCTTCGGTCAAATTGAATTGAAAGGCGACGCAGCTAACCTCACTCCCGACAGCAAAGTGGGCGTGACCTACCAGTACGCGCCATTCTTTGGTGGCGGTCAGACAAACTTGCTGGGATTGAACGTCAATTATGACTTGGGGCGGGAAAGTACCCTGGCAACCACCTGGCTGTACCAAAGCGAAAGCATCGTCGGTGAGAAAGCCAAACTGGGAGAGGAGCCCAGCAAAACTCTGGTGGGTAATGTCCTGTTCGGTCATACGCTCAAACCCTACTTCCTGACTCATGTGGCAAACTTTCTGAGTCTGCGAAATACCGAGCGGGAAAGCAGCATCCAGTTCAACGTGGAAGCCGCCATCAGCATGCCCGACCCCAATACCAAGGGTCAGGTTTATCTGGAAGATTTTGAAGGTGTCGATGCTTCCGATGTCATTTCTCTGACGCGCATTGGCTGGGCTTACGGTGCGCAGCCTTTCTTGGGTGAACGCTACAGTATGCAGAATCCCAGCGATAATCGGGTGTTTTTGCCCGAGAATCGGGTGGACGATGTGCGGTGGTTCATTCCCAAAGAGCGCACGGAACGCCGGATGTTAAATCCGTCCCTGGTGAACCAGGAGCGAGGGGAAACCCAGCAGGTGATGGACCTCTTCTTGCGAGATGATGACGGTGTGTGGGATGCCGATGATTGGGGTGGCATCACCCGGGGCCTGAGCAAAACGGGAACCGATTTTTCCAAAGCCCAGTTTATTGAAATATGGGTTAATGATGGTGTCCCTGAGTTGGCAGAGCGTACCGGAAAGCTCCACATCGATTTTGGTTATATTAATGAGGATGGTTTCTGGCCCTTGGCAGACCCCTCGGATCCCGATAGCCGGGTGGTGGGTTTCCACGAACAGGAAGATGGCATTCTACCTGAGAGCCCAGCCGATGGCGTATTTTCCTATGAAGAAGACATTGGGTTGGATGGCCATGGTGATACCGGCCCCCAGCGCTATCAGGCCGACTATGAAATTGATGGTGATTCGCCCTATCCTTACATCAACGGTTCGGCCAAAAATAGCAGGGAAGATAACGAAGATATCAACAAGAGCGGTAGCCTTGATCGGGATGATGGTTACTTCACCACCGTCATCGATCTCCAAGATAGCGAAGCCCTGGTGGATGTGGTCTACGATTATGAAGATGATTACCCCAGTGATGTGGCTGAGTTGCGCAGCGAAGGCATTGCCTGGCGGAAATATCGGGTGCGTGTGGGCGACATTGATACTGTTTCGGTGGGCATCCAACCCAATATCCAGGCTGTCACTCACACCCGGATTTGGTATGAAAATGATGACCCTGTGGCAGCCTCTGATGAGGTTCACCTTCAGCTTTCGGAATTCAAATTTCTGGGTAGCCGGTGGGAGCGAGAGGGTGTGCGCCGCACCGAGGGCGAAATTCTGCTGACGGCCGGTGAACGGCTGCCGGGTGAAGAGTTTTTCCTGGGTGAAGTGAACAACAAGGAAAACTCGGACTACTATTCTCCCTTCAGTGTGAATGAAGTGCAAAACATTCCCGAAAAGGAACAAGCTCTGGTGCTGGATTACGGAAATCTCCAGCAGGGACACATGGTTCGAGCCAGCAAGCAGGTTTCACCCCGGGGCGACGATTACACCGCCTACCGGGAGATGTCCTGGTATTGGTACAACCCACGGGCCAACCAAGCCGATCTGGATCTCTTTTTCCGAGTGGGTTCCGATACCCTGAATTACTATGAGGTGAACTATAAATTTGCCGATTCTGCACGGAAGACGGAATGGAAGCCCATGACCGTCAACATTGCCGAACTGTCCAATGTGAAAAATGGTGAAGTGGCAGATAACGGAGATATCCACGGCACCATTGGTGATACGCGTACAGGTGATGTCTATGACGTGCGGGTGGTAGGCCGGCCTGATCTGCGCTTGGTGCGTAGCTACTATTGGGTGGTGGCCAATAATGATTTGAGTGAGGATGCCAGTGGTTATTTCTATATGAATGACGTAAAGCTGGAGGGGGTGAAAACCGATACGGGTTGGGCGCAAAGTGCCGGAGTTCGTTTGAACATGGCCGATGTGTACAAGCTGGACTTTGACTGGTCCAAAACCGATGCGGAATTCCATGGTTTGGATCAGCGCACAGGAACGGGTCAAACCAGTGAAGATTGGAATATCTCGACTAACCTCAATGTAAATGACTTTATTCCCATGGCCGGTTTCAAACTGCCGATCAGTGGTAGCCGTCGCCAGAGTATCATCCGGCCCAAATATGAAACCAACAGCGATATTGAAATTTTGGAGGAGGATACGCGAAATAGCCTTTCGGAAATTGAAACCCAGGAGCGGTTCTCTGCCCGCTTAAACCGTTCGCCTTCCAAGGGGGCGATCCCTCGATATCTGGTAGACCCCTGGGTTGTTTTGGCCAGTGGGTCCCGCTCCTCACGCCGAGGTCCAGTGGATGAAAGGGATCAAAAGAACCTTCAGGGCTCCGTAAATTACGATCTGCGCATCCCTGGTAATTATCACCTGGGCGACTACCCTCTTCTGCGTCATTTGCCTGTGATTAAGGGCGTAAATATTGTTCCAGCCAAAGTGGCTATGGGAGCCAACTTTACCAGCACATATACCGCTACCAGAACCATCAATTATGATGGAACAATCTCGGATCGTCCCACGACCCAAACGCGACCGGCTGTACTGACAGCTGATCTGGAATACGATCCCCTGGATATTGTCAACCTTGCTCTCAGTGGCACCTCAGAACGGGATTTATTGAGAGAGGCCATGAAATATGGGGTCAATATTGGTGCGGAAAATAAGCGCATGTATGATGTGCGCATGACCGTTACCCCACCTCTGGCTAAAACCATGCCGCGTGGAAAATTATTCTATCCTTTCAGAGCGGCGGCCAATGGACTCAAATCTCTGAAGCCAAGTGTCCAGTTCACTGGGTCTTTTATCGACGACCACAATCCTAACATTCCCCAGGCTGGTGATCCGAGCGGCACCCGCAGCATCTCCAACAGCAACCGTTGGGATGTGCGTCTGAGTTTGCCGTTGGGAAATATTTTCAAAAAAGTGGTTCCGGAAAAGAAATATGACGCGGCCCAGAAGCAGAAAATGATTGAACAAGAGCTGAGGCTTCAGCAAAGAGAGGAAAGGCGTGGAGGCGTTACGGAGGAAACTGAATTTCCTGCTGAATGGGCTGATTTGCCACCGGATGAAAGAGCTCGCCTTGAAGAGGAATTTATTTTGGAACAGGCCGAAGAGCGCATGGCCGCCGAACGGGAAATGCAGGGCTCTCAACCGGATGTGACCCAGGAAGAGTCAGGCCCAGGCTTGAATTTGGGTACCGTTTACAATGTGGTTTTTAATCCCCTGCGAAAAATTAAACCCATTAAGATTACTTTTTCTGAAGATCGTTCCAGCACCTATGGACGCATCTATTCAGACATTCCTTTTTGGTACAAAACGGCTTTCCAAACTGAGTTGGATATTCCTGATTCCACGTACATGAGTCATGGCCTCCAGTCACGACAGACCATCAATTTATCGACCTCCACCCAGTTAGCGCGCACCATCTCCCTGGATGTGAAATACAGCCAAAAGTTATCCGATCGGGTGCAGATCAGTTCCTCCAGCCGAGGATATCAACAGGATTGGCCCGACGCCAGTTTGGCTCTCAGTGGATTGGAAAAATGGCGCATTTTTGGCGGCGGTGGACAGGACGTTGATTCCGGTTGGTTCCGTTCCTCGAACATCAATGTCAGTTACAAACACAGTAAAACTGTCAACAACATCACGCCCATCAGTTATAATCCGAGCACCAGTACGACGTTTAGTCCCCGATGGTCTTTTACCTTTCACAGTGGCTTGAACGCCACTCTGACCACGACTGTTGGTAACGACTATGGTCTTAACAATGGTGTGGTTACGGAAAACTCGAAAATGCGTGTGGGCGTTCAGGTCCGTCATCAATTTAAGGCTCAGGCTTTTCTGGCCAGAATGGGCTTGTACCGACCGGGTAGCAATCCTTCCATCACTATGGATGTTGATGTGAGTTATTCCAATGATACCACGGAACGATTCAATCCTGGCAGCCTGGCTTCCACGCCCACGGGGCAAGCGCGCTTTGGTGTCAATCCCCGGTTCAGTTATCAAGTAACCAGGAACCTCAGCGGGGCTCTGACGTTCACTTTCAGCCGGAGCAAAGACAAAGCCAGCAACCTGACCACAACTTCCCTGGGACTTGGAGTGGAGGCCACATTTGTCTTCTAAAGTGAAAAGCCGTGATCGTGCTTATGCATGGGCTCTTGCGGCATTGTCATTCGTGATGGCCATCAACACAGGCTTCATTCAGGCCGCCGAACCAGCAGCTTTTTCTGGTGAACGCGCCATGGAGTTGTTGATTGAACAAACGTCCATGGGGCCGCGTACTCCCGGATCGGTGGGCAATCTCGAGCTCCGTGAATTGATCATCACCAAAGCCCGCCAAAGTGGTTTGAAAGTTCAAACACATATTTTCACCAGCGAAATGCCTTTGGGGAATTCCCCGGTTGAGCTTTGCAACGTGATTGTTTCGGCTGGACCGGAAGGCTCGGGAGCAGGGCCCCGTTTATGGCTGGGTGCGCACTTTGATACCCGACCAATCAGCGATAAGGACCCAGACATCCTTTTGCGGGAAAAGCCCCTGGTGGGTGCCAATGATGGTGCCAGCGGTGTGGCGGTTCTTTTGCACCTGATGGAGTTGTTGGCTCAGAAGGCCCCGGCTGTGGGGGTCGATCTTCTCTTTTTTGACGGCGAAGATTCAGGCATCAACGGCAGCCCGAATACTTATTGCATCGGTAGCCAGCGGTTGGCCTCAACTTTAGGTGATTTCAGTAATCCTCTCAGTGGACTGCAATGTGAGGGATTGATTCTCTTGGATATGATCGGTGATCGGGATCTCCTTATTCCCATGGAGGGATATTCCGCACGCAATGCTCCTGCCTTTACGGAGAAAGTCTTTAAACGGGCCACTGATCTGGGTTTATCTGCATTTTCCACATCTGTGGGACCGTCGGTCTATGATGACCATGTGCCTTTCTTGCAGCAGGGGATCCCAGCAGTAGATCTCATTGATTTTCAGTTTCCCCATTGGCACACCACTGCTGATATTCCTGAAAACTGCAGCGCGGCCAGTTTGTATCAGGTGGGGACTCTGGTGACGGATCTTGTCTACAACCGGTGAAGAGTGGAGAAAGGGTTGAAGGGCATTCCTTTTTCATTTTCTGAAAACTTTGCTAAATCTTTTTTTTCCCGGGCCGATCTTTCTAGTATGGAATGAAGTGGATTGTCTTGGATTTGAACTGAAGGAGCGGGGAATGATTACAACGTGCACCAACTGCCAGGCGCGTTATCAACTGGAAAATGAAAAGATTCCAGCCAGAACGATCAAAGTGCGCTGTCCGGGTTGCCAGGGTGTTTTTGCTTTGGATGGAACCTTGGCCCAGGTTGAAGAAACGCCTGCACCGCCGGTCATGGAATTTGAGACCACGGCTGCGTTTGAATCTCCTGTTATTCCCGAAGTCGCCCCCCCTGTAAAGGTGACCCCGGAGCCAGTGGCTATCGAGCAGCCTGCCGCAGTGGTGGAGCCTGAAAGCGCATCTCCTTTCACAGTGGAAAGTACTCCCACTCCGGTACCAGCTGCTGAGCCTGTTTCTGTCGCCGCCGCAGTGGCCACTCTTGATGAACCCGCTCCTGCCACTGGTTCCACTAGGCGCCGCCGCTGTAAAGAGGAAATGATGGCCCGGGCTCTTGTGTCTGATATTTTGGTTTACAATCGCGAAACCCGGGACACGGGCCTGGAAGAGGGGAACCTGCTGGAAGCCCTCGGCGGAGAAATCAAAAAGAGTTGGGAATTATACAAGGAAAAAGTGACCCCCGAAGTGGCTAATAGCACCACGTACTTCCGGGAAGCTCTCAATGAAATTCTGGCCGATGGTGAGCAAATCTTCTAGCTACCTGCCTGCCTGTAAACACAAAAAAGCCCCACCAATAATGGTGGGGCTTTTTTGTGAGAATCAGTCGGACCATTTGTCCTGGCTGATTTCACTGAGAATATCATCGATCTGCTGGCGAACCCTCACATTGTGATCTGGTTCAAAGAGGGCCTGTTTGACCCGACCCTGATCATCCTTCTTCACGTACCGTAAGGCCTGGATATCTTCCATGGACATGAGAATGTCTTTGCTCACTCTTACTTCAAGGGCAATGCCATCCTGATTTTTCGGGGGGTTATGATAAGGATGCATCCCATTGCCCCAGCCATGCACCACCATGGAACAGAGCAGGGCCCGGAAAGTATTTTGCCCCTGGACAGTATCAAGGTCAAAATTTCCACCCACTCTATCAGTCACGGAATCAATCACGGCGCACAGTTTATGGGAAAGATCATCTTGAATTTCCAACTGTAATAAGCGGGAAAACATGGTTTTCAGGATTTTGTCAGTGTTCGTGGACATCGGCCACTCCATTCCATCGGTTGTACCAGGTCCAGTCTTCCCCTGGGGTAGGCTGGTGTTGATTGCTATGTCTTCCTAATTAAGCAAGTTCTTTGCCCAAAATGTCATTATGAGGAAGTTCGGATGATTTGGCAAAGAACCGTAGTTTATGTTGGCACGAGGATTGCTTTTGAATTTGTGTGCATGACCAATTTTTACGTTTATCCATTGGCCGTCCAGCGGAGGCTCAGACTTGTCAACCGTCACTCAAACTGCTACCAAAACGTGCCGATTGCTGTATTACGGCCCGGCTGGGGCAGGTAAGCGTGAAAATTTACGGTTGATCAATCGATCCTTACCTCCCCAGCACCGTCTCAATCTGGCTTCTGGTGACCCTGAACGGCAAATTGCGTTTCGCCTGAAAACGGAAAAAGACGGCGAATGGCAAGTGTTAGTGCAAAGCATTGATGCAGGAATGGAGAAATATCCCACAGCGGGACTGGAAAACACTCCACCATTTGATGGAATTATTTTTGTCGTTTCTTCCTGTACTAACCAATTGGACCATTCACTGGCGGCCCTTGAAGGCTTGAAGGGGTATCTCGATTCCTGGAATCTGGATTTGATGAATGTTCCGGTGGTGATCCAATATAACGGTCGTGATGAATCACAAATGCTCCCCATAGACCGGCTGGAGAGTTTGCTCAACCCGTGGGGGTTGCTTTCTTTCCCGGCCAGCAGCCAGCGGGATGAAGGTATTCGGGAAACTTTAAAATCCATTCTGGGGTTGACTGTTAACCATCTCAAAATGAATTCTGTTGCACCCTCTGCTGCGAGGCCAAATTCGTCACGGCAAAACAAGGTTAAAACAGCGGATAAATCCCTGGATCTGGAATATGGACCGCCCATCCCAGGAACAGACATTCCCGCCGGGGTGGACGGCAGCGGCAAAGCCATTTTTAATGATACACCTACACCGTTGATCTTGCCGGTGCAGATCCATCGAGACATGTTGGATTCTGATGGGAAAATTAATATTCTCCTTGAAGTGGAAATCATCGATTAGCATCCTGTTGACCCAGGCCTTGATCTGGGGTAAATTGCAGGCATGAAACAACAACCAGAAAATACTTCCCATTCAGCCGAAGCCAATACTTCCCTTGCCGAAATCTTCCGCAATGGTCATGAGGCCGAACTGTCCGGGCGTTTTGAAGAAGCCCGCATGGCCTATGAAGTGGGGTTGAACTCATCGCCCCAACAACACCCTTGGCGTTATCGTTTGGGTTGTGTGCTGATGAAGATGGAATTGAATGCTGACGCTGAACTGTGTTTCCTTAAGGCTGTGGAGCAAGCCCCTGGAACCGAGGCCTATTTGACAAATCTGGGGGTGAGTTTGGATCGGCAAGGGCGCCGTGACGACGCTGTCCGGGCGTATCGCCGGGCCATTCATCAAGGGGGTGAGAGTCCCGTGGCTCACCACAACTTGGGCACCATCTACGCTGAAGAGGGGCGTGTCACCGAAGCCATTAATGCTTTTGAATCCGCCATTGCATTGGAGCCTGATGCCGAAGGTTTTCATAATCTGGGATTGGTCCATTTTGGAAACAATGATTTTGTCCGGGCTCTGGCTTGTTTTGAGCAGGCCTTTACTCACGATACTGATTTTGCCGTGGGTCATTATTATGCAGGATTGTGTTTGAAAAAAACCGGAGTTTATGAGGAAGCCTGCCGTCGCTTCCAGCAGGCCCACAGCCTGAACCAAAATCTGATGCGGGTGCCTTTCCATTTGGGAATCTGCTTACATAAAATGGAAAAATATACCGAAGCCAGGGAAAAGCTTGAGCAAGCCCTGGGGTTTTTCCCGGAAGATGGCCGGATCCATTACCAGGTGGCCTTAACCTGTGATGCCCTTGGTTTGCCACAGGAGGCCCGCCAGCATTACAGCCAGGCCCGCGCTGCCCGAAGTGGTGGTTTGGGTTAATACGCCGCTGTTACGATCTTCTCCTTTGTTGTGTTTTCTGCATGATCTTTAACTTGATGAGGTGTTTGTGTGTCTGAGTTTTTGAATATGATTTTACTGGCCATCATCCAGGGCCTGACAGAATTCCTGCCTGTTTCCAGTTCCGGGCATCTGGTTCTTACCCAACATTTCCTTGGCGCCCAGGAGGGGGATATCTTTTTCGATATAGTCCTGCATGTGGGGACCTTGGGTTCAGTTGTTGTGGTCTATTGGAAGGAAATCCGTCGCCTGTTGCGTTTCGATAAACCGGCTATGGGGTACATCATCAGTCTGGTCATTGGAACTTTGCCGGCTGTGGTGGTGGGGCTGACTGCTAAGGATTTCATTGAGGGCCTTTTTCACAGTCCACTTTTTGCTGCAGGAGGGTTGCTGGCGACCTCTCTGGTACTCTTTTCCACAAAGTTTTCCAAAGATAGTGGTGGGGCTCTACCGGAACCTTGGGAGCCATCTGCCGTTCCTCCGGTGAAAGCTCTACTCATTGGCTTGGCTCAGTCCATCGCCATTCTTCCCGGGATTAGTCGATCAGGTTCTACCATTGCCACTTCCTTGTGGATTGGTTTGCCTCGGGCCGAAGCCGCCCGTTTCAGCTTTCTGCTTTCCATTCCGGCCATTGGTGGTGCTTTGGTATTGCAGCTCTTGGGGGGAGAGTTTACGGGGCGCGGTGACTTGGGTCTGCTTGCTCTGGCTGCTCTGGCTGCTTTTGGCGTGGGCCTGTTGGCCATCCGTTGGACGGCCCTGGCCGTGGTGCAATCCCATTTCTGGAAGTTCAGTATCTATTGCCTAGTAGCGGGTTTGGTGGCTTTTTCCATCTTGCTGTGATCAGGTGCACACCGGGACCCTCAAATGTTCCAGGGTCTCGGTGACTCTTTCCTGATCAAAAGGTTTGATGATGAAATCTTTGGCTCCGGCCTTTATGCAGGCCAGGACTTGTTCCTTTTGGCCAAGGGCAGTGATCATCACCACGTTGGCAGCTGGGTCGTACTTGATGATTTGTTTCAATGCGTCCAAGCCATCGACCACGGGCATGGTAATATCCAGCAGGACCAGATCCACATCCTTTTGGCGATATTGCTGCACTGCCTCGGCTCCATCACTGGCTTCGGCGGCCACTTCCAGGCCCATATCTTCCACGATATCCCGGAGCATCATCCGCATAAAATCTGCGTCATCTACGATGAGGACGGCGTTGCTCAACTTGCACCTCCGGTTAGAGTTAAATTGTTGTTCAAAGATTGGATCGACATGGGGGGCAGGGACTTTAGCCTGGGGATGATTGAGGCTTTACTGCTGGGATCTCATCTCCCTTAAGGCCTGACGAAGCCGTGAGTTATCAGGTTTTAAGGCGACAGCTTTTTCCATGGCATTAAGGGCATCATCGGGACGGGCCAGCTGCTGCAAAGCAAGACTGAGATTCACCCAAATCTGATAATTTTCAGGTTGGAGGCGGGCGGCTTGGGAAAACATCATTTCCGCATCTTTAAATTTACCCATTTGCATATGACAGACGCCAGCGTTCAAGGCACTGCCTGATAATCTGTGGTTGGTCTTCAGAGCTTGTTGGAAATGGGCCAGTGCAGGGGCGTTCTGGCCTTTTGACATAAGTAAATTACCCAAGTTGTGGTTGAGCAGGGGATGTTCTGGTCTCAGGGATAGGCCCTGACGCAAGGCTGCTTCTCGTTGGCTCGGGTTTCCTGCTAAATGGTGTAAGGTTGCCAAAGCGGAAAGCCAGTCGGCTCGTCGCGTTGGGGATAAATTTTCGTTTGGCTCTTGAGGTTGCAGGATTGCAAAAGAAGCCAGTGAGTTTTCCTTGGCACCAGGTTGGGGTGTTTCTAGTCTCGAGAGGAGAACGCCTGCCGGGTCGGCTTGTCTAACAATCCAGCGTTGATCCTGGAGCATGGCTTGCAACAAGGGACGGAAGGCACTGCCGCCAAGGGTTAATAAAACATTGCTGGTTTTGGAATGGTCCAGAATATTCAGGGCTTCGGGCCCAGCTTGGCGCAATTTCTGATAAAGCAGCCAGGTTTGGGGACTGTAGGCTTCGGTTCGGCCATCAATGAATACCTTGGCCTGGCCCCGTGAAAGACTCAGGGAAGCCGCATCCACATTGGCAAAGAGAGGGGTCCCAGGAGTGCGAGCCAGCATTCTGGTGGCCTGAAAGGGAAATCTGGCCACGGTGGGCCCAGCTCCAAAGCGGCGACTCTGGCCTTCTGCCAGATAAAAATCATCACTGACTAGTGCTGTCCAGAACCAGGCAACGGCCAAAACCACGGCTAGAGAGGGCACCAAAGCCAAGGCTGGAGGAAAATTCCATTTTTTGGGGAAGAGTGGCCTTATTTGAAAAGAAGCCGGGCTGGTGTGTAACATGATAAATGTGATGGCATAAAAGGCCATATTTCGTTGGGCGGCTAAGGTGGCGGCAGCTGCCAAGAGCCACAAGGTGATTCGCAGGATGTTGCGCCCCGGCCAGGTCAGGATGATGTGCATTAGGCCCCAGATCAAACTGATTTTAAATGCCAGCAGGGTGAAGCCCAGCCCATCCTGAGTAGAGAGCAGGGGCTGCAATTCAGAAATGGTGTGGCTCAGATCCACGCTGCTTTCGGAAAACTGACCCAGAGCTTTCAGGGGATAGATGAAGCCTTGCCAACCGTTGGGAGTCATCAACAGAGCCGCCAAAATAAGGACGGTACCGGCCGAAAGTCGGGTCAAATTGGTGCGGGGGAAACGGGAGTGGGGTATATACCCTACGAGACCGGCCAGCAACCAGATCACTGGAGCCAAAGCACTGAAGCCATGAATCTGGGCCCACAAAAGAGTGCTGAAAAATGCCAGACCCTCCCGTGTGCGGGGCGAAAAGAGCCGGCGAATATTCCAGGGTTCCTCCCCAGAGCGTTCGGCCAATCTGATCACAATGACAATGAGGGCGTAAGATAACATTTCCGGCCGCAACAAGATTCGCGTCCAAAGCATAGCCACACCCAGGAATATTCCTGGAGCCAACCAGTACAATTTGAGGGGTGGTGCCCGCCAGAGGCGATCTCCCAGGAGCAGTAATACCAGCAAAAGCAAAGTGAGCAGCAGCCTCAGAACAATCCAGCGGTCGATTCCATCCTCAAGATCATCTTGGCCAGGACCTGTATATGCCACCAGAATTTGAAAAAGCCATTCGTGGTTAGTCCAGGGATGATTGGGTTCTGTATATGAATAGGTATTTACTTGAGGCATATTTAGGTCTTGCAGTATGTCCTGGCCTGCTTTTTGGTGCAACCAGACGTCAAGTTCACCCAAGCTATGCCATGATAGAAGTGCTCCTGTGATCAGTGGGAGGGTTATGGAGAATAATAACGCCACTATAATAATGGAGGTGGACTTTGGGTCCTGTGAGGTAGTAGACTGCCGATCCTTGTTCACTGAAACTCCCACCGGGTGATTATTTGAATCCATGATAGGAATCTAACACTTGGGCTCTGGAAGAAAACATCAAATTTTAATTTGACAAAGTGGCGGCGTATACAATAGCCCGTTGACAAAATGTCGGAAACCTGATGTTTGTCACAAATCGCCCAGACTTTAGATGTTTCTTTTCAATTGTTAAGTGTTGGATGTTCAGTGCTTTACGGAACTTTTATAAAGTTTCTGCTCAGTCCTTAAACTGGTACGGGACTTGTTAAGGATGCCCATAACAGTTTGTTCACTGCCCCACAGCAGAGAACCCAAAGAAGAAGATGAGAGGAAAGAAATAATATGGCCAAGGCAACTAAAAAAACGACGACAGCCAAAACTCGGGTCACCACCAAACGCGCTCCAGCAACCCGGGGTAAAGGCCGCGCCGCTGCCACCACCACATCCAATCAGACCGTCCCCTCCGCTCAGTTGATGAGTAATCTGGATCTTTATTTCCAGGAAGTTAAAGCTTATAGCCTGCTGACTCGTGCAGAAGAATGCGAACTGGCCCGTGGGATCCATCAGAATGATAGCGAAAGCCTGCATAAATTGGTCAAGGCCAACCTGCGGTTTGTAGTCTCTATTGCCAAGGA
This sequence comes from Candidatus Krumholzibacteriia bacterium, assembly GCA_016744705.1. Lineage (GTDB taxonomy): Bacteria > Krumholzibacteriota > Krumholzibacteriia > LZORAL124-64-63 > LZORAL124-64-63 > LZORAL124-64-63. Next base: position 50,863 of record JADGDU010000020.1, read on the forward strand.
ATACGCTCATTATGGCGTTCCCTTGGAAGATTTGATCAACGAAGGCAACCTGGGTCTGCTCAAAGCTGCCCAGCGGTTTGATGAGACCCGTGGCTTCAAGTTTATCAGTTATGCCGTTTGGTGGATTCGTCAATCCATCCTGGCTGCTCTCGCAAACCACAGTAAAATTGTGCGTATGCCCTTGAACCGAGCCCGCGTTCTGAACCAGATTAAAAAGGCCAGTGGCGAGCTGCAACAGAAATTGCGTCGCAAACCTGAGCCCGAAGAAATTGCCTCAAAATTGGGCCTGTCCGTTTCTGAAGTGAAAGATACCCTGCCTCTGATGCAGGATAACTTCTTCCTGGACGACTTCGTGGGTAATGACGAAGACAGCACCTACCTCGACTTTCTTGAAGACGACAAAGGTGTGGGACCGGACAATAAGGTGATGGAAGATGACCTGAACAGTAGCATCGGACGTATGCTTGGCGATCTGAAAGAACGCGAAGCCAAAGTCCTGCGCCTGTACTATGGTCTGGGAACCGACAAGGAAATGACTCTGGAAGAAATCGGAAAAATCATGGGCCTGACCCGTGAGCGCATCCGCCAGATCAAAGAAGAGGCCTTCGACAAGATCCGTTCGAGCAAAACGTTTAAATACATGCTCGATTATGCGGAAGAAGACCCTTCCCAGCAAGCTTCCCGTTCCTAGGGAATTAAAATTTGGCCCTGCTTCGGCAGGGCCATTTTTTTATGCCTTTTCGACAGGCTCAGCTTTTAATTCCCCGGCCGTAGCCTCAGTCAAAGCTTCAAGAAAGCCCTGCCAAGTAGAGTGAGGCAGCCAAAGCTGCCAATCAATTTCAGCCCCATATTCCTCACTTATGATTCGTCCCCGGTGTTGATCCAGTAAATGCTGGACAGTTTTTCGGCGGGGATACGGAAAGTGCAGATCAAATTCTCTTCCCAGAAGTACCTCAGTCTGGGGCGCTTTATCCAGAACCAAGTCAGCTGCTCCGCCATACGCCCGGCCCAGACCTCCGGTTCCCAATTTGATCCCGCCAAAATAGCGAACTACAGTCACCACTACATTGGTCAAACCACTGCGCCTGATGGCCACCAAAATAGGCTCACCAGCTGTTCCGGATGGCTCCCCATCGTCATTGCGGTTTTCGACTGTTTCGGATTGCAGACCCAAACGCCAGCCATGGCATACGTGTCTGGAATCATGAAATCTTTTTCTCACCTGAGCAATAAACTGTTTGGCACTTTCTTCATCTTCAGCCGGGCTGGCCAGGGCGATGAACCGGGAGCGTTGCACTTTAATCTCTATTTCTGCAGGCTGCTCAAGTGTGGAATAGCTGTCTGGAAGCATGGGCTTGGTAGTATCCCTGGGTTGGAGTCCGGGTGGAAGGTTTTTTACCAAATTTCCTGCATATTCTAGGATATACAACCCCTTATGACTATTGAATTGTCGAGCACATACTTAACTTCTATAAACGCAATGTATTAGGGGCTTCCCTAAACGGGTTGTCGGGCACCGCTTTTGCAAGGTGGGAACCCAAAGAGAAATATTCTAAGTTCCTGAGAAAGGGAATCCCTTGGATCCATACCATAATTTTAAAACCCAATTAATGCTGACTGCTTTGCCGTTATTGCTGGTCATTGTGCTCATGACCGGAGCCATGGAGGCATGGGCTGCCACCAACCCACGTTTGAAAATGCCCCAAAGTCATTTGGGACCATCGGCAGACACTCCGATTTTTCTGGCCATTCATGGACAGGTTGGCTCTGCCCTGGAATATGAATCGGGCGTCTTTGGGTACGGTGCTGATCTGCTCTTCCGTCCCGGGGCGGCCGTGGACTTTCTCTCGTTTCTGTACAATTGGAATGCTGGTGTTTGTATGCAGATTGACTATCAAAACATCACCGACAGTGAAACAATCCTTTCTGCCGATTTCATTGTTCGCAAGTACTTGGAAGACATGAGGGATCCAAAAGGTCTCAGTTCTCCATTTTTAGGTTTGGGTTTTGGTGCCAGTAGAGTGGAATTTCCCGCAGGAATCTCCGGGTCTTCCAACAAATATTGGTCCCTGGTGGCTGAAGCCGGCCTGGAGAAGACTCTCAAAGAGAAATACCTCATTTGGATCAAGGGGCAATACCGCTACTATGATCATAGCGATGTCAATTTTTCAAATCTTGTCCTTCAAGTTGGAATGGGCATACCTTTGCCTTGGTGATTTTCGGAACCTCTTTCCTGCCTCGTGTTGAAAACAATTTCCGAGGAACTCTCTCTGCCGTATACTAGGATGCAGAAGAAACAGCCGCGGATTCATTCCGCACTCTCAATATCAAAACACCGAGGTGGAAAATGCGACCCATGGGATTGATGACCCTACTGCTTCTCATAACGGCCACGGCCTTGACGGCCATACCTGAGCAAGCTCAAGCCCAACAGGAACTCCGTTATGAGCAATACAAAGCCTTGAATTGGGCAGCCAGCCGACTCGACCACCTGGCTGCGTTTGAGCCTATCCACGGCGAAGAGGGCATGTTCACCGCCCTGGGGGAACGCTTTGGCACTGTCATCGTCATCAAACATACCAGCAGAGGAGCCGAGCGTGTGTGGAAGAGCACTCAGCTCAGCGGTATCCCTGAGGAAGTGATGGTGGCCGATTTGGATGGAGACTCCCTGGATGATGCCCTCATCTGCCGGACCAACTCCGGCAAGGCCTATGTGTGGTCCCTGGAAAATTACACTCTGTTGTGGGAATCGTTGCCCAGTGAGTACCGCTCCATCACCTGCTTTACTACTGCCAATATGGATGAAGATCAGGCCAATGAAATCGTGCTGCTCGCCGATAATAAGATTTACTACATTGATGGCGGCACCTTTAACAAGGACTGGACTAGCCTGAACGATTTTACTGCCTCCATGGTTCGGTGCGGCGATGTGGATGGAGATGGTCGGGTCGAAATTGTTTTGAACACAGGACAGGTCATCGATTCTGCCACCGGGGGCATTGAATGGGAAGAAGAGACGTTCTTCAAGTATATTGAGTTGTTGGATATCGATGGGGATGGAATGCCTGAGGTTTTGACGGAGAACGGGATTACTGGGCCGGTTAAGGTTTATGACATGGACTATGGAAACGAAGTCCGGTTCCAGTAGGTTGTGCCTCTGAAATTGTGTCTACTTCCAACCCGCTTTGCCCCTGAAAAGGTAAAGCGGGTTTTTAATACGCGTGTTTTAATTCATGGTGACGTTCAAGTTCAATGCCTCGCGTGCGAACAGTCCGGTTGTAATATTCAGCCCATCGTGGTGGCAATTCAAACTTGCTGCGGAATAGCCTTTTCTCCAATAATTCTGGGATTACAATCGGCCTTTCCATCATCCCGCGAGCCATCGCTGGAGTAGGGCTTCCTCGTTTTTTTTCTCTCCGTCCTTTCATGTAGTTTCTCCAGACAAGAAGAATGGCCAAACGTTCAGCACTGGATTGCCGTCTTTTGGACCAAGCAATTGTTTCCCTTTTGTGATTCGCATTGGAATGACGAATCAAAAGGTCCAAAAGGTTAACTGCCCAAAGTGAATTCCGGCTGTCCCTATGCTTGCTTCCAGGTGTAATACGATGATCAATAGAAATATCTAATCGATTTATTGACCGCCGGTAAGCTGGATGGTCATCACTGTGTACAATGGCTGTCTGTTGGTCACCTAGAGTAACCTCCAGCAACTCCATCATATCATATTCAATAGCTTTGGGGTCAGGCCGTCCAAGAAGCAATTCTAGCTCTTTGCGCCTTCGTTTTTGCGGTGCTGTCATCCGGCCTTTACGCCTCAATTCACTGTCGGTGAAATAGACAAAGAAATCTGTTTCCTTCTCGACGGCGACATGGTGGTGGATGGGATGGTATTGACTCAGTTCGAAAGTTTCAAAGCCATCGACAACGACAACTTTCACAGGTGGAGCGCTTTTCATTTGCTCTTGATGAAAGAGAAAACAATGCCTTCCCAACCTGGCAATGTGCCGATTAATAGTTTCGGGAGCGACTTTGAGATCTCTAGCAATTTGACGGTTTGCCATGCCACCTACGGTCTTCATGATGATTTTGGCATCAAGATCAGGGAGCTTTTGCCAGTAGGATTGTGAAAACGTTTGGGTACTGAAGCTTCTTTGGCAGGCCTTGCATAGAAACCGCTGTACACGGTGGGGAGGATTATGTCTACGGAAGTAGCCAATCAACTTCACAGGCCACTGATCATTGGGACCATTGTGATAAAAGCACTTAGGGTTTGGGCAGAAGGGAGGGGACCATGATACAGCGGTTTTATTTTTGGTATTCATGTCTGGTCCATCGCAAACAACAGACCAGACACAAATTCAAAGGCACAACCGTCAGCGAATACTTTTCATGATTTTTAGCATTTCAGGAGCAGGAGTAAACCCACCCTGCCCGCTTCCATAAAGAATTTCCCCCCGGCTATCAATAAATGCCACAAGCGGCAGCCCCGGCACTTTATATTCATTCTTGATGGCAGACATTTCATCATCATCAGCTTTAGTCGCATCAATTTTGATCGTAATAAAGCGCAGGCTTTCTGCCACTACTTCCGGCTGATTCCAAACTTTTTTATCCAGCTTTTTGCAGTAAACACACCATTGGGCCCAGAAATCGATGATGATGGGTTTGCCTGATGCAATGGCTTCGGCGCGTTTCAGATCCAGAAAAGCCTGGACGTTTTCACCGGTGTGGATCTTTTCCCATTGGACCTTCTTGGGCAGGGGAGCTGGGACCGTGGTGGCAGCAGCTTCAGCTAGTTGTGTGTTTGGGGCTTCTTGTCCTGAATGCTCAATTTGAGTCACTGCGGTGACTTCAGGCAGGACACTACGCCAGGCTTGGCCCAGGAATCCGTACTGCAGGTTGCTGCCCACGAAGAAGATCAGGCCACTGACAAGAGTCAGGATACCCAAAGCTTTGCGGGTCTTGTCCCACCAGCCGGATTCACTTCCCAGATTTTCAAAGGCACCTACAAAGACACCCACCAGGACCATTACCGCACCAATAAGGGGGTAGAAATAATTGGCGGGAATCACCGAACCAGGACGCAGGAAATACAGGGCCATTCCCACAAGCAACAGTCCCATGCCTTTGTTGAGAGATTCCATCCAGCCGCCGGCTTGGGGCATAGAGCCCAACAGGGCGGGGAAAGTGCCCACACCAATGAGAAGAACGCCCATTCCCATACCAAAAGTGAACAAACTGATGAAGGCCAGTAGGCCATCGCCTGTGGTGGAAAGCATTAGCAAGAGGCCGCCGAGGAAGGGGCCCACACAGGGTGAGGCAATCAATCCGGCAACCATGCCCATGACAAAAACGCCCAACAGACCGGAGCGGTTGCCACCGGCGCCACCCAGTTTATCACGCATGAATTGGGGGGCCTGCAATTCGTAGGCGCCAAACATGCTGAAAGAAAGCACAATGAGTAGGAGGGCGATGGGGACCATGACTACGGGGCTTTGCATGAAGGCGGTGATCCCACTGGCCACCGTGGCGCTCAAGTACCCGATGATGGCATAAACAAGGGCCATACCGATGACGTAGGTGAGGGACATGACCAAGCCATGCATGATCCCTTTTTCTTTGCTCTGGGTCCCGATGACTGCCAGGGTGATGGGAATCATGGGATAGATGCAGGGGGAGAGGCTCATCAGGAGACCAAAACCAAAAAGCAGCAGCAGGAAAAGGAACATACCGCGCTCTTCAATGAAGTTACTGATTTTGTTGGCGGACCATCCTTCGCCAAAATCCACTTTCAGGGCACCAGACCAGGTTCCATTGAGGGCTTCACCGGAAGAACTTTTACCGGAGAAAACAAACTTCAGTTGATGCTCTGCCGGTTTGAGAGTTTCGGGCAGCGGCGCAGCCCATTCAATAAGGGCGGAGCCACCTTCCTGGGAAATAATTTTGGTGGGATAGGGGGTTGAAAAGAAATCTTCTCCCTCTCCGGGTTCAGCTGCGAGAGACAGGCCATCATTGGCTAAGGTGGATCCTGCAGGCAAGGATACCTGGAACCGATAGACCAGGTTTTTTCCAATTTCAGCCTGCTCGGTGATGGGATCAGGAACCAGGGTTACATCTGCAGCTTGTACAGAAGCAAAACCCAAAAGCAACGGAAGGGATAGAATGAACAGCAAAATGCGCATGACAGCTCTCTTTAATCAGTTGTACCCAAGGAAAACCTGTCTCAGTGTCCACCTATTCATGGGGGACAGTGGGCGAAATATTTCTCAGGTATGAAGAATACGAACTTTGGCACCAAATTCAAGAGTTTGATGCAAGGTAAAGACTCTAAGAGGACAATAGTTGCAAAAAATTGCAACTTTTGCGTAATTAGAGGAGTTCAAATACAGCGCTTCAGGATTTTTTGCCTGGGGTTCATCGTTTAGGAAGGACTGCTTCGTGTTCACAAAACCAATGAAATTTTCCCTGTTAATCCTGACCCTGTTTTCCATGGTTCTGCTCTCTGCTTGTGGTGGAGACAAAGCTGATGATGCCAAACCGGCTGCTGGAACCGATGAGCATGCGGCGGATACATCCGGTCTGGTGGTGGGTGGTGCGGTTGGCAATATGGCTCCGGACTTTACCCTTGAAAATATTGCCGGTGGCGAGCTTCAGCTGTCGAGCTTAAAAGGCAAAGTCGTTATTATTGATTTCTGGGACACATGGTGCCCTCCCTGCCGAAAAGCTCTGCCCAGCTTGGAAGCAGTGAGCAAGGCTCATCCCGATGATTTAGTAGTTGTGGGTGTGGCATTTGGTCGTGATGGCATTGAAAAAGTACGGCAATATGTAACGGACAACAATCTGACTTTCCCTATGGTTGTTTCGGATAAAAAATTCCAGGTAGCCAAAGATTTTGGGGGCGTGCAAAGCATTCCCACCACCTTCGTTTTGGATAAAAACGGTGTCATTGTGGAAGTGTGGGTGGGTGGTCACTCTCAGGCTGAATACGAAGCGGGATATTTAAAAGCATTGGGGTCCTGATTTTGGAGTCCCAGCTGAGATCGATGATGTTGATTTCCGTAGCGGGCGCAGCAGGAGCTGCGTCCCGTTACGGTGTCGGGTTATGGGCCCAGCGCCTCCTGGGAAGTAATTTTGCCTATGGCACTTTAGTGGTGAACCTTCTGGGGTGTCTTCTTTTGGGGCTGGTTCTGGAATTGGAATCTCAAACCGAATGGGTTGGTGAATCAGTCAGACTCTTTTGGGCTGTGGGTTTTCTGGGGGCCTTCACTACTTTTTCTACTTTTGGTTTTGAAACTCTAAAATTTATGCAAGCCGGGGATCATCATCTGGCGGTGTTGAACGTGGTGGCTAATTTGCTACTGGGATTGTTGGCGGTATGGCTGGGATGGGTATTGGCTAGATCTTTAGCGGGAGCTATATAAAAGAATAGACCCCTGAATGCGTTGGTAACGCTAATCAGGGGCCAAACAAGAGATGATCATCTTCGCAACCACCACCAGAGATCAATGAGAGAAAGACCCATTACCAAATAAATTTCCGGTCCCATTTTAATCCCCCCTTTCCAATTTTAGGTGAACGTTTGTAGACCTTTATCTTTTTGGCAGATTGAGGTCGCAACTTTAACAATTTCTGAAAAAGGAAAAACTAATGGAGATCGGCTCTTCCTAAAGAGACTTTAGCAAGAAGGGGACCGGGGATATATTAACTACGCAAATTCTTTACTTCCAGTAATATAGCGGTTTTGTCATCAGTGCGGTCAGGGCCGCCGAATGTATTAATACTGGCAAATATCTTGTCTAGCAAATGCACAGGAGTGGAAACGAGATTGGCCTCCAGTAAGGCCAGAAGACGCGGGAAATCGAAGAATTCTTCATCCTCATTCTGTTCATCCGTCAGACCATCGGTAAATAAGAATAGGCGGTCCTGGGGAGCCATTTGCAAGGATCCCTGGCGATAGTCATGCTCATTGGTAACACCTAAAACAGGTCCTCCTTTACGCAAATATTGGTGAAAACTTTGATTTGGGTTCAGCAGAACAGGGGGTTCACAGCCAGCATTGCAATAGTTGAGAATTCCGGTTTCAGGATGCCAGATACCATAGAAAAAACAGATAAATTGCCCGGTGGAGACAAGGTTAAAAACGGTGTCGTTCAATCGTTTGATGACTAAGTGAGGTTGGTCCTCAGCTTCGGCCTCCTGCCGAAAGGCCACCCGCAGGGAGGTCATATGCAGAGCGGCGGGAATTCCCTTTCCCGAAACGTCGGCCAGGGCAAAGCCCAAGCTGCCATCACTGCGGAGGAAGTAGTCAAAATAATCGCCACCGACCATCCGGCAGGATTCGTTGCGACCGGCGATGACGAAACATTCATCCTCCAGGGCCTCATTGGGCAACAGGCTATGTTGGATGGTGCGGGCCAATTCCAGTTCCGTTTCAGTCTTTTTCTGTTCCAAACTATCACGGTAAAGCAGGCGGCTTTCCAGAAGAGAACCAGCTTGAACAGCCAGTTGGTTGAGATGGCTTAAATCTTCCTGAGAATACAGAGCGTCGCTGCTCTTGGAACCGAAGGCCAAAAAACCTAATAATCGGTTTCCTGAAATGAGGGGAACAAGGAGATTGACTTTCAAATGGGTGAGCAAACCCAGGGAGCCCGGTTCCGAATCTCCAGTAAAGAGCATGTCTTCAAGTTCTTCGGAAAAGATGGGCCGACGCAATCGATCCAGCAAAATGGCCAGGCTACTGGTCTGGGGTAAAGATGGGGGAAGGTTGGCCAAATTCTGTGCTTGCTGTTGGCGGATTGGCACAAAATGAAAAGGCTCTTCATCACTTTGAATGAAAAGAACCAGGTCTTCAGGACGGAACAAGTCGTTCAGACCGTTGAGCAGGCTTTGATTCACATCATCAATATCAATCAAAGCAGTCAGACCTTTACCCAGATTGCCGATCGCTTCCAAGTTCGCTTTACGCGCGGGGTAAAAGGTATCATCAATCCACCCCTGAACAAGCCGCCGCAAAGGCAGGACAGTCAAACTGCTGGCTGCCACTACAGTCAGCAAAACCGGGTAAGTGGAGATGCGAAAAAGGGAGGCCAGAAGTTGTCCCAGGCCCACCACAACGAGGAAATAACCCACCAGAACAATCAGGGTCAGAAATCCGTAAATGAGACTGATTCGCAGCACAAAACTTTTGTCCAGCGCGCCATATCGCATGATCGCCAAAGCAAAGCTAATGGGGACCAGGATGAGGCTGAAGGAAAGGTACTGCCACATGGGCAAGCTGGAGTCAGGATTCAGGTTGGCCATAATCATTGAGCCCATAAAGGGTAACAGGCCAGCCAGTAACCCAGTAAGAATGACTAGCATTTTTGTTCGCTGGATGGGGCGGTCTCGACGAAGAATTCGTTTGGTAAAAACCACGAGCCCAGCCAGAAAAAATCCCAGAGAATAGACTAGGGCCAGGAGTTCTATCCAAGGTTGGATTGATGCGGACTGTGTGAGCACGGCAGAGGAATCCAGCACAAGAAGCAAGAGAAACAAAATCCAGCCCGGCCAAAGCAAACTACGCCAGCGCCGCAACGACCCACCTGGCTGGAAGCGGGGACTGGGAAATTGAAGAAAGAAACGGAGAAAATAGGCAGGAAGCATCAATTGGACTAGGGTCCGTAAACTTTCTTTGACCGTCATATACCCCACTAAGGGCAGGTCGGGAATATCCAGCAACATGAAACCGAACAAGGTACAAAGAGCGAAAAAATTTCTGGCCACGAGGTCACTGCGTTTGGAAAAAACCCACCAACCGATGAGCAGAAAGGCCAAACCGGAAACCAAAAGGCTGAAATCGTGAATCATCCTCATTTGTCCAGGAGGATCAGGTGTCACCAGGAGAGAATATACCAATCCCATACGCTGGACTTTAAACAGAACCGGATTCAGTTGGTAATGGCCCGCTTTAGCAGCAAACCAATGGGTCATTTTGGTGACGGGTACTCCATCCACAGCCAGGATCTTGTCACCGGTGCGTAAACCTGCTTTTTGAGCGGGGCCGCCGGGATCAAGGGACCCAATTTCCAGTTGGTTCACTGCGAAACCGAAATCGGGCTTCTGTGTGATGTGAATGGCAATGGGAATGGTGGAAAGGGTCAGCAGGGGAGCAATCAGGAACAAGCCTAAAATGCGGGTCAGCTTTTCAAAAAGGTTTGGCTTGATCGCCGGGAAATTGAGCACCTGAACCTCTTGAACTGAGGAATCCTATTGAAAAAAACAGTTTAACACAGCCTGAGTTCAGATTACAACCCCGCTGGAACCGCCTGAAAGCCGGAGCTGGTGGGGGGGGCCAGGCTAGATTGTTCATTACCGTTAACACAACCAGGACCAAAGGCACCAACAATGCTTTTGTTGCCAGTGGGGTTGTTGCTAGGGAGGCATGCTGAGGAGCTTTGTAAATTAAAATTACCATAGTCAGGGGCACAAAATTCTGGATCAGATGAGAGGTTGTCATCCTTTTGACCCAGGGAGCGTAGTTCAGCCACCCAATCTCCGGTGGCATTTCCATAGAGGTTGCATCCTTGAAAAACGGGTATTTCTGTGTCAATTTTAAGGATTGGGGTTTCGTTGAAGGCGATGATGCTGTTGTTAAATTGGGGGGGGGTGCCTTCAAAGGCCAAGACTCCACCACTGGAATCACTACCGTTGCGATACAAGGTGCTGCTGACCAGAGTCAGGTCGGCATTCCGAGTGCTGATGGCGCTGCCACCGAGACCACCCCAATTTCCGGCAAAAATGGTGTTGCTTATGGCGCACAGTGATTGCTGGGCATGCAATCCAGCTCCGGTGTTTCCGGCTGTGTTATTCTTTATGGAACAACTTTGCAGCTTTGCCACGGCGTCTTGACCTAAATTTAAACCACCGCCCACCATGGCTACATTTCTCTCAAAAGCGCACTCATTGAAAGTTACAGTGCCTAAACAAAAGGCTCCGCCACCTTTTTGCTGAGCTTCATTATTTTCTATCAGGCAGTTGGCAAGGACTGGAGAGCTTTTCTGATCCACAAAGATGGCCCCACCAGAAGTGGCCTTGTTGGACTTAAAAATACAGTTTGAAATTCTGGGAGAAGAATTTTGGAAGGTGATGGCTCCACCTCGATCGCCGTTTTGTCCCTGAGCCAATCCTCCTTTGAGGGTGAAACCCACTAATGCAGTGTTGGAATCAGCATCGGCAAATTGGAAAATACGCCCTTTGCCCTGGGCATCAATGGTGACGCAACCAGGCTGGAGGGTACCGGACCACAAAGCCACACCGGGCTTCATCATAATGTCGTGTTCGAAATATGTTCCACAGGAGACCAAGATGATGTCTCCGGGCTGGGCTTGGATGAGAGCGCCTTTAATGGTGGGGGATGATTCGGGAACCGAAAGGGTTTTGCCCATGGCTTGAGTGCCCTGAAAAGTGAATAGCAATAAAGAAACAAGTACAAAAATACTATTTTTAGAAATCTGGCTGAATCTCCCAGCCTTGGAATCAAAAACAATCATAACCGTGTCCTTTAAAGACAGGGGTGAATATGGTCTATCTATCCATCGGGCGAGAGATGAAAGACTTTTAAAGCACAGTAAGTGATCTTCTTTGATAAAGCTACAAAAAGGGCCGCGATTCACAATGATCGCGGCCCATCTTTTCCATGAGGAAAAAATATAATCCTTAACGATTAACGGTAAAGCGCTTTCAAGCTATCAAGGCTTTCATCCACGGTAGCCACGACGCCGGAGCAATCACCATTGACGATGGCCACAGGAAGTTCTGCACTACCCTGGATTTGCTGCAAGGGAAGGATGTTGTTGTAGTCGCCACCATCCAGGTATGCAGGTTGGGAATTGTCAGGAATGGAGTGGAAGAATACGCCATCAATATAGAATTCGATGGGTGAATCTGTATCGATGACGAACAGATGCACAATGGCCACAACCACAGCGGGGAAGGTATAAGGGTTCACAATGGGGGTTCCCAGACCAACGATGAATTCGTTGGGACGGATACCAACATTAATGGACTCACCCATGATTTCGTACTGGGTGACAACGCCAGGACCAGTGTTGGTGATGGTGGCTTCCCAGCCGCCAACGCCCATTTCACTGCTGGGGTGAGTGATGACAACATAACCCAGGTGCTCTCCCGCAGGGAGGTCCAGGCAGTTGACGCAGGCACAGGGATCGAAGTAAACGCCAATACCATCAGCATCGGGATCCAGCTGAGCGAAAGAATTTCCGGCGACGAAAAGGGTCAGAAGCAGTGCGAAAGCTAACTTTTTCATGTTGTATTCCCCCGGTAGAGAGTCGGTAAGTAGGCGAGTACTATGGTTACAACTTAAAATATACAGGAAAATTCAATCAGATAAAAGCCTTCTTTTTGTGAAATACCCAAAAAAAACGATAAATATTTACTTTTGGTTGACCAATAAGCCTTTAAAGTGTGGATGAATTTGTCAGGTTGTTAGAATTCTCCACCGAAACCCTGCCCAAAGCCGTTGCTCAGGCCGTGTTCAGGTGTTAAATTCCTACCGCAGATGATTTTGGCATCTGCGGCTGACTTTAATAGTACCGGAATGATCATTACTGTTGGGATTCCCCAGGCCATGAAGCCCGGAAAATTCCCTAATCCAGGAGCTGTGCATTGGAAGATATCAGGCAATTATCCCAATATTCCCCCGAAAATATTGAAAAGAAATGGTATGAAGCCTGGGAGCAGGCTGGCCTTTTCGCACCTGATGAAACTTTGGAAGATGATGCTTTTGTCATCACTCTTCCCCCGCCCAATGTTACGGGTATTTTACATATGGGGCACTGTTTGGGTAATTCCATCCAGGATATGCTGGTAAGGTGGGCCCGTATGAGAGGTCGCCCCACGGTGTGGGTGCCGGGTATGGATCATGCCAGCATCGCCACCGAGCAGGTTGTTAGTAAGCAAATGGCCGCCGAAGGAATTTCCAAAAGGGAAGCTGGACGGGAAAAATTTCTGGAAAAGGCCTGGGAGTGGAAAGACTTCACTCATGACCGCATTTCTCAGCAAATTCGGCGCTTGGGGTGCTCTCTGGACTGGGAGCGGGAAGCCTTCACCATGGACGAGGCCCGCAACAAGGCCGTCACCAAGGCTTTTATCTCCCTAAAAGAAAAAGGCCTCATTTATCGGGATGTTTATTTGGTGAATTGGTGCCCTCATGATCTGACGGCCATCAGTGATGATGAGGTTGAACATAAAGAGGTAGAGGGAAGCCTCTGGCATTTACGGTATCCTTTTGCTGATGGCAAGGGGCACCTGACTGTGGCTACTACCAGGCCGGAAACCATGTTTGGTGATGTGGCTGTGGCCGTGCATCCGGAAGATCCCGAGCGCAAACATTTGATTGGGCGTTTGGTGAAACTTCCTCTGACTGATCGGGAAATTCCCATCATTGGCGACCATCATGCCGATCCCGAAAAAGGCACCGGGTTTGTGAAAATCACTCCGGCCCATGACCCCAACGATTTTGAAGTTGGGCGGCGCAACGATCTGCCTCAGATCATTTGCATGACGCCCAGTGCCCTGATGAATGAACAGGCAGGGCAATTTGAGGGCATGGAGCGCTACCAATGCCGCAAGGCCGTTGTGTCGGCCATGGACGAGTTGGGCCTGCTGGATAAAATTGAAAAAAACACTCACCAGGTGGGGCACCATGATCGCTGCGGTCATGTGATTGAACCTTATTTATCCAAACAGTGGTTTCTGCGCATGGATAAGCTGGCCGAGCCTGCGGTTTCTGCAGTCCAAGATGGTGAAATTACACTCTTTCCCGAGCGTTGGGTTGGAGTCTATAACAACTGGATGACCAACATCCGCGATTGGTGCATCAGCCGCCAGTTGTGGTGGGGGCACCGCATTCCGGTTTGGTACTGTGATGATTGCGGGAACGAAATGGCAGCTTCTGCCAGCCCTGCCGGTTGCAGCAAATGCCAGAGCAAAAACCTTACCCAAGATGACGATGTTCTGGACACATGGTTCAGTTCATGGCTGTGGACATTTTCGCCTTTGGGTTGGCCTGAAAATGATGAAGAGATCAAAAAATATCACCCCACTTCAGTGCTGGTGACGGCGGCGGATATCATCTTCTTCTGGGTGGCCCGCATGATCATGGCCAGTTATGAATTTCTGGACGAAAAGCCCTTCAATGAAGTCCTTTTCACCGGCATTGTGCGGGATGAAAAAGGCCAGAAGATGAGCAAGTCTCTGGGTAATAGCCCAGACCCCATCGACATCATTGATAATTATGGTGCCGATGCTTTGCGCTGCAGCCTTGTTATGCTCACGCCCACCGGACAGGACATCTTCTTCAGTGAGTCGACCCTTGAAGTGGGACGCAATTTCTGTAATAAAATTTTCCAGGCCACGAAGCTGGTGCTGGGTATGTGGGATGAAGCCGGATTGCCTCAGGAGGCCACCGTTGGCGCCGAAGCGCCCCGTACTTTGGATCTGGCCAGTTTGGGCCAGAGCTCCGATTGGGAACAGGAACCGGCCCGCATGTTTGCTCAGCTGTGGGATGGCGTTTTTGGTGGCAAACCGCCTGTGGAGATGGTGGATGCTGACCTGAAACTGGAAGACCGCTGGGTTCTGAGCCAACTTCTGAAAGCGGTCAATGAAGCCGGCGCCAATATGAATAAGCGGCGATTGAATGATGCTGCTTATTGCGTCTTCAACTTTTTCCGTCACGAATACTGCGATTGGTATTTGGAAGCCGTGAAGCCTCGGCTGCGAGATGAATCCCAACAGGGAGTGGCTCTGTGTGTGGCCGTCTTGAATTTGGCCATGAGCTACAAACTCCTGCATCCGGTGATGCCCTTTATCACTGAAGAATTGTGGAGCTGGTTGCCACCCAGCCGGGGATATCTGATGACCTCATCTTTCCCGGTCTTGGAAAAGGAAGCTCCTTTTGCCTCTGATTTTGACGACTTCGAACAGGTTAAAGAGATTGTCAATGTGGTGCGCAACGTGCGTAACGAGCTGGGTGTTCAGCCTGGGAAACGGGGAGCGGCCATTTTGCGTGTCGCCGATGAAAGCCGAATTCCCGGACTGCAGAGCATCAGCGGATTGGTGGCTTTGCTGGCCAAGATGGAAACCGTGGAAGTTGTCAGCGGTGGTGAAGATCCCACTCCTGCAGGAGTGGGAGTGGCCGGTACTGTGGAGATTTTCCTGCCCATGAAAGGGTTGGTTGATTTAGACAAAGAAAAGGCGCGATTGCAGAAAGAGCATGCCAAATTGGCTGGTTGGATGAAAGGCTGCAAAGCCAAACTGGCCAACAAAAAGTTTACCGACAATGCTCCTGACCATGTGGTCCAGCAACAGAAGGATCTGCTGGCCGAGAATGAAAACAAGGCCGCTACTTTATTGCATCGGCTCGAAGCCCTGGACAGCTGATTGCGGGAGGATCCCATGACCGTCAGTGAAAATAATCTGTCTCCTGGAGAGCTGCTGATTGCCGCTCGCGAAAAAGCAGATCTGAGTTTGGATGAAGTTGCGGAAAGCACACGGATAGCTCCCAATATGTTGCGGGCTATCGAATTGGATGAATATCACAAAATCTCAGGCGACTTATATGTGAAAAGTTTTCTACGTTCATACGCCCAGGCCGTGGGGCTTGAACCAGAAGAAATGATAGAATTGTATCTGGTGTACACCGGCGCCACCAATACCGAAGCCGACGGTAGCCAGGCGCCGGGTTGGGATGAGCAGGATGTGAAAATCACCAAGGTGGGTTTGCCTTGGGGCTGGATTGGTTTGGGTATTGCGATCCTTGTGGGGGGATACTTCCTGGTGTCGTGGTTCCTGGGCATGAAAGGGGACGACCCGGTGGCTGTGAGTTCTACCACCTCTGTGCCCGTGAATCAAACAGCCACCCTGCCTGATACGCTGGCCTTGGGTTGGCAAGATGAGACGCCCAGGGAGCCAGTGGTTTCCGTTCCCCAGGAAAGTCCCGTTCCCGCAGGTGGCGATGAATCTCTACCTCAGGCATTTGATGGAGTTCCATCCATGAGTTTTGCCGGTGGACGCCAATGGGCCTATGTCGTGCGGTTGCTGAGTGAGGAACCGGGAGAATTTTCCGTAAAAAGGGATGCCGAATCAGCGTTCGATACAGCCGAGTTTCCCGCCAGCTTAACTGAAGCCATTGCTCTGCCCGCTGAGAATATCGTGGCGGGCAAAGCCTACGCCGTGCGCCGGGGCCTTGTGGTCTATTGGGGGGCGGATGATCATTTGAGCTTACGCTTGGGCCATGTGCGTGGTGTCGAAGTGAGTTTCAATGGTGTCCTCCAGAATGTGGACCGGTTCCGGGACGGAGAGGAAATCCTGCTGGATTCTTCACGCCTGGCCGAACCCCGGGGAAACTGAGCATACCATGGGACTTTTCCAGTTAGAGGCTCCTTTTGCTCCCATGGGGGATCAGCCCACCGCCATCCGGGAATTGGTCCAGGGTGTGAAAGATCATCGCCAGTGCCAGACCCTCTTGGGGGTGACGGGTTCGGGCAAAACATTCACCATGGCGAATATGATCTCACAGTTGGACCGCCCGGCTTTGATCTTCAGTCACAACAAGACCCTTGCTGCCCAACTTTATGGCGAGCTAAAAGGTTTTTTTCCTCATAACGCCGTAGAGTTTTTTATTTCGTATTATGACTATTACCAGCCCGAAGCCTTTATCCCCTCCACCAATACTTACATCGAAAAAGACACCAGCATTAACGATGAAATTGAGCGTTTGCGGTTGCGTGCCACGAGCTCTCTTTTGGCCCGGCGGGATGTGATTGTGGTGGCCAGTGTTTCGTGCATTTATGGTGTGGGAAATCCTGATACTTTTCGCAGCAGCATGATCAAACTGGAAGTCGGTGAGGAAATCGACCGGGATGATTTGCTCTCCCATCTGGTTGATATTCAATATTCCCGGAACGATATCGAACCCACATATGGCACATTTCGAGCGCGCGGTGATACGGTGGAAGTTCGTTCCGCTTTTGAGGAACGGGTTCTCCGTATTGAGTTATTTGGCGATGAAATTGAAGCTCTGAGCTGGGTCGATCCTCTCACTGGGAAAAGCATGGGCAATGCTGGAAATGCCATGATTTATCCTGCCACTCAATTTGTCACTGAGCGGGGTGGGACTGAGGCCATCGTTGACTGCATCAGTAAGGATTTGGAAGATCGACTGACATCTCTGGATGAGTTGGGGAAACCTTTGGAAGCCCATCGTCTGGCTTCCCGCACACGGTATGATATGGAAATGATCACCCAGGTGGGCCATTGCGCAGGGGTAGAGAACTATTCTCGTTATTTCGATAAGCGGGAGGCAGGCACTCGTCCCGCTTGTCTACTTGATTATTTTCCCGAAGATTATCTAATGTTCATCGATGAAAGTCATGCCACCATTCCCCAAATCGGGGCCATGTATTTTGGTGACCGCTCCCGAAAAATGAATCTGGTGGAGCATGGTTTCAGGTTGCCCAGCGCTTTGGACAACCGCCCGCTTCTTTTTGAAGAATTTGAGAACATTATGCCGTCCACCGTTTTCGTATCCGCCACTCCCGGTGATTATGAATTGGAAAAAAGTAACGGCGTGATTGTGGAGCAGGTGATTCGTCCTACCGGATTGCTGGATCCGCCCATTACTGTTTTGCCTGTGAAAAACCAGGTTGATGATTTGCTGGAACGGGTGCGGGTGGTCATCGCCCGGCAGCAAAGAGTGCTGGTCACCACGCTGACCAAAAAGATGAGCGAAGACCTGAGTGAGTATCTAGCGCAGGCCGGCATCAAGGTTTCATATCTTCACTCTGATATTTCCGCTTTGGATCGCATCGAGATTTTGCGTAATTTGCGTTTGGGAGACATTGATGTGCTGGTGGGGGTCAACCTCCTCCGAGAAGGCCTGGATTTGCCTGAAGTATCTCTGGTGGCCATCCTGGATGCTGACCGCGAAGGCTTTTTGCGTTCGGCCCGCAGTCTGATCCAAACCTCGGGAAGGGCGGCCCGGAACATCGATGGTGAAGTGATCATGTATGCCGATCGCATCACCCGGTCCATGGATATCGCCATTCGTGAAACCGAACGCAGGCGGGCCCGGCAAAGTGCTTACAATGAAGAGCATGGTATTGTGCCGCGCACCATTGTCAAAAGCCGGGAAGATATCATGATGGCCACCACGGCAGCTTCCGTGAAAGATGTTTCACCCGGTGCTGATGAGTTGCCCTGGGAAAAAGTTCTGGCAGGGGATGCTCCGCCTCGTGAGAAACTGCAAATGCTTAATGAGGCCATGCAGGATGCGGCCAAAGCATTGGACTTTGAACAGGCGGCTGCCTTGAGAGATCGCATTGAAGAATTGAAAGCCCAGTGGGGTTTAGGTAAAGATTAATGGCTGATGAGGAGATATTGTGAACCTTCCGAATTTTCAATTTCCAGATACTGAGTGGACCAGCGAGTTGGTGCGCCAGAGCCTCAGGGAAGACATTGGAACGGGCGATGCTACAACCCTGATCACATCCCCTGGGGCCCAGGATATTGAAGCCTTCATTGTGGCGCGTCAGCCTGGCATAATTGCTGGTTTGGATCTGGCAGATATCATATTTGCCCAATTGGATCCTTCGGTGAAGGTTGAGAAAATCCTTCTCGATGGACAGGCCGTGCAACCCGGAGCAGAGGTTGCCGTGCTGCGCGGACCGGCTGCGGCTATTCTCACCGGCGAACGTACTTATTTAAATTTCCTCCAGCATCTCAGCGGCATTGCCTCCCTTACGTCCCGCTATGTGGAACAAGTGGTGGGGACCAAATGCCAAGTCCTGGATACACGAAAAACTCTGCCTGGGTATCGCCATTTGGCCAAGTATGCCGTGCGGTGCGGAGGAGGGCACAACCACCGTATGGGGTTGTATGACCGCATTATGCTCAAGGATAACCATTGGGCTACGGCCGAAGGCAGGGTGGCGCAACTGGTGACCTTGGGACGCCATCATTTTCCGCAATTGGCCATTGAAGTGGAAGTGGATAACTTCACCCAGCTGGAACAGGTTTTGCCGCTGAAGGTGGAGTGGATCATGCTTGATAATTTCTCTTTTGATGACACTCAAAAAGCCGTGGCCATGCGGGACGCTGCGTGTTCACAAACACTTTTGGAAAGTTCCGGCAATGTGACTTTGGAGACCATTGGTGGCTATGCCCGAGCAGGGGTGGATGCTGCTTCAGTGGGGCGGTTAACCCACTCTGTGGCCGCTTTGGATCTGGGCCTGGACATGAAGGTTGCCGGTTAACCATGGCCCTGTTCGAATCCAAAGGCAATACCCACATCAGCCGAGATTGGTTCGGTCTGGATGTTTTTGAATCGGGGGTGCGGTTTCGTCGCACAGGAGCCCGATTGTTTCTTCTGGAAGATGTTCCCAGCACCAATGATTTTCTTTTGGGTCGGGGGCCTTCTGCCTTAGGGCGCATCTGCCAATGGGAAGACTGGGGTTGGCGAGCCCTGAACCAGGCTCAATTGCAACCACTGGACCATCTCCAACGGGGAACAGTGGTGGTAGCCCGCCATCAAAGCGCTGGGCGGGGGCGCCAGGGACGCTCGTGGATTGACTGTGGCGGACTGCATCTTTCGGTAGTGATTCCTCCTCACCCTGCCTCGCGCACCAAAGGGTTTTCTGTGTGGCTCGGATTGATGGTTGTTCTGGCTTTGCGCGAAGAATTTAATATTGATGCCCGGTTGAAATGGCCCAACGATGTTCTGGTGGGATCCCGTAAGCTGGGGGGGATTCTGCTGGAGCGAATCATTCACGGTGAGGGTAGCCTGGTGGCCGGCATGGGCTTAAATATTTCCACAAAAATCGAAGACTTCCCGGAAAACTTAGGATCGCTTTCCACTAGCCTGTTTATGGAAACTGGGCGCAAATACAAACCGGGCGCCATTGCCGGATGCATCGTGCGTCGTGTGGAAGATGAGTTCGATCGCTTTGCCCGAGAAGGTTGGCTGCCGTGGCAGGCTTCTCTTTCTGCTCTTGATTGTCTTTTGGGACGGCATGTTAAAATTCAGTCCGGTGGAGAGACTTACATGGGCCGCTGCCTGGGAATCGGACCAGTGGGGGCTCTTCTGGTTGAAAATGCCCAGGGCGAAATAAACCAATTTTATGCCGGCGATGTTCATCTTTTGCCCGTGGGTGAAGGGGGGGAGTGATCATGTCTCTTGTGGTGATCGATGCGGGAAACACTAATATTAAAATTGTCCGCTGGGATAACGTTGTTCCAATACCGGATTTTCGGTCGGAGGGTTTTGCCCCGGGAACAGCCACTGACCAACCTACGATGCTGGGCAGTATTCCCTCAACTTTATTACAACACCCGTCCGAATTTAAGACCCAGGTTCAGGGACTCAATATTCCTGAAAGCTCCGCCCATGTTTTTGTTTCAGTTGTTCCTGCAGCCAATGAAATCCTGCAGCAAATTTATCCCAATATAAAAAGGGTATGTGAGAATGGGGCGTTCCCTTATCCCCACAAAATCCAAAACGTTGAAACCGTGGGGCCAGACCGTTTTTGCAATGTGGCGACCGCTCTGGCTGCGGGATTAAACTCTGCCCTCATTGTGGACGCAGGCACGGCCACAACATTTGATTTGCTTCTGGATGGAATCTTCGAAGGAGGATTGATTGCTCCTGGTATGGCTTTTGCCGCCCGTCAATTGGCCATCCAGGGAGCCATGCTTGAGGAAGTGCCCTTCCAACACCGGCCGCCCACTGTGGGGACCAATTCTTCTGAAGCCATGATGGGAGGAGCCTGGCTCACAGGATGCGGAGGTGTGCAGTGGACCATTGAGCGACTGCTGGAAACTTATGGGCCATTGAATGTGATTCTCACTGGTGGTCTGTCAAACCTGTTGCCCCGTGAAAATAGATACTTCGATCCCTATTGGACCCTTAGGGGTGCGTCTTTCCTGGCTCGGCAGGTTTAACTGTTTCCAGTTCCTGAAGCTCGCTGACAGTCATAAATTTGTATCCCACAGATATCAAATCAGGAATCAATTCATCCAGCAGTGGAATGATGTAATCTCTTTGGGGCCCACCTTCGTGCAATATCAGAATAGCACCGGGATACATCTGTTCCATAACCGCCAGATGGATGAGATCAGGGTTACGCACCTTGTTATCAAAAGGATAAAGAGATCCCAGGCAGAATCGGTAACCCAACTCATGGGCATTATTAACCATGTCATGGTTGAACCAGCCCGAACCGGGACGGCACCACTTCTTTTCACCCAGTGGGCCGATTAATTTTTCTACCGCCAAAAGGTTAGCGGCAAATTCCTCATGGCTGAGCATGATGCTGGGTTCATCAGTGACCATATGATTGCCCAACTCGTGGCCTGACTTTTTCATGCGCTGAAGCAAGTGTTCATTGCCGGGAACCTGTTGCCCAATGATGAAAAAAGTAACAGGAATGCCGTACTTATCCAAGAGGTCCAAAATAGCAGGGGTCAGGTGGCTGTTGGGAGAATCATCGATGGTCAGGGCCAGAACTTTTTCATCTGTTTCTACATAAAAGAGTACTTCGGGGTTGTGCAATGCCATCTGGTGCATCAGAAACTTTGGTTGGCATGAAACGATCGATCCCAGGAGAATTATAACCACTAGGAAGAGACCCAGGGGGATGATGATCCGTCGTTGGGTGATTTTGCCCAGCAACTCTTTCATTTGATGATATTTTCCTGAAGCGTACCGTAAGGTGTTTGTTTGTTAAGACTGTAATGAATTTTTCGAACGCGACCATTTTCCAAGGCCAGCAAGCCCGCTTTTTCAAGCTGTTTAGGAATGGCTTTAGGAAAGGCCTGTGGATGACGTCTGAGATATTGCAAAATAGACGGAGCGCGCAGAAAAACTCCTTTTAGATTAGCCTTGGCAAGTTCCGTCATCCAGGGCTCTTGCTGACCCAGATCGGCCATCATCAGGTGTTCCATATTCAAGCCATCGGTGTACCCTTGGGCCACCAGTCTTTCGACCGCTGCATTGATAGTGTAAAGAGACATGGTGGCACAGGAACGCAAGAGAGTTTGGTAAGGTCGTTCATCGGGAGAAAGATTGATGCGAGAATCGGCCACAACTTCCAGGGGAGCCAGAGCTTTTCGCAACTCCGCCCAATCGGCCTTACCCGTTTCGCTTGTGGGGCCTTGTTGGGCCCACAAGTCTTCACTCTGTTCCAGCATGCTGGAAATGTTGTGGCGCGCCACTCCATCGCATAGGGCCAAATTTGTTTTTAAAAGTTCGGATAAACCCTGTGGGCCATGGGGCAGACGCAGTTTGTATGAAAACCAATCCCGTTGGCCCAGGGCATCATCCAGAAATCGGGTGGGGCCTGAAAATACCCGAGGCGAAAGCATGTATGAGTCTGGGTCCAAGCCTGTCTTTACATTGAAGCCCTCGTTGGGAGGACGCCAGGCCTCCCAGCTGAATACGAGGTCGTGGATGTGGTGGTCGGTGCCAATCTCTTCATTGCCAAAATTGAGGAGTTCTACGGGGTGTTCTTTTGCAAAAATAAACCGCAATTGGCCATGTTGGATCAACCCATTTCGTCCCACTTTGTCCAATGGCAAAAAAACAAATTCCACTGCAATAACACCTTGCAACGGAACTTTGGCTGAACAGAATACGGTGGTCCCATCCACGGGATTTCCACCGTGATTAAGGGTGCGAATGACCACAAAACCGTCTTCTGTGTCGATTTTGCTCGCGTCCCAATCAATCATCATAGGAATCATGGCGGCCGAATAACCGCCGGGAAGAACATCGGTAGCGGTTCGCAGGCGCAGTGGTACTTCCAGGTGCTGAACCCGTTTCAGCAATTGTTCATAAGTGAGGCTGCGAATCTGTTTGGGCGGCAACATTGCATCATCTCCTGGGCATTCAATATTAGGTCAATTGCTTTGAAAACCCTGTAAGGCGATTTCGGCTGCTTCATATCCTGCGTCCATGGCTTCTTCGTAACGGGTCATATCTTCGATTTTCAAATCCAAAGGAAGCTTGGGCCTAATCAAAAGGTCTGGTGGATTTAAAGCCAGCCGGGTTTGGGTGAGCATGACTTGGGGGATGTCGAAGGCTTTCATGAAAAGTTCAAATACCAATGGGCGGCTTTCGCCCTTGATGACTTTTTTGGATCGGGTCAACAGTGAATCATCCAAGGGGATGTTTCTGTGGGCCTCGGGTGCCACATCCACAGCCACCACCGGAGAGTTCGAAAGGGAATGAATCACATCTACGGGAAGGTTGTTCAAAAGGCCTCCATCGATGAGATATCGCTCGCCGTATCTTTCTGGACTGATGATGCCTGGAATGCTGCTGGTACCACGCAGAGCAGGGTGCAGAGGGCCTTCATTGAAGACGACAAGCTTGCCTGCCTGTAAATCCACTGCCGTTACAGCCAGGGGGAGATTGAGCTCTTCAAATGTTTTGGGAAGGTATTTTTCCATTTGGTGAGCCATACCTTTGCCCCCGATCAAGGAACCCATGCGGCTGATATCCAGAAGTTTCCATGGCTTGGTGGTTTGCACCATATCCAGAATCTGGTTGTGGTCCATGCCGGCGGCAAAGAGCGCGCCGATGAGTCCCCCCATGGAGCAGCCAGCAATGGCCACGGGTTCAATACCCCGTTGGGCCAATGATTTGAGCACACCGATATGGGCAAAGCCCCTGGCTCCACCACCACCCAGGACCAGAGCAATCTTCATGACATCTCCAAACATTCAGAAAAAAAGAGCGGTGGTCATTGACCACCGCTTGTAACTGATCATAAGAAGAAACTACCACCGCAAAAAAAGTATGGCAATGCCGGTTTCAGCCCCGAATCAAATCATCCTGATGATCCAGGCCTTGGATCGGCGCTTCACTCCACCAAACCAAATTGCCAAAGGATACATGATGGCCAGAAGAACAACCCATCCTAAGAGAGAGCCCAATACCGCGCTTTCGTGGAAAAAGAATCCCAGGCGCCGGGAGAAAATGGCCAGCAGAGGGATGTGCACGGCATAGAAAAACAGCGGCACTCGACCCACCTTGGCCAAGGGACGCAAAATTGGGCTTCGCTGGTCGATGAAGCTGAACACTCCAACCATGAAAATGACCGCACCGGAGAACCAGAACTGGTGAGCCAGGCTGGGGGGATATTTCTGAACCAGGAAGAAGGAATAGCTGAAGAAGGTATCCCATTCAAAAATATTGCCAAATCCCTGCCCAAACCGAATCACCCAGGCCATAGCGATTAAGACCAGGCCTGTGATCATTGAATTGCGGGAGCGTTTGTTGGGATCGGACCAGACTTCGAACCAGAAATGAGCCATTACGCTGCCCACGATGGCGAAGGCCAGCCAGGGCAGAATGGGGTACTTATTGAAATGTCCCGAGTCTACAAAGAACTGCATCCAGTAGTGAGCCGGACCATCCAGATCATAAGGAATCTTCAAAAGTAGGGGGTGGACAAAGAAAAGAATACCTGCGGCCAGAGCCCGCCATTGCCATTTCAGTTGAACCAGCCAGATTAGGACCAGCATGCTGGTGCCAATGGTGGCGATAATGCCGAAATGGGCCAGACGCAGCCGGGTGAAACCACCCCAGGACGCGTTGACCCACACCAATTGCATGGCAATGAGGAAGAATCCGCGTTGGACGAAACCCCAGCGGATGGACCCTATGGATTCTCCATTAGCCTGGCGGCGCCAAAAGACATAATAAAGCATGGCTCCGTTCATCAGGAGAAAGCCCGGTGCACAGAGATAGCCCATATAGCGCAGCAGAAATTGCGGCGTATTGTCAAAGAAGGGATCCAGAGGGTCCAGACTCAGCCAGGCCGAGTTGAAATAGTAATTGCTGTGCCCAAGGGCCATCATCACGCCGATGAGGCCCCTGAACTCGTCAATGAATGTGAACCGTTTCTTCTCGGCCATGATATTCCCTATTTGGAAGTGAAGATGGTGCGCACCACGCGCATGCCCACCACGTCGTCCGCCGAATCCGGATAACGGAACTCGCGGTTGGCGCTACGGCAATCCTCGCTGCCGCCAAACCAACTGCCGCCACGCAGAACCCGTTGGAACCCACTGGAGGCACCCATGGGATCAAGGATGACGCCGTCGGCATCATCATCTGCAATGCGGTAATCTCCATACCAGTCCCAACACCATTCCCAGACATTACCATGCATGTCGTACATGCCCCGGCTGTTGGGATCTTTTTGTTGAACCTCGTTGGTACCTGGGATATCGGCGAAAGTGCTACCACAGTACCAGCCCATGGCATTCAGAACGGGGTCATCGTTGCAGACTCTGGCAGTGAGAGCGCCGCCGGCAAAGGTAGTGGAGGAGCCTGCGCGGCAGAGCCATTCCCACTCTGCTTCCGTAGGCAGGCGCCATCCATCTGCCGTGTGATCCCAGGTGACTTGCTGGCCATCAATGGTGTAGACCGCATTCAAACCATCGTCCACCGAAAGGGCGTTGCAATACTCAACGGCCTGGATCCAGGTAATGGATTCCACCGGCAGATCTGACGAATCGGTGAAGTGGCTGGGGTTAGCAAAGCCAAGGCCCGTCCATTCACTTTGAATAACTTCCGCCACGGCCGAAACTAAACTGTCACTGAAAACCACTGTGTGTTGCCACTCGTCAGCATCACGACCTGGTTCATAAGCGGGGTCAAATTCATATTCAACATCGGAACTGCCCATGGTGAATACGATAGATCCGACCACGGGTCCGTTGGCCAGTTCGGTGGTGGCGGCGGGAACATCGGGGTCGGCCACTGCAAAATTGAACGAGTAGGAGTGTGCACCTTTATCCAATTGGGTCTGGTACCGGTAAAGTGTTTCACCGGCTTTGGTTTCCACTGGACTCATATCATGACCCGATCCATCAATGACCACCTGGGACACTGAAGGATCCGTGGGGTAGATAAAAGTGATTTCATAGGTATAGGTATCAGTGGTGGTACCTCCCTGGATATCAAGACTTCCATCCAACAGCAGGATGCCATCTCCGGGCAAAGCACTGACTGTGTTGCCCAGGTCGGACTCGAGTCCGGCATTGTCGGTGAAACGGATGGCGAAGTGTGTGACTTCAGGATCCAGACCAGTGACCACAAAACTCATTTCGGTGCCGGGTTCTTCTGGTGCCGGGGCGTCCGGCACTATGGCCGCGGCGTCCCATGCTTCCTGGTCCACAATGGGGGAGGCGGCCATGCGAATTTCCAGGCTTGAGGCGGTGCCCTGCATGTGATCGTCACCGGTGGCGAACCAACCCAGGCGGATAGCACCCACGCCAAAGCTTTCGGCACTCAGGCTCTGAATGGGAGCGGGGGCCGTTTTGTCCAGAAATTCGTTCTGTCCCTGGAGAATGACCAGTCCCTGATCCCGATCTGCCACCAGGACAAAACCTTCACTGCTGATGGCCAAATCCATGGCGTACTCAGTGATGATGCGGCCCAGATAAATAGGGTTTTCAGGATCGACAATACTGACAAACTGGACACCTGAGCCCTGAGAAGCCAGTACGGCCAGGTTATCGCGTACGGCCACGGCTCGGGATTTACCATCCAATTCGAGGCTGGCCACCAGCACCGGTGTATCAGGACCGTTGATTCGGTACACTGCCAAACCAGCATTGCCATCGGCCACGTAGGCATAGTTGCCGGAAAGTTCGACATCGAGGGCTTCACCCGGGCTATCAACCCAACTGACCAACTCCACGGCGTCCAGATCCAGGATGCGCACATCCAACACGGCCAGACCCATCTCATCATCGGCCACGTAGGCATAACCATCGCGCACTACAATACCCTCAGCATAACCATTGGTCCCTACAAACACACCGTTGTAGGCTAAAATGCCAGGTTGCAGAGGGATGGATTCAAAGATACGAACACCCTTCCAGCTCTCTGCCAGATAAACATCGTAGGGCAGTTCCGGATCGCTTTTTTGATCCACAAAAATACGGTTACCAAAGACCGCCGTTGTACCACTGTTGAAGCTGGTCATGGCCGCGGGGTTGGTGATGTCGTAACTGGTGACACCTTCGGTGCCTTCAACGACCAGAGCAATATCCTGCAACTGGTGGTTCACGAAGGTACGCACTACTTCCACACTCTCACTGTATTTGAGTGTGTTGATGGTTTGCACCAGTACGGGGTTGGCAGGGTCCGTGAAGTCGATGGCGTGCAAGCCAGCCTGACCACCAGCCACAAATGCATAGCGGCCCATTATGGCCACACCTTCATTCTGACTGGGTAAAGGCATCACTCCCACAATGGACACAGGGGAACCTGGTGGCTCATACAAATCCTGCTGGGCACAACCAACCCATAAAAGCATAGTCAGCAATGCAGGCAGAACAATTCTTAAGTCGAAACGACGCGAACGCATGGGCACTCCTTAAAACCGATATTGAAGGCTGAACCAGTACAGCCATTGTGAGAAATCTTTATCCGTGGTGATGTCCCCTTCCCAGGGAGAATCGACCACACGTTCGGTACGCCTTACGGCGACCTTAAGGTTCAATGGCTTGGCAAGCCGGCGGCTCAACTCCAAAGTTCCTTTGTAAAACATGTCTCGTCGGCCTGCGTGGTAGGGATCTTCCACCAGGGTTTTTTCTGTGGTGTAGTAGTAGTCCATGAACAGGAAGCTCATGCCCACCTTGTCCACGAACTTTTTGAGGGACTTGTGTCTGATGTCCAGGCCAACGCGGTACAAATCGCGGGCGTAGGAGGCATCGGAGTTGTTTGACTCTTCAGGATTTTCGCCGGGTTCATCGATGGCCCGGCCCTGGGCACTCTCATAGCTGTAATCGAAATTCATGGTGACAACTTTACTGACTTTCCAGGTCAGGTTGCCACGCACTTCCCAGGCGTTGATGTCGTTCTCTATGAACGGTTGGTTGTAATAACGGTAGTTCTCTTCGTAGAGGAATTTGTAGCTCAGCTTTTTGCTGATTTTTTGCCGCCACAATGCATTCCAAACGTTACGTTGGAAGCGGAATTCGGTCCAATTGATATCCGCATCCGGGTCGCTGCCGGGGGCGCGATCAGAGAGTTGCCGAATATATTGCTCGGGAGCAAAGTGGAAATACAATTCCAGACTTTGTTTTTTCCCAAAATACTGACGCAGGTAGAAGTGAAAGTCTGTATTGGTTTTGATGGGGTTGTGGGCATACATCCAGCGTTTGACTTTGAAGCGCAAACGGGTTTGTCCCAGGTCCATGAACTTGGCGCGAGCTTCCACATCCAGGGCCGGAGCAATGATCAAATCATCAATGGACCCGGTGAGGAATTTCCAGGGATAATACCCCGCAGAAAAGTCATCATTATATCCAGGGCTGTTGCTCAGAATATTGTCATTATAGATGACATCAAGAGAGCCGGAACCCCGATAGGTGATCAATGGTTTTTTCTTCTTGGCCGGAGCAGCGGGCTTTGTTGCTGAGGCCGGAATCAATCCTGCCATACGAGGCTGGGGTGGACCATCGTAATACAGAATAACCAGCATGGGATCCCCACCAGCTACTGTACTGGAAAGCTCCAGGGTAAATCCACCTTCGGGAATTTCCAGGGAGAATTTCTTACCTCCACTGGGCGCACCTGGGCGGTTATCGCCCCATACTGAACGCCGTGAGGGTCGAAACTCAAAAGGAATTTCACCTGGAATACCAGGCACTCCGGTCATTTTCAAAGTACCCGCAACGGTGGTGGGGGCATCGGTGGGCAAAGGCACCCGGGCGTACCCAGTGAGTTTGCCAGGCCCAGTCACGGGCACTTTCACGAGTTCTGAACCAACGGCCAGATAGATTTTACCATCCTTGCCGATGGGGACCTGCTCAACATTGCCAAGAGGTCTTAATGAGCTGAGTTCCACCGCAGAGCTCAAGCTTGCCGATAAAATTACGGCCAAGAGCAGGGTCATGGAAATCGAACATTTTTTATGGGCGAAATTTCGTCTCATGGGCGTCCTTGCAGGTCCTTCCTGGGTATTCGAATCTGGGCGGAGATGCCACAGCTTTCCGGTCTGACACAACGCACTTCGAAGTTGTGCGGGCCGGCTGGAACGGTGATGCGGAGTTTCTTCCGGGTACCAGGCAACAGGTCTGGTTGATCCGGATAAAAAGCATTGGAAAGCCGGGTCACGTCGTAATGGAAAGTGCGCCAGATTTCACTGTCACGCCAAACTTCAATGGTGTATTTCTGGCTGCCCAGCATTCCGAGATCAAAATCCAGCCGGGTATATAGTTGCAGAGTAGTGGGGCCACTGACTGAGAAGACTAAGGGCGATGCTTCTTCAAAACGGTAGTACGTGCTTTGATTGCCACTTTCGAATTGGAGAGTGGCCAATTCCAGATAACCTTCGGGAGCAAAGGGGATAGTGCCGCTGGTTTTGCGCTTGCTTTGCTTGAACAGGCGGCAGGCCACGTCTCCACTGCCCGGGCTTTGGCCCAAAACTTGGATGGTGTGGGAACCCTTGGGGATTTCGAGATAAACTCGCCGGAGGGAGGAAACTCCAGATCCTCCATTATCACAAACAACCATGCCTGCGTTGCTGGTGGCGTGAAAGGTTTTGCGTAACAACTCGGAACCATCAAGGTTGACCGTCATGGTGAAAGCCTGACGCTGGGGGTCGCCGGGGCCAGCTAGGTATCTGCTGATCAGCTTAATTTTTCGGGGTCCATTGACTTTAAATTCCATTGGTTTGGCCGGGTCAAGCAGCAGATAAGAAAATTCCTGGCCTTGGCTTTGCAAGCAAACAGGGGTTCCTTCCTGAACAGCCTTAACCTGTAACCATTGATCTGCGGCCAGGGCGGGGGAGTGTCCCCAAACGATTCCAGCCAGCAAAAAAGCCAACAGAGCCACCGGGACGCGTTTTCTGCTGAGCCGATCAAAAAGTCCCCGTCTTAATTCGGGTGCCAGAATCAGGACGCAAGCCAGGCAATAAATCACCAGAAAAGCTGCGGCCAGAGGCCAGCGGTACATATCCCTCACAAATATTTCTCCCTCGCCCGGCTGGGGCTGGAAATCAGGAGCCACTGGCAAACCATTCTCTCGTGCCAGTGTGATCATTCGTAACAGATGAACCACTGGCACACCCTTTTCGGAGAAGAGAATGAGGGTCCCTTTGCGAGGCCAGTTGTGAGCCCCGAGATCAAAATTCAAACCGGGCTTTAAGAGGGTCCGGTTATGGCTGCTGCCCACACTGGCCACGCCACCACCCACGTTGATATACAAGCTATAAGGGCGGCCCCGTGAGGAACTTTCGTAGAAAGTCATCCTTTGGGCGATGGCATCTTCAATGTTTTTCGGTTCAATGAATGGGACATCATTGCGAGTGATGCTTTCGTGCAATAATTTTCGTCCCGTGGGGCTTAAACCCCGTCCCATATCGTTGCCACCACCAAAGGTGGCCGCCAAGCTGCGGGTATGGAATATGCCCTGATCAAAGAAGAGGCTTTCCATGTCCAGCCAGGTGAAATCGGGGCTGTTGGCTCCCCAATTGGATGCACCCACTGAAGTGATGACCACAGGCCGCAACTCCATGGTTTCCATAGCGGCAAAGAGAGAGATATTCAATCCGGGGAAGGACCCACTGACAGCCACGGCCACCGGGTCTCCGGGTTCTAATCCCGCTTGACGGAAGTACTGGACCAAGACCGCAGCAAAATTGGGATTCAGACTGGTCAATTTTGCTTCCAAATCACCCGTGGCATTGGTGATGGGGCTGATCTCGGGTCCGATGAGCCCGGTGCCTGCCGGGTCATTGACAAGGTCCAGAGTGGCTCCTTCCAGCCCTCGATATTGGCGCACGGCAGCAAAAGCCCGTTCAGCTTTGGTGGCAGCCTCCAATTTGAGATCATAGTCCCATTGGCGGGTGGGAGCCCGGGTCATATCCAAAACCATCTGCATGAGCAGGGCGGTGACCGCCAGGCACATGAGGATGAATCGGCGTCTATTATCCAATCGCCAGCTCAATGAGCTTACCCCCATAGGCTGTGACCAGGGCCAGCCGGACAATAAAAGAAGCGATGATCATGGTGCAGAGTGTTTCGACAATGCCCTGGCGCATCATCCAGTAAGCGATTAGCCCGGGAATGATGTAACCAATTGATTGGATCACACTGGTGTCTACGCCCAGGTTCAGAGCTTCATTGAAAACCAGGATGTAACGGGTAAGATAACCAAACAGGAAACCGGACAGGACACAGAAAACCATGGTGCGGCGGCCATAAAGCAGAACCACCTTACCCACCAATTTTACCGAACCAAAAGTGACCAGAGAAGCCAGGATCGTACCCAGGATACGCAGGGGTTGATCCAGATACAGAGCGATGTAACCAGGGACCACCAAACCTCCGGCAGCCAAACCCAGTATTTCGGAAAAAACGAGACTGACTACAAGTCCAAGGCCAATGCTTTGGTAGATCATGTGGCCATCTCCTTTCCCCTTAAGTATTCCAACAATTGGTTGCCAATGCCTTTGATATTTCCGACCCCAATGACCTGGGTGCCATCGGGCCCCAGAGCGGATAGGCTGTCCCACAATTGGGCAGCTTCCATATGACTGAAATCGTGGATGGCTTCACGGTCTACGCCACCGCGGCGAATCATGTGCCCAAAAAGGGCAGTCTCTTCACCAATCAAAACGTAATGGGCAGCGTTCAATTCGCGGCCAAAAAGGGGCGCCATGTCTTTACTGCGCCGTTGCCGATCTGAGCGAATGTTCATCAGCAGAATGACCTTTTCGCTTTGTTTGTTCAACTCCAACATTTTCCAAACACGGATATAACTTTCGGGATCATTGGCAGCAAAGCCATTGATAAATTCCATGTGCTTGGGGCCGGAGCCGGGAACATTTTCGAGGTACCGCCACCGGGTCATCGCGCCCACATCAGGAGTCACTTCCCACATGCCAGCCAAAGCCGTTTGCCGCTGAACCCCGATAGATTTACAGACATCCAAAGCCAGACTGACATTTTCAGGAAATTCTTCGTAGGAAAAAGGGACCATCTCTTCAGGAGAGACAGCTTCAGCCGTGCTCAAAGTGAATTGACTTTTGGCTTTGAGGGCTCTGGATTCCAGAAACTCATGATAAACATCTTCTGATGTGAACAGGTGAGAAGAACGGGGGACTGTGCCGGCCAAACTGGCGGCCACATCATCCATGGAGGGGCCCATCACTTCCAGATGGTCAGGCCTCACATTGGTGATGACGCCGTGGGTGGCTTTGACGATGGTGTGTTCACAAACTTTTTGCAGGTCGGGCCGGACGGCCATGCATTCTATGACCAAGACCTGTGGTTTTTGTCTGGCAGCCCGACGGAAAACACTGAGCTGTTCTTTAATGTTGGGACCACCCCTGCGCACGACTGGGGTTTCACTGCCATCGGTGTTGATTAAGGCCGCGGCGCTGCCGGTGGTTTTACCCACTACGGACATCCCGCCTGCTTTCAAACCAGCGGCAATCAACCGCGCTACAGATGACTTGCCTCTGCTGCCGTTGACATGAATCCTGATGGGGATTTTCCGCCGGTGGCGGGTATGCCGCAGCATCTCCCACATACCGAGGGCGGTCACCAGTACCAGCAGTAGCAACACCAGTTGCAAGGCTCGCCTTTCCTAAACCGGGCAGGGCGGTGGCTGGCAACAAAGGCCAACCACTGTCCTATCCGAGTAGCTTTACCTAACCAGAATCATTTTCCGGGTTAAAGTTTCAGAGCCTGTTTCCAGGCGGTAGAAGTAAACACCACCGGCAGCCTGGGCGCCGCCATTGTGCTTACCATCCCAGATTTTCACGCCTTCACCTGCGCCAACCTGACCATCGATCAAGGTGCGCACCAAGCGTCCGGCTACGTCATAAACACGCAGACGTAGATTGGTGTCCCGGGGCAGGGCAAATCCAATGGTGGTGGATCCGTGAGCTGGGTTGGGGTGAGCTGGGTACAGAGCCAGTTGGGTCGAATTCTGGGCCTGCACCTGGGTGGAGCCCGCTTCGCTGGATGTGCCATATGGGTGCAATGCGGTCAGCAGATAACGACTGTCTGCCTCTTCTGCACTGACCAGAGTGGTGAACATGCGGCTTTCACCTGGAAGGGCAACCTCGGTCAGGCGTACCCGCTGGCCTTGGCTGATTCGGTCCACATGCCAACCCAGAACTGGACGATCATCGACCGTTTCCCAAGCCATTACCATTTGACCATGATCGGCAAGGGCATCCAGCTGAGAGACAGTGAACGGAACTCGCACAGGAGCTTCCGTGGTGACTTTAACGGCCAGACCAGGCTGCAATGGGGCCATGCCCGGAGCGTTGACGTTACCGTAACTCAATTGCAGTCCATCCAGGCCATCGGGGGACTCTATACCCACGGTGGCGTACATGCGCAAGTTGTCGTTGTTATTCACTTGACGGTAGAGGAAGAGCAACTCGCCATCACCACTGAGGGTGGAGTGAGTGGCTGGGTTCAGCAAAACCAATTGGAAAGTTTGCATCCCCAGGATCTCTGGTTTGTAGTGGGGCAACCGGCTCCACTCCACCACAAAAGCGTCCAGGTCTTCATCATGATAGATGTAGATGCCATCGGGATCGATACCGTTGACATTTTCATCACCTTGAGGGGGCACTGGGTTGAGATTATCCCAGAAAGGCGCAACCAGGGCTTCCACACCGTAGAGGGTAGGAATGGTCCAATTATAGAAATCGTAGTCGCTACCGAGATCGAAGCTGACCCAACCGTTATCACTGACTCTGATCTGCGTGTACTGCTGACCGTAGTATTGGAAAGTGAAAGGCAGGTCCACAATCATCCAGACCACTTCATTTTCAATGGGGAAATCCAGCTGGGTGCCGGGGCCACCCAAAGCGGTGGAAATTTCATTCCATTCATAGATAGGACGACTGTCAGGGTAGTCATAATCAGCGCTGTCGTAGGCAAAATAACCGTAGTTATCGGGACCCACAGGAGCCGAAACATCCACCGGGCCCACCACTGCGGCGCAGGTTGTATTTTTGAGATAACCTTCACCGGTGGTGACGGCCAATTCAAAAGTCAGGTTGGTATTGGTGGCAGTGGCCGCCTCAACACTCAGATCATAGGCTGAGGTGGTGGTGACGGTTTCCCCGGGTTGGCAGGCAGGCAAAGTGGCGCTGCTGGTGCCCAGGCTGGCGCCGGGGGTCAGAAGAGTCAGCTCAGCGCTGGCTTCAGAAGAAGCAATGCTACCCGAGTTGCGCAGAGTCAGTAGCATGTCGGTTGTCGTTCCCGGTATGGCCGTTGATCCATCGGCAGCTGCCAAGGATACGATCTCCCACTGGGGGGCAACAACATGTAAACTGAAGACTGAAACATCATGCAGGTCGCCCGCGCGGCCAGCATCCATGTGCAGACGGATGACGTCTCCATCGGCGGCATCGGCGGCAATGGCCAGTCCCAAAGTGGTGCTGGCCACAGCTTGGGCTCCGCCGCCCAGGCCGTCAAAACCAACACTGCCAGGATTGATATTAGCCAAGCCATCCACAGCAGCAATTTCCAAATCGAAGGAGCCGCTGTTGCTGGTTCCGTGATTTTGCACGGTGGCTGTCAGGGCCAGGGTTTCACCGGGATTGATGACCATGTCGCCATTGCCGGCGCTGTCATCAGCCTCAAGGGCCGTCACAGCCAGGAAAACCGCAGCCGTACCTGTGGAGATGTTGCCTTCGTAAGGGATAACCCCAGCCTCGGTAACAGTGACCGATATATCAGAGCCTTCCACAACAGAAGAGAGATCCATATTCACGGTGCCATTGGCTCCGGTCACACCAGTGCCGATGAGCACACCATTTTGAACCACACCAACACGGGATCCGCTGATGGGAGAATCATCCCCGGAATCAGCAACGGTCACCATCAGGTTGTTGGCACCGGCGGCCAGGTTGCTCACATGGGAAACAGAAATTTCCTGGGGCAACTGGCGCCAGATTTTCATGCTCGGATCACCAAGCAAGTTGTAGATGTGGAAGTAGAACTCCACTGATTCTTCACCAAATTCGTCGGCAGAAATTTCATTGGGGAAATAATCCATAAAGCGGATTTTTCCCGTATTCAACAGTGAGCCCAGATCGGTCACATTCTCATTGTTGATGTTCTCAAAGATACTGATGGCCATGGCATCGTTGTATCGGGTATGGGACCAATGTTCACCGTTGCCAATGAAAGCCACGGCGCCTTTGCCCGGGGCATCAGGGGAGCCCTGGCGAACGAATACTTCACCAAAGCAAGCACTGCTGGCCGTGTAGTCACCATTGAGGCAGACAAAGCTCATGACGATGGGCGTCATGTCATTGGTATCCAGGCTGGGGATATTGTCGACGGTGAAAAGTGGAGGATCCCAGCCGGCTGTGCCATAAGCCCAACCACGATAGACAACCATGCCCACCCCGGCAT
>JADGDU010000021.1 GCA_016744705.1 Candidatus Krumholzibacteriia bacterium
TTGCCAATGCGCAGGTCCTCGGCCAGTCCAAAGGCGTCGCGTTCGTCGTCCTTCGGCCCTCGGCTTTGACGTACTGCAACCACGACGGTCTCTTGCACATGAGGTGCCAGAACCTCGTACAACCAGTTCGAGTGGGTTCCCTCTTCGAAGATGAGCCGGCGATTTTTGGGGATGGTTACCAGGAAGTTGATCAAGGCTTTGGCATTGGTTTCCAGAACCTGACATTGCAATTTTCGACCACTGGGACCGAGGACGGCAACAGTGCAGCTTGACGCGTGGGCGTCCAATCCGATATACCTGTCCATGGGTGTTCTCCTTTTTGGTTAAGGGTTTCTTAACGTCAAATGAGATCATGCCCCTGGCTGGGGGAGAACGCCACTCTGTTTTCAGATTGGAAGAATGCGCGGTGGTTGGTATGTGGGATAAGGACGCCATGCCCCTATAATGCCTATCCTCCGGGGTTTTTGTTTGTGTATTAGTAATTTATTAATGGGCCGACTACAATAATCGAAGCTTCAGAGAGAATCGGGTCGCTGGCTTTTTCGTCATCAAAAGGAATGATTAAAATGTTCAATATTATTTTTTGGCACTTCCATCCAGACATAACCGGGCCGGGTAAGGCCCGGCGCAACTGGATGGAGATTTGCAATGGACAATTACGTAGAAAAAAAACGAGAACGTCGAATCCGTGATTATTACCGGATGGTTTTTCGTGCTTACCGAGTAGCCAGCACTTGGTGGGCCGGCCCTGATATTTCTCAAACCTGGGATGAAGTCGATAGGTACCGGTGGCGTTATGCTAAACGGAGTGCAAATAATTTGAAACGGTGTTCGTGCTCCCTTGGGTGTGGAAATAGTCGTCGCCAGTGGGGAGAAAAGTCTCGTCAGGAATACCGGATGTCTCTTGAGGAAAATGAGCAACTTATTGATCTTGGTCTTCTTGACGACAGTCCAGGAAAAAGGGATGTGAGGCGTTTAAGCTGAGGGGATATAGCCGGGGTGATCTTCTCCCAAAATAGTGGACACGCAGTTAAGCACATTTCCCTAAAATTGCCATTGTCTCAAATTCCACGGGGCTAATGTACCCCAAGCTTGAATGCCTCCTGTTCCGATTATAAAATCCATCAATGTATTGCCGGACCTCCTGAACAGCCTCCCAGCGAGTTACAAAGTCAAAATCAAACAACCACTCCACTTTCAACGAGTGCCAGAAACTCTCCATGGCAGCATTGTCCCAGCAATTGCCTTTGCGGCTCATGCTGCAAATGATCCTGGCATCTGTCAGTTGTTTTCGGTATGCCTTGCTACAATATTGGCTGCCTCTGTCCGAGTGATGAACCAGGCCGGGTACCGGACCTCTTAAAGCAAGAGCTTGCTGAAGGGCTTGGCTTACAAGATCGACAGTCATTCGGGGACCAGCAGTCCAGCTCACAATACACCTGGAATACAGATCCATGATGGCGGCAAGATAGACCCACCCTTCCCTGGTCCGAAGATATGTAATATCGGTCACCCAGATCTCGTTCTCGCAACTGGGCGAAGCCATTCCGCCAAGAATATTTGGAGCTACCGGATTATTGTGAGATGAGTCAGTGGTGACTTTAAATTTACGCTTATGCTTGGCTCTCAAGCCGTTCTCACGCATCAAGCGTACTACTTGGCCAAGACTGACTGTTTCCCCATCTGCACGCAGCTCACGCAAAATGCGAGGGCTACCATAGCTCTGACGATACCTCGCAAAAATAGCTTTTATTATTACAACCAAATGCCGGTGGCGTATGGCGCGCATACTATCGGGACGGCGTCGCCAGGCATAGAATCCACTGCGTGAAACATCCAAGAGTCGGCACATCATTGTGACCTGAAAATGGCCACTGTTTTTCTCAATACAGACGTACTTCACTCCGACTCCTTGGCGAAGAACGTCGCCGCTTTTTTTAAGAAATCTCGCTCTTTCTTGAGCTGGATGACTTCTCGCTGCAAGCGTTTCAATTCAGCATCCACTCCGGCCTCAGTACCAGACCCTGGAAATGCTTGTTGTCCCTTTTCCTTGAAATCCCGACACCAGACACGCAGCCTTCCCGGGTCAATCCCCAAGTCTCTGGCTACTTGGCTGGCTGGCAGATTGCCACTTTCAAAAAGCCGAACGGCTTCCAGTTTGAACTCAGAACTGTATAGTCTTCTTTTCTTTCCCATGATGGGCACCTCCTTGAACGTCTATCTTAAACGTTCTTTTCTTGGTGTCCATTATTTCAGGGGAAGATCAGTTACGGGTTGGTGAAAATCGAGGGCGAAGTGTCACATGATTTTTTGTGAGAAGTGGGGACATATTAATTAGGCGCTACACCCATGCTAAATCCTTGATTAACTGGCCTGAAAAATCAAAATCTTCAACCCCCTGTCTTCAGCTTCCTTAAAAACCTCGGGTGCTTCAATGGTTGCCTTCAACTCAAAACGAGGAGCCAATTCGGCCATGTGCTCCAACAAAAAGTCCCGCCCCAAATCAAGTGCATTCAAACACAGCATGAGGGTGCACTGAGGGGCCATGAACTGATCCAACCGCCGCAAAATTTTGGGATAATCCTTGGCAATATCTACACTATCCTTTTGGAAAGTTGGCGGATCGCAAATCAACAGGTCGAAGGGTCCGCGCTTGGCCAGGCGACCAAAAGATTTGAAGATATCCAATTTTTCAAAACGGAGATTGTGCAGATCATGTTGGTTCAGACGGTGGTTCTCTCGGCCAATGCTGAGAGCCGGGCTGCTCATGTCCACATTGACCACCGCTTGGGCTCTGCCGGCCATGGCGGCTACAGAGAAGCCACAGGTGTAGGCAAAGAGATTTAGAATGCGCCGATTATTACTGTGATCCTGCACCCACCGGCGGCCGTTTTTCATGTCCAGGAACAGTCCGGTGTTGCGCGCCCGCCCCAGGGAGATGTGGAATTTGAGCTCGCCTTCCTGGATGGTCGTCTGGTCTATAGCTTCGCCTTTGATGAGGTCCACAGGACCAGCTTGCAGGTAGCGGTGCTGCAACTGAACACTGGTGCACTGGGTTGTGACCTCTGCCAGATGATCGGCCAGAATTTCAATTTCAGTGGGTGATTCGGGAGCGAATAAGGTGATCAGGGCCACGGGCGGAAGCCAATCAACGGTCACATGCTCCAAACCCTCATAAGCATGCCCTCGGCCATGGAACAATCGCTGGGCTTGCCGGGGGTCTTGGGGGTGCACCAGCAAAGGCTTCAGCCTGGCGGCAAAGTGGGGGACAAATGTTGGTTGCTGGTCCATGCTGTTTCCTTCATTATCTCATGGAGAATGTATGAATGCGGTAGGCCACGCCAAGGAGAATACGGCTGATGATCGAGTTTAAGCCCATCGGGTATGTGAAAGCGGCGCAGCAGTACAAATACCAACAACCTCGCCAGGGTGAATTTGCCAGTAATAAGGGCAAAGTGATCCTGGAGCCAGGCTTAAATTTTGAACAGGCCGTGGAAGATCTGTCGGGGTTTGATAAAATTTGGCTCGTTTACGTTTTCCACCAGAACGATGGTTGGCACCCGAAAGTGGACCCGCCTGTTTGCCCGGATGGTAAAAAGAAAGGCGTTTTTGCCACCAGGTCGCCCTACCGTCCCAATGCCATTGGTCTCAGTTGTGTGGATCTGGTGGCTGTCAATGGCCGCGAACTGCTGATGGAAAACTTCGACTTGTTGGATGGGACTCCTATCCTGGATATCAAACCTTATGTTTCCCATTATGATTCCCATCCACAAGCTTCTCTGGGCTGGCTTCCGAAGGTTCTGCCTCCAGAAATGGAGATCAGTTTTTCACCCAAAGCAGAGTTGGAGGCCAACTGGATTATAGAGAATCAGGGACCTGATCTCTTTGACCTGGCCAAGGTTCAACTTTCAGTGGACCCCTTGAATGAAAAACGCAAGCGGATCAGAATCCTGGATGAGGGAAAGGCTGAATTGGCCTTTCGGACCTGGCGTCTTTTGTTTTTCACTGATGGAGAAAGACTGGAAATTTTGTCAATCTATTCTGGCTACAGTATTGAGGACTTGAAGCCTGGCGTCGAAGATCCGTACGATGATAAGGATTTACACCGGTCTTTCGGTAAATATACCCTTGGGATTTAGGGGTTCAGTTTTTCTCGCCGGGTGCCGACAATAAAGAAATAGCGTATTGAACGAGTTTCTTGTTGGGGGAGTGTTCCGGTGCAAACAGTTGAATTTATTGACGCTCTGAAGTGTGGGGTCCCAAAAATTGACAACCAGCACAAAGCACTGGTTGATATGATCAATTTTTTAATCCAAGCGCGGGAAGACGATACCCCTACCGAGAACATTTCTTTTGTTTTGGGGGAAATGAATAAATATGTGTATTTGCATTTTCGGGATGAAGAACAATTTATGCTGGAAAACTTTTTTCCGGGTTTGGCCAAACACAAAGTGATCCATGAGACATTTGAAGCCAAGGTTCGTGAATTGCAGCAGCTTTATGACGAAGGAGAGACTGAATTGTTGGATGAGGTCTTGGAGTTTTTAACAAACTGGCTGGTCAATCACATCCAGGGCGAAGACTTGACCATGGTTCAGGAGATTCAGTCCAACATGGGACTATAATTCCCTCAGAGAATTTAAAAGGGTCGCCGGATGATTCCGGCGACCCCATTTTTTTGGGAATAGAAAGTCTACATGCCCAGGGTTTTATGCAGGAAGGCATACCTGTCGGCAACTTCCTCAATCACCATGGAAGTGGGCTTACCTGATCCGTGACCAGCCTTGGTTTGGATGCGGATCAGCACCGGCAAATTGCCCGTCTGGCAGGCTTGAAGCTGCGCAGCATACTTGAAGCTATGACCTGGCACCACCCGGTCATCATGATCGGCGGTGGTGACCATGATGGAAGGATATTCGGCCCCTTGCTTCAGGTTGTGGTAGGGGCTGTAGGCATACAAAATGGGGAACATGTCCGCATCTTCACTGCTGCCATAATCGCTGGTCCAGGCCCACCCAATGGTGAACAACTGGAAGCGCAGCATATCCATCACACCCACGGCCGGGATGGCTGCGGCAAAGAGTTCGGGCCTTTGGTTGACCACTGCGCCCACCAGAGTGCCACCGTTGCTGCCGCCATGCACTGCCAACTTGTTGGGATTGGTATACCCCTGTCCAATGAGATATTCCGCAGCGCCGATGAAGTCATCAAAGACATTCTGTTTGTTCTTCAACATGCCACCCTGGTGCCAGTCTTCACCATACTCGCCACCGCCGCGCAGGTTGGCCACGGCGTACACTCCACCCTGTTCAATCCAGGGCAGGGTGGTGATGGAAAAGCGTGGGCTGAGGCTGATGTTGAACCCGCCGTATCCGTACAGGATGGTGGGGTTGGTTCCATCCAGAACCAGGCCTTTTTTGTGCACCAGAAAGAGGGGCACCTGGGTGCCGTCTTTACTGGTAAAGAAAACGCGCTGGGTTTCGTATGCGGAGAAATCGAAGTTGATTTCGGGCTGACGGAAAAGAGTGCTCTTACCCGTGGAAAAATCATGATGGAATATTTTTCCAGGACTCAGGTAGCTGTTGAAGACATAGTAAGTCTCCGTATCATTTGATTTCCCACCGAAACCACCACAGCTGCCCAAACCGGGCATGGCAATCTCATCCTGAGGCGTTCCGTCAAATCCAAATACTTTCACCACGTTGACCACGTCGTGCATGTAGGTGACGATGAAGCTGTTGTTTAGCACCGAAATGCCATCCACCGGATCATCACTTTCGGCCAGAATGGTTTTCCACTGGCTGCGAGCGGGGTCCTGGATGTCGATGGCGATGATGCGTTCTTTCGGGGCTTCCAGATTGGTCTGGAAGTAAAAAACACTGCCTTCATTGTGAAGGAATTTGTAAGAAGCGTCGTAATCATCCAGAAGGGTCACCATCTGGGCGTTGCTATCCTTGAGGTCCAGGTAATAAAGGCGGTTGTTGCGGCTGGTTCCCTGCCATACGGAGACCAGAAGATAGTTGCCGTCCTCGCTCACAGCACCCTGGAAGCCCCATTCCTTCTGGTCTGGACGTTCGTATACCATGGTATCCTGGCTTTGGTCTGTGCCGCGGGTGTGGTAATAGAGCTTCTGGAAGTAGTTGGCGCCTTCAAATGTTTCGCCATCTTTGGGAGCTTCGTACCGGCTGTAGTAGAAGCCTTTGGCCCCATGATCCCACGCCGCTCCACTGAATTTGCTCCACTGCACTTCGTCCGCCAGGTCGTCCCCGGTTTCAATGTCGCGGACAAACCAGGTGCGCCAATCGGACCCGCTGACACTGGTGGACCAGGCCAGCCAGCGACCATCGTCACTGATACTGTACTCACCCAGAGCCACGGTACCATCTTCGCTCAGGGTATTGGGATCCAGCAGCACGCGGGCTTCACTGTGGGCGTCGTCCTGGACATAAAAGACAGCCTGATTTTGCAGCCCATCGTTTTTGAAATAGAAAGTACGGGTACCTTTTTTGAAAGGAGTGCCGTAGCGGGTGTAATCCCATATTTCGGTGAGACGATTTTTATATTCTTCCCGCTGGGGAATGCTGTTGAGAAAGCCAAAGGTGACTTTGTTCTGGGCCTCCACCCAGGCGTGGGTTTCATCAGAATCCACTTCTTCCAGCCAGCGGTAAGGGTCGGCCACCGCAGTGCCGTGGTAATCATCGGTTTGATCCACGGTGTGGGATGGGGGGTAAGTCAGTTTTTCCATAGTGATTTTGTCCCGGGTCAAACGTGGAGAGGCGTCGGTGGTGCTCTCGGTGGTGTCTCCACAGCCTGCCACAAACAGGGCTAAAAAGAGCGCTAGAGCCAAAGGGCGAAAAATGTTGAGCATGAGATCTCCTTGAATCGGAAAATTCGCTGCGTAGGGGATGGGGCTAAGATAGGAAAATCTGGAGCAAATGTCAGAGATTCAGTTGTTTGAACAAACGCAATTTAGGGTTAGGGTTGAGCGAATCAGAGATGGGGAGAACGAAAGAGGGAGGATAGAGGATGTCGACTGAAGAACGCAAAACGACCAGGCCCACCAATTGTCCCAAATGTTCAGGAGAATTGCGGGATACTCGAGTGGGCATGTCCCGAAAAGCCAAATGGGTCCGGTATTCAGGGATGGCCTTATCTCCATTGTGGTTTATGGCTGCCTGGTGGATGGCTGGTCTCGGCTACTTTGATTGGATGGATAGAATGGGTGAAAGTGCCAAAGAAACTGCTGGCCTGGTGCTGTTTTTTGCACCTCTGGCCATAGGGCTTATACTCAGTTCAACCTTTGCCCGGGTTCTGCCCTACGAATGTTTTGCCTGCGGCTGGAAACAGGAATTTGAAGTGGAGAGCGAATAAGGATGATTTTTTCGGTGATCCATGAAGACAACCACCTTTTGGTGGTGAACAAACCTGCCGGATTGTTGGTGCAGGGGGATCATTCCGGCCACTCGGCCTTGAATGATGAAGCCAAGCATTATCTGCGGGAGAAATACCAGAAACCCGGCAATGTCTACTTAGGTTTGGTGCACCGTTTGGATCGCAACGTCTCTGGCGTGGTGGTTTTGGCCCGCACCAGCAAGGCCGCTGCTCGTTTATCAGCCGCCTTTCGAGATAAAAAAGTTCAGAAGACTTATCGGGCCGTGGTCACGGGAAGCCCTGCCCAGCCTTCTGGTGAGCTGAAAGCCTGGCTGGGGGCCAAAGGTGATAGTCGGGGAGTGACTCGGGCCGCCCATGAATCTTTTGACGGGGCTCGGGAAAGTTTGTTGAATTATAGAGTATTGGAGACTCGGGGAGAACACTCTCTCCTGGAAATTTGTCCCATCACCGGCAGACGGCATCAGATCAGAGCCCAGCTGGCCCTGATGGGATGCCCCCTAGTGGGAGATGTGAAGTACGGTTCGTCCCGGGGATTGCCTGATCACCGTATCGCTCTGCATGCGTCCCAATTAGAGTTCAACCACCCAGTGGGAGCCGAGGTCGTTGTGTTCGAAGCTCCTGTTCCGGTGGATTTTCCGTGGCCGCCGCTGGCCCGCTGATTGAAAGGAATCACTTGATATGAGGAACCGAAAAATTCTGCTGGGATTAGGGCTTTTGATGGCCCTGGTGTTGGCCGGGTGTGCCTCTCAGAACCATGAGATCAAAGAGCCGGAAGTGAAGGTTCCCTGGCAGGATTATTTCCCGGCCATGGCCACGGGTAAGGGAGAGTCCAAGCCTATCCTGCTGCATTTTGGCACCACCTGGAACGAGGGGTCCGATAGAATGAAGCGGGAAACCTATGGCAACTATGATGTGAAGCTATCTTTGCATCAGAATTTTGCCACCGGTTGGGTCGATGTGGAGAAATCTCCGGCCTTGAAAAAAAAGTACAGTGTGAACGGCTTACCCACTCTCTATTTTCTGGATTCTCAGGGAAATAAACTAACCAGTGTTGACGGATTTGTGGGACCGGAGAGAATGTTGCTGATCCTGGAATT
This sequence comes from Candidatus Krumholzibacteriia bacterium, assembly GCA_016744705.1. Classification (GTDB taxonomy): domain Bacteria; phylum Krumholzibacteriota; class Krumholzibacteriia; order LZORAL124-64-63; family LZORAL124-64-63; genus LZORAL124-64-63. Next base: position 8,490 of record JADGDU010000021.1, read on the forward strand.
CATCCAGACTCAAGCCTATGAAGAAATGTCCTATGAAATGTGGAAGGGCCGGCGTCCTCGCCAGAGATGATATGAGTGATACGAGAGTGACCATCATTGGGGGAGGCGTGGTTGGCTGTGCCATTGCGGCGGTTTGCGCACGCATGGGGCTGGCGTCTGTTTTGTTGGATAAAGAAGCCGGGTTGGGACGCGGCACCACCAGCCGTAATAGTGAAGTCAGCCATGGAGGCATGTATTACCCCAGTGGGTCGTTGAAAGCTCGCTACTGTGTTGCTGGCCGGCGTCTCTTGAAAGAATTCTGCAACCAGACAGGGGTGGGGTACCGGGAGTGCGGCAAATTGATTGTGGCGGTCAGGGAAGCAGAATTCCCAGATCTGAACACCCTGCTGGAATTGGGTAAAGCCAATGGTGTTGAGGATTTGGAACTCTTGGATGCAGGCCAGATTGGCCAACTGGAACCGGAAATTTCGGCCGTGGCAGCATTGTGGTCTCCCCGCACCGGACTTGTGGATGCCGAAGGGACAGCCAAAGCCCTGGGGCGGCAGGCTTCGGAAGCCGGAGTTCAGATCATGACTTCGGCTGTGGTAGAGAGCCTGGAAAAAAAGGACGGAGCCTGGCAGGTGGGCGTCAAACCCGCGGGAGATGGACGCCGTGAAGGCTGGACTCACAGTTCCGATTTTGTGATTAATGCGGCCGGACTTATGGCTGATCATGTGGCGGCAATGGCCGGGGTGGATGTTGTCTCTCGGGGATGGTCTCTGGTGCGCACCAAAGGCAACTACTTCCGGGTCAATGCCCGGCACACAGGCCGGATCAGCCGGCTGGTCTATCCTGTTCCCCCTGCGGATCATTCCAGCCTGGGCGTGCATCTCTGTATCGATTTGGCCGGTCAGCTGCGATTGGGCCCGGATGTTGAAGATACCGTTGCCCATAAAGGACTCGTGCCCGGCGCAGAGTTGTCCTACCATGTGGATCCCGGTCGGGGAGACGATTTTTTTACTGGAGCCAAGGATTTTCTGCCTTGGTTGGAAAGAGAAGACCTGACCCCGGACATGTGTGGCTACCGGCCCAAACTGGCCGCCCACCAATTCCATGATTTTGTGGTGAGCCGGGAAAGTGGCCCTTTGGAGGGATTGATTAACTTGATTGGAATTGATTCTCCCGGCTTGACCAGTTCACTGGCTCTTGCTGAACATGTGGGCCGGTGGCTTGCTGATAAGGATGGACTGTCTCCGTGCTGATAGTATTTGCCCTCTCCATAGTATGCGTTCTGCTCATTATGCCCGCCGTGGGCCGCCGTCAAACGGGGAATGTTCCTTTGTTCAAGGGCACCGGCGGACATTGGCGGAAGAATTATGGGAGGCGCGCTTTTCTTAAGCTGGGAATCGCTTTGGTTGGGGCGGGGGTACTGGCTTACACCGGTGCCGATGAAGCTTTGGAAAGCTTTCATTCCGGCACTTTGCGCAACCGCCTGACCGATCGTTTTTCCGGATTGGTGAAACCAGCCGGGGAACGATTCTGGTTTGGCAATTGGGCCATGGTGGGCTCTTTGGACGCCTGGGTTCGTAGCAATGCGTTCAGTCGCTGGGGCCGGGCCAACTTTGAAGCCATGGTTGTGGGCCTTCCCGTTTTGTGGACTTTGCAACGGGGGCTGGGCGCTAATCGCCCTTCCTCCGATGATGGCAGTCCTCGGTGGCGTCCCATGAAAGCAGCCAATTCTGCATCGGGCCACGCATTTATCGCGGCGGTGCCCTGGTTGATGCTGGCCCGCCGGAATAACCTTTTGCCGGTGAAGGTGGGAGCTCAGGTGGCTTCGGTGTTGACGGGTTGGTCGCGGCTCAACGATAGAAAACATTACGTATCGCAGATCATTCTGGGTTGGACCATCGCCTGGAATGCCGTGGCTGCCGTTGCGGATGATGAACAGGAAAAGATGGTTCCATTAAAGATTTCAGAACCTGAAGCAGAGGATTGAGAAGATCATGGGCATTATTAATAAAATGGTTTTGGTAATATTACTTTCCTTTGCATTGGCCGGTGTTTCCTTGGCTGGGGGAGTGCATGGTGTTCCTGCCAATCAGGCGGCACCCTTGCTTACGGTTCCCCTGACGCAACTGCCGTCCCTTAATCTTGAAGCTCTGGCTGAAGAGGACGCTTGGCGTGATGAAGAAGGCTTGCCCGATCGTTTTGCCGTTCCTCACGAAGTCAATCTTACGCCTGAAAACAGTGGCAGTTGGGAAACCTTGCCCAGTGGGCGCAGCTTGTGGCGCCTGCGTATCGGTTGCCTGGATGCCCTCTCATTGAATTTGGGCTTTACTGGTTTTCGATTGTGGCCAGGTTCCACTCTGAAGGTTTATGCCTCCGATAAATCCGGCCCCGTCTTCGAGTTTTTTGCCGACGACAACCGCTCAAGTGGGCAACTGTGGACACCGGTGCTCTTGGATGATGAAGTGGTTATCGAGCTGGAGGTGGCTGCAGCCAATCGGGAAAAAGTAACGTTGGAATTGGGTCGTGTGGGTTGTGGATACCGCTATTTTGGTCAGGACAATGGTGAAAAAAGTGGCCTTTGTAATGTTGATGTTATTTGTTCCGAAGGGGATGATTGGCGGGACGACATTCCCAGCATTGGCCGGTACATTTACGATGGCGGCTTTCGTTGCACAGGTGTGATGGTCAACAATACAGCTCACGATCAAAGGTCCCTCTTTCTCACCGCTGATCATTGCGAAGTCACTGCTGATGTGGTCTCTTCGGTGATTGTCTATTGGAATTACGAGAGCCCCACCTGTGGCCAACACGGCGGCGGAACCTTCGAAGAGTTTAGTTATTGCGACACCCTCCTGGCTTCTTATGCCCCTTCCGATTTCCGGCTGTTGGAGTTGGAGGATAACATTGATCCGGCTTTTGGTGTGACCTATGCAGGTTGGGATCGTTCCGGTGATGTTCCCAACAGCGTTGTCGGCATCCACCATCCTTCAGCCGATGAAAAAAGCATCAGTTTTGAGGATGATCCTTTAATGATCACCAGCTACCTGGAGGATTTGGGGCCGGGAGACTCCACTCACCTGCAAGTCATCGACTGGGATTTGGGAACCACCGAAGGCGGGTCCAGTGGGTCCCCAATATTTGATACCGATCACCGCATTGTGGGACAGTTGCACGGTGGTTATGCCTCTTGTACTAACAACCGTCCGGATTGGTACGGCCGCCTTTTTGTTTCCTGGGAAGGTGGCGGCACTCCTGAATCCCGCTTGCGGGACTATCTGGATCCGACTGGCACCGGTGCGGTGGTTTTGAATCGCTTCGGCTCTGCAGACCCTGATCCTGAGCCACTGCCGCCAGGCGAGATGGATCTCTACTTTGCTTCCGTTGCCCCCAACCCTTTTCTGGGCTTCACTGAAGCCACCTACCGCATGAATCAGGCAGGAACTGTGCGGGCGCGAGTTCTCAATATTGCGGGACAGGTGGTCAGGAATTTGGGTAGCGTGGAGGGGCAAACTGGGGATAATGTTTTGGCCTGGGATGGGGCTGATGACGAAGGCCGACCGTTACCGGCCGGCCTGTACGTTTTTTATCTGGAATCAGCCGGGCAAACAGCGCGCGGTCAGGTGATTCGCTTACGATAGCGCGATCACTTCACCATCACCATGCGCCCAGTTCCACGACCAGCCGGTGTCTCCAGCAGGTAGAGGTACACGCCTCCGGAGACTCGGAGACCTCGGCTGTCCAAGCCGCGCCACATGACTGAATTCAGACCCGCCTGGGCCATAAATTCATCCGCGTAAACCAGGCGTCCCTTCACATCATACACGGCCAGTTGAGAGCTACCGCCCACTTCAGAATCAAATCTGATTTCTGTCGCCGGATTGAACGGATTGGGGAAATTTCCCATCACATTCAAGGCCAGCGCGAGGCTGTGATTCACAGGACTGAGATTATCTTCATCGATATTCCATGGGTCGCCATCTACGGTATAGGTGGCGTTGCCATCGGTGACGATGGCCATGTGGCCACCCACCACTCGCAAGTCCTGTGGGGGCAGTGTGCCTCCATCGCCTTCTTCTGTCTGGTATACAAAACTACCGTATTGGACTAAGCGATCGAGCACGGGTTGGGCCGGATGGCCGTATCCATTGTTACCCACTGAGATGACGGAGACTTCAGCCTGCACAGCCTGCATGAAGGCTGCGTTGCTACTGGAATTGCTGCCGTGGTGGCTCACATGGTAAACATCGATGTCACCCACCAATGAAGCGACGCTAGTTTCGATATCGTCGTAACTGAGGCCCCCACCGGTCAGGTCCCCGGCTTGGAAATAGTCGAACCCCCCGTATTCAATCAATAGGCAAATGTCGTATTCGTTCTCTTCGCTGCTGTTGTTAAAAGGAGGGGAGAGTTGGTTGTTACCGTTGAGGGCTAGGCAGGTCACAATAACTCCGGCACCCATGTCGATCACTTGGCCAGGTTCTATGGTTTGACGTTTGGAAGCCACAGCACTGGCATAAGAGGCATAAGACTGAGTGCCGTAAGTCCAGCCGCGATCATAAGCGGCTTCCCTTACGGGGATGGCGTTGATGACTTCGTCCAGGCCGCCGATGTGGTCATCGTGGTAATGGCTGGCCACCATATAATCGAGGGTGTCGACTCCTACGGATTGAAGGAAGGGAATAACGACGGAAGTTCCCCGACCATTTTTGCCACCGTCAAAGAGCATGGTGCGACCGCTTGGGGATTGGATGAGGGTGGAGTCTCCCTGGCCAATGTCAATGAGGGTAATGATCAAATCATCGGCGGCCATGGCTGGGGTGATGCAAAGGAGGCTACAAGGCAGGACCCCCAGAAACAGAGAGGTGCAGACTGCTAGGAACGCTGCGCGGGAGGACGCAAGTTGCATCGAAATACCACCAGATTGGAGTTAAAAAGAACTCGTCCGTGACATTATAACAAAATTAAGGCCAAAAAGACAGTAAATGAGGAGGATGTTCGTAATATACTTAGTGAAGTCCGAGCAAAACTGTGGTAGTTATCTTCGAAGGTTATTGACGATTGTGGGATGAGGTCGATCAACGGGAGGTGCTTTCCATGGCCAAAGTTTGTGTCATCGGAGCCGGATTCGCTGGGCATACTGCTGCTCTATATCTTGGTGATAAACTGGGTCGCAACCACGAAATTACAGTGATCAACCGGGGAGATAATTTTGTCTATATTCCGTCCCTGGTTTGGGTCGGCATCGACCGGATGGACGTGGAAAAAACCATGTTTGATCTGGAAGGCGTGTATAAAAAGTTCAATGTGAACTTTATTGCCGGGGCTGCCACGGAAGTGCACCCCGACGGCCAGTATGTGGTGGCCATGCCCAATGGGGCCACGGAATCTGTCCAGGTTGATTACGACTATCTTCTGGTGGCTACCGGTCCCAAGTTAGACTTTGAAGCCACTCCAGGTATGGGGCCCAAAGTTGGCAACACCTGGTCCATCTGCACTCCTCCTCATGCCCTTGAAGCGCGTGATCAATACCTTGAATCTGTGCACCGAATGTTAGCGGGTGAAAAGCAACGCATCGTTATTGGAGCCGGACACGGAGCGGCCACTTGCCAAGGTGCGGCTTTGGAATACATCACCAATGTGCACAAGGATCTTTTACGGCGTGGTGTGCGGGACAAGTGTGACTTGACTTACCTGTCCAACGAGCCAGCTCTGGGTGATTTTGGTATCCGTGGTTTGTCCGTTCCCATGAAGGGAAAAATTACTTCAGCAGAAGAATTCATCGGTGCCGTTTTTAAAGATTACGAGATCCATTCTCAGATTGGCCGAGGCGTCACCAGTGTGGATAAAAATTCCATCAACTGGGAGGATATGCAGGGTAATAGTGGAGATACAGGCTACGATTTCTCCATGCTCATTCCGCGCTTCCTGGGGCAGCCTTTGAAGTTTGTGGGTGCCGATGGTGAAGATGTGGCCGACAAGGTTATTAACCCGGTTAACAAAATGGTAACCGTTGATGGAATTTATGGCCTCAAGTATGACGAGTTGGAAAAAAATCCGGATGCCTGGCCGGCCGTGTATCAGAATCCGAACTACAGTAATATCTTTGCTGCCGGTATTGCTTTTGCTCCTCCGGGGCCCATCTCGCGCCCATTCATAAATCCCAACGGAGTGCCCATGAGTCCCGCGCCTCCTCGCACGGGCATGGTCTCGGGAATTATTGGTCGAGTGGTGGCCTTGAACATTGTGGATTTGGTGCAAAAAGGACGCATGACTCACAGTGAACGTATGACTGAGATGGCTGCGGCCTGCATTGCTTCCATGGGAGACAGCATGTGGGATGGGGCTGCCGCCGTGATCATGGTGTATCCCGTGGTTCCAGACAATCGTAAATATCCCAATGAACAGGGGCGTGACCAGTTTGTCACGCACATGGAAATGGGGCTGGCAGGGGCTTGGATGAAGCGTATGATTCACACCACATTTATGCACAAACTCCAAGGCCGCATCGGTTGGAAAATTATTCCTGAATAGGCAGAATTCGGCTCATGCCGGGCTCATCAATAGAGAGGTCGTTTCATGGAAATTTCAAAAAAAGACAAAGCGATGATGAACAATAAATTCGTGCAATTTTTTCGGTTCATAGTTTTGAATTTGAAAATTCTCAAAGCCGTGGACAGTAGCAAGCGCTCCTGAACGGCTGTTTGAGTTTGTTCTGTTCCCGGAACCCCTCACATGGGATTCCGGGATTTTTTTTATTCACAGTTTTAGAAAACGTTTTCAATTAGTTCTAAAAACCTCAGTACCTTTTGTTTGTTCCGATACCCAATCAACTAAAAACCTAATCAAATGCCTGAGACCCTCAGGAACCCAATTAATAAATAAATCCCGTAGGTTGACTTCTGCCGCATCCTCGGTAAGGTAATAATATATGGGTCCAGATTTATCTATAGGCTTCCTTGTCCATGATGCAGCACTACGGGAGGGTGTGGTGTTCAGGAGGATTGGCCAAGGATTAATGACTCGGGGGATACAATGCAATATTCTTTTAAGAAAAAAACGTTTGGTTTTGTTCTATTTTTTTTCATGTGTTTATCAGGCCTTTCCGGAGCGTCCATCCAGATGGTGGATTTTGCCGGTTCAGGAGATTTTCTCACCATCCAGGAAGCCATTGATGCGGTTGCTCCAGGTGACACCATTCAGGTTGCCGAGGGGCATTATCGAGAACAGCTCATTCTGGAAAACCAGAGCGATATTTTTATTCTTGGCTCGGGAGTAGATGTTACTTTTGTAGAATCTCCCGACACGCTTCATTTCTCCATTCATCTCAATGGATATGAGCAGTATCCTGCCGTGGCCATTTCCGCCTGTGAGAACATTGGCTTTGCTGCTCTCACTTTGGATGGCCGGGGGCAGGGAGTGGCCAATAATCCTTTCCATGGCTTTGGATATTTCAACTCCGGAGGATCATTGCAGGATTTGGTGATCACCGGTTTCCGCGAAGACCCCCTGGGCTACGGCTATCATGGTAACGGTGTTTTTGCAGTGGATCAGACTACTGATGGTCGCAATCTGAATATGGAAAATATTCAAATTCTGGATTTTCAGAAAACCGGAATTCTTTTACACGGCCAGAATTTCAAATCCACATCCAGTAATATTGTGGTGGTGGGGCAGGGGTCGGTTCTGGCGCCTTCCCAAAATGGATGGCAAGTGTCGGGCATGGCCGAATTAACGGCCTCCCATTGCAGTGCATCAGGTTTTGATTTTCAGCCCAGCACGTACGTTGCTACGGGAATGTTGGGAACTGAAGATACGAAAATGAATCTCACCGACTGTAATTTTGATAGTTGTGAAGTGGGTTTGTTTGGTATCGGAAATACCACATCTCTGTTGGGTGGGACCGTCACCAATGCCGGACAATCTGGAATTATGGGAAAGAGTTTTTTAACCAAAAGTCTGTCGGATGAACCCACAGCGCAGCCCATTGTTCTGGGGGGAAACTTCAACAAATCCGATGGTTCTGTCAGTATGTATTTGACGGATGTGAATGTTACTGGGATTGATGCAGGTAACAGTTGGGGGGTGGCTCTCCTTTCGGATAATCAAGGCCACATGGAATTGGAAAATGTAAACATCAGCCATTTTGCCATGGGTCTGGTGGCTTATGAAGGGTTTGGCGAGGTGACGGGCACCGCTCGCAATTGCACTTTTTTCGACAATTTTCCCTTGGCTGCTTTCTCCAACACGGCCATTGCCTTTGATGCTCGGTTTAACAATTGGGGGCACCCCTCCGGCCCTTTCCATCGGGGAACCAATCCTTTGGGGTTGGGTAACGAAGCTTTTGGACCTATTCGATATAGCCCCTTTGCCGGTGGTGGAGCATTGAGCATCAAGCGGGCGAGCGACGAGCCTGTGGCTTGCGGAGAACCGGTGTTGTTCACCGTTTCATACGAGGCTGGAGATTCCACACCGGATCTTTTCATGTACAACATCCAGATTCGTGGTGGCGAAGGCTTGCACCGTCCTGTGGATCCAGTTTCTCTTACCCCTTGGGGAGGGACTGAACTGTTCATGCATTACGACACTGGAGACAGCAGCATCACTGTAACCGGTTCTACCGTTGGTGGCAGTTCTCAACCTCTGGCAGGGCCCGGCACCTTCGATCTTTTTACTGTGGAAATCAGCGCTGCTGCTGATAGTGGTGGTTTTGTTTTTCTTGAAAATGTTACTCTGCGGGATCCTCTGAATGAGAGTATCCCTTCCTCCATTTTCCGGGCCGAACTTTTTGCAGACTGCAAGGCCCCCTCAGCCGTGAGTAACATAACTGCAACCACACATCATAACCGCATTGGAGTGACCTGGGATCACGATGGTGAAGACGTTGATCATTTCGAAATCTTCTCCGGTGTGTGGCACGATGGTTCTCATGTTTCAGTTTATCCTGAATATGATGATCTCCTGGGGAATACCCTTCCGGAGCGCCCAAACGACCACGCGGAGATTGTGGCCAATGATGCGGGGGATTGGTCGTTCGTGAGCAGTGTATCGGGACAGTCGGGGGAAGAAGTCTGGTCTGACTCCAACAAACGTGGTGTCTATTATTATGAGGTTTTTGCTGTGGATAGTGTTGGCAATGCCAGTCTTGCAGCCACTGGCAATGACCACGCCGCCAACTATTGGCTGGGTGATGTGGCCAATCTTGATGGTTTTGTGGGTGTTTACGACATCACCATACTGGGAGCGTCATTTGGGGCCTCAGAAGGAAACGTTCATTACAATAACAATTGTGATTATGGTCCCACCGACGATGGCACCGCCACCGGAATTCCGCTGACTGACAACATCATTGGGTTTGAAGATCTGATGATTGTGGCTATGAATTTCGATGAAGTCTCCGATGAAAACAAAAACGAGTCCAGCCCTTCTGGGTTTGCTGCTCTGGAATGGGCGGCCGTCGAACCGAATTTGTACGCCCTGCGATTGGTGGGTGGCGAAGGAGTCAAAGGTGTACGGGTTCAGGCGAGTGTGCCTTATGGAGAGTATTCTCTGACTGCGGGGGCTTTGTTGGGGCAGCAGGATGAGCATACCTTCATTAAAGACACTGGATCTGCATTGGATGTGAGCTTGGCTGTGATGGGACAGGGACATGGATTTGAAGGTCAGGGTGATTTGATTTTAATTAGCACAGGCCAAGCAATCATGGCCACTGACCTGGATCTCACCGTTCGGGGTTATGATAACAGTGAAATTTCTGTCAGTCTGAATGAATCGGCTGGCTTGATCCTTCCCAAAGTTTTCGCTGTGGAAGCCAACCACCCCAACCCGTTCAATCCAAGCACCACCATTGCTTTTAGCTTGCCTGAATCCCAGAATGTTCTGTTAAAAGTTTATGGTGTGGACGGTCGTGTGGTGGCCACTCTGGTCCATGAAAGCCGGAGCGCAGGTAGGCATGAAGTGATTTGGCAAGGGCGGAATGATGCGGGGCAGGCCGTGGCTTCTGGCACATATTTCTACCGCATTGAGGCCGGCCCCTATTCTCAGGTTCGGAAAATGAGTTTGATGAAATAGGTGGTGGGAAAAATAACGCCTCCCTGATTCCTCCGACCAGTGGCCGGCAGTTCAGGGAGGCGTTTTTTCATGGATGGTCAGGCAGTTTTACTTAACCTGTTCCATCATCCATTTGGTGGTCACGCTCTTGGGGCGCTCAATGGGCATTCCCATGGCACGGTCCCAAACCATTTGGCTGAGCATACCCATGGCACGGCTCACTGAGAACAGCACTGTGTAGTAGCTGAATTCGCGCAATCCGTAGTGGTGCAGCAAGGCGCCACTGCCGGCATCCACGTTGGGCCAGATGTTCTTGGCTTTGCCCTGTTCGTCAAGCACCCCAGGCACAACTTCGAAGACCATGTTGACCAGAGCCATCACGGGATCATCGGGGAAGTGCTTCATGCCGAAGGCACGGAAGGCAGTAAAACGAGGATCGCTGACACGCAGTACAGCATGCCCGTATCCAGGAATGACCTTGCCGGCATTGAGCGTATCCCAGGCAAACTGGGTGAGTTGCTCTTTGGTGGGCACGCCTTTGAATTTTTTCTTAAGCTCAAGGATCCAGTTCAGGCATTCCTGATTGGCCAGGCCATGCAGGGGACCGGCCAAGCCGTTCAGGCCTGCGGAAACGCTGTAGTAAGGATCGCTCAAAGCAGAACCCACAAGATGGCAGGTGTGGGCCGAGACGTTGCCACCTTCATGATCACTGTGAAGCACCAGGTACAGGCGCATACAGTCGGCAAATTCGCCGCTCTTATCTTCGATACCCAGCATGTGTGTGAAGTTTTCTGACCAAGTCAGACCCTTTTTGGGCGCGATGCGTTTGCCTTTTTTGAACCGCATGCGGTAGATACCGGCAGCGATGACAGGCAATTTGGCCAGCATGTCGAGGCTATCTTCCAGGGTGGGTTTCCAATAATCCATTTTGCTCATGCCAGCATTGTAGGCTTTGACAAAATGACTTTCGCGCTGCATGACCAGGATGGCCGTATCGAGCATGCACATGGGGTGGGAGTTCTTGGGCATGGCCTCGAGAACTTTCCACACATAGGAAGGCACTTTGGCTCGGCTGTTCAGTTCTTCGCTGAGGGCCTTGCGATCGCGGGCGTTGGGCAGCTCGCCTGTGCACAGCAGATAGAAAGTATCTTCAGGAGTCTTGTTGGCCAGATCTCCAACGGGGATGCCACGGATCAGGAGGCCGATGTCAGGGGGAACTTCAGATGTATCACAGACCATGCCCTTAACGCCACGCATGCCGCCGTAGGCTTGGGTGATGGACACGTCGCTGATTTTGTGATCTCCATGGGCTTTGAGAAGAGTGGTGATCTCATCTCGCCATACTGGAATTTTTTTCGCAAGCGCGTTTTGAAGTTTGGCCATGACGCTCTCCTTGGCATTGAGGTTGGTGAAATAATTTTGGCAAAGTCCATGTTAGGGAAGGGAATGTTGTCCAAATCTACCCACTGTTTAGTTCTAAACACTAAACTAACCGCACCTAAAGGGAATATCAACAACATCATTGGGGGAATCTGCGTTTTTAATGGAAAAACCCCATGCCGGAGTGTAAATTTCAAAGATCAGTAAAATCTGTTGCCACCATCGAACCAATTGGGAGGACGATATGAACGCAGAAGTGATTCTCTGTGTGGAGATCCTTGAGAAAGCCATCGCTTTCGAAGAGGAAGGCATGGCTTTTTTCCAACAGCGAGCCGAGAAGGCTCCCTCAGTTCTGGAAAGAAATCTTTTCACCTCTCTGGCTAAGGATGAAGCTGGGCATAAGGCCTCTTTGGTGCGCATGCGGGATGACCTGCAGAGAGAAAACACCATCGATGTTTTGCCCGATGTGGAAGACGATCACATTCTGAATGTTCGCCAAATCTTTGAGAAGTCCATGGATGAGGTGCACGACCCCTACGAATATCAGAATGAAGAATTGGAAATTCTCAATGGTGCCATGGAAGTGGAACGCCGGGGTTATCACCTGTACAACGATGCGGCCAAAGCCATGACCAGCGAGCGGGCTAAGGCAATCTTCCAGGGTTTGGCTGCCGAAGAGCAAAATCATTTCAGCCTCTTGAAAAACACCTATGACTACATGGCTGACCCTGAAGGTTTTGCCGGATTTGATGGCAACGCCATGTTGGATGGTGGATAAAGTTGGATCGTTCCGAAGCCCGAAAGTTTTTCAGCAACCAGGTGGTCATGGCTCCCATGGCCACCGGTGGCAATCTTCCTTACCGGCGGCTCTGTCGCCAGTTTGGTGCCGTGCGCACCTGCAGCGAAATGATTTTAGCCCACAAATTGGTCAAAGGGGGAGAGCGCCCATTGCTGCGGCACCATCCCGATGAAACCGATTTTGGTGTTCAGATCACTGGCAAACGGCCAGAGATCATGGCCGAAGCAGCGGTCATCGCCGTGGAGCATGGGGCAAAGTTTATCGACCTTAATTTTGGCTGCCCCATCGACCTGATCGTAAGGTACGGATCCGGGGCGGCCATGCTCAAGAGGCCCGGTCCCCTGGCAGCCATTGTGGCGGCCGTGCGGCAAGTGGTCGATGTTCCCTTATCTGTAAAACTTCGTCTCGGATATACCGAAGATAAAATCAATTGCGTGAAAATTGCCGGATTGGTGGAAGATGCCGGTGCCGACGCGGTCTCGATTCATGGCCGCACCCGCGCCCAGCGTTATCGCAAGAATGCTCGCTGGGATCATATTGATGAAGTGGCTCAAGCAGTGGAAATTCCGGTCATTGGCAATGGTGACCTGCTCACACCCTGGGATTTGCGAAGGCGCCGGTCAGAGACTGCAGTTTCCTCTTTCCTGGTGGCCCGAGGGGCCTTGATCAAACCCTGGATTTTCAAAGAGTTTCTCGAAGATGCGCCTTGGGACCCCAGTGTTGCCGAGCGCTGGGCCATCTTGCGGCAGTTCGTGGATTTTGGCAGTGAACATTTTGGAGACGACGAAAAAGGCATGGGCCGGGTGCGGCGCTTTTTTCTTTGGCATTGGGATTTCTGGTATCGGCACCGGCCTTGGACCGAAGCTGATTTCCAGAAACAACATCCGGATTCTCTCATCCAGGCTCGGTTTGATGATGTGGAAGGAGAGGCCGATTTGGTCCTCCTGGCCAGCCCTGAACCCGAGGATCACGAGCGTATCTGGCGCCGTGTCCTTGACAGAGATTATCCCACAGTATAGACTGCAATCTTCAGGGAAATACGGATATTTTCCTGAACGGCAGAAAAATTTAATGTTGATTGCGGCCTGAGAACCAGCGGAAACCGGTTAAAATCCGGTGCGGCCCCGCCACTGTAAACGGTGACGAAACCTGCAAAAAGCCACTTATCCCGACCTTGAAACAGGTCGACCGTTCAAGGATGGACGGATGGATAGGGAAGGCGCAGGGAGTAGAACGACCCGTAAGCCAGGAGACCGGTTCAAGGCCTGCCACCACCTTCGTGGGCGAGGTATGGTTTTGGTCTTCTATCCCGGCGGGGATTTTCCAGGGTTTGATATATGCAGCTATAAAGCGGTGCGGTTTCTCACGGAACTCCTGCTGATTTTGTCATGCCTGCTCGGGGCTATGGGTGAAGCCCTGGCAACCGGTGCATCCATGGTGGCTGCCAGTGATACCGTCGTTGTCAGTGCCCGGGCGTTGGGCGATGCGATCACGCCTTCAGCGGCCGGTCTGGTGACGGTCGTGGATTTGGAGGATGAACCCGGCCAACGTGATCTGGCCGAAATCCTGGGACGTACTGCGGGATTCCAGGTTCGCCGATATGGCGGTCTGGGATTCGCAGCTGTGCCATCTCTGCGAGGATCCTCTGCAGCTCAAATCCGAATATTCATCGACGGCCTGCCTCTGAATGATGCCCAGAGCGGAACTGTGGATTTGTCCCTGTTGCCGGTGGAAAGATTCTCTCAGGCTAATATTCACCGGGGTGTTTTACCCGGGGGCTTGGGTGGTATGGGTGGCGCTGGTGCGGTGAACCTGATCACTAAGACGAAGGCCAATGGGCTGGATGCCGGTGTTTTTATGGGGGGCTTTGGCAACCTCGGAGGCCGGTTGACCTGGGGCTTGTCCAATGATGACGAAACCCGTTCGGTCCTGCTCATGGCTCACGGCCGACGCGCGGATAATGATTACGAATATCTCGACCATAACCAAACCTTCGACACTGCCACAGACGATACAACCCGTCTGCGAAAGAATGCCTGGTTCGAAGAGTGGGGGCTATGGGGCAGCGGAAATATGGAAGCTGGACCGGTTAAGCTACAGGCTTCCGGTGGTTGGTTCCGCAAGGATGGCGGACGGCCGGGGCCCATCAATTACCCCTCGGAGTCGGCTACGGTTCGCATGGATCGCGCCGATGGCCAACTGAACGTCAGGCTTCCTGGACAGATTTCTCTGGAAATGGCAACTGCCAGGGTGCAGCAATTTCTCTTTGATCCGAACACTGAAATCGATAACGGTTTCAGTGGCGACATCCGTTCCCTCAGCACCGATCTGACGGGAAGGCTCTCTTGGTCTCCAAGCATATACTTGGCTGACTCTGCGGAAAACATTCTCTCCCGAGTGGATTTGGTGGCCGGTGTGGAGCGCCGCAACCAGTGGTACAAGCAATGGTACGGGGATGATGCCGATCCCACACGCAACCGCCAAACGGATTCGGCGTTCGCCAGCTTGGCGGTGGCCCTGTTCAATGACCGGTTGCAGGTGACTCCGGCCTGGCGTTACCAGCGCAACAAAGATGATTTTCCCCCCTTGCCATTCCCGCGCTGGATGCCCGAAGAAGAGGGGGCCGAAAATATTCGTGATGATATCTCGCCTTCCCTGGGCCTGGTGTGGGAAGTGGAAAGAGACACTTGGTTTGTGGAAGCTCACGCGGGCCGCTCGGTGCGCGTTCCCACTTGGGTTGAACTCTTTGGGCACCGCGGTGGCATAGATGGAAACCGCACCTTGAAGCCCGAAGAGATCACGGCGGCTGATCTGGCTTTAGTCTGGCAATACTCTCCTGATTTTTCCACCCGCCTAACCCTCTTTCTGGCCGAAACTGATGAGACCATCATTTTCATCCAGAATAGCCCCGGCACCAGTCACGCCCAGAATATTGGCGCTACCAGGAATCATGGTCTGGAGTGGGAGAGCCACATGGGGCTGCCTTATCATTTGCGGCTGCAGGCCAACGCCACCTTTCAAGATCCGGTGGATGATGGCGAGCAACCCGAATACCAAGGTAAACAACTGCCCTACCTGAGTAATATTGAAGCCCACTTGAGGTTGAGCCGACCAGTGGGGCTTTGGCGCCCTTGGTTGGAGGTAACATTTGAAAATGAACGTTACCGTGACCGTATTAACACCGATTTGATCCAGGCTCCCGCCCGTACTCTCTGGAATGTGGGCCTGACCAGATTGTTGGGCCCACGCCTGGAAATTTCCGCCGAAGTGATCAACCTGACCGATGACCGCACCAATGATGTTGTGCAGTTTCCCCTGCCCGGGCGCACCTGGCAGGTGGCCCTGAGTTTGAACCGATGAACATGGAGTTGATATGAAGAGCATGGCCCTCATTTTCCTGATGACCTTTACGGCTGCATTGGCTTTGGCTGATGTGTCCGGGGGCCCATGGGTGATCACCACCGATTACAGCGTTTTTGGCCGGGTGCAATCCATGGAACAGAGTTCACCCTGGACAGTGTCTGGGGAATTGTCTGTGATCCCTGGTGATGCGGTGGGCCGTTTTCATGAGGGCTTGGTTTATATCGTGGGACGGGGCGGATCCAACCTCATTCGTATTCACAATCCTGCCGATGGGTTTGCCCTGGTGCGTGAATTTTCCATTGGCGCCGGGCGCAACCCCCAGGACATTGCCTTTGATGATCAGGGACGGGCTTTTGTCAGTTGTTACGACGAGGCAGTCCTTTTGCAGGTGGATACCGAGGCCGGCCTGGTGGTGCAAACTTTTGATACGTCCGCTTATGCTGACAGCGATGGCCTTCCTGAAACGGGTTGGCTCGTGGTGCACCAAAACCATCTCTATGCGACATGTCAAAAACTGGACCGCGGCAATTGGTACGCTCCCACGGGCAACGGTCAGTTATTGGTGATGGATTTGGAAACCTTGCAATGGCAGAGCCCCATCGATCTGGAGGGTGCCAACCCTTACACCAAGATTCAAAAGAGTGCTGAAGGAAAACTTCTGGTGGGATGCGCCGGATACTGGGCCATGGACGATGGTGGAATTGAGATCATCAATGCGGATCAGGGACTCAGCGAAGGCTACCTTCTGACCGAAGAAGAACTGGGCGGAGATATTGTCAATTTCGTTTATAGCGGTGCTGAACAGATTCATGCTCTGACCAGCAATCCCTCATTCGTGACGCGGATCAGCCACGTGAATCTGGGAACCGGTAGTGTGACCCCCATTCTCACCAGCACCGGATACGATCTGGCTGATTTGGCCTGGGATGGTGGATTCCAACTCTTTGTAGCCGACCGCCGGTCTGGTCATTCGGGGGTTCGTATCTTCGATACCCACAGTGGCAGTGAACTGACAAGCAATCCTCTGGGCACCACCTTGCCGCCCTTCCAGTTTATTTTCCCGGCTTCACAGGAGCTTTCGGATGCTCCTGAAAATGGGGCCCTGATGGGATCTCTGAACCTGGGATTGCCCAGCCCGAATCCCTGCAACCCAGCGGCCCATTTGGCAATCCAGGATGTCCCCAATCAGATCGTCTCTGTTTCTGTTTTCGATTTGCGGGGCCGCCGTGTCCAAAGAACCACCGTGCGCACCGATGCTTCGGGCCGCGCCTCATACCGATTTGCCGGCCAAAACGTGACCGGGGCCGCCTTACCGGCTGGCCTCTATCGCGTGGTAGCCCAAAGCCCGGGCGGTTTTGCCGTCCAAAACCTGACTCTCGTAAAGTAGTCACAACAACCAACAAAGGATGACAATCATGAACAAGTGGAAACGCACCCTCAGCATAGTTTTCGCCGCCAGCCTGCTTTTGCCAGCTCTGGCTTTTGCCCAATTTGCCGACAACGGTCAGGTGAATAATGAATATGCTCGTGACAACAGTCAGCTCAGTTTTTGGGCCACATCAGTAGTGGACTATTCCCGTGGCTATCAGGATTACCAGCTAACGGATTTGGGTTATGCCTCATTCGGTTTAGAGGATGACATTCTCGGCTCAGCCGGTACTCCCTTCAGCCTGGGTGATGGTGGATACGTCACCGTAACCTTTGCACAGGAAATCTCCAACGGCGATGGCGATGATTTTGCAGTATTCGAAAATGGATTCGCGTGGGAAGGCGTTTACATGGAGCTGGGTTTTGTGGAAGTCAGCAGCGATGGCAGCAATTTCAGTCGCCTGCCCGCTCTTTGCCGCCACACGGAACAGCCTGGCGCTTGGGATACCTCAGACTCCGCAGATTTTTACAACCTGGCCGGCAACTTTGTGGGCGGCACAGGCTTTGACCTTGCGGACCTGATCACAGCCGGAGACGCAAATGTGGCTTCCGGTCTGGTTGATTTGGATCACATCGCTTTCGTAAGGGTGGTGGATGTTATTGGTGATGTAGCCAACGGTGGTGCCACTCAGGATTTCATGGGGCGTGCTGTGGCCGATCCTTATCCCACCGCCAGTGAAAGCTGTGGTATGGACATCACTGGCGTGGCCGGAATCAACGCCGGTACCGTGGCTACAGAGCAGGCCAGTTGGGGTTCGGTTAAGAGCTTGTATCGCAATTAAGATGTATCTTGAGATCACCTTTGTGGGGGTGATGGAATGGAAACGGGAGCCCATGGGGACTCCCGTTTTTTATGAATTTTGACCAACAAATGAACCGCAAAATCCAGATGGAAACATTTCCACGACAGAATTGCGTCTTCTCTTTTATGGAGAATGGGTTAAAATACTCCCAAAGAAAATTGGCAAAGAGGGGAGCCATGTGGCTCTTTTGTCATCCTGTTCAAATCCTTTAAAAGGAGCCTCTGCATGTCACAGATTTATACTCGAACCGGAGACCAGGGTGAAACCAGCCTGGGCGATGGCAGCCGGGTCTCCAAAAGTATCTACCGGGTTGGCCTGTATGGTTCGGTGGATGAACTCAATAGCTCACTCGGCCTAACCATTGCGCTTTTGCGACAAGATCCGGACCTGATCGATTATGCCGGAGTGGATATCCCCGTGGTGCTGGAAGAAATGCAAAGCCGTCTGTTTGATCTGGGTACGGTGCTTTCCAATCCAGAATTTCCCGCTGCCAAGGTGTCTTTTCCCACTCTGGGCATGGAAGATTTGATTGATACCCTGGAGAAGGATCTGGAGCCCCTGAAAAATTTCATTTTGCCGGGGGGACATGTGGCTGCGGCGCAGTTGCATATGGCACGCTCGGCCAGCCGGCGGGTGGAGCGTAAGGCCGTTATTCTGGCCGAAAGTGAGTCTGTGCCCGCTTCGGCCATCGCCTGGTTGAACCGTTTGAGTGATTTCCTCTTTGTGGCGGCCCGGGCGGTCAATGCCGCCGCCGGAGTGCCGGATATCATCTGGGTGCCCGATACCACGCCGACTGGCGGGGAAGGCTCAAAAACAGACTGATGTTCTTCTTTGGTCTTTTTTCATCGATTCCCGCGAATAATCCGGATCCCCCCGGTGTATCCTCCGCGTCAGAAGCATCATCCGATATTCAAACGGCTCAGGATGAGGCTCAGCGAAAGCAGGACAGCGACGATGTGCGCCGCTTCCTGGCCGGAGACACCCGTGGATTTGAGGACCTGATGAAACGCTACCAAAACCGCGCCTACGGAATTGCCCTGAGTGTTACGGGTGACCACGACGTGGCCATGGATGCCGTTCAAAAGGCCTTTCTACGCATCCACAAGAGCCTGGAAAGGTTTCGACTGGGCGATGCCTTCTTTCCCTGGTTTTACCGCATTGTGAGAAATGCGGCCTTGAACCAGCGAAGGGATGAAAAACGCCATAAAGGAGAAATGCCCCTGGAATGGGTGAAGCAGCCGGATGGCCGGCCCAGTCCTCACGAAGTTCTGGTGGCGGAAGACTTACGACAACGGTTATGGGATGGTATCCAGGAATTGCCTGATGAAATGCAGCAGGTGTTCATGCTCTACCATTTCCAGGGAATGAAATACAAGGACATTGCCGACACGTGCAACATACCTGTGGGAACGGTCATGTCCCGGCTGCACGCGGCTCGTTTGAAGCTGCGCAAAACCGCCGGTTTGGAGGAAGCAAAGTGAACAGCACAGGGCCCTTTGACCCCCGCAAGGAAGCCCACCTGCTCTCGGCCTACGTGGATGGCGAATTGAATAGCCAGGACGTGGCCCGGGTTGAGGCTCATTTAGCAGACAACAAAGAATCCCGCCTAGAGGTGGATGGTCTGCGGCGTTTTAATCAGGTGACCGGTTCTCTACGATTGAAAGAAGCTCCTCCCGAGCAGTGGGAAGGTTTCTGGAATAGTTTTCTTAACCGCGCGGAGCGCAGCCTGGGCTGGCTTCTGCTCACCGTTGGTGTGGCCATCATTGGCACCTGGTCCCTTTACAACCTGTTGGTTGCTCTGGTGGCTAGCGAATCTCTGCCTCTGTATGTCAAAGGTGGTATTTTTGCTGCCGCGGCCGGCATTTTGGTCCTGCTGTTTTCGGT
Source organism: Candidatus Krumholzibacteriia bacterium (assembly GCA_016744705.1). Classification (GTDB taxonomy): domain Bacteria; phylum Krumholzibacteriota; class Krumholzibacteriia; order LZORAL124-64-63; family LZORAL124-64-63; genus LZORAL124-64-63. The sequence goes on from JADGDU010000021.1 coordinate 28,182, forward strand.
GGTGCGTGAGCGCATACACAAGCGGTCCAAAACTCGATACAAAGACATCATCCGTTAACATTTGAAAGAGGACACCATGGCCGATCCCATCATCGTCACGACCACTCATACCATCGCTGGCAAGCGCATCATTCGCACCATTGGGCTGGTCAAGGGCAATACCATCCGGGCTCGGCATCTGGGACATGATTTGATGGCTGGTTTGAAAAATATGGTAGGTGGAGAAATCAGTGACTACACGAAAATGATTGCCGAGTGTCGGGAAGAAGCCCTGGACCGGATGATGGCAGAAGCCATAGCCAACGGTGCCAATGCTGTGGTGGGAGTGCGCTTTGCCACCAGCGAAATGATGGAGCACGCGGCTGAGTTATTGGCTTATGGAACCGCGGTTGTGATGGAGGATGAAAGATAATGACAGAAGGCATTTCCAACGACCCCCTGCACGGCAAAACTCTGGAAAACATTGTGACCAGCCTGGTGGAATTTTACGGATGGGAAGAGATGGGGGACCGTATCAACATCCGGTGTTTCACCAGTGATCCTTCTGTGAAATCCAGCTTGAAGTTTTTGCGCAAAACTCCCTGGGCCCGGGAGAAAGTTGAAAACTTATACATCCTCATGCGCCGCTTCCACGCGGAATCTTAAGCATAAAAAAAACCGGCCAGGACCCTGAAGTCCTGGCCGGTTTTTATTCAAACCCGGATTAGTCAACCATCTCGATGGCTTCTTCGGGGCATTCTTCTACACAAGCTTCGCAGTCGGTGCATTCGTCAACAGTGACAAAGGCTTTTCCGTCAACCATGGAGATGGCTTCGGTGGGACAGGCGTCGAGGCAAGCTTCGCAGGCGTTGCATTTGCTTTGGTCTACCAGTGCAGGCATTTCGAAATCCTCCTGAAAACGTTTTGGGTACCGCCGCAGCGGCTTGGAACCAGACCATTATAGCCCTTGAATCGTTCTTGTCAAATCGACTCTGATTCTCATTATTCAACGATGGTTTTAGCGTTTGAAGAGACTGCCTATCCCTGGACCGGAGACCAGACTGAAAAGTGGTGGCAGGCAAGCCAATAGGAGCAATACATCCCGTAAGAGCAGGCTCAGACCCACCCCGTGCCCACCGTCGGTATTGAAGCAACCACAAGAAATATCAAGTCCCCGAAAGAGAGCCGAACTGATGGCCGCGATGAACATCACATTCATGAGGACCGTGATCAAGGCAGCGCCCCGTTGGCGGACACCCAAAATCAGGGCGACGCCCACCAGGAATTCCAGCACGGGCAGGAACATGGCAAAGGGATGCAATAGAGGAAAAGGAACCAGACGGTAGTGATGAATGACCAGGGCGAAAGCATCAGGGTTCTGCATCTTATCCAGGGAGGCGAAGATAAAAACACCACCCACAATCACTCGGCAAATGAGCACAATGGTTCCCAGAAGATTCCGGTTCACGATTCATCCTCCTGGTCCAGAAGAAGTGGAGGAGAGACCATGCCGCCGGCTTTTTTCCAGCCTTGAACACCCACACGCAGGATCAGGATATTTTCATAACCCCGGTCCAGCAAACGGTTGGTGATGTTGGAAACTCCGGAGAGTTCACCATTGCCAAAAAGAATGATGGGGTCTTCAGGATAGATCTCATCCATGAGGGCCACCAGGTCATCATCGAAGGTGGCTTCCCGGAGGATGAAAGCTCCGGAAATAGTACTCTCTGCCTCGGCTGCCTGGCGGCGGGTGTCGATGAACAGATAGTCGCCTTCATCAAAGAGTCGCAGGGCTTCATCAATTTCAACCAGGGGGGCGCTGAGTTCCATCTCGTAAGTGGTGGGGTCGGCATTCCATGGCAAGGTGCTGGGGCGCATCACCCAGCTGATACCAGTGATGATTACGGCCACGACGATCAAGCCTAGGGCTTGAATCAAGGGCTGGCCCAGACAGAAATCCATCTGGCTTCGAAAATTTGTTAATCCCGCCATGCCTGGGTCACATCCTGATCATGTAGGAAACGGGAACTTCCAGGGTTGGCAAATTATCCAGATTGGTATGGATGATCAGAGTACCATTGATGCGGCCCTTATGCTTGAGTGCCCGCGGATCGGACTTGTCAATGGGAGAACCCGTCAAACGAATGGTGCTCTGCTTGTTGGGAATGGGTTCTTCCAGGGTGAACTGAATTTCCGGCAGATCACATTCCACTTTGGTGACCTTATAAGCCAAATCTTTCACATTGGGTGTTACATGAATGGCTTTGCTGAATTCTTTTTTGTAACGGAAATTGACCTTGTCCAGGCTGGTACTAAGGGAAAGCACAGGCCAGGCGGAAAGATCAATATCCACTGTTTCGTGTCCAGGAATGTTGGTTTTGACCCGCACATTGTCCCGCTGGCGTCCACTGGGCATGTCCTCAGGTAGGGTGATCACCAGAGAACTTTTCTGGGGATTACCGTCAACATTGTTGACCACACTGACATTGAATAGGTTTTTACGGCTCTTGGAGGCCTTGATTATCAATTCGGGAGCTTCGGTGGCGGTGAAGGTCGCTTCCTGGGTCAGGCTCGTTCCCACCGGGCTTTGGCTGAATCCCAGGCGTTGGGAAGCAGGATCGATCAACAGAGAAGAGAAAACATCTGCCTGGATGTAGATCGATTTATCGGGAAAGTCGGGATCGTTGCTAATAACATGGACCAACTTGGTCACATGACCGTGGAATTTTTTGCTGTTAAAATTGATGTCGATAACAGTGGATTCACCCGGAGACAATTTTTGTCTGGCCAGGGTGGGAACAGTGCAGCCACAATCGGCATTGACTTCCGAAATGACCAGCGTGGCGCCGCCCTTGTTGGTGACTGTGACCTGGGTGTCTCGGCTCTCATTTTGGTTCATGTTGCCAAAATCGATGCTTTCCTTATCCAGGTGCAAAACCTGGCCTTCGGCTGTACCAACCAACATGACACTCAGAACTAAACCCGCCAGCAGCGGGGCGATAGCATAACGCATGGAAACCTTCCTCTATGAATCCGGGTGCTCTACCCGGTGAAAATCTAATCCGAAGCCCAATTATAACCCAAATCAAGGGTCTTGTTCCGCAAAAAACAGATATGGCCAACGTATTTTTAACTCCTGTCTAATTTTGGTCCTTTTCTCCCCGGTGGCAAGGGTTTAGGATCAAATAGTGTGAACGGAGGCACGATGTTAAATTCGGATTTCAATATCGGCGGTGTCCGGAAGGGTGTAGCCCTTCTGTGTCTGGTGCTGCTGATGGGGACAGTATGGTTCAGCGTGATGGAGGATTTCACTCCTCTGGACGCCTTGTATATGACTGTAATCACCGTCAGCACGGTGGGCTTCAAGGAGGTCCACCAACTGGACATGTCCGGTCGGCTCTTCGTGGTTTTTCTCATCATCAGTGGATTGACCGTGATGACCTACACCCTCGGGGCGGTGGGCCGGGTCATCATCGAAGGGTCCATCCACCGGTATCTCGGAAGGCAGCGCATGATGCGTGATGTGGATAAGTTAACAAACCATTACCTGATTTGTGGTCATGGGCGCATGGGACAGATTCTGTGCGAGGAGCTGCAACGGGAAGGTGTGGATTTTGTGGTTATTGAAGGTGATCCGGATGTGGCCGACAGGCTGGTTACTCAGGGTTATTTAGTTGTGGAAGGCGACGCCACCGAAGACCATGTGCTGGAAGGTGCGGGTGTGGCCCGGGCTAAGGGCTTGGTGGCTGTGGTTTCGAATAACGTGGATAACCTATATATCACTCTTTCGGCACGGGAGATGAGCCGCAAGGATAACCCCGGACTGTACATTCTGTCCCGGGCCACTGATCAGAACGCCAGCGAAAAAATTACCAGGGCAGGGGCTGATCGGGTCATTTCACCCTATGCTATTGGGGGGATGCGCATTGTGCAGGCCCTACTACGGCCGACGGTGTCGGATTTTATGGATGTGGCCACCCAAACCAGTGGTTTGGATCTCATGTTCGAAGAGCTGAAGGTCAGCGAAAAATCCGGCCTCGATGGAGTGGCCATCAAAGATTCGGGCATTCGTCAGAGTTTTGATGTGATTGTCATTGCCATCAAAAAACCGAGCGGCCGTATGGTTTTCAATCCCGGTCCTGAGGTCATCATGCAGGTTGGCGATGTGCTGATCGTGCTGGGTGATCGCGATCAATTGGATCGCCTGGAGTCGACCCGTCTTTGAATAAAGCCGGTGTCGGCCGGGCCTTCCCGGAAGGCACCATGAGAAAAAAAATCTACGATAACATAGCCCAATTGACGGGCGATACCCCTCTGGTTCGTTTGAATTCCCTGAACGAATCCAAGATGGAAATACTAGCCAAACTTGAATCATTCAACCCCATGGGCAGTGTTAAGGATCGCATCGGTGTGGCCATGCTGGAGCAGGCCATGTCTGATGGATTGCTCCAACCCGGGGGGCATGTCATCGAGGCCACCAGTGGCAATACGGGCATCGGTTTGGCCTTTGCCTGCGCGGCTAAAGGTCTCGAAGTGACCCTGGTGATGCCTGAAAGCATGTCTCTGGAGCGCCGTGCTGTTTTGCGGGCTATGGGGGCCAAGTTGGTTTTGACCGATGCATCCCAAGGCATGAAAGGGTCCATGGCCCAAGCCCAGGAGTTGTTGGATGCCACCGACGGCGCATTTATGCCCCAACAGTTCAGCAATCCGGCCAACCCCGAGGCCCATCGCCAGGGTACGGCCAGGGAGATTTGGGAAGCCACCGATGGCCAGGTGGATGTGTTGGTGGCCGGTGTTGGAACCGGCGGCACTCTTTCCGGTTGTGGTGGTCAGTTGCGCCAATGGAATCCAGACCTCAAGATTGTAGCCGTGGAGCCCGAAGGCTCCCCGGTGATTTCCGGTGGAGCATCCGGTCCCCATAAAATTATGGGTATTGGAGCCGGGTTTATTCCCGACAATCTGGACACGTCCCTCATCGACGAAGTGATTTCCGTTAGCAACGACGAGGCCATGGCCATGGCCCGCCGCGCCGCCTGTGAAGAAGGGCTGTTTGTGGGGATCTCTTCGGGCGCCGCTCTGGTGGCAGCCCTGCGCCACGCTCAGGAAAATTCCCTGGCTGGAAAACGTCTGGTGGTGGTCTTGCCGGATTTCGGAGAGCGGTATCTTTCCACCGACCTTTTTTCTGAATTCATGAATTGATCAACGGGTAAGGGATGCAGTGATGACCAATGAAAACCGGGTTGCCCGGCTCAGAAAATTGACCACCCAAATGGTGGGCAGTTATCAGGAACTGGGTGGCATTAACCGTTTGGGAGAAAAGGACCTACCGTCGCAACCCGCGGTTGTGGGTATTTTGGAGGAACTCCTGACGGTGATCTTTCCCGGCTATTACGGTGTTCCCGTGCCCCGGGATGCTGATTTGGAATTGTTGCTGGGTGCACGCTTGGATCTTCTGAACCGGCATCTGGCTGATATGATCGAGCAGACTCTGGTTTTCTGTTACAAAAGAAAATGTCACTGCACTTCTCTGTGGGAGCTTGAACCTTCCGAGGATTGGGCCTCCGCTCTGAAAACCATGGCCAAGCGTACCGCCATGGAATATCTGGAACAATTACCTGCCATCCGCCAACTGCTGGACACCGATGTTTTAGCAGCCTATGAGGGGGACCCTGCGGCCGCCAATTTGGAAGAGATCATTCTTTGCTATCCTGGTGTTCAGGCCATTGCCGTGCACCGCTTGGCGCACCCCCTGTACCTTATGGGAGTGCCTCTGCTGCCGCGCATCATGAATGAATGGGCCCACCAGAAAACCGGGGTGGATATCCATCCAGGCGCTACCGTGGGACCTTATTTTTTCATCGATCACGGAACCGGAGTGGTCATCGGTGAAACCACCGTCATAGGCCAGCACGTGAAGATCTATCAGAGTGTGACTTTGGGGGCTCTCAGTTTTTCCCGCAATGACGACGGCAGCCTGGTCAAAGGGGGGAAACGCCATCCCACACTGGCTGACGGTGTCACCATTTATGCCAATGCCACCATCCTGGGAGGCGATACCATAATTGGTGAAAATGCTGTCATTGGTGGCGGTACCTGGATCACGAAATCCGTGCCAGCTGGCGAAAAAGTTGTGTCCGGCGGAGGGTGATGCAGGGCTGGCTTTTAGGTGGGTTTCTATGTTAGAGTTCTCTTACCAACTTGGAAGAGCACATTTTTTCTGAAAGAGGCTTTTCGACCCATGGTATTACCATTGCGCAATTCTCTCAGTGTCGCCCTTCTCCTAGGGACCATTTTTTGGGGCGGTATATCCACGGCCCAGGATCGATCCGACTTGCCCCAGCTGAACCGTGCCCGTTTTGAATCCACCAAACTCTCTGCAGGAGATAAGGATGGCAGTTTGGGAGATGCCGCTTCCCGAAGCTCTTTCTACGATGTTTTGCGCTACGGTCTGGAGCTACGCATCAATCCAGGGGAAGGCACTCTGGATGGCTCGGTGCGCATGAGTTTCACCAGCCTTGTGCCCGATTTTCAGACTTTTGTTTTTGATCTGGACACCCAGTTGGGAATTGAGCGAATTGTTTATCACGGCAGTGAGTTGGCTTTCAATCAGATGGCCGGTGATTCCGTTGTGGTCTTACTGCCGGCTGCCCTGGCCCAAGGGCAGATGGATTCCCTGGTGGTGGAATATTCTGGCCACCCCCGGGAACCTCACGTGGATCGCGGTTTGATTTACCGCACCAACCTGGATGACGCTCCGGTAGTGGCCAACATGAGTGAACCCGCCTACGCCAAATATTGGTGGCCCTGTAAAGACCGCCCCGATGATAAAGCATTCACCTCTGTCCGTATCACGGTGCCGGATACCTTGGTGGCGGTTTCCAACGGCACACTCATCTCTGAAGAGGCAGCAGACCCGGGCTGGAAAACCTATTTTTGGAGTGAAGCCTATCCCATGCCCACCTACCTGGTGTCTGTGGCGATCAGTAATTATCTGTTGCAATCGGAGCAATGCGACACCTCCCATGGCTCCAGTATCCCCTTGCGGCATTGGGTTTTCCCCATCGATTTTGACGATGCTCTTATCGATTTTGAGCCCGTGTGCGAAATGATGGATTTGTGCGAAGGACACTTTGGCCCTTACCCCTTCCAGGGCGAAAAATATGGGCATGCGGAATTCATGTGGTCCGGAGCGATGGAGCACACCACCGTCACCAGCATCGGTCATAGTTCCATCCATGGGAATGGTTCCCGGGATTGGCTCATTGTCCATGAACTGGGGCATCAATGGTTTGGTGATAGCCTGACGCCACATACCTGGGCGGACATCTGGTTGAATGAAGGGTTTGCCACCTATACGGAAGCCCTGTGGCAGGAGCACAAAGGCGGCCGGGAAGATTACCTAGCATATCTGGATTTCTGGCGCCGGGAGTCGGTCTGGGCCTTCCAGGGGCCGGTTTATGATCCTGTCCCGGTTTTTCCCGGTCGCGTGATCTATGACAAGGGGTCCTGGATATTGCATATGCTGCGCGAGCGTATGGGTGATGTGGCCTTCTTCGCACTGGTTCAGGATTGGGCCAATGGCGGAGGGCGCCCCGGAGGAACTGTCACCACCGAAGATTTTATCTCCCTGGCCGAGAGTTTTGCAGGTCAGAACTTACAGGATTTTTTCTGGCCTTATCTGGAAACCAATTACAGTCCGGAAATCGTTTTCAATCACCAAATCAGCCAAGGCGATGCCGGAGACAATACCAGGCTGGAAGTTTCTTTGCGCCAAGTACAGGATCGTATATTCGACAATGTTTTCCCGGTGGCGGTGACCACTTCTTCGGGTGTGGAATATTTCGATGTACCACTCATGGGGCGAACCACCTCGGCTATTTTTCAGCTATCATCACCCGTGCTTTCAGTGGAACTGGATCCTGAATCCAGCGTGCTGTGGAAAGCCTCCAGCAGTTCGGGCCAATCTGTTGGTATGTTTCTGGTCTATCCCAATCCATCTCTTGATCATTATGTATATCTGCGCTTCCACTTGGAGGAAGCTGCTCCTGTTGTGGTGAGGATTTATGATGTCAGGGGGCGGGAAGTGGCCTACATGAACTTGGGTCAGGTCTTGCCGGATCTGGGTTTTAATGAATATGTTTGGGATGAGAAAGATAATTCCGGGGTCTTGGTGGCGGCTGGGGTTTATTGGGCGGTGATGGAGGTTCTGGGTGAGCGCTCAGTCCAAAAATTCACCATAGTGCGTTAAAAAAATTGTTCCGCAAAGAATGGGTTGTGCCCCTGAGAATGTCGCTGGCTCATAACCTGCAACTGCAGGTTTATGAAATATCTCAAGAACCAACCCCACGGCTGGCAACCACCACACTGCCCAAACCCTAAGTGTAAATGCCATAAACCATTACCAGATGGCTTCCCCTTCAAAGAAGATGGTACCTACTTGAGGAAGACGGACAACAGAAGGATACAGCGATACCTCTGTCTCGTATGTAATCGCTCCTTCAGCACCCAAACGTTCAGCACAACATACTGGTTGAAAAGGCCCAATCTGATAGTGGATATTTTCATGAAATCAAACGGAGGCATGGCTAACCGGCAAATTGCCAGAGACTTAAAGGTTAACCCAGGCACAATCGACCGAACATTATGCCGCATGGGAAGGCACTCTCTATTGTTTCATGCAAAGCAAATGCAAAATGCTGCACCACCCTCCGAAATTGTTGTCGATGGCTTTGTCTCTTTCGAACTCAGTCAATACTTCCCATTCCATCATCACAACGCAGTGGAAAAGGACACCGATTTCTTCATCTACTTTGCTGACAGTGAGGTACGACGGTCAGGCACGATGACCCAGGAACAAAAAATCAGGCGCCTGGAACTTGAAACGATTCATGGTAAACCGGACAGCCAGGCCGTTCGAAAAGACATGACCCATTTGCTTCAGGTGACACTTAAGGGTCAACAGTCAGCCGTGGTTCACAGTGACGCCCACAAATCTTACCCAAGGGCGATCCGGGATACGAATTGCGCCATCACACATATTGTCACACCGGGAAAGAACCACCGGGACAAGCATAACAAGCTGTGGGCAATTAACTTACTTGATGGACTAACCCGTCACAGCTGCGCAAATCACAAACGAGAAACCCTTTCCTGGTCTAAACGCAGGCAGTCCAGTGCTTACCGCATGGGACTTTTTATGGTTTGGAGGAACTATATAAAATGTCGACGAGAGAAGAATCCATCAGGTCCTACACCGGCCATGGAACGTGGGATGTTTAATCATCGGCTTACAGTGGAAGAAGTTTTTAGTGAACGTATCTTCCGTGATCATTTAGAGTTGCCAGGCCGGTGGGCAGATTACTATGATCAGAAAGTGGTGACACGCGCTTTGCCCAAAAACAACCAGCATGAGTTACGGTATGCACGCTAAAAACTAAATCGATGAATCAAAAACATAGTTAAGAATAAAACTAGCGACATTCTCAGGGGCACAACCCAATATGTGAGGTATGACTTCACTAATTTTTCCATCAAATGACTGTCATGTGGAAGAACCTTCTCAACTCAATCATTTTCCTCTACATACTGGCAAAAACGGCCGGACCTCGATAAACAAATTTTCGTAAATTCAGCAAATGGCATGGCAAATAGCCAGTTAGCGCGAGTAGTAGGATGCTGCCCCTCAACTGTGGACAGAAAACTGGACCGCATGGGACGCCCCGACCCGAGGGCCATTGAAAAATCCACGTCGGAGATATTTGAAAATCTAATTGGAGATCAAAGGCATGTAGCAGTTTACACCGATCAGCATAAGCATTCTGTCCGCCCGCAAATGAAATATGGTGACCAGGTAACTCACATAAAAACATCGAGTCAGGTCCATCGGGGGCATTACAACAACCTATTTGCAGTCAATCGGCATGACATGATGTTACGTCACGGGAGCAAAAACCACACAAGAGAGACTATTGCATTTTCCAAGCGCCGGCAGGCAGGAATATTAGGCAGTGAAACTGAAAAATGAAGTGAACATTCTCTGCGGGACAATAAAAAGGATAAAGTACTCTCTGGAATAACCGAATCAATCCCCACGAAACCCTGTTCCCAGATAACAATAGTTTTCCGGGAATAAACAGAAATTTAAATGGGGAGCAGTGCCGTGATTGATGACGGAGATCTGGAAATCTTTGCAGCCTTTGTCGAAGAGGGCGAGGAAATGATGGATGATGTCGAACCTCAGCTCGTTGAGTTAGAGCAAAGTTCGACGGACGGCTTGGTTGATCTCGAGACAATCAACAGCATTTTCCGGCTGTTTCATTCCATGAAGGGGAGTGCCGGATTTTTGGAGTTGAATTGCATCGTCAAGTTGACTCACAGAGCCGAAAACCTCCTGGATATATTCCGTAAGGAACAGGCCAAATTGGAAGGCCCGGATGTTACTTTGCTGCTGCAAACTATCGATTTATTACGGAAAACCATGACCGATTTGGTAGAGACCGGACAGGACGATACATTCTCCGTCGAGGTGGATGAATTGGTCGGCCAATTACAGGTTTCCATAGATAAAAAATTGAATCCGGACAGTGTCGTGGCAGAGCCAGAGGTTGTGGCAGACTTAGCACCGTCTGATCCGGAACCGGAAGCCGAGGCTAGCCCCGTGTTTCCCAAAATTAAAATCACACCCGAGATGCACGCCAAGTATATGGAAGAGGCCGAAGAGCTTCTGGACTTTTCAGAGCAGGATTTGCTTTCAGCTTTGGATGGCGCAGCGGGAGAAGTGGATTTGGCGGAAGCGCTACGCTGTTTGCATAGCTTTAAAGGCAATTCCGGTTTTATGGGTTACACCCACTTGGAAAAATTGACCCACAAAACTGAGTCTACACTGGAGAAAGTGGTCGAAGGGGAAATTGAAGCTGACGAAAAGGCTTTGACCATTTTCCTGGCAGTAGTCGATGCCCTCAGAAAGGCTGTGGGAGAATTGGCTGATGGCGGTTCTTGTGATGCCTCGGCGCTTGAGGTTTTGCAAGTGAGGCTGGATGACTTCCTTGAACATACGAATGGCCAGGAGGGGGCACCGGTGGTGCTTGAGACTCCGGCCAAGAAAAAATCCGGGTTTATTCCTCTTGCGGGCATGAAAAAGCCAACACCGGCCGCTCCTGCTGAAGCCCTGGCTACTAATCCCGTGGTTGTGGAGCCCGTGGCTGAAGTTGCCATACCTGCACCCGCAGCCAAGCCTGTGCCCGTGGCCAAGCCTGCTGCTGCCACCACCGCCAAAGGCAGTGGCACAAAAGCGGCTTCGGCGCCCCCGGCAAAAAAAGCATCCGGCAGCATCCGAGTGGACCTTGCCAAGCTCGATTCTCTTATGAACCTGGTGGGAGAGTTGGTCATTGCCGAAGCCATGGTTACGCGCAATCCCGACCTCATTGGGCATGAATTCGAAAACCTGGAAAAGGCTTCCCATCATCTGCGGCGCATCACTAGCGACCTGCAGGATGTGGCCATGTCCGTGCGTATGGTTCCGCTTTCCGGAACATTCAAAAAAATGGTTCGACTGGTTCATGATACGGGCCTCAAGGCTGGTAAAAAAGTCAACCTTGAGCTTAAGGGCGAAGACACCGAAGTGGACAAGACCGTTATTGAAATGATATCAGATCCTTTGGTGCACATCGTACGAAACGCGATTGATCATGGTTTGGAGAATCCTGAAGAACGCGCGGCAACTGAGAAAACAGAATCTGGAACCGTAACCATCGAGGCACGTCACGAAAGTGGCGAGGTTTGGATCACTGTCAGTGATGACGGTAAAGGTATGGAACGGGAAGTCATTCTGAACAAGGCCATTGATAAGGGTCTTGTGGATGGTGACGGCAGCGATTTGAGGGATGAAGATGTCTTCAAGATGGTGTTTGAACCTGGCTTCTCCACCGCAGCGGCGGTGACGGAAATTTCCGGCCGTGGTGTGGGGATGGATGTGGTCAAGAAGAACATCGAAAAGATCAATGGCAAGGTGGATATCAAAAGTACCTTTGGCAAGGGAAGCCAGTTCAAAATGCGGATTCCCCTGACAATGGCCATCATCGAAGGCATGCTGGTGCGCGTAGGGAAATCCACTTACAACATTCCACTGCTTTCCATTCGTGAGGCGTTCAGGCCCACCTCTTCTCAAGTTACGGTCACCCCGGACGGAGTGGAAGTGGTCAAGCTGCGGGATGACATGATACCCGTGGTCCGCATGCACAACATGTATGGCATTGATCCGACCTTTGATCAGCTGGAAGAAGGAATTCTTGTGGTCGTAGAGAATGACGGCTTTAGCGCCGCGCTCTTCGTGGATGAGATTCTGGGACAACAGCAGACGGTGGTTAAAGGTTTGTCCGATTATGTGGGCTCGCCCCACGGTGTCAGTGGTTGCACCATTTTGGGTGACGGCCGCATCAGTCTGATTCTCGACGTGGCCACAATTTTGGCCAATACCGCCACGTCTCCCGTGGCAATGGTATAGGAAATACGGAGGTTGATTGTGGCTAAGGATTTAGAATACGCCAATGAATTGGACGTTGAGCTGGGAGAAGAGTTCTACGAGGACGCCCAGAAAGACCGGTTCATGACTTTCGAAATTGCAGATCAGGATTACGGAATTGATATCATGCATGTCACCGAGATCGTCGGTTTGCAGGATATCGCCGTTGTGCCGGATGTGCCTCATTTCGTCAAAGGCATGATCAACTTGCGGGGTAACGTCGTGCCCGTGATTGATGTGCGATTGCGTTTTGGATTGACCGAAGGTGAATACGACGACCGCACTTGTGTGGTTGTGGTGACCCTGGAAACCTCCACCATCGGAATGATTGTGGACCGGGTCAACGAGGTTCGGGTCATCACCCAGGACAAGATATCGCCACCACCTCAAGGGGGCGTCAGCTCCACTGGCGGGCAATATATCACGGGGCTCGGGCGTGATGGTGAAGACGTAACAGTTCTGCTCGATATCCAGCAGCTTTTAGACATCAAAAGTAACGAAGAATCGGCTTGGTGATGAACTCCAGGGGGAGGTATTGATTATGGCAAATCCCATTCGAGTTCTGGTTGTGGATGACTCCGCATTGGTACGGGAGATTTTGTCCACGGGATTGAATATGGATCCGGGGATTGAAGTGGTGGGAACGGCCACTGATCCTTTCAATGCAAAAGATAAAATTTTAAAACTGCGACCTGATGTTTTGACCCTTGATGTGGAAATGCCACGCATGGATGGAGTGGAATTTTTGCGGCAATTGATGCCCCAATTTCCTCTGCCTGTGGTGATGGTCAGTGCTCTGACTGAGCGCGGGCAACGCATTACCTTGGAGGCCCTTGGCGCTGGAGCGGTGGATTTTGTTACCAAACCCAAGAGCAATCTAGCTCAGGGTTTATCAGGTATGATGGGGCAATTAGTGGCCAAGGTGAAGATTGCTTCCACAGCCAATGTCTCCCAATGGAAAGGGCGCAGACCAGCTGGTCCTGCTCCAACTCCGGTGGCTCGGCCTTTGGCTTCAAGCACGAATCAGGTCATTGTCATCGGTGCTTCTACCGGAGGTACCGAGGCTATCAGGGAAGTGGTTCAGGGATTTCCCGTGACCAGTCCAGGTGTGGTTATTGTGCAACACATGCCAGCAGGATTCACCAAACTATTTGCCGAACGGCTTAATGACCTCGTACCCATGCAGGTTAAGGAAGCGGCAGATGGTGATACCGTCATTCCCGGCCGGATTCTCATTGCGCCGGGTGAAAAACAAATGAGCGTGGTGCGCTCCGGGGGATCTTACAAGGTCGTTTGCAAGCAAGGTGAAAAGGTCAATGGGCATGCACCTTCTGTGGAAATTTTAATGAATTCAGCAGCCACTGCTTTGGGTAAGCATGCGGTGGGAGTCATGTTGACGGGGATGGGTGGAGATGGTGCTCGTGGTTTGAAAGCCATGCGCAGCGCCGGAGCCCGGACTTTGGCTCAGGATGAAGCTTCCAGTGTTGTATTTGGTATGCCGAAGGTGGCTTGGGAGCTTGGAGCCGCCGAGCGGTTGGTCCCCTTGAATAAAATCTCAGCAACAGTGATGAATTGGCTCAGCAAAAAAGAGGAACTGGTTTGAGTGTAGTAACTCTAGGCATAGGCGAGTACGGAGTGGTGAACAAGCCCGGCGATATCATCAAGACCCACGCTTTGGGTTCTTGTGTGGCTATCGTGATGCTTGATCCAGCCACCCGCACCGTGGGGATGGCGCACGTGGCGCTTCCCGAATCGAAAGTCCATTTGGAACGGGCAAAAAAATTGCCCGGCTATTTTGCAGACACGGCCATCGTCGCATTGTTGGAAATGATGCGGGGCGTGGGGGCGGCTGCCAATTTGCGAAAGGTCATCGTTAAAATGACTGGCGGCGCCAATGTTATGGATAAAAACAATACTTTCAACATTGGCAAACGCAATGTTTTGGCTATCAAAAAAGGATTGTGGTCCGAGCGCATGGGCGCCGTGGCCGAAGATGTGGGCGGGTCAATCAGCCGGACCGTTACAATTAACTTGGATGATGGAAAAGTCGTCATCACTTCACCAGGGCGCGAGCCTGTCAATATTTAGGGGGTGGGCAAAATGGCAAATGTCAGCGTGAGTTCAGAAGAGATCCTGAAAACAGTCAAATCGGTACCCGCCCTTTCACCCGGTGCCAGCCAGTTGCTTGATGTGCTGGGCGGCGGGCAGTATGAAATTTCGGATATCGTACAGGTCATTGAAAATGATTCGGCCTTGACGGTGAATGTCTTGAAAGTGGTCAACTCTGCATCCATGGGATTGCGGAGAGAAATCACTTCGGTACACCAGGCTGTTGCCTTTTTGGGCGACACCAAGGTCATCGGCATTGCCCTTGCTTCAGCGGGCGGCGAAACCTTCAACGCCAAACTGGCTGGGTATCACGGAGATCGGGGGATGCTGGGAATGCATTGCCTGTGGGTGGCCCTGGCCGCACGGGAATTATCCCGGCATACCGATGGTCTTGTGGATAAGGGTGTGGCTTTTACTGCCGGATTGTTGCATGACATCGGCAAAGCAGTGATATCCGATTTCATGGTCGATCTGGTACCAGCGATTATGAAGAGTGCGGGCCAAGAAACAGAACCGGATCATCTGCGAGCCGAGCAGGAAATTATGGGGACCAATCATTGTGAGGTGGGTTGCCAGCTCGCTCGCCAATGGAAAATGCCTGAGAGCCTGATCGCAGGTATTGAATTCCATCACACCCCCGTCGACGCTCCGGAAGAATACAGGGCCATGGCCTACGTTATTCATCTGGCCGATACTTTGGCCATGATGCAGGGAGTGGGCACTGGAGTGGATGATATGCAATACAAATTCGATGTCGATTACGAGAAATACGTCAAACTGGACTCGGGGGCCTTGGAAGGGCTTGCCTTGGACGTTCAAATTGACTTCAACGCCACTGCCGAAGCTTTGTTCGGAACAGACCAGGAGACGGAATAATGAAGATCCTGATAGCAGACGATTCAGGAACAGCCCGGATGTTCATCAAACAGTGTCTGGAAATTTCCATCAGTGAAGATGTGGAATTCCTGGAAGCAGCCAATGGACAGGAAGCTTTAATGCTGCTGAAAGTTGGCGGGGTTGAGCTTCTGGTCACGGATCTCAATATGCCGGTTATGGACGGACGGGAACTCATCCGTCGGGTTAGTGCCAGCCCCAAGCTCAACGGAACACCCATGATGGTGATCACCAGCAGTGGTAATGAGGCCCGTAAGCAGGAATTATTGGACTTGGGCGCCAAGGTTGTTTTGCGCAAACCAGTCAATCCCATGAAAATAGCCGAAGGCCTTGAGGCCGTGCTCACAACACCGGAAGGGTGGTAGCCATGCAACTTTCAACCTCCAACGTAGCCGAAGCCATGAAGTCGGCCGTAAGCGAAGTTTTTGAAGCCATGGCCTTTATGGAAGCCATGGATGGCCAGGTGGAGAATGCTCCCACGGCTGATGAACCTGTTTTTTTTACCAGATTACCAATCTACAAGCCATCTGTGGCCATGGTCGGTATGGTAATTCCCCAGTCATTGGCTTTGGAAATGGCCAGCGCCATGATGATGCGGGAATTCAGCATGGAGGAAGACGAATTCGAAGTCATGGATGTACTCAGTGAGGTGGCCAATACTTTGGCCGGCAGCATGCTGACCTACCTGATGCCCGATGAAGATTCTTTTGAATTGGGATTGCCTGAGTGCCGGGTCATTGGTGATTGTGTGGCTGGCAAGGAATGGGAAAATTCGGAAGAATTTTTGTTCGAAATCAACGGCACCGGTTTTTATGTGACCTGGGAAGCTTCCTGATCGAACTGTCTAAAAATTAAGCCGGGATGTTGGCCAAATTTGGCACACATCCCGGCTTTTTTGGTGGTGCTTCTATTTCCAGTGGGAAGAGATAAACTCGTCCACTTCGGGAATGCCACCTTGGAAGAGCAGGTAACCATTATGCGGTTCACGTTCGGTGGTTTCACTGACCACCGGTGTGAGCATGATGCGCTTCACTTCTTCAGGATCATGACTCTGGCCCAGGGCCCATCCCAGCTTCACATAAGCGACTTCGGGTAACATGTTGGCTGCAGGGATCACACCCAGCCCCATGATTTCCCGTCCGGTTTCATAAACGTACATTTGCACATAACCCCACATGGTCTGCACAGTCATATACACATGAACCCCGGCTTTGCGTGCCCGATCCAGGGCGGGGTAGAGGGGTTTATTCACATGGCCCAGCCCTGTGCCGGCAATGACGATGCCTTTGTATCCTTTTTCCACCAGAGAGTCGATGATGTCGGGTTTCATGGCGGGATAGTAATAAACCAAAGAGACCCGATCATCGAAGACGGCATTGAGTTTGATGTTTTTGTCATCCCGCCGTTTGTTGTAATCGCTGCGGAAAGGAGTGACGCCCTTTTCATCAATCTTGCCCAGAGGGATGTCGCTCAAGGTACGGAAGGTGCTGCGGTAGCTGGAGTGCATTTTTCGCACCCGGGTGCCTCGGTGCAGCAGGCCGTATTTGTCACTGGTGGGCCCGAACATGCAAACCATGACTTCGGCAATGTCACTGGTGGCGGCGGTGCGGGTGCTATTGATGAGGTTGATGGCGGCGTCGCTGCTGGGGCGATCGCTGCTGCGCTGGCTGCCCACCATGACGATGGGCACCGGTGAGTCCTGAAGCATGAAGCTGAGGGCTGCTGCGGTATGGTGCATGGTATCTGTACCATGACCCACCACAATACCTGCCACACCTTTTTCAATTTCGGCAGCTATGGCATTGGCGGTGCCAATCCATTCATCCGGGCCCATGTTTTCACTGAATACGCCATACAGCTTGGACGTTTCCATGTTGCAGATGTCGGCTAATTCGGGCACGGAACCGTACAGTTCCCCAGGGCTGAAGGCGGGGATCACAGCACCAGTGCGGTAGTCCAGACGGCTGGCAATGGTGCCGCCGGTTCCGAAGAGCTTGACCCTCGGTTTTTTAGGATCGTGGGGGAAGGCTTTTTCGGGAATCTGGTAGTTGGCCACTTTGCGGCCGTGTACGCTAATTTTTTCCACGGTATCGTGACGGATACCAATGTTGTAACCGGTGATCAGCTTTAAAACGATATGCAACTCATCAGCGGTTTCGCTGCGTGGCAAAATGAGGCCGCTGAATTCACCGCGGGTTGTGTGCAGGGTCACTTCACTCCAGACAGGAGCTTCCTGTGCCAGCAACAACTCCAGGGTGGGCGTGCGATAACCTTTATAATCTTCTTGATTGAAGCTCATGACACCACCTCCGCCACCCAGCCACGTACGGTTTTACCCGGCACCCGGCCCAACAGATCCTTCATCACGTGTTGCATGGCAAAAATTTCTTTCTTGAGTGGGTCGGTCGGCCCATCAGGTGGCAACGTTTCCAGAGCTTTGTTGAAAATGATGCGACCTTCATCTTCAGTCATTTTAGCTAAAAGGTCTTCGTCGCTGTTCCACACGGACTCGGCAATGATTTCCCCTTGGGCAATGCGAGCCAGGGCTTCTTCCCACCAGATACTGGCGGCGCCCATGGCGGCGGGTCGGGGACAGGAACGATCCAGCAGCATGGAAGCCAGAGTGGTGGCGCTGACTCCAATGGTTTCGGATTTTTCCAGGAGATGTTCAAACAAATCCCAAGCCCTGTGGCGGCTCATGCGTTCCGCCAGATCATCACCCACACCCAATTCCTTGAGGCGAGCAAACCGCTCCCACGGTCTTAAGCCGAGGGAGTTTTGGATAGTCTCCACCCGGTCATCGTTCAGAGCGATGGGAGGGAGGTCTGTGTCCGGATACATGCGGTCGGCACCGGGCAGAATTCGTTCAAAACCATTGGTGCCATCATCCAAAGCCTGGCGGGTTTCTTCAGGAACACCCAAGCAGGCTTCCCGGGCCCTTATGGCAATTTCACGCACTGCTGTTTCGGTGTCTTTTTGACGACCCCAGACTACGATAACTGGTACATCCGCCTCCACGCCGCAGGCGCGGATGACCCGATCCCATTCCCCACTGCTGAGAGTGGGCACTTCCTGGGTACTGAGGGCCAGGTTGGGCAGGTCATCGATGCAGGCAATGACGCGGATGCGGTCGCTGATTTCTTTCAGGAAACTGGTGCGTGGTTGGGTTTGCAGTTGCAGTACGCCCTGAAAACCAGCCAAAGGAATGGCCATGACGGTGGCGCCTTTATCCACGGCTTTGGCTATGAATTTGCAATCGGTGTTTCGCACCACGGCGGTCACATCAAAACCCTGGTCGGAAATTGTTTCGGGGCTGACTCCGCGCCGCTCCAACTCACCTTTGATGCCCACGAGAGTGCGTTGGCGCAAAGCTTCATTGTGTACAAGGCGGGGGATGGCGCGCAAACTGGACACGCCTTTGATTTCAATGCGGGTGCCTCCAGTGACGGAGACATTCACATCCTGGCGTCCGGCTCCACTGCCGGTGCGCACCAGACCGCTGGCCCGGGCCATGTGGCGAATAATCTGGCCCACATCCCGAGCTTCTTCGGGAGTTTTCATATCCGGGTCGGTGACCGTTTCAATCAGGGGCATCCCCAGCCGGTCGGTGCGATATACTCGCTCATGGCCCTTGTCGCTGACTTCCCGGCAACTGTCCTCTTCGATACTAATCTGCCGGATGTGGATGTTTTTATCGCCAAAAGGGATGTCGCCATCGGTGCCGATAATGGCGGTGCGTTGGAACCCGGTGGGGATGCTGCCATCGAGGTACTGTTTCCGGGTGATGTGAATTTCGCCCACGATGTTGCAACCCAGGAGCATGCCCACGGCAATGCTGCGGTCCAGGGCTTCATCATCAATTTCAAAAGGTGGCGCATCGTCCATCTCATAAGTGCAGACAGTTTCGTTGTTCAGCAAATAGACGATGTTTTTGCGGGTTTTAAATTCCATAAGGGCTGTGCCATCGTATTCGCCCATCTCCGAGAGAGTGGGACGCATGTGGCGCAGAACTTCGGCATGATGCTCGCTGCTGTTATAAATGCCCGCTGGGCAGCGGCAGAAAAGTTTGCGTTTGGTCAATAATTGCTGATGAACTTCCAAGCCCACCATAAAGCCCAAATCAGCATAATCCTGGGCCGAGAGTTGTCCATAAAGAGGCAATGGCGTTAATAGCCAGGAATCGGTCAAAGTCAGGGGGTTGTCCATGCGCAGCACCTGTTGTTTTCGGGTGGCCCCGAGGTCAGGGTTTAGTAGCCGGAAGGGCACCAAACGGTATTCGCGGAACCGGTGGAACATAGGAGCAAATGAGCTGAAATTCCAGCACTTATCGAATTGATTCAAGAGGGAATTAGGTTTCTACCTTGACGTTGCACCCCTACAGGTTTATCGTACATTTGATAAAATCGTAACAAAATCAGAGTAAAATACATCAAAGCTGTTAATTTTTTGACAGGTCGTGGAGGCTCCGCATTGAGGAAGCAAAAAAAGGGATGTGATGTGCCAGATGCTACAATTTTGCGTCTGCCCTTATATCTGGAGAAATTGAAGTTATTACAGGCCATCGGAGTAGAGGATGTCTCCTCCCGGCAGTTGGCAGAATCCCTGGATATCAAAGCCAGCCAACTGAGGCATGATTTTCATTATTTTGGCGGATTTAGCCGTCCCGGCCGTCCCTATCAGGTCGCAAAATTGGTGCCTGCATTGGAGAAAATTATTGGCATTGCCGAGCCGGTTCACAGCATTATCGTAGGTGCGGGACACTTGGGCCAGGCTCTTGCCAATTACCAGAATCTGGATGTGCAGGGTTTCCCCATCAAGGGCATTTTTGATGTGAATCCCAAATTGATAGGCCTCGATTTCCGTGGAGCTGTCGTTCAGGACATGGATGAAATGGAAGCGGTCATTGATAAAGAGGCCGTGAAGATTGCCATTCTCACTGTTCCAGCTGTCCATGCCCAAGCGGTGACTGACCGGCTTGTGGCTGCTGGCATTGTGGGAATCTTCAATTTTGCTCCCATGGACTTAAAGGTTCCTGCCAATGTGGCTGTTCGGAATGAGCGCATGGCGGTGGGGATTATGTCTCTCAGTTTCAAGGTTAAGTGCATTTTACAGAACAGTGAAGAGAAGGAAGAGGCTGAAGACCTGTAAAATATTTTCTTCACCGTAGAGATAAAAAAAGGCAATGCTCTTAAGGGCATTGCCTTTTTAATAAAACGCCGTAGCACTACCAGCGGATCAGATTCGCACCCCAGGTAAACCCAGATCCGAAAGCCACTGTGACCACCAGGTCACCTCTTTTCAGACGCCCTTCAGCTACGGCTTCTGCCATGGCGATGGGAACGGTGGCTGCGGTGGTATTGCCATATTTGGCAATATTGGAGAAGACTCTTTCAGGACTCAGGCCCATGCGTTGCCCCACAGCATCGGTGATGCGCTGGTTCGCTTGGTGGGGTATCAGGAGGTCCACATCATCAATAGTGTAGCCACCTTTCTCCAGAACCTCATTGATGCTTTCGCAAAAACGGCGGGTGGCATGTTTGAAGACCATCTTCCCATTCATGTGAGGGAAATGACGACCATCATCGATCATTTGCTGGTCGATGCGACCGGGGTAGGTGGCGATGGGGGCTTCGAGCCAAAGGTCTTTGGCAAAACGGCCCTGGCTGTGCAACACCGAAGTGATGATGCCGCGATCCTCATCGGTGGCCTGGACTATGACGGCTCCGGCTCCATCGCCAAAGAGCACACTGATGTCTCGGCCGCGGGTGGTCTGGTCCATGGCGGTGGAATGAATTTCGCCCCCAATGACCAGCACGGTTTTGGCCACTTCGGAGCGAATAAAACCATCGGCGGCCGCCAGAGCGTACACAAAGCCGGTGCACTGGTTGCGGATATCCATGGCGCCGGCCGTATTCAGGCCCAGCCGTTCTTCAATGAAAACGCCATTGCCAGGAAAAGTCACATCTGGGTTGACGGTGGCAAAGATGATCTGATCAATATCATCCTTATGGATTCCGGCCTCTTCAATGGCTCTTTCTGAAGCCAGAACGGCCATGTCGGCACCAGTCTGGGTGGCATACCCATCTTCACCAATGGTCACCCATCGACGCTCCTGGATGCCACTTCGCTCGCGGATCCATTGGTCACTGGTCTCCATCAATTGGGCCAGATCGTCGTTGGTTACAATATTTTCAGGTACATATAAACCGGTACCCAGGATGGCGGATCTCAACATGAGTTCTCCTGTAACTATCGATGCACGACGAAGGCGTCGGCAAGGGCTTTGCGATTTTGTTTGATGAAAGTATTGGCTTCATCACGAGAGGCAAAATATCCAACCCAGACCCGGTAGACCATGGCTCCCTGGCTGTTGCTGCCTGCATGGACCATAGCCTGCCAATTGTCTGTTTGCAAGCGAGCGGCCTCCTTGTCGGCATTGGCTGCGTCGCCAAATCCGCCCGTTTGCACAGCCCAACGTCCGTCGGCTTGAGGCTGGATGGGGGGAACTGTCGGTTGGGACTGTTTTGGGGGCTTGGCCACAGGTTTGGGTTTTGGCTTGGGAGGCGCCACCACTTCTTCAGCTTTTTCAGCAGCGGCCCCCTGAGGTTTTTCGGGGATCATTTCTGGATCTTGTTGGTTGATGTCCACATCGCCAGATCGTGGTGCACCGGTGGCAGCCATGCTCTGCTCTGAAGAAGTGCTGTCCGGGATGGTGACCACCGACTGCTGCTCTCCAATGCCCGTGGGAGAGGGGCCGCCTTTGGGCCAGAATAACAAAGCAGCGCCCACCACCACAACAACGAGGGCGGCAATCATGATGGGAGGAGTTCCTCGACCACGCCGGTTGCCACCAGAAGGGCTGCGTTTGGTGGGTTCGGAATTTTTCTTGGCGCGATTTGGTTGGGTCTTCTTGGCCATGGTCGCCTTCTTTGGGGAAATTCTATGGGAAACAATTGTAAGAAACAAAAATTCACTGTTGTCATGATAAACAGAATTTAGGTGAAAGATCAACGGGAACCATCAAGGAAAACCATGGTCCTTCGGACGTAGTGATTTTCCTGGGGATGACAAGCCTTCATGGTCAGTTTAATATGAGGTCTCACTTTTTACTTCCAGAAGAATGGAAAGCATCCCCATGGGCAAAGGAAAATTCAAAGGCCGGCGGGCGTCGGCCTTCATTTTTGATCTCGATGGCACCTTGGTCGATTCCGGATTGGACATCGCCTTGTCTGCCAATTTCACCCGGCTGCATTTTGGCCTTCCGGAACTGCCCGTCCCCACACTTCAGGGATATGTGGGCGATGGGGTGGCAAAGCTTCTCAGCAGGGCACTGGGCCACAACATCCACACCGGCCAGACCGGGGTTTCAGGCCTTCCCGTCAGCGATGAGCAACATCTTATGGCCATGGGGGTTTTTGCCGACCATTACGCCCGGCACCTGCTGGACAATACGCGCCTTTATCCAAGAGTGTTGGACATTCTGGGACGGTACCGCCGCTTTCCATTGCACGTGGCCACCAACAAACCCCAGGCTTTCACAGAGGCCATTCTGGAGGGTGTTCACCTTTCGGGAGCATTTAGAAAAGTGATTGGTGGTGATGTTCTTGCTGTTCGGAAGCCTGACCCTGCTCATCTGGAAGCCTGCCTGGAGGGTTTGCAGGTTCCGGTGGAGGAAGTGGTTGTGGTGGGTGACAGTCCCAACGATATCAATGCTGCCAAGGCTTTGGGGGCCATCTCGGTGGGTTGTACCTACGGTCTCGTGCTACCCGGTACAGTAAAAGCAGCCAAGCCAGATTTTCTCATCGACTCTATTGCCCAGCTCTCAGATCTCTTTCCTTCGCGCACCAGTTGAGTGGGATGAGGCCGAGCCCTATATCCGGCTCAGAAGATTTTCCAGAACAATCCGCACTCCTGCTGGTGTGTAGGGATCATCCGGAGCATCTGGCTTGCCTGGTATATTGAAGCGTGGGCGTTCCTGATAATCGCGGCCCCAGCGGGCGTCGGTATCACGCACCAGGGTATTGAGGGCGCTTTGAGAATCGAGGAGACTCTGGAGCATTTCCTTGAGGGCGCCCACGGGGTGCTCCCGGTGTTTATCCAGCAGTGGTAGGTTCTGGCTGAGCCGCTGGCTGAGCGTGGCATTCAGAGAGCCATCCGGGTCCTCGAGGTGGACATCGATCAAAGTCTGAAGATCCATCAAGGCTTGGCGAGTCAGGGGGATGGGCGAGGCCCCTTTCAGGTTACCCGCACCGGCACGACCGATGGCTTCGGACAGACTGAATTTTCGTTCCTTCAGGATTTCGTTTTCCACGGATCCTGTGGTATCGTCTTTTTTATTGGATTTCATCTGTGAATGATAGCAAAGGATGACTTGGAATTGAACCCGGAATTTAAAAACAATCAGAAACCTCTGCCTCATCTAGCGGCGGGAATGCCCGCGGGAGAGGGCCAGCTCATTCTGCACCGAAGGGCGCGTCTGGTGGATTCTCTGCTGCATCAGCCGGGGGGCCATTTGCTGGATTTTGGTTGTGGCAATGGAGCCCAGACTCTGCTGTTGGCCCAAACGTTCGACCAAACCACCGGGGTGGATATAAATGAAGATTTTCTCAGGGGATTTCGCCATGCCATAAAGAACTCTGCTCACCCTGAACGCTTGCAGGCATTGGCTACAGAAGGGCAGCCGGTGGATCTACCGGCAGAATCTGTGGACGTGGTCACCTCCTTCACGGTGTTGGAGCACGTGCCCGACGAAATGTCCGTCCTTAAGGACTTGCACCGCTTGCTCAAGCCCGGGGGAAGGCTCATTTTAACCGTGCCCAATCGCTGGTGGGTTTTTGAAACCCACGGTGCCGATCTTCCCCTGTTGCCCTGGAACCGGGTGCCGTTTGTGAGTTGGTGGCCCAAAGCTCTGCATGATCGTTGGGCCCGGGCCCGGATTTATCGCCGTGCGGATATCATAGCTCTGGTGGAAGCCGCCGGTTTTCAGGTGGACGAAGTTTTTCACATGACCGCACCCATGGATATGATTCCCTGGTCTGGGGTCCGTAAGGTGGTTCGCCAGACAGTTTTTAAGGGCGACCGCACTGCTATTCCTTTTCTGGCCACGGAAATTGTCCTGGCCGCAACGAGGTAGATTCATGAACCGTTTGGCCAAGGTGGTAGTTTTGATGATGATGACGAGTGTATTTTCCGGATGCCAGGATGATGGCGGGGACCGGCCGGTGGCCCCTGTAGCAAAAATTCAACCGACAGAATTGACGGCCTTTGGAGAAACCAGGGTCGACAATTATTTCTGGCTCCGTGAGCGGGAAAAACCTGAAGTCATCCAATACCTGGAAGCGGAAAACGAATACCTCAAACAGGTTTTGGCGCCCACTGAAGAACTGCAGAAAAAGCTCTTCACCGAGATGAAGGGGCGAATTAAGAAGGATGATACCACGGTGCCTTATCTCTATAACGGCTACTGGTATTATTCACGCTTTGAAGAAGGGGGCGAGTACGAATTGCATTGCCGCCGACCTGAAGGAAGCGACACCGAAGAAGTCTTTCTCAACGGAAACACCCTGGCCCCTGGGGATGGCTATTTCTCCCTCTCGGGGGTGGAAGTCAGCCCTGATAGCCGCAAAGTTGTATACGGTGTTGATACTGCTGGACGCCGCTTCTACACCCTGCGCATCAAAGATCTGGAAACGGGCCAATTGCTGGACGACATCATCCCCGATGTGACGGGCGAGGTGACCTGGGCCCTGGACAACCGCACCCTGTTTTACACGCGCCAGGACCCTGAAACTCTGCGCAGCTATCAAGTGTGGCGTCACGAATTGGGGGCTGCACCCGGCAGCGATGTCCTGATTTTCGAGGAGCAGGATGAAACTTTCGATGTATCTATAGAGCGCACCAAGAGCGAGCGTTTTCTTCTGCTTTCATCTTCCCAAACTCTTAGTACCGAGTTCCGTATATTGGAGGCTGACAACCCGTTGGGTAAATTCCGAATCTTTGAGCCACGGCGCCGTGATCTGGAATACCACATTGAACATCAGGGTGATCGTTTCTTAATCCTAACCAACCATGAAGCAAAAAACTTCCGCCTCATGCAATGCTCTGAAAACGATACAGGGCTGGATGGTTGGGAAGAACTGATTGCCCATCGGGATGATGTCTTTCTGGAAGATCTGGAAGTGTTCGACAACTGGTTGGTACTGGCCGAACGGTTTGATGGGTTGACCCAATTGAAAATTCTGCCCAGTGATGGCTCCGCAGCTTATGAGCTTGAATTTAACGACCCCACCTGGTCGGTGTGGCTGTCCACAAACGTTTCTCTGGATTCCGAAATATTGCGTTTCGGTTATTCAAGCCTGACAACTCCCACTTCCACTTACGATTTTGATATGAACGCCAAGGAGAAAACCCTCCTCAAGCAGACCGAAGTGCTGGGTGGCTTTTTATCCGAAAATTACCAGTCGGAATACATTCAGGTGAAAGCGGAAGACGGGACCTTGGTGCCCGTCTCTCTGGTATACCGCAAGGGTTTCAAACCCAATGGGCAGAGTCCTTTATTATTGTATGCTTACGGGTCCTATGGTTACAGCATGGACGCCAGTTTCGGCAGCAGTCGTTTGAGCCTTCTGGACCGCGGTTTCGTCTACGCCATCGCCCATGTTCGCGGAGGCGAGGAAAAAGGCAGAGCCTGGTACGAAGGCGGCAAATTGTTGAAAAAGAAAAACACCTTCACGGATTTTATCGACTGTGGAAATTATCTGGTGGATCAGGGTTACACGGATCATGACCGTCTCTTTGCCATGGGGGGATCAGCGGGTGGTTTGCTTATGGGCGCCATCATGAATATGGCGCCAGAGGTGTGGCGTGGTGTGGTGGCTCAAGTGCCTTGGGTGGATGTGGTGACCACCATGCAAGATGATTCGATTCCTCTAACCACCAGTGAGTATGACGAATGGGGCAATCCCGGTGAGGAAGAGTATTACCACTACATGCTGTCCTACAGTCCTTATGACAATGTGCAGGCCATGAACTATCCAGCCACTTTGGTGACTACCGGGTTGCATGATAGCCAGGTCCAATACTGGGAGCCGGCAAAGTGGGTAGCCAAACTGCGGGTGATGAAAACCGACAACAATCCCTTGCTGTTTAAGATCAACATGGAAGCTGGGCATGGTGGGGCCTCCGGGCGATTCCGGCGGCTGGAAGAGATGGCTTTGTCTTATGCTTTCATGTTGGATTTGCTGGGGATCAAGGAGTGATGGATTTATGGCTATCGAATTGAAGAAAGAAGTCCAGGACCGGCTCATCGGTTCCATCCGAAAGTACTTTCAGGAAAATATGGATGAAGAAATTGGGGACTTGAAAGCCCTGCTTCTCATGGAGTTTTTTTTGAAAGAACTGGGCCCGGCCGTTTACAACCAGGCGGTGAGTGATGCCCAGGGGGTGATGGCAGAGCGGGTGGGTGAACTGGACAGTGTTTGTTATGCCTCAGAAGAAGATTTTTGGGGTAAATAGAGCAAAGCATTGGAAACTGAAGGTTAATGAAGGCCGGGTCTGGGACCCGGCCTTCTCATTTCATCGTTCACTTCTGAAGATATTTGATGAAAGAGGCCGTCTGGTATTGATTCTTTTCTGCCAAACCCATAAGCAAAGCTTTAGAATCCAAAAGATTGACCGGATTCTTCACCCGTCCGGTTTGGATGGTCCTGAATACCAAGGCGGTCAAAAGATGTTCAAGAGACTCTTTGTTGAGATATTCGAGCCCCTGGTGCCTGTTCAGTTGCAGAAACTTTTGAACAGCCTTTTGGGATAGGGCAGAGGCGAACCAGGATGTTTCACCACGGGCCATCAAATCCATGAATTCATCACCCGAGGCCAGGATTTCGGCTAACCAGACGGTGGACCATCCGGCGTGGGAATTGCCGGCCCAGTCCACCATGGCTTCGGCCATTTCTTCCAGAAAGAGGGCAGCATCGGTTGCTATCAGAAGGTAGCCTCCAAGAATGATTTCATGTTCTTCAGACCATGGTCCGGGTAAATCTTGAAGCAGGTCTGCCAAGTGGTTGGCCTGGAGAATACGGCTGCCGGGAAGGGTGGTAAGGAGATCATCCAACTCCTTGCGGGTGCCGGTACCGGGCTTGAGTTGGGTTCTGATATTCTGCCAAAGGGGTGGCAGAGCTGGGTCTGTTTTCTGGGGCGATTTTTCTGGGGTAGAAAATTCAAGGGTGTCCAAACCTGCCAGAATTTCAGCCGTCAGTGAAGGTCTGAGTTCTAACAAGACCGGTTCAATTTCCCTTTTTCGTAGGGCCAGATTTAAGTCTGGTACACCTTGCCCATTCAAATGGTGAGCCAATGTGGACCAGGAGCCATCTCCATCCTGCATTTTCCGAAAATTCACCAAAGCTCGGGATTGATACCCGTTCAAATGAGTGTGGAAACCATTGTGTACCAAGTCTTCTGCACTCTGCAGGTACTCCAGACCATCACTGTGATCCCGGTACGAATACCATATTCCGGGGGAGTTATCCAGCTGCAGGGCTTCTGCAAAACTGCGTCTCACCAGATGGGGCTCTTCAGAACTGCCAGTGTTCACGGCTGAACTGTTGTGAACATTTCCTTTGGTTTGTTCATAGCAATTGTTGAAGATGATCAAAGCTTTTTCATCACCGCAGCGGTTGGTGTAGGCAAAGACATTTTCGTCCACATGGCCGTGTTCGGTTTCGAAGTCGAAGAGGGCAAAATTCTCTGATCCGCTGAACAGATGGCGCAGGCGCATGAGGGGGAAAATTTCCCCTTCATGACGCGAGACCATGGCTTCATCCACACTCTCATCCCAACAGGCTTTCCGGTACTCCATACCGTACTTTTCAGTGAAACCCTCGATCTGGCCGTGGCCAATCATGGGCAAACCGGGCAGGGTGACGAGCAACAGGGCGCATCCAAAATATTTGTCGGAACGGCCAAACTGTTCGACGGCTGTTTTCTCGTCGGGATTGTTCATGAAGTTGACGAAACGTTGCAGAACAGCGGGGCTGAATTCGAGCACATTTTTGATAGTCTGACGGTACTTGGCGTTGTCTTCCATTTTGAGCATGTTCATGAAGGCACTGTTGTACACTCGGTGCATGCCCAGGGTGCGCACGAAGTATCCTTCCATGAGCCAGAAGGCTTCGGCCAGAAGCAGGGTGTCGGGAGCCTCAGCTGCCACCCGGTCCACCACCTGCCGCCAAAATTCTTCGGGAAAGACTCGGTTGAATTCTTCTTTGCTCATGCCGTGTTCGGCGCGGGAGGGGATGGCGCCGGCATCTCCGGGGGCCGGGAACCACAACCGTTGGTAATGCTTTTTGGCCAGGGTCATGGCCGCGTCGAAGCGGATGATAGGGAACATGCGGGCCACATCGAGGATGACATTGGTGACGGCTTCGCGCACTTCCGGTAGCAGGAAATTCAATTGGGCGGTGTCGTTCCAGGGCATGCTGGTGCCGTCGTTGCCGTGGTAGATATAGCGGGTGTGGCCGGTGTTGTTGTCCACACGCTGGAAGACCACCGAAGCATCCCGTTGGTCCCAGTAGCCGTCTTCAATGCGCACACTGACGTTGGGGTCCTGGCACAGGTCGCCGCCGGTGAAGTCGTAGGCGGGGAAAGGGGGATGGTCTGCTTGCAGGAACCAGTCGGGATGCTCGATAACCCAACGGCTGTCAATGCCCATGTGGTTGGGAACCATGTCGCTGGCCAAGCGGATGCCGCGCTGTCCGGCTCGGTCGGCAAGGTTCTGGTATGCGCCCTGGCCGCCCAGATCTTCGGCGATTTTGTAATCGCGCAAGGCGTAGGCGCTGGCTGCAGCGTCGGGGTTGCCCAGGTATTGTTTGATGAGACGGGAAGATTCGGATCGCTCCCAAAGGCCTATGAGCCACAGACCAGTGATGCCCCAACGGGCCAGTTTGTCCAATTCCTGATCGGGAATGTCGGCCAGAGTGCGCACAGGATGGCCGTATTCTTTAGACAGTTGGTCCAGCCACACGTAGACCGACTTGGCCATCAGAACCACGTTGCTCATCCAGTCGGCATCTTTGCTGAAAGCCTCGGGCTCGGGTTCTGTTTCGTTCCAGCCAGGGGCGCCGGGACCAAATTCCAGAACCGGTGGCGGGCCGGGCTCGCCGCTGCGATGCACATCAACTTCCTGGAGGATATCGAGGGTGAATTGCAGGCGCTGGATGAGTTCATCGGGTAGCAGGTGAGACCAGTGCTGGCGGATGAATTCGATTTGCCCACTCAGGGAATCGGGGCTGGCCAGCATGGGGCCTCGCAGGAGGTGAACCAGGCTTCCCCCTTCAGCACCGGCAGGCTCAGAATCTTCCAAATAATCTTCCAGGCCGGTGATGAAAGGAACAAACAAGGCTTGCCTGCGCAATTCATCGTCATCAAAAAGATGCACAACAGAAGCTGCGGCTGGGTTTGAAGTGTTGAGGAAGAGCAAAAGCATTTCCAGGGTGGCCAGGTTGTGGCCGTGGATGGTATCCAGAAAATCGCGGCCGGTGCGGCGGGCCAATTGCACTTCCAGGGGTGGAAAGAGATCTACAAAAGATCGGTAGAGGGCAGAAACTGATTCGGTGCCCAAACGTTGGTTGGCCCAGCGGCGGCATCGGTGCAGACAGCCGGGATTTTCCTGTCCCACATATTGCTCAGCTACAAAACGCAGGACCATGTTGATGGTGCGCAAAGCCAGGAGGGTCTCGGCGTGGGTGGCGGGCAGACCTTCGGATTGCCGGGCGGGATCATCATTGATGCGGTCGCTCAGTTTGCGGATCTCATAGGATGGATCGGCAGGGGGCTGTAGAAGCTCATCAGCCAGGACTGAGCGCACGGCGTAACGGTGCCAGGTGCGATCCGAAAGAGGAAATCCAAATACAAAATATTCCGAATTGGGATACTGCTCATTGCCGTTTGCCAAGGGTTTGCCTTTCATACTTGATTCCTGAGGCTCAATCGGGATAATGGATGAATACATAAACAACGGCCACCGGGGCCATGTCTCCGGTGTCTTATTATCAGCCAAGACAGAAAAATGACAAGGTCCATGTGGCAGCGAAAGGACAAAGCGTGAAAAAGAAGATTCGCATCGGCAACGCGGGTGGGTATTGGGGCGACGATCTGGATGCTCTGTATCGCCAGTTGAAGGGGGGCGACCTTGATTATATCACTATGGATTTCCTGGCAGAAATCACCATGTCCATCCTTCGCAAGCAACAACTCCGCAATCCCGCCCTGGGATACGCCAAAGATTTCCTGACCCAGCTGGAAACCTGCCTGCCGCTCATTGTCGATAAAAATGTGCGGGTGATCACCAACGCCGGGGGTATCAATCCGGAGGGTTTGGGCCGGGAAATCCTGAAACTGGCTCGCCGGCAGGGCTATGATATCAAAGTGGGGGTGGTCTATGGGGATGACATCACCAACCAACTCTACGAGCTGACGGCTGCCGGTGAAAAGTTCACTAACATGGAAAATGGCGCCGATTTTTCCGGAGTTCGCCACCAGGTGACCTCGGCCAATGTCTATTTGGGAGCCGAGCCTGTGGTGGCCGCTCTGGATGCGGGTTGCCAGATTATTGTCACTGGCCGGGTTACTGATACGGGCATCACCATGGCGCCCATGATTCACGAGTTTGGTTGGGCCATGGATGATTGGGATTTGATGGCATCGGGTCTGGTGGCTGGTCATATTATCGAATGTGGGGCTCAGGGTTCTGGTGGTAATATTACCGACTGGGAAGATGTGCCCAGTTTCCATAACATCGGTTATCCCATCATCGAGATGCACAAAAACGGAACATTCTACGTTACGAAGCACGCCCGCACAGGCGGCCTGATTTGTGAGAAGTCCGTAAAAGAGCAACTGGTGTACGAAATGGGCGATCCAGCCCAATACATTTCTCCCGACTGTGTGGCCTTCTTTGATACGATTGAGGTTGAAGAAGTGAAGGCCAATCGGGTTAAAATATCTGGTGTTCGTGGCGGTCCTTCCCCTGCGATGCTCAAAGTTTCCATGTCTTATGAAGATGGCTGGAAGGCGGCGGGCGAAGTTTTGATCAGTGGGCCCAATGTGCGCAAAAAAGCTGCTGTGGTTGAGGAAATATTTTGGAAAAAGGTTGGTCATAAGTTTGAAAAGACGCACACCGCCCTGGTGGGAGCTGGGTCCATTTGGCCCGACCGTCTCTCAGAATATGAACCCAATGAGATCTATTTGCGCTTCGGAGTTTGCGATCACGATTTGAACAAAATCAACGATTTCAGCAAGACTCTACCGGCTCTGATTCTGGCCGGGCCTTCGGGCATGGCTGTTAGCACCGGGGGGCGGCCTCGGGCTCAGGCAGTGGTGGCCTATTGGCCCGCTTTGGTCCGTAGAGACCATTGCAGCGCCAAGGTTCTGGTTTTGGGCACAGACGGGCAAGAAGATTTCAGCGAGATTCAGTTCCCCTTACGCGAGGGCACAGGCGACCCGGTCTTCAGCGACCAGCCCAAAGTCACACGCACTCCCATCAAGCATAAAGGGGCCCTGAAAGAGGTCTCTCTGCGCAAGATGTGCTACGCCCGCAGTGGTGACAAAGGCGACATGTGCAACATTGGTTTGCTGGCCCGCTCACCTTTGGTTTATGACTGGATCCAGGAGAACCTCACGGCCCGGGTGGTGAAGCGTTTCTTTAAAGGTAAGGTTTTGGGCAAGGTTACCCGTTACGAGCTGGACAACCTTCAGGGATTGAACTTTCTGATGGATGGAGCGCTGGGTGGTGGTGGAACCACAAGTCTCCTGGTGGATCCTCAGGGGAAAACCATGAGCCAGGCCTTGTTGGAGCTGAAAGTGAAGGTGCCTTCTTCGGTGCTGAAGGGTCTTGGTTAGCCAATATCGGGTTTATTGAATGATTGGTAGTTGGCGGCTCCCCAAGGGGCCGCCATCGTTTTTCCCAGCCCACCCTCCAAGTATGATATGATTATAGCCTCAATCCTTCCCCTTCAGGAGAAAATCCATGCCCAGTCGTTCGATTGTATTGACTCTTATTATCTTATTATTAGGGGCCAGCTCTGCCATGGCTCAATATGGTTTTTCCATCCCTTTTGAATTTTGCCCGGGTCAGGGCCTAACGGACGTCATCAGTTTTCAATTGCAAGAGGAAGGCCCTGTCATTTTGGTGGTCGAACACGTCTTCACCAATCTCCCGGTGCGCACTTTGGTGATGGGTTTTTTACCGGCGGGAGCTCATTCCATCGTTTGGGATGGTCTAGATGATGAAGGTCAGCTTTTAGACACAGGAGTCTATGTTTTCAGGCTCATGGGCGATGGTTGGGAAGTGGAAGAATGGAGCACCCTGGATTGTGGATTAGACGCCGCCATCCAATCCAGAGTCGTGGTTGGGGGACGGGATGTGACCATGGGCTTTGCCAATGTCATCCCAGTACCGGAGCCCACTGAGTTGGCTGTTTACACTTCCGACGGGAGCACACGGGTCAGGGATTTTTCAGATATCGCTCACTCGCGATACACCTTCTTTTATTGGGGCTTCGAAGATTCTGCCGGCCAGGTTTTACCCGCCGGCGATTATATTTATCGCATGGCCAGCCCCTCATACAGTGAGGACATCGCTTTCACCATTGATCCCATCGAGCGAGGCTCTCTTGCGATGACCGTCACCGGTGCTGATGGCCACGTCGTGACGGGGTTATTTGGGGCCGGTGAGACGCCGTTGGTCAAAGGGCCGCTCCAACAAATGGAAATCGATTTTGGCCGGGCCATGTCAGCTGCAGAATTGGCGTACCTTTTAGATGGAGGCTTGGAATTCAGCGGTGCTTTTGTTTGGGCCCAACCAGAATCCTATTCGGTGCAGGCCGACTCTACAGGGGTCATTTTCCATGGGTTCGCATTGAGCCGCTCCTGGCCTGATGTCTGGGGCTTTGGTGCGGTGGGGAGCTATGGCATGTTTGATCCCTATTCCAGCCGTGTGCAGTTGGGTTTTGATCATGAGGGGATCACCGGGCGGCGCGCACTCTGCCAACCCGCCGGTGGCACAGACCCTACGGATTGGGTTGTCAGTCACGGCCCATTCTATTTTTCACCCGCAGGTACCATGGCGCCTCCTTGTAATAATCCGATTCCCCCCGGAGAGAGGGCCGAGCTCCAGTTTTCCACCGATGCTGCCGGAATGGTGGTCATGATCATCATTGATAGGCAAGGCAATTTGGTGAGACAATTGATTTTCGATTACTCATGGGAAGGCCCGAAGGTGGAATTCTGGGATCGTCTGGACAATGCGGGGAATGAAGTCCCCGAAGGGATTTACCACCTGATCTGGACAGCTCAGGGGCAGGATGGTGGAAGTGTGGTCACGTCGGGGGACATTTATGTTAGTAATGCCGTCTCGGATGTTCCCCAATCGGGTGGCGATCTGATGCTGCCTTCTCTTGGTTTCAATCATCCCAACCCCTTCAACCCCTCCACAGCCATCAGTTTTGATCTGCCGGTGTCCTGCTTTGCCCAAGTGACGGTTCTGTCCCTGGATGGAAAGCGAGTGGCCACTCTGGTAGCTGAGGCCATGGAATCTGGTCATCACAGCGTCACTTGGAATGGCCGCGACCAAATGGGACATCGGGTCCCCTCGGGAGCGTATTTTTATCGTTTGGAAGCTGATGAGACAGTGTCGACGCGGCGAATGCTGTTATTGAAATGAAACAGTGTTCGAATTCTTTTGACCATAAGGCCTGCTTTTTCTCTAGGAGTTTAACGTAACTGCATGTAGAATCACAATTTGTGCTTTTGTCTTTTTTTAGTGCAATTGGACCACAAAATGTGTTATATTTATGTCTCGTTTGAAGGGACCCCATAGGGTCTTTTTGAGCGTTTTTCCATTCCCCCCGGAAATGCTTTTCGGGATGAGGGATACACGTAAGAAACTGCATTTTTGGAGGATCAACATGAAGCGCATCGCTATTGCTCTGCTGCTCGTTCTTGTCGCCACTGTCGCCCAAGCCACTACCATTGAAGATATGCAAATGGGTAATGTGGTCATTGATGACCTGGCTTCCGTCTCTGGTGTTGTCGTTGTTGCCATTAATACTAGCAGCAGCAATGGTTTCTGGATTGCCGAAGCTCCTTATGGCGCTTATAACGGTATTTATGCTTACGGCCCCAATGCTGATGTTGCTGTTGGCGACGTTCTGGACATCGTTGATGGCCAGTACACCGAGTACTATGACCTGTCCGAACTCAAAACCTTTGATGCCACCATCACCGTCACCGGTACCATGGCTGTGCCCACTCCTTTCATGATCTCAGCTGCTGACCTGTTTGCTGATATGGAAGCTTTTGAAGGTTGCGTCGTGACTTTGACTGACGGCATGATCGTGGACGCTGTTTTGGATTACGGTACATGGACTGCCATGACTTTGGACGGCCAAGCTGTTCTTTTTGACGATTACATGTTTGATGCTACCACCGTTATGGTTGACCAATGTTACAACAGTGTCACCGGCGTCATCGATTACGGCTATGGCGAATACAAAGTGCATCCTTTGGCCGACGGCGTTGAGCTCACTGATTGCACAGTGGCCACTGACGAATTCAGCTTCGAAGGCGTGAAGGCTCTGTACCGGTAATTTCGGTATTAAGCAAAACTCTGGTGGATCTTTTTGAGTCCACACGGGAATGGAAACGGCGGAGGTTAATTCCTCCGCCGTTCCTTTTTGGTTCCCATGGAACCTTTTCCAGCCTATGATCCTGCAGACCCCCAACCTGACTGCAAAGGATATTTAGTGGCTCCCTATTTGTTTATTATCTTCGTTGTTCTAATACTGATTTTTGCTGTTTATGGCTGGTGGATGGAGCAAAAGCGCCGAGAGAAACTGCGCCTCTGGTGCCTCAAGCACGGCTGGAAACTGGGCAATCACAGTATCCAGGGCTGGGATCATGATTATCCAGGTGTTAAGCTCTTCGACCGGGGACATTCAAAGGATGGGGATAACGTTATCACCGGCCATTTCCGTGGGTTGGAAGTGACTCTTCTGGATTACAAATACACCACCGGATCGGGAAAAAACAGAACCACCCACGACCATGGTGTCACCATTCTAAACTGCTCGTTTCCCTTGATTCCATTGCAAATACGCCGGGAAAATGCCATGGACAAAGTGGGTGCGTTTTTGGGTGGCGGGGATATCGATTTCGAGTCGGCCGAATTCAGTCGAAAGTTCTATGTGAAAAGTGCCGATCGTAAATGGGCATACGATGTGATTCATACCCGGACCATGGAATACCTCCTGCAGGCGCCCCCATATTCCATCGAGTTTGGCATTGGAGAAATTGTCATTTTCCATAAGGGGAAGTGCAGCCCGGCTCAATATGAAGAACAGGTTGAGATGGCTTGGCAACTCTATGAATTGATCCCCGATTATGTGATCAAACAGATGAAAGGTGAATGAGAATGGGCTTGCCCGTCATTTTAGGAATTCTGGTTTTCCTTTTGGTATGGTTGATGGTCAATTACAACGGACTGGTTAAGGTCCGGCAGATGGTCCAGGAGAGTTGGTCCGGGATAGACACCGAATTAAAGCGAAGGTATGACCTGATCCCCAATCTGATGGAATTGGTCAAAGGTTACGCTGCTCATGAGGAAAAAGTTTTTGCAAGGTTGACCGAAGCCCGGGCCATGGCGGTAGCCTCTGAGGGCGATACCAAGAGTCAGGCCAAAGATGAAAGGGCCCTTGTTCTGGGTGTGCGGCAGTTGTTGGCCGTGGCTGAATCCTACCCGGAACTGAAGGCCAGTGAACATTTCCTGGATCTGCAAAACGAGCTGGCCAACACCGAAGACCGAATCCAGGCCGCCCGCCGGTTTTTCAACGCCAATGTTCGGGATTTGAATACCCAGGTTGAGTCCTTTCCCACCAATGTCATTGCCTCGATTTTCGGTTTCGAGAAAGAGGACTTTTTTGAAGTGGAAAAAGCAGTCATCCGCCAGGTGGTGGATATTTCTTTTCCCTGATGAAATTAAGGTTCAGTTTTCCCGTTATTGACCGAAGTTTAGGAAGTAACAAAATCATTCGACGGGATAGGAAATTATGGACCTGCAGCAGAAAAACCAGAAATTAGCTGATCTTTTGGCAGAGATGTCTGGTCAGGAAGTGGGGATTTCCGCTGAATTGGCGGAACACCTTGAAGTTCTGGGACGTGCTGTGGATCAAATTTTGGATCTGGTCGAGGCAGCTCTTGAACCAATTGGCCAAAAAGAAGTTAGGCCTGTTCCTGTTCCAACTCTCAGCAATGAATTCGAGAGCATGGATGATGTGCTTGAGACCGTCAATCCCTCCAGTTTAGCACCTTCCAATGAAGTGAGTGTATTGCTGGTGGAAGATAATATGGTCAACCGCAAACTGGCCGTTTTGATTCTGGAAAGAATTGGCTGTAAAGTGGATGTGGCTATCCACGGAGCTGAAGGCGTAGAAAAATTCCAGAGTGGCAATTATCAGGCCATTTTCATGGATTGCCAAATGCCTGTCATGGATGGTTACGAAGCCACCGCGGCTATCCGTGAGTTGGAATCAGGTGAATCCCGAATCCCTATTATCGCCGTGACGGCCAATGCCATGAAAGGTGATAAGGAAAAGTGTCTGGAAAGCGGGATGGATGATTATATCCCCAAACCTCTTCGCCCCAATGACCTGCAGGAAGCTGTGAGCCGCTGGTGTCGGGTGTATGCCTGACCTTGCATTTCTTTCAGTCTGAATTATAATCTCCGCGATAAACCACCATCAATTTTTCCTACCGGAGTGTGCCCCATGAGCGGATCCCGCCCCCTGTTCACCCCCTTTCTGACCGAAGCAGAATCCATCGACTTGGATGCTGCTCTGGTAGAAGCCACCAACATCGAACCCTGGGCATTGCAGTTCAAACTGGGAACAGCGGGTTACCGGGATTTGTTGGATCCCGAAGAATTATTCAATTTCAATGTTCCTTTTAATGGGCTGAGCGCGGCTCTTCTTTTGGAATCGAGAGCCCAATTGGCAGTGGAGGCTGGCCTCAAGAGCCTGCATGTGGGAGGGGAGGTACGTCCTCACACTCAAGAATTTATCGATTTGGCGGCGCGCATATATTCCGCCCACGGCATCAGTGTGCATCTGCGCCCCAAGGGCACCAGAACAACTCCCATCTGGCTCAGCAGCTTCGGCGTATTTTATGATGAGCTTGATGGTGGCGACAATTTCACCGCCTCCCATAGCCAAAACTACAAAGGTGGCTGGAAGCCCATGGAGGCCGCGGGGGGGCAGTTGACAGAGATGGCCGGCATGATTGCTGACCGTGTGCGCGAGCTGATCGTTAAGGCCAAGAGTGAAGGTATCACCGTCAATTTGGCTGCCGCGGGCAATGAACTCATCAAATATGATTTTGATCCTGTGGACCCCTATGTGGATGTCTTGAAAAAAGTGATTCCCGGAGGATTGATGGCAGAAATTCCCGGCGCCACCGCTAAGGGTTTTAAAGCAGGCTTTTGCACCGAAGGTGGTAGCATGGCCCCCACCGCCCGGCGCATCTTCGAAGCCATGAACATTTCCCTGGATGACGGCGGCACAGTCTTTTTCACCCACGAAGAAGAGAGCAATACTTTTCACGGCATTGGCATCGTTGAAGGCGTGAATCATGGTGTGGATCCTGGCAAATGGCAGGTCTACAAGAATGTTGGTGCCCAAAAATTATTAGCAGAGGGCAAATGCAACGTCTTCTTTATCTGGGATCCGGATGGTGATCGTTTCAATATGGTCACCGTGGCTCCGGCCTCTCTGGCGGCCAAATTTGCAGCCGCAGGGTTGGAAGTTGATCCCCTGGATGACAAGCGCTGCTTTGTTTTCTTCAAGCCCAACCAAATTTACTTCATGCTCACGGCTTTGAAAATTCAGTCCCTGGATGAAGCGGGCGAATTGGGCAATTACAACTGGATTGTGGCCAGCACGTTCCCCACCAGCATGAGCATTGGCGAAGTGGCCACGACCATCAATGAACGCACGGGAGCTGGCCTGTCCACGTACAGGGTCCCTGTGGGATTCAAATATTTCGCATCTCTGGTGAGTGACCTGGAAGACCAACTGGCTGATGGAAAAGAGACCACCAGGGCTACCGATGTCACCGGTGTGGAGACGGTCTTTGGATCCAAACCACGCCTGTTGATGATGGCCGAAGAAAGTGGGGGAGCGGCCATGGGGCCTGCTGAGCCCATGAGTAGCCGAAA
Organism: Candidatus Krumholzibacteriia bacterium; assembly: GCA_016744705.1. GTDB lineage: Bacteria > Krumholzibacteriota > Krumholzibacteriia > LZORAL124-64-63 > LZORAL124-64-63 > LZORAL124-64-63. The sequence goes on from JADGDU010000021.1 coordinate 66,947, forward strand.
TGGACTGCGCACCAGCTTGGCTGCCAAAGAAAAAGACGGCATGCAGATTGGCATCATGTCTCTGTGCCTGGGAGCGCGTCTGTTTAGCAAGGGTGGCAGCTTTGCCGAATATTACCTGCAACTGCTGGAAGAATTTGATACTCGCTACCGGTTTTATGAACGCCGGGATGTGACTCTTTTTGATGAGAGCTTGAAAGGTGAAGAGCGGGACCAAGCCAAGGCCGCTGGCAATGCCCGGAAGGAATCCACGGTGGCCTTTTTTGCTTCCCTGGAGACCAAAACTCCAGCGGAAGTGACCGACATTCTGATGGCCTTGTTGCCAAGCGGTACCCAAATGCCTAAAATCCAGCGTGTTTTCCATGCTGGGGATGGCACCTTCATCGAGTTTGATGACCTATGGTTCGAGCTGCGGGCCTCGGGCACCGATGCTGTCTTGCGGTACTATATGGAAGGCCGCGATGCAGATATTTTAGGCAATTTGAATGCTGCTTTTGAGGGAATGAATATTCCCGGCTGAAGGATCTGATTAAAAAAAAGGGCCCCTGATTAGGGGCCCTTTTTTTATGCTGTCTTGAAGCGAGTGTCTAGTACCGGAACAACCCGTACATTTCCACACCTTCAAAGGCAGGTTCGAACTTGCACACTCCACCACTGCAAAGGTAACCGGCTTGCCGTGAACCCATCCAGAGGTTCAAGTTTCCGCCCCGGCTGATGGTGTATGTAACCTGACCTGACAGGAATGGGCCGGCCCCTTCGGCTGCAGGTCGTTGTTCGTCGTACTTGTTGTTGATTTCAAGCATAGCGGCGAAAGCCCAGCGGGGGGCTGTCTCGTATTCCAGCTTGAACCAGTCGACATCAAAGGCGCCCAGGTCGTAACCTTCGCCGCCACCGAGGCGCACGTGCTGGTGTTCGGCCTGGAAGGTCCAGCTCTGGGTGGGGGTGACCATCCAGGTGATTTCTCCCACGGCAGTTTGGCGCAGGCCTTCGTTATCCTGGTAACCAAAACCACCGGTGAGCCGGAAGGGGCCCACGTTGTCTTTTTGAACACTTCCGAAAACCAGTTCGTAGACGATGTCACCACTGGTATCAAAATAGTTCGCGAAGCTGTAGCTGGTTTTTTTAATATCCCGCAACTGGGCCGCGCTGGCCACCACAGTCCAACCATCATCGTTGGAGTACATGAGGTCCAGGTTGTTACCCGTCTCGTTGTTTGGGTTCATGTTATGAGGTGACCGATTCAGCAAGGTCCAGGCAAACTCCCGGGCCAGGCTGGGCGGGCGGTTCAAAGTGGTTTTGCCATCGGCGGCTTGGACCACAGCGAACTTGTTGTAGTAACTGTGTTCCCAGCTGAAGGAGAAGGGTCCATGGTAAAAATTCAGGTTGCCGTAAAAGGCGCGGCCTTCATCATTACCGTCCGTCAGGCGGTTATAGTCGTAGCCTTTTTTCCACCCGTGTTCGACGTAGAAGTCTCCAAATCCGAAATTTTGCCGGGCCCGCAAGGAAGCGACCCACTCACGGAAAACATCGCTGGCGGCACTGGGCCCATTGTCTGAGCGGTAGGTCATGCCGGTGCCGGCCAGGAAGAGATTCCTGCCCACATCGTATTCCACATCGGCACCACGAATATCCAGGGCACGCACGCTGGGCGAACCGCTGAAGGCCGTGGCGTTGAGGCGGCCTTGACGGGTGGAGGCAATGATTCCATCAAGTCTGGTATCAATGCGGATGACCCGGTCTTCGTAAGAATTAAAGATCAAGCCACGACCGAAGAGGCCGTAGAAGTGCCCCACACGCAGACTGGCATCTCCGCTTTCAAATTCGAAGAAGCGGTGCACGATTTCATTCTTCCGGTCACCGTCTTCGCTGGGGGCCTGGCTGTTGAGCATGATGCCGGTGCGGAAGCCACCCAGCTGGTAACTCACATCCATCCAGTTTTCAAAGATCTCTTTTTCCGTATCAGTGGAATAAGAGTATTTGAACTTATCGGTGGCGGAGACAGCTTCGGCCCATTGGGGTTTGCCTGTGTCCACAACCATGTCGACTTTCTGCAGCGAAAGCAGTTGGTCGATTTCATGTTGCAATTCTTCTTCGTCGCCTTCCTTGTATCCCACGTGGCGGTAAATTTCACGGCCATTGCTGTCGTATACAATGAGGAAAGGAACGATGCCCACCACCTGCAACAGGGACGAAAGTTCCGCCCCCGTATCCAAAGGAACAATCAAATTGTCGTATCCTTTGGAGCTGATGAAGGGGGCCACTTTGGCCACACTTTTAGAGTTGTCCGTATTGACGGCCAGGAAGGTGACTTGGTCGCCATACTCTCCAGCCATCCGGTTTAGGTGAGGCATTTCCTTGAGGCAAGGTTTGCACCACGTGGCCCAGAAGCTGACTACAACAGGCCCTTTTTCAAGGGTGTCATGGAAATTTACCGTGCCGCCGTCGGATGTGTTCAAAGTCCAGTCGGCAACTGATGATTGGGCTAGGGCGCTTCCACCCAGACCCAGGATGGTGACCAGGCTTAAGGCCAACATCCACAGAATCCGTTCCTTCATCATCTCTCCTTGGTGCTGTTATTTGACCAGTGTCATTTTCACGGTTTTACTCTCATCGGCAAGTCTCACCCGGGCCATATATATGCCTGTGGCAAGGGTGCGTCCATCGTTATTGCGTCCGTCCCAAACTAGGTTCTGAGGACCAGGGGAGACAGATCCCTGCATCAGATTGCGCACGGCCTGGCCTTTCACATTGTAAATGGTCACTTCGGCCTGCACGCTCTGGCTGCCGCCCACTTCAAACCGGATGTTGGTCTGGGGGTTGAAAGGGTTGGGCGAGGCGTAAGGGATGGAGGCCAACAGAGGGGCTACCATGTCACCAACAGGAGTGAGCTCACCATCGAACCAGAGCATAGCCTGGGTCATAAAGGCGTGGCGGGTGGCTTCGGTGTCAATGCCCTCATAAGCAAAGCCGCAAAAGAACGACTTGCCTTCGCCGTAGCTGGAACGGACGGCGCCGACGTTACCACTGCCATACTCAATGGTGGCAATAGCGTCTGCCATGGCGGTCAGGGCATCCATGGATACGTTGTTGTCCGCACCGTCGCCGCCATAAAGATTGAAGAAGAGATCTTCGGTGACATTGTCGCCTTCGAATCCGGCGGCAAAGTCACCAGGGCCTTCAGCACTGGCGTAGTCTGTTTTCAAAACTGAGTTGAACCAGCTTTTTGAAGAGAATGTGAAGAATGGGCTGGCTGGATTACAGTAGTTGAAGGCCAGGTCCTGTCCACTGAGGAACAGGTTTCCGCCGTGCAGTACAAAGTAAGTTAGGGCGGACATGTCATCATTGTCCAGGCCACCATTGACGTTACCGGTTTCCCAGACCACGGTGCCAAATTCAGAGATGTCCATGTTGTCCAGGGCGCCCATTTCCTGACGTTTCCAGGTACCGACGCTTTTACCGGCCGCGGTGATGGCATCCAGATACCAAGCATCGCTTCCCATGCCGTTGTCTCCTGCCACCAAAAGAACATCGAGACCAGGGGTGATGGCAGTGAAGGTCTTGGTATCGCTTTGGGCGGGATTATTGCCACTGGTAATGGTGACGGTGACGGAGCCTTCGCCCACGTTTCCAGGAGTCAGGTCGATATCCAAGTTGGTTTGGCCACCAGCACTGAGATTGACTTCAACTTCTGTAATGTGTGGGGGGTAACATGTGGAGCCCACACAAATGGTGCTTGTCCAGCCAGTGGGGGCATTCTTCACCATGGAAACAGTTAAAATGTCATCTGCATCACTGTTATTGGTCAGAGTGGTGTGGAAGGCCTGCAGGAATCCCACAGCTGCCACGGCGCCCTGAGCTGGTACGTGAAAATCGAAATCCAACGTGGATACAGTGAAGGTTTGGTCAATTCTCAGCAAGGGATTGCCGACGCTGGTGACGGTCATGGTGATGGAGCCTTGGCCTTCACTCAAGGGAGTCAGGTCCATGTCCAAATTGGTTTGGCTACCAGCAGCAAGGTCCACCGTGATTTCGGTGATGTGTGGGGGGTAACAAGTGGCCCCTTCACACATGGTGGCTGCCCAGTCACTGGGGGCATCTTTAACGAAGCTGATCACATAGGAATCATCGGAGGATCCGGTGTTGGTCAGGGTGTTGTGGAATTGAACCAGCACTCCAATTTCCCCATCTGCGTGGGTGGGGGGAGTATCCAGGTCAAAGGAATAATCTGCCAGAGCCATGCCCTGGAAAACAGTCAATGCCAGCATAGTGGCAATTAGGGTCAGAATTCTTGAGGCTTTCATGGTTATAATCCTCCATTGGTGGGCTGAGGTGTTGTTGTGTCATTGATGAAGAGAGAGGCGGCCGCATGGGTTGTGGTGGCAGTGATGCCGGCCTGGAGTATGGCTTTGGTCGCGTCGTTCTGGACGAAGGCCAACACATGCATGGTGTCCAGATCCCAATCCGAGCGCAGAATGGTTTCGTTGAAGACCAGAGTTTGGCCAGAGGTTAGGGCACTGAGGGCAGGCAGAGCGTCCACCCGGTCGCGGAACAACCAGTGGAAATCGTCCACTTCCTGGAATTCTTCATCGGTATGGAAGAAGCTTTGCACCAGTGCGATGTAGAGAGTGTGACCGGTAAGGTCCACATCCTGCATGGCTGTTAAGGTCACTTCAGCAGGCACCGAGGCATTGGTGAAGTCGGCTGTCACATCGATGAGGAAGCCGGGCTCAGCCATGATGGCTGCTTCTACCATGGTGGCTATTTCAGTGTTGATGGGGGTATCGTTCAGGCCAGTGCCCGTGGTTTTGACTCCATCAAGAGCCATCATGGGGATACTGTTCAGATCCGACAGATAGTAGTTCATCCGGTCGGTATTTTCCCCAATGTTGTATTGGTAAAAAGGATCGGCATTCAGGGGCCAACTCATACTGAATTTACAATAGATGGCTTGGTCCAGACCAAAGCCGGAGTCGTGCATGAAGGCTTCAACATTTTCAGCCAGTTCGGGACAACCACCACACATTACGTTGGAAAAACCTTCCATCATCACGGTCTTCTTCCATCGCAGTGCGAAGGTATCGACCGGTAGTTCTGTGTTCTCATTGGCAATCACGGTGGCAGTAAAGCTGGCTGGGGCCACATACATGCCCTCTTTCACCAAATGCACTTCCACATCACCGGCAACCAAGTCAGAAAGAGTGGCTGGGGTGACTTCACCGGTATCCACTCCACCAATAAAAATGGAAGCGCCTGCTGGTTCGGAAGTCACCGTCAATTGAGTGGGGGCTTCGCTATTGAGCACAAAATCACGCACGACATGTTCTGCCGGATGCAGGTCAACGGTTGTGCTGACGGGATCAGGAAAATAGCCATCCAGCACGACGCTGATTTCGTACCGATTGGCTTCCATCTCTGTAAAGGTGAAAGGGGTGTTTTCATCTGAGTCTGCGCCGTCAATAAAGATGTCGGCACCAGCGGGAGTGGAGGTCACTTCAATGGAGCCCGGTTCGTAGGAAGGGGCTTCTCGGCCACAGGATGCAACCAACAATAATCCACACATTAAAACCAGAGCCAGGATGGCCCTAGGCTGGACAACGGAAAAAGAACGCAATTTTTCGCCTGTCGTCTTGAGCCCGGCCGTTTGAGAGCGATACCGGGTCAGGTGGTAGAGGAAATCAGTTTCATAACAAGTATACTATAGACCGGATTATAGTGTCAATGGGTTGGGGCATTATAATAATCTTATGAAAGTGATTATCTGTTTCTTTTTGAACAAGTTAGAGGAACTAATTTGTGACAATACTGGCTATAGTTCAAAAAAGCTGTAAAAGACCATACAGAACAAAAAAGACCCGGTTTTTGGCATCAAAAAACAAAACAAACTCACAATAGTAGTCCTGAAATTGTGTGAATTGTCCGATTTTTCGAAAATTGATGATTCCAATCCACTGGACAGTGTGCTAGTCTCAGAGATGGTTCAGGGGGAGTCTGTTCATTCCGGTTTCGCCCCGGTACCCTCCTGACCAGAGTTCTTGTTCCCTGTAACATATGTCCGCCTCCGAAAGGATCCACACATGCGTTTGAGAATGCTACTTGGAGCCCTAATCATCTTCGCCTTGACGGCGGGGACGGCTATGGCTGCCAACATTCCCGTGACCGGAGAAGCCTCCAGTCTTCAACTTTCCTCTGAATCCAGGTCCAGCCTGAACTTCCATGTGGAAGTTGGCGGGTTACAGACCATGGACGTCACCACCAAGGGTGGCCAGTACACCCGTCTGGTGCTTCCCGGATTCCATACTTCGATGGTTGAAGGACAGCCCGAGCTGCCCATGATGAACAGCCTGATCAACATTCCCGTTGGCGCCAATGCCCGTGTGGAAGTCAGCAATGTGCAGACCCGCTTGGTGAACCTGGCCGATTATGGCATCACCAACAGGGTTTTTCCTGTGCAGCCCAGCATGTCCAAAAGCGCCAATCCTGACGAAGTTGCCTTCGTCGTGGACAACGCTGCTTACACTCAGAGCGAAATTCGCAATGAGATCGCCCGCGTGGTGTACCAGGGCCGGATGCGCGCCATGGACATCGGTCGTCTGGAAATCAGCCCTGTGGCTTATTACCCTCTGACCGGCGAGCTGGAAATTGTTGAGAGCATGGACGTCAGCATCTCCTTCGTCGGTGAAAACCGCAGCGAAGCCCAGAACCTGAAGGCCGCTACCAACAGTCCTTTCTTTGATCACCTGTATGCCGGTATGGACGGCTCCCGCTCTTTCCAGGATGATTATCCTGATCGCGTGGCCGACCAGGTGACCTACGTTATCGTCACTCCTCCCATGTTCGCCGGTCAGATGGCCGACTTTGTGGACTGGAAGACCGAACGTGGTTTCAATACTATTCTCGCTGTGACCGGAACCCCTGAAGTGGGCTCCACCACCAGTGAAATCCAATCTTATCTGCATGGCTTATACAATAACGCCACGGTGGAAAACCCTGCTCCCAGTTTCGTCCTTTTCGTGGGGGATGTAGAGCAAATGCCCACCTTCAGTGAAAGTGGCGACGCCACTGATCGTCCTTACTGTGCCGTGGACGCCGATCTGGTTCCCGACATGTATTACGGACGTTTCAGTGCCACCAACCCCAGCCAACTCCAGGCTCAGTTGGACAAGACCATGATGTACGACCAGTACACCATGCCCGATCCCAGCTACATGACTGACGTGACCATGATCGCCGGTGTGGATTCGGGTTATGCACCCAGCCACGGTAACGGCCAGATCAACTACGGTACCGAGCACTATTTTAATGCTTCTCACGGTATCAACAGCAATACTTACCTGTATCCTGCTTCCAATGGCGCAGAAGTTCCTGCTGCCGTGGTCCAGTCATGCAGCGATGGTATTGGCTTTATCAACTACACCGCTCACGGTAGCCAGACCAGTTGGGCTGATCCTTCTTTCAGCCAGAGTGACATCAACGGCCTGGGCAACTATGGCAAGTACTTCCTGGCTGTGGGTAACTGCTGCCTGACCAGTACCTACGACTACGGCGAATGCTTCGGGGAAACCTTCCTGCGCGCCGAAGGCAAAGGCGCCATTGGTTATATCGGTGGCTCCAACTCCACCTATTGGGATGAAGATTACTGGTGGGGCGTGGGCTTCCACCCCAGCAGCGAAATTGATGGCACCGCCTATCCCGTGGCTGATACAAGCATCGGCGCCTACGATGGTGTGTTCCACGAAAATGGCGAACTTGAGCATACCTGGTATGTGACCAATGATGCTCTTGTTTTCTCCGGTAACCTGGCAGTGATGGAGTCCGGCTCCTCACGCACCACTTACTACTGGAACATTTACAACCTTTTGGGCGACCCCAGCCTCAGCACTTACATGGGTATTCCTGAGACCAACAACGTGTCTCACATCGAGACCATCTTCATGGGCCAGACCAGCCTGACTGTAGACGCCGCCAATGGCACCTACATCGGCCTGACTCAGAACGGTGTCCTCGTTGGTTCCGGTACCGTCGATGTATCCGGTACCCTGGATGTGGAATACACCGAAATGCTGACTCCCGGATCTCCTGTGCACATGGTTGCCATGGCTCAGAACATGGTTCCTTACGAAGCCGATATTATGGTAATCGTGCCCGCCACGGTGACCATCGATCCCATGGTCATCGACGTGAACACCGCCACTGACATCACTGTTACAGTGATGGACGCTGACGGCACCATGCCTCAAGCTGGCATCAACATCTGGGCTGAAGGCCTGGATTACAGCATCGCACCTGTGATGACTGACGCCAATGGTGTGGCCGTGATCAACGTGAACTACGCGTTTGGTCCCACCCTGGATATCGTGGGACAGGATCCTGCTGATACCTTCCGTCTGTTCACCGAACAGGTTTCTGTCAACGCCCTCGACCTGACCAGCCCTGACCTCACCGTCAGCACGGACATCGGTCTGAGTGATGCGTTTGCCTTGAACCTTCCTGGTACCCTGACAGCGAACCTCGCTGAAGGTGGAGCCACCATTTTTGCTCACATGCCTAATGGCGATGTGCTCAATGGCGCCGCTCCTGACCTGACTGTCACCGCCGGCCAACTCGGCATGGTTACAGGTCAGATCGCTCTCAGCGGTTACAACCTTTATAGCGAAGATTTCGAAGTTATCGAAGCTTACGGTATGTTGAGCGGTAACGTCACCAGTGGCGGCAGCGTCATGGCTAACGTTACTGTCAATGGTCTGGATGAATTTGGCGGCAGCGTTTTTGTTGCTACCACTGACGCCCTGGGTAACTACACCCTGGCTGAAGAAGAATTGGTCGACACCTACACGATCGTAGTGGATCACTTCGGATACCTGCACTTCGAGGAAGAATTCTTCCTGAACTACGGTGCCAACACCTTCGACATCGATCTGGCTGCCGCGCCTTCCGGCGTTCTGTCCGGTACTGTCGTGGATGCTGAATCCTTCGAGGGTCTGCAGGCTACCGTTTACGTCTATCGCTCTGACAACGGTGAACTCTACACCGAAACCAATTGCGACGAGACTGGTGCTTTCACCACCTCGAACCTGCCTTACTTCACTTACAATGTGCGGGTGCGGGCTTACCATCACGTGCCTGCCAGCATCGAGCTGGACATTGCCCAACCTGAGACCATCAAAAACTTTGCTCTGGACGCCACCAACGGCGACCTGCTTCTCATCGACGATGGTGCAATCGCTAAGGTTCACGACGTCAAAATGGGTGGCAAACACGGCGACGTCTTCTTGGCCGACGGTTACACATCTCCAGACACGAAAAGTGCTGCGCAGATGGCTGAAGATCTGACCAACATGGGATTCTTCGTCAACGTGGTGAGCGCTGCCGATGTTGATGTTGATCAATTCGAAATGGTTGACTTGGTGATTTTGTCCTGTGGTGACAATACTGCCACCTTGGAGAACGCCGCTTTGAAAGCTGGCCTGATCAGCTTCGCCGAAGCTGGCGGACACATTTTGCTTGAAGGTGGCGAGCTGGGCTATGACCAGTACAATGACGCTGCTTTTGCCAACAGCGTAATGCACTCCAACGACTGGAATGCTGACAGTGCCGGAAACGTTGAAGTTGCCGACGCCAGTCTGTACATCCTGAACAACCCCAACCCTGCCTGCCAGCCCATGACGCTGACATACAGCGGTTATGGTGACAGTGATGCCATGGCTCCCAACGCCGATGCGGTGATGGCTATGAACTGGTCCGAGAACCCCACCGACGGAGCCGTGATCACTTACGATCCTAACGCTGCTCCTGAGGGCGGACAGATTGTATACTTCACGTTCAACTATATGGCTGTTGATGGCGTGCGTTACGCACTGCTTGAGAACTCCATTCACTGGTTGCTGAACCCTGAGTTTGGTAACAGTGGCGCTTCCGGTCAGGCCCTGCTGATGGGTGAAGACGATCACAGTGGTATCACTGTTACGGCATCACCTAACGGCGGAACAGTGACTACTGGTGCTGACGGAACTTACAGCTTCGACGGCCTTTACGCTGGTACTTACCAGATTCGTGCCTCGAAAAATGGTTGGTCGACCATGGTTCAGGATATCACTCTGGAAGACGGTCAGACTATGACCGGTATCGACTTCGTACTGGGCGCAACCTACGAAGCCGAAACTTGCAGTGCTCCTGGTCTTGCCATTCCTGATAACGATCCTATCGGTGTCAGCGATGTGGCCACCATGGACTCAGAAGGCCTCATCACTGAAGTGTCCGCCTATCTCGACATCACCCATACTTACCAAGGTGACTTGACGGTGAACCTGACCAGTCCTGAAGGAACCACTGTTGTGTTGCACGGCCGCTCAGGTGGTAGCGATGACAACATTATGGGTTGGTATCCTGGCGACCTGGCTCCTGCTGGCGACCTGGCTGATTTCATTGGTGAAGACATGGCTGGTGACTGGACCATGTTCGTCAGTGATAACGCCGGCTCCGACGTTGGAACTCTGAACGAATGGTGTGTGCACGTAGTGTACGACGGTGGCATCGTGGCCGTGGGTAACATGCCCATGATGGCCAGCGTCGTCAACGGTGGAACCGGCTTGAGCTGGGATTACAATCCTGCCATGTTCGAAGGTTTCAACGTATACCGCCGCACCGCAAGCTCCAGCCGCGAGCAGCTCAACAGCAGCTTGCTGAGTAGCGCCGATGGCCACATCCACTTTGTGGATGCTGGCGAAGGTCTGTCCGAAGGCCAGACCGTGTATTACAGCTACAGCCCGGTTGTTAATGGTCAGGAAATGGGAAGCAGCAACGAAGTGGAGATGGAATTCACTTCTGGCCTGCCTACAGCCTATGCCCTGCATGACAACTATCCTAACCCCTTCAACCCCATGACCACGATCAAGTTCGATCTGCCTCACAGCGGACACGTCAAACTGTCTGTTTACGATGTGGCCGGCCGTTTGGTCAAGACCTTGGTGGATGAAGTGAAACCTGCCGCTGCACACTCTGAAGTGTGGATGGGCACCGACCGCACCGGACGCCGGGTTGCCAGTGGTACGTACTACTACGTGCTGCAAACCGAAGGCTACAGCTCCACGCATAAGATGATGCTGGTGAAATAATTACGGTTGTAATCGGAAAAGGGCCCCTGCTTCGGCGGGGGCCTTTTTGTGAACCTCGAAAAGTATCACGAAGCCGTGAAAATGGTTCTTTTTTTGAGAAGTAGTGCAATGGTGCTTCATTCGAGACCCCCAATTTGATATACTTAGAACCAATTCTCATATCACAGACAGATTTCTTAGGTCCAAAACCTGTCTTCTTGCGTCTGAAAGGAAACTTCATGCGGTTCCGTATTCTGATGGTCATGATGATGCTTCTCTTGGCTGGTCAAAGCTTGGCTGCCGATCACTCCATTCCTGTTACCGGTGGCCAATCGGTGATGAGCCACAGCCAAACGCGCAGTGGCGACATGACTTTCCATGTGGAAGTCGGCCAGATCGAAGCCATGGACGTGAAAACTGACGGGGGAGACTTTACCCGCCTGATCATTCCCGGATACCACACCAGCAAAGCTGTGGGCCAACCGGAACTGCCCCAGATGAACCGCCTGATCAACGTGCCTTTGGGCGCGGGGGCCAGCGTAATCATCGACAACGTGCGCACCCGCACGATCAAACTGGCAGACTATGGCATCGCCAACCTCGTGATGCCCGTGCAGCCCAGTCTGAGCAAAAGTGCCGACCTGGACAATATCGAATTTTTCTATGACCGCGCCGCTTATCAGGTGGAGGTTGCCAAGGCAGCCGTCAACCAGGTCAGCGTGGTGGACATGGGCACCATGCGCGCCATGCAAATGGCCCGCCTGGAAGTCGCACCTGTGGAATACCTTCCTCTCAGTGGCGAGCTGCGCATTACCGAGAGCATCGACTTCCGCGTCGTGTTCAGTGGTCAGGACGAAAAAGCGGCTCAGGACCTGTATGCCGCCACTTACAGCCCTTTCTTCACCCACTTGTACGATCAAGTGGCCGGTAACGAAGACCTGGACAAAAATTTCCAGGACGACTATCCCGACCTGATGGCTGATAAGGTGACCATGGTCATCGTCACCCCGCCTGCTTTTGCCAGCCAGTTGAGTGATTTTGTGGCCTGGAAAACCGAGCGCGGTTTCAAAGTCATCACAGCCGTGACTGGTACCCCCGAAGTGGGAACCACCACCAGCTCTATCCGGACTTATCTGCACGGCTTGTACAACGATGCCACTGTGGAAAACCCGGCACCCAGTTTCGTGATTTTCGTGGGTGATGTGGCGCAAATGCCCACCTTCCAGGAATCTGGCGACGCCACCGATCGCCCTTATTGTGCCGTCGACAACGACCTTGTACCGGACATGCTTTACGGACGTTTCAGTGCCACCAACCCCAGCCAGCTGCAGGCTATCCTGGACAAAACCATGATGTATGACCAATACACCATGCCAGACCCCAGCTACCTGGACGAAGTGGTTATGATCGCCGGTGTGGATTCGGGTTATGCCCCCAGCCACGGTAATGGCCAGATCAACTACGGTACCGAGCATTATTTCAATGAAGCTCATGGCATCACCAGCCACACCTATTTGTATCCTGCCTCCAATGGCGGCACCGTGCCTTCGGAAGTTGTTGGCTATGCCAGCAACGGTGTGGGCTTTATCAACTACACTGCCCATGGAAGCCAGACCAGCTGGTCTGATCCTTCTTTCACTCAGAGCAACATCAACAGCCTGAACAACGAGGGCAAATACCTGCTGGCCATTGGCAACTGCTGCCTGACCAGTACTTACGATTACGGCGAGTGTTTCGGTGAGACCTGGTTGCGCGCAGAGAACAAAGGCGCCATCGGTTACATCGGCGGATCAAACTCCACTTACTGGGACGAAGATTACTGGTGGGGCGTGGGCTTCCATAGCTCCAGTCAGATCAACGGTACGGCCTACCCCATAGCCAGCACTGGCGTTGGCGCCTATGACGGACTGTTCCATGAGAACGGTGAAGTGGAAGACCAACATTATGTGACCAACGATGCCATCGTCTTTGCCGGTAACCTGGCCGTGATGGAATCTGGTTCCAGCCGCATCACTTACTACTGGAACATTTACAACCTGATGGGTGATCCCAGCCTCAGTACTTTCCTGGGCGTGCCTACAGATAATAACGTGACCTTGCCTGGTACCATTTACAGCACGGCCACCACAGTCGCGGTTCAGGCAGATGCCGGTAGTTATGTGGGACTGACCCAGGGCGGCGTTCTGGTTGGTTCCGGTACGGTGAATGCCTCGGGTAGTCTTGATGTGGAATTGACTCAGGTTCTGACTCCCGGCACGCCTTTGCGCGCGGTGATCATGGCCCAGAGCAAAGTTCCTCATAAGGTGGACATCCCTGTGGCCGTGGCTGCCCAGATCAGTGTTTCGCCTGAAACCTTTCCTGCCACCGTCGGCACCGGCATCACTGTTTCGGTGTTGGAAAATGATGGCGTCACTCCCAAACCTGGCATCGAAATTTGGGTTGAATGGGCCTTCGGTGATCTCACTCCCGTGATGACCACAGATGCCAATGGTCAGCTTGAATTTATGCTGAGTGTGGATTATGGCTGCGAATTGACCATGCACGGCCGCGAGCCAGGTGAAGACTATGACCTGTTCACCAGTGCTCTTACGGTGACGGGTACCGATTTGGTCAACCCTGACCTGACTGTGGCCACAGAGCATGGCCTGACTGATGTATTCGCTCTGAATCTGATGAGCACTTTGACCGGCTCCACCAGCAGTGCCAACACTGAAGTTGTGGCCGTCATGCCTAATGGAACCGTTCACGATGAAGATTCCATGAGCATGGAAATCACTCCCACCGAAGGCGGCTCCATCACAGCTTATATCCAGAGCTATGGCGCCAACATGTACAGTGAAACCTTCGAGATTCTGACCACCAGCAGTGTGCGCGGTATGGTTGATATCATGGGTAGCGGCGATGACAGCGGTGTTGTTATCACGGCCAATCCCGGTGGCATGACCGTAGTCTCTGCAGAAGACGGTTCTTTCCATATGCTGGGTCTGGACGCTGGTTCATACACTCTGACAGCCCGCAAAGAGAGCTATGCTCCTGCAGAATCCGCCATCAGCCTGGGTGAAGGCGAACACATGGATGGCGTGCTTTTCCAGATGGTTCGTGTGTATGTCATCGAAGCCTGTGACAGTCCGAACATGGCCATTCCCGACGACGATGACAATGGTGTGAGCACCACCATCATTGTAGGACAGGACAGTGAGATCACTTCCATCAAAATGGATTTGAACCTGACTCACACTTATATCGGTGACCTCACGGTGAAGCTGACTTCGCCTGTAGGGACCACGGTGACTCTGCACAATCGTTCCGGCGGCAGTGCTGACGATATCGTTGGGAACTATCCTGATAATCTGACTCCTGATCAGAGCCTGGATACGTTCGTTGGTGAAAACATGAGCGGTATCTGGCGCCTGACTGTCATTGATGGAGCCGGTGCTGATACCGGGACTATCAACGACTGGTGCTTGCACATGGGATATCCGGAAGATTTGTTGAGCCCTGTGGAAGACGGCGGTTTGCCTACAGTGTTGGCTCTTAATGGCAACTTCCCCAACCCGTTCAACCCTATGACCAAAATTAGCTTTGATTTGCCCCGCAGCACCAAGGTTTCCCTTGAAGTGTTTGATCTGCGCGGTCGTAAGGTTCAGACGTTGGTCTCGGAAAATCTTAGTGCTGGGCAGCATGCGGTGCTTTGGAATGGGACTGATGGTAGTGGGCGTCAGGTTTCTAGTGGGACTTACTTCTATCGGTTGCAGGCTGATGGAAGCACCATGACAAACAAGATGCTCCTCCTTAAATAGAGGGTTGTGCCTTTGAAATTGTGTCTGGTCTGTGCCTGGTCACAGGCCAGACATAATTAACATTTTGTTCCGCAAAGAATGTACACGGCCCAGACTCTGCAATATGTGAGGTATGACTTCACTGATATATCCATCAAATAACTGGCAGCCACCTCATTGCCCGTTTGAAAAGTGCTTACAACACACTCAGTTACCTGAGCTGTGGTCGTACAAAAAGATAACCCCGTACTTCCGAACAACTGACAACCGATTTGTACAAAGGTACAAGTGCCTGTCATGTGGAGGAACCTTCTCAACCCAGACCTTTTCCACTACATACTGGCAAAAACGACCAGACCTCGATAAACAAATTTTTAAAAACTCCGCTAATGGCATGGCAAACAGCCAGATAGCACGAGTTGTCGGTTGCTGCCCCTCAACTGTGGACAGAAAAATTGATAGAATGGGCCGTCACTGTCTGCTTTATCTTCATGCCATGCTCCAAGCCGGAAATCTGCCCGAAGAAATTGTCTATGATGGTCTTGAGACTTTCGAATACAGTCAATTTTTTCCCTGGCATTTGAATATAGCAGTCGAAAAACCCACAGATTACATCTTGGGCTTCAATGAAAGTGAACTGCGGCGTAAAGGCACAATGACCCCAGAACAGAAGGACAGGCGTAAGGAATTGGAGGATTCTCATGGGCGGCCCGATCCCAAAGCTATTGAAAAAGCAACGGCGGAGATTTTTGAGAATTTGATTGGAGATCAAAAACATGTGACGGTTTACACCGATCAGCACAAGCAGTACATCCGTCCGCTTCTGAAATATGGCGACCAGGTAACTCACATAAAAACATCGAGT
>JADGDU010000022.1 GCA_016744705.1 Candidatus Krumholzibacteriia bacterium
GATGGGGTGCGTTTCACGCCTCTGAATGAGCGCTGGGTCCTGGCGGGGCGGATGCGTGCCGGAGCCAGCCAGCCCTTGGCCGATTCCTCAGATCTGGTGGCCAACCGTCGCTTTTATGCCGGTGGTTATAATAGCATGCGCGGTTATGAACGACGTAATTTGGGGCCCAAGGATTCGGCGGGAGACCCACGCGGGGGCCAGTTTGTAGCCTTGGCCGGATTAGAGTTGCGCTTTCCATTGCTGGGGATGCTGGAAGGCGCTGTTTTTGTGGATTCTGGGCAGGTTTGGCGTGAGGCTACGGAAGTGGCCCTGGATACCATCAGTGCTGCCACCGGATTGGCCCTCGATTTGATCACTCCTTTGGGTCCGTTGCGTTTGTCTTATGCTGTCAACAACATCAACCGTCAGGAAAATGAACCCCGCGACAAATGGCTCTTCGGGATTGGTTACCCATGGTAATCCGTTTATCCAACATGAACCCTCGCTTAAAAAGGGTACTGAGCCAGGGATGGCGCCTGCTGCGTGGATTGTTACTGGTCGTATTGGTGGTCGTTCTACTGGTTCTGTTGGTGGTGAGCCTTCCGCCCACGCGCGGCGCCCTGGTGAAGGTTCTGTTTGGGCAGGCTCACCGTTTCCTACCTGGGGAATTGACCGTGGAAGATGTCTCCTGGCCCCAGTTGGGACGCCTGGAATTGGAGGGCGTGGTGTGGCGAGTGTCCACCGGCGATACCTTGGCTCAGTTAGAGCATCTTGCCGTGGACGTGGATCTTCAGGCTTTACGCCAACGGGATCTTTTGGTGAGAGAGCTCGATTTGGTGGCTGGTCCCGTGGATGTCCCGGCCATACTGAAAATATTTCCCACCCAGGCGGATTCCACTGTCACCCTGGAGCCAGACTCCCTGGCGGTTTCCAAGCCTTTCTTGCGAGAGGGAACTCTACCCTTGGCACCGTCTGTAGCCGTAGAATCCATGCGGGCCACGACCAAGCGCATTCGCGTGACCGATGCCCTGATTCTGCAATCCGCAAATTTGACGGCGAATCTGGAAATGAGAGCAGGCCACGGACTGGGCGCAAATGTGATACAAGGCCGGGTGCGTGTGAATATGCAACAGGATGAAATGATTGTCCTGAATGTCGATTCCCTGGCATTGGCCCTGAACGCCGACGCTCAAAAACGCACGTTCCAATTGGATAGTATGTTTGTACGGATACCCGAAGCCGGCCCTCTTGCCATCAGGGAGGCCTGGCAGGGGGCAGATCCCGTGAGCCTTCGGGTGGGCGGTCAGGGCCATTGGACAGACACCGGGCTGGATTTTGAATTGAAAGGCCAGGGCTTTTTGCCTGGCCCCGATCATGTGCGGCCCTTGCTCCCTGAGGATTTTCCTTCGGAAATTTCCGGTCCGCTGGTGGGTGGGTTCAATATTGAAGCTTCCATTGCGGATTTAGCGGTGCCCCAACCCACGGGACGGGTGCGTCTGGATTTTTCCCAGACCCAGTGGTTGGACCGGCTGTTGCTGGTGGCTGCTGTGGATGATGGACGCGCTCAGATTGATACTCTGAATGTGGCCTTGGCAGGGGCCCGACTGGCTATTTCGGGCACCGTGGATTCCACTTCAGTGGATGCCCGGGTTGAGGCAGGCTTAGATGACCCAACTCTGCTGCATCTCTTGGGTGGTCCAGCCCTGGCTGGTGCCGATGCCCGATTGGATTTACAGGCTACAGTGAAAGGAACCTGGCCTGTGCCGGATGTGAATCTGGATCTGGTGGCTTCCGCTCGCACTGCAGACATTGATGTACCCGACCTCAACTGCCGCATCCGCACGCAAAACCGCCTGGCTGATGTGACGCTGAAACTGGACCAGGGAATGACCACCGGGGCCGTGGTTTTGGATTCTCTCCAGTTGAATTGGGCGGGTGATTTGTCTCGGCCCGATTCCCTGAGCCACCGCTTTGCTTTGGGAGCCTGGTCACCCATGGGGCGGGTGTCTCTCGGCGGCACCGGCACTATTGATACTGTGCGCACCATCATCCTCGACTCCCTGGTGGTCGTGGGGCTGGATAGCACTATGCGCACGGAAAAACCGGCCACCATTATCTCCGGGCCAGGCCCGAAAGATCTGGTGGTCAAAGATTTCCAATTGGAAGGTAGCCTGGGAACGGTCGCCTTGGATTGTAGCATGGGCCAATCGGGACTCACTCTGGGAGTGGTAGTCGATTTGTTGATGAAAGAATCATTTCTCATGCATGTGGCTCCCAATGAAATGTGGCAACGGGGGGGCGGCACCGACCTCTCAATCCAGGCAAATATTGACTTGGAAGGTAGCAACGAAGGACCTGTCTTTACGGGCCAAGCCGGTGCGGCCCTGTTGCCTCATCGGGATGATCCGTCTATGGGTGTGGATCTGGATTTCTATCTTGTTCGCGGTGATTCCAGTGGGCTGGGTGCCGATTTAATAATTCATGCCCAGGACACTTCTCTTCTGACGGGAAATTTCCGATGGCCTGGCCAGCCCAATATGGAAACGGGCCAATGGATCCCGGATCCCCAGCGTGGTCTGGAAGTGCACTTCCCCGATCAAACGTTCGATTTGACGCAACTGAACCAGGTCATGCCCCCGGAAGTTTCCCTGGCTGGGATGTTGTCCTTTGGTGGCGAAGTGAGGGAAGAAGCTCATGGAAATTCCGCTGAAGGAACTTCCGAAACGGACTCCTTTTTGCAGAGCGCCGCCATTGGCGCACACCTGGGTATCAATAAGCTGGAGGTGGCTTTGCCCAATCGGTCGAGGGTGGCCCTGCGAGTCGATACCAAGGTTGAAGGAACCGTAGCCGAGCCCATGATCACCGGGGAGATTGAAGTGATATCGGGATATGTCCGCATTCCGGAAATGCCCCGGTCTCTCTTGGCTGTTGAAGGTGAATCGATGTTGTGGCAGGCCATGCAGGAGGCCCAAGCAGGAGAGGATTCTCTGGCCACACCGGATCCTCTCTTTCCGGATGATCAAGGCCCTGGTATGGAGGCAGCCCAGCCATTGTTCATTCCTGAAATGAACCTGAAATTGGAAATGCCAGGCAATATGATTGTCAATGGCTTCGGGTTGAATGTAGAACTGGAAGGGAGTTTGGTGGCCACCAGAGGCGAGGACTTTGAAGGGACAGCCATGGTGGTGCTGGCGGGGCATGCAGGTGTGCGCCAGGGAACATTAAAATTCATGAACAATATTTTCGAGGTGGAGAAAGCCGACATCCGTTTCAACAATGCGGCACCACCCAATCCCCATATGGATGTTCAGTTGATGTCGGATATTTCCGGCTATACAATTTACCTGAAAGTTTCCGGTTTTGCTGATGATCCGTTGATCGAATTGACCTCCGAGCCGGACATGAACGAAGCGGATATTATTGCCGTGCTCCTGTTCGGCCAACCGGCCAATGATCTGGACAACGACCAGCGTGGCCGGGCCTCAGAGGAGAACGATCCGGGTGCCCAATTGAGGGAGAATCTGGCAGCCATGGCGGTCATGTTTGGCGGAGCAGGCATCCAAAACCAAGTGTCCAATACCTTAGGTGTGGACATGGTGGAAATGGGCTCCGATTCCAGTGGCGATAGCACCATTATGGTGGGTAAATTTATCACTCCGAAAGTGCTGCTGAAGTACAACCAGTCGCTGGAAAAGAGCGGCACCTATTTCATGACCATGGAGTACAGGCTGAGCCAGTATTTTAAATTGATATCCACTTATGGTCAGGGGGAAGAAGCCTCGGGCCTGGAGTTGAAATGGACTCGCCGTTATTAACCCCCTGGATCAGGGGGGGGACTCGTCAGCTCACTTGGAAATGAAAACGGCCGCACTCTTGGAAACGAGTAAAACAACTTCTTCAGTCATAACAGCTGCTTTGCGGAAGTCTTGAAAGTCCTGGGTGGCAGGTTCTGAGGTTTTGATGATTTGATGCCACCGGGAATTGGAAGGCGGTGGGGGCAGGTGGAACGTCTGGTTCTTCTGGTCGGCATTGAATAGGACCAGAACTCCGGGACCATCATCGGAGGCATTCAGGCTGTAAGCTATGCAGTGCGACTCCGGCGTCCAATCGGGTTGCTTGGGATTCAAGCCATGCCAGGTGATGTCTCCTTCTTTCTCGGGGCTGGTGGCAAACCAGAAACGATCCTCCTGCAAGACTCTCAACTGTCTCGTAACATTAATCAATTGGCGAACAAAATGCAGTAAGTCTGCATTCTCTTGCACTGCATCCCAGTCCAACCAATTGCGTTCGTTGTCCTGGTTCCAAGGATTGTTGTTTCCCTGTCTTGTATGCCTGATTTCGTCGCCCATGAGGATCATGGGAGTGCCGTGGGAAAGAAAAAGAAGCACCAGGTAATTGCGAATCTGTCTCTGGCGCAGAGAGTCGATTGTCTCATCTGTGGTGGGGCCTTCAACGCCGTGGTTGAAGCTGATATTGTTGTTGCTGCCGTCGCGGTTATCTTCCCCGTTTTCGCTGTTGTCTTTCTGGTTATAACTCACCAGATCATTGAGGCAGAAGCCATCGTGGCAGGTTACAAAGTTGATGCTATGAAAGGGCACTTCATGGGGAGCAGACATTAGGTCGGGACTGCCCACAATGCGTCCCATGATGTTTTCAATGGTGCTGGGATCACCCCGCCAAAAGGAGCGGGCATGATCTCGGAACGGGCCATTCCATTCAGCAAACTGATCGCCGGGAAACGATCCCACCTGATAGAGTCCAGCCGCATCCCAGGCTTCAGCTATGAGGGTGGTGCCGGCCAGAATGGGGTCGTTGTTGATGGCCTCAATCAAAGGTGGGTTGGGCAGAGGGCTGCCGTCTGAGTCTCGGGTTAAGGCCGAAGCCAGATCAAAGCGAAATCCGTCCACATGCATTTCCTGAACCCAGTAATGCAAGCTGTCGAGAATCATGCGGGCGGCCACGGAACCGTTGGCGTTGACCGTATTGCCGCAGCCGGTAAAATCGGCATACCCGGAGTGAGATTCATCCAGGAGATAATAGTCTTTGTTGCTCAAGCCCCGCCAACTGAGGAGAGGGCCATCGATCCCACCTTCGGTTGTGTGGTTGAATACCACGTCGAGGATGATTCTGATGCCTGCGCTGTGAAGCGCTTTGACCAAATCGCGGAATTCATCCACGGCACCACAGGCCGTACTGTCGCTGCTGTATTGTTGGTGAGGTGCAAAGAACCCCAAGCTGCTATAGCCCCAGACATTAGTGAAACCGGGAGGGGCATCCTGGGGGTCATATTGGTGAACAGGTAGAAGTTCTACAGCCGTGATACCCAAATCTTTCAAATAGGGAATTTTTTCCCTGAACCCGGCGTACGTTCCCCGCAAGGCAGGAGGCAATCCGCTGGAGGGAGATTTGGTGAAACCGGAGACATGCATTTCATAGATGATTTCCCGGCCTGCAGGTTTGGGCAAGGGTTGGTCGCCTTGCCAATCATAGAGATCGTTATTGACCACCACGCTGCGCAGGGCGTGCCCTGAATTTTCACCTTGAGCCCTGGCGGCATTACGGTCGTAATTTTCCCAACCGGCAGTGGCTCGGCCGTAGGGGTCTAGAATCACCTTGTCACCATCAAACAGGTGGCCCTTTTTCGGTTGGTGGGGGCCCCGGGCACGCCATGCATAAACTTGGCCGTGTTTAACACCCTTAAGCATTACATGCCAATAGTTTGCGGTTCTGTGTTTGGCCGGGTCGAGGACAAATGTGTGGGCCGGGTGGGGGCTGTTCGGCTCCTCGAAGAGCAGCAAATCAACACCGAGGGCATCGGGGCAAAAAATGGAAAAATTGACTCCATCCTCTTGGCAGGTGGCACCGAGGGGATATGCTTTTCCTGCATGGGTATGGTTTTCAAGTGATCGGTGCAAAAAAGACCTGCCTTTGGGAGGTGTTGATGATATCCAAGATAACCTCGAGACCGCCCTGGGTCATCATCAAATCCACTTCTGAAATATTATTGAAATTGAAGGTTAATGCAGTGGGTGAGTTGTCGATATAGCGGAAAGAGAATCTTCACTCGAGCTGCAGGTTGCGGCCAAAGTGTATTTGAAGAGTTTGATGCCCAACAGGATTACAGAATGCTTTTACAGACCCTTAAAACACTGATTAAGGCAGGCACCAGCGCTTTGCGAAGCACTTGTGGTGTCTCTGTGAGCGAAGAGCATATCACTCAGATACGCCAGGGACATCTCTCTTTCCCCTCTCTGGGAGAGTTGAAGTTCAGCGGCGGGACTCTGACACAGGTTTATTTGGGATGTGACGAATCTTTGGGCGATCAGCTGGCGGAAAAGGTCGGTCCTGCCACACAGCAAACGGGCTTGCAAGTTTTACCTGAGAAGTTGCGGGAATGCATTGTAGAGGAAATGGACACCCGCCGTCCCCGTGGCTGGGTGGAAAATCAGGAGAGGGATATTGTCAAAATCCACAGTGGAGGAAACCGCAGTTTTGGATTCCGCTTTCAGACCGATAGCGGGCAGTTTTATCTGATGGCTGAGGTTCCTTCCCGTGCAGAGTTGGATTTGGCCAAAGGCGGAGAATTCATTGCTTCCATGGTGGCCACCTATTTCCCAAAAGGGTGGTTCAATCATGAGGTTTTAAAATCCTTACCATTTATTGATAACTTCCTGGTCTTTCTGCGCAAAACAGAAGTCGATATTCAGGTGGAAGTGCCTGGTGAAAACGAGATGAACCAAGTCCACACTGGCGTTCTTCTTGAATCTGGAAATTTTGAACAACGGCGGGCGCTGTGTGTGAGCATTGATGATTCAGACCCAGACGGGCACATCTGGAAACAAGGGGATGTGATCAAAGCTCGGGTGGGAGTTCAGGACCGAGCTCTTATCTTTTTCGCCAAATATCTGGGATCCGGAGATTATCCTGTTCATGGTTCAGCCACCATCAAGTGCGTTTATTTCTCTCTTCCTGCTGAATTGAAAGTAGAGCAACGCCGGCGAGCATTCCGTATTAACCCCCCCGAAACAATTTCCGTGGAAATGGAATTCTCAACGGAAGAATCTCCAGTTAATCCGTTCATAACAGGGCGTTTGGCGGATCTTAGTTTTTCCGGTGCGCGCATCATGGCTGACCGGGAAACGCTGATCAATGGCTTGCAGGATAGAACTCATGTTTTGTGCCGGGTGTATTTTCCCGATGAGTCGAAACCATTAGAAATTGTGGGTGTCATTCGCCGGGCCAGCACCAGAATGGTGGACCGGGATTGCAAGCAGGATGAAATCGGTTTGGAGTTCCTGATCAAAAAAGACAATGATCGGGATGCTCTGGAATTCATTCGGCAATATGTCTTGTCCCAACAGCGGAACTGGCTCTCTCAACGAGTTCATGTGGCTGGCGTGGATCAGTGGTGATTTTGGCCTGATCCAACAATCTTCAGTTATTCCCTGCTTTCTCTCTCTAAGTAATCCTTTCTCAGTACTTTACATGGATTTGTGACATCGAGGGCCATTGCCGGGTGGTTTGGCTCAAATAGGGATCAAATTCTCAACAATGGTCCTTCAAAAGAAGTTTTGGGGAACAATGAGGAATCATGAACTATGGCACGAGCTTTGCGGTTTGATACTTAACAAGATCCAAAGCGATGCTGAGGGGCCCTACGGGGAACTTTGGGGGAGCGGAGGATGGCATTTTGCAACAATAGATATATCAACCAAGGCAAAAACCCCTAGCAAGGCAGCTGTTTCTGATGAATGGAATGACTCAAAAACACATTATGATCCTGGTGTCGGCATTGATCCTCAATGTTTGTATGGCCAGTTCCGCCCTCGCTTTTGACCATCTGGAGTTGACCGTCGTCAGCCCCCACATGGTGGGCGGATTCCCTGCGGTCACCGTGGAAACAGATTTCAGCGTCAACGTGCGCGCCGTCAACGGTGATGGCAGCACGGATGTCAACGCTAATTTCATCCACGCCCAGCTCAGTTCGCCCGATGTGGCGGCTGTGTTGCCAGGTTCTGTATATCTGGTCAACGGTGAATACCAATTTGATTCTTTGCGTTTCCTGGCCGATGGCCAACCGGTGCGCTTGCGCGTGGCCGATGCTGATGATGGATCCGTTCCCGCAGCGGAAGTGGCCATCAACTGTTATAACTATGTAGACCATTTTGATCTCAGTGTTCCGGCCGGCGACAAATTTGTGGCTCAGGCCATTAATATCACGTTGACCGCCCGCGACAGTGAAGGCGTGGCTGTGCTTAACTTCCAGGACGACGTTGTTCTGGATGCTCTCGTGGGTAATTTCCCCACCGGCCCTAGCATGTCCGTCAACGGTGTGGGGTTCGCCAATGGGCAGATCACTTCGGCCGTCACCTTCTGGGGCACCGACCCCATCACCAGCGAAAACGAATTGACCGTTACCAACTCGGTTGTTTATCCCGGCCAGTCTTCGGCTGCCGAGGGTGTGGCGACTATCACTCCTTTGCGTCCCGGCTCTCTCGACGGCATCGTTTTGCTGCTTCCCGGTGAAACGCTGACCCCTGGTGTTAGCCCTGGTAAAAGCGGAACTCCCAACAACCAAACCAGTGGCCAAAATTTCGGTAGCATCAGTGTGTATGCCACGGATGAATATTGGAATCCCATTGAACCAGCCGCTTTGCCTACTCTCAGTTTTACCAGTGATGATCCCAGTGGCGGCGTCATCTTGCCCATCGGGGGATTGATGGGTGGTAACCCGGAATCCAGTTTGAGCAGTACCTTGATTCGTTCAGGAACCACTCGCCTGACGGCCACCGCCAGTGGCGAAGTCAACGGTTCCAGTCGCAGCGATGTTGTGATCAACCCCCAGGGATTGCATCACTTTGAATTTGATGCCGGCGTTTGGAATCCAGGGGACTCGCAAGTCACCACCATTCCTTTTAACATCCGCATTTACGCCCGTGATTCCAACGACAACCTCTTCCCCTTAAATGGCGCCGTCAGTTTGCGCGTGCGCATCGGCGCATCAGACGAAAGTGCCGATTATATTCTGACCAACAATTCCACCTTTGTAGATGGGCAGTTGGACGCTCAAATCCAGGTTACCAAGCGTGGCTTTAGCGCGTATCTAATTGTTGATAGCGGAGTTGTGGGCGAATCTTCAGCATTCCAGGTGAACGCTGGACCCTGTGAAAAAATTCTGCTTTCTTTGCCGGGTGAAACCTGGGTCAATGGTTTGAATGATGAAAATTTCAGTGGTAATCAGGGCACACCCAACGCGGTGGTGGCCGGTGCTCTCATCAACCCCATGACCATCCGTCCCGTCGATCGTTACAACAACTTGGCTCCGGGAAATAGAAATGTCACTTTGAGCTGCCCTTCGGGTTATTTTGAATTGCCCGATTATCCTGGCAACGTGGTGAACATCAACAACCCCACCGACATTTCAGTCATCCTTCGTTCTGCTGACCAGCTGCAGTACCTGCGGGCCGAATCCAGCGGTATCAATGCCAACGATTCCAGTGCCGTGATTGTTTCTCCAGGACCGTTCTGGCGTATGGTTGTGGAAGCTCCTGGCGAAACTCTGGACCCGGGTATTTTTGATGCCATTGAAGATGATGGAAAAGTTGGCGACCCTGCTGTGCAGGATGCCGGTGTGCCGTTTGATGTGCGTGTCTTTGCTACGGATGCCTATTGGAATCCCGTCAGTGATGTTGACAATGTTTTGCCCATGTCTCTCGATTTCTCCAGCACCGACCCCATGGCCGCGCTGCCTGGCAACCCCCAGGAAATCAACGACAATAATGGTGATTTTGAAGTCACTTTGATCACTCTGGCCGACCCCAACCACCAAACGGTTCGGGTAGATAATAATGGCGATGGTGTGTTTGCATTGACGACCGTGCCCATGAAAGCCGGCGTCATTGATCACTTTGATATTGGTATTAACAGCCGCACTAATCCCACACCCGCTGATGTGCTGGATGACCTTCCAGATCACCGGGCCGGGTCGTTGCTTCCCAACGTGACTCTGATTGCCCGGGATGTCTTTGGTAACCATGTGGCTGACTTCGCTGAAAATGTGACCCTGTATGTAAATCATGGCACGGGTATTCTGAATCCTACCGTGGCTGATATGAGTTTGGGCCTGGGCAGTGGCACTTACAATGGTGCCTGGCGCGGGAACATCCAAATCACTCGGGCGGGGGAGGACATCCGCCTCTACGTGCGTGAAGATACTTACGCTCACACCGACAGCTCCAATACCTTCGATGTTTTTGCCCAACCCCAGGACTATGCCGATTTGGTAGTTCTTTTGCCTGGCGAAACCCACACTCCGGGCATCGCTCCTGGTAAAGTTGGATCACCTCTGCCCACCGTGGCCGGAGATCCGGTGGTGGCGACAGTGATCGCCACTGACACCTGGTGGAATCAGGTTTCAGTGCAACCCCAGGTTCACTTTGAAAGTGATAATTTTTTCCAGATGATTTCGGCCAATGACCAGCAGTTGGACCCTGATGGGACAGCCCAGTTGGATTTGTATTTCAAGACGGCCACCACCCATCAATTGAGCGCCAGCGATCTGATCATTCCGGCGTACACTGATACCAGTGTCATAGCCGTGGATGCCGGGAGTTTCAACCGCCTCATGATGCTGCTTCCCGGTGAAGCCGCCGAGCCTGGTGGACCTGAACCTGATGGCAAGATTGGATCACCCATTCCGCAAACCGCCAGTCTGGAGTTTGATGCCCGCATTCGCGCGGTGGATCAATTCTGGAACCAGGTGAACAACAGCAGCGAGCACGTGTGGCTGGACAGCGACGATGGTTCCATCTCGCCCACCAACCCGCTGAACAATGGCCAGAGTCTGGTTTCTGGTGAGCTGACTTTGCCCGTTTTCCTGACAAGCACAGGGTTCATCACCATGACTGCGGCGGCTATGGACAACATCGGTATTACCGGCCAGTTGAACACAGTGCAGGTGCAGCAGGGCGCTAACTACCAAATCGTGGTACCCGATTCTGCTTATGTGGGACCTCCACAGACTTTTGAAGTGACCATCAGCCTGACGGATGAGTTTGGCGACCCCATGCCTGCTGCCAACAATTGGTTCAACATTCAGGCTTTGCGCAGCAATCTTGAACCAGCCAGCAGTACTCTGCAAATCACCAGTGGGCAATTGGCAGCCGGTACCGTGACCATCACGGGACAGGCTTACGATACGGTTGAGGATATTGTCCTGTGGATTACAGATACCGCAGGTCGGAGTAGCTATAGCTCTACTATCCGTATGATGCCCAATGGCTTAGAGTATGTGGTGACTTTGGATCAGGATTTGATGCCCGTAGTTGGACCTCCGGCAACCTTCCCTCTGGACATCGTGCTGAGGGACGTGGATACGCACACCATCGTGGATCAGGATCGGCGCCTGGATGTATCGGTGATGACCGCCCTCGGTGGCGCAGGTCAGGGAATTTTGGGCACAGATAGCCAGCGTCTGGATCATGGTTTGATCCATTTCCAGCAGAGCTATACCCGCGCCGAAAATATTTACATTTCGGTGACGGATACCACTGGTCTCACAGGATCCAGTCCCGTGTTTTCCATTCGCCCCGATGGTTATAAGAGGCTTCAGATTTTGGCTCCCGGTGAAGTGGTTGAGTCCGGTATTCCGGCCTTTGATGCCACTGGTAAGAGTGGATCGCCTTTGACTCAACGTTCCGGCGAATTGTTCCCCGTGACGGTGCGTGCAGTGGATCAGTATTGGAACTTGGCCGATACCACCAACGTGGGTGTTCTGCGCCTGGTGGCCAGTGATAACTCCTTTGCCAATGAAGGCAATCCTGAAGAAAACTACATGCCGTTTGTCAATGGCCGGAGAACCTTCAATGGTTTCCTGACCGACGCCGGTACTGTGGCTGTCACAGTTTATGATGAAGGGGATTTGACCAAGCCATCCCAGAGCAGTCACGTCCCTGTAGACCCTTCCTATGAATATGAAATTACCGTACCGGCTACTGCTTCCACCGGTCCGGTGCCTGGATTCCTGGTCACCATCAAGTTGATCGATCCTGTCACCGGCAACGTGGTGCCTACGGCCATGAACCGATTCGAGTTGACGCCATTGCTGCCCAACCATGGGGCCGCCAATGGAGATCTGGGTACTATAGAGGCCCAGCTCATCGGTGGCGTAGCCGTGATCAACGATCAAAACTACAGCACCGTGGAAGATATTGTCATCCGGGTCACCGATGACTTTGGTCGCGAAGCTTTCAGTACGGTCATCGCCATGGACAGTGGTGGGTTGTACTATTCGGTCACCTTGCCTGATTCGGCAGTGGTCGGTCCTCCGCAAACCTTCCCTCTGGTGGTTGAGCTGCTCGACAGCAACACGGGTGAACGTGTGATCACCCAGGATCGTCTGTTCGATATTCAAATTGTGAGCGCTCAGACAGGTCTTCCCGGCGCGGGGGCCACGGAAGTGGTTCAAGGTATTCTCAGTGGTGGAATCCGTTCCATTGCTCAGGGTTATAGCCGTTCAGAAGATATCTTTGTCCAGGTCTCGGATACCACCGGAATCACAGGTATCAGTAATACCTGCCGCATGTTGGCCGACGGCTTCAAGCGCATTCAATTAGTGGCTCCTGGTGAAACTCCGGTGCCCGGTTCTCTCAGTGGTGACGGTAAGGATGGCGAGCCTCTGACCCAACAGGCCGAGTCGCCATTCACCGTGAGCGTGCGCGCAGTGGATCAATATTGGAACCTGGTTTCCAGCATATCCGACGGCACCATTCACCTCAGCAGCAGTGGCGGCCAGCTTGATCTGGTGGATCCCACTGAAGACAATGCTCCTTTTGTAAACGGTAGCAGAGATTTGGAAATCGTACTGGGTAATCCCGGTGTGGTCTCGGTCTTCGCCACCGATTCTTTCCATTCGGACGTCAACAGTGGCCGGGTCGATATTCCGGTCAATGAAGCCGAGTATCAGGTGGTCTTGCCTGACCCGGCTGTGGTGACTGCTGGCCCTCCAGCCACCTTTAATGTGACGGTGCGTTTGGTCAATCCTGAAACCGGCGAACGCATTGACGCCGGCGGGGATTTTGAAATGACTGCCTTATTGCCGGATCGTTCCGGTGCTCACGATACTCTGGGCATTACCACTGGCACTCTGGTGGGCGGAGAAGCCATCATCAGCGGCCAGCACTATGCCACCAGTGAGCAAATTGTCATTCGCATCCGGGATCCCCGAGGGCGAGAAGCTTTCAGTGATGTTTTGACTGTAGTGCCTGAAGGTGTGCGCTATGCCGTGGATATTCCCGACACCGTGATTGCGGGCGAAGGATTTGAAATGTCCGTCCGGCGTGTGGATATCGTCACTGGCCAGTTGGTCACCAGCGATGATCGCAACTTCGTGATCAACGTCTTCAGCGGTAATTCACCGCGACCCGATTTCTACTACAACCCGGCAGGCATTTTGGCCGACACCGTGGGCACCACTCACAGCGGCGTCCATACTTTTGCCTTCCAGACTTATGACCGGGCCGAAAGCATCTACCTGCGAATCAGTGACAGCCACGGCGAACTGTTTTTCAGCGATGTGGTGACGGTGATTCCGGCTCCGGCCTCTGTCATCGCTCTGTGGGCCGAAGACTTGCCAGGCCAGGAATTGGATGGACCCCTTCGCCCCGGCGAAACCGTAGTGATGCAGGTGCGGGCTACGGATTCTTCTGGCAACGCGGTCAATGGCACGGGTATGAATGTGCAAATCATCCGGGGCCATGGAGCCCTTGGCAATGCCTTTGAACCGTCCTTCGGTTTGGTGGCAGACGTGGATGGGCGGGCCAATGTGGAACTTACGGTGAGCGATTTTGGCACCGAAGATATTTTGGTCCAGGCTGTGTCTGGTAATCTGCTCAGCGAGCCGGTTCTCATCGAAGTGACGGGTCCACCAGTGACTCGCATTGAGTTTGAACCAGCCGTCTCCGAGTTCCGTGATGGGTATTACATCACGCCCAGCACGGTGATTCGTTTGAGCGCAGTGACGGAAGACGATGGGGGTATCCAAACCATTTTCCACGATGTGGATGAGATTGATCCTCCCCGACCAGTTGATGTTTATGACGGCGAATTCTCCCTGGAAAGCCTCGACCGGGTGTCCTTTACCACCGGCCAGCATGTTCTGCGCTTCTATGCAGAAGAAAGCAGCGGCGTTCTGGAAGAGGTGCGCTCCGTGGTGCTCTACACCGCGACGGATCTGGACTTGGAGAAGGAAATTACCAACCGTCCCAACCCCTTCAATCCCAATGAGAATGAGACCATGATCTTATTCCGGCCCACCACCAGTGGCGTTGTCACCATCACCATATACGATCTGTATGGTGGCGTGGTTTACAGCGAACAGCGTGATGTGACAGCCGGTGTCGAAGTTCTGGACTTCTCGTGGGATGGCCGCAACGGCAAAGGCCGGGTGGTGGCCAACGGTGGATACATCTGCCGGGTTCACGGCAACGGAATGGACCTCCGTCGCAAGATTGCGGTGGTGAAGTGATGAAAGCTGAAACCATGAAAACCAATATGAATATTTACCGTTGGCTCTTTGTCCTGGCGACCATTGTGCTGACCACAGCTCCGGCGATGGCTGTAGACGATGCTGGTGTCCCCGGCGGATTCCTCCGCTTTGGCGCCAGTGCTCGCAGCCTTTCCCTGGGGAACGCTGTGGTCGGTTTGAGTGATGATGTGGCAACCTCTTACTGGAACCCAGCAGGCCTGGCCCAGTTGCGAACCATGGAAATCACGGGCATGGGCGCCACCCTGTTCAACGATACCAAGTACACCTTCTTTGCCTTGGGCATGCCCACGGAAAACTGGGGTACCTTTTCATTCAATGGCACCTTCACCAGCAGTGGTGAATTTGAACGGTCCTCCATTATGGAGGACACAGGGGAGACCTTCAGTGAAAAAGAAGGCATCTTCTCTTTGGGTTACGCCAACGGCTTTGGTCGCCTGATTTACGGTGTGAATCTCAAATCCGTGAGTCAGGACATTGGCGGAGCTTCGGGCAATAGCATGGGTATGGATCTGGGGATTCTGTATCGTCCCCACCGTCTGCTGAGCCTGGGTGCTTCGGTGCAAAATCTTCTCGAACCCAAAATCACTTTGATTGAAGAAGAAGAAAAACTGGCTCGCAGCATGCGTGCGGGAATGGCTCTGCGCTTTTTCCGAGGCCGTATGGTGATGACCACCGACCTGGTAAAAACCGAATTTATGGATACCAGTTTCCGCAGTGGATTGGAAGTTTGGCCCGTCAGATTTTTGAGTCTGCGGGGCGGGTATGACGGCGAGCGCGAACACATGAGCGCCGGTGCCGGCTTCCGCTTTGATAACTGGCAGTTTGATTACGCCTACGTCAGCACCGATCTCGGGGCTCAGAATGTTTTGAGCGCCACTCTGCGATTTGGTGTGCCCTTTGGAGTGAAGATGAGCTCCAACCGCGCCCTGTTCAGTCCTTCTGGTCAGGACAAGGATGTGCGCTTTGCCATCGAAACAGCTGTCCGCGGTACTGTGGAATCCTGGCGTGTTGAAATTGATGATGAAAATGGAAACCTTATCCGCACCATGACCGGCAACGGCGCACCTCCTGCTGGAGTCAGCTGGGGCGGCAAAGATGAAGATGGTCGTCTGGTAAATGACGGACAATACAGCGCCCGGGTGACCATCGTGGACCAGATGGGCCAGCAGTGGGATTACCAATCCTCCGTGGAAGTGATGGGCTTCAAGGACCGGACAAGAACACCCATCCGAGTTGAAATCAGTGGCAACGAAAACAACCCCGGGGGGGAAAAGTGATGAGCAGGACACGAGTGATAAACCAACGGATGAAATCAGCCCGGAGCCGGCAACTGCGCCGTGCCATGTGGGCCACCTTGGCCGTCTCTGTGGCTCTCTGGAGTCTGATGGTGGGCGCAGGTCAATCCCTGGCAGCCGACAGCCTGGATGAACGAAAAATCCTCACAGAAGATGCCTTGTGGGAGACTGCAGGTCAGGCTTTCACCGACGGTGTGGATAAAAGTGCGGCCATGCAGCAGTACCGCCTGTACGTACAATCCTATGGGGGCAGCTCTCGCTCCTCAGGGGCTCAGTATATGCTGGGGGAATGCTACTTTGAAGCAGGGGATTTTGAAGGCGCTTTGCGGGAATATGAGCGCGTTTCCAAATTTAATGGCGAAGACGATTATCTCCGGGCCAGTGTGTTGCTGCGCCAAGGTGAGTGTTACTACAACCTGGGTCAATTCTCAGAAGCCATTGCCAATTTTGACCGCCTTATTGACAAATACGACGATACCTTTCTCCTGGCCGAAAGCCTTTATGAAATCGGTCTGAGTTACATCGTTGAAGGCAACTGGTTGAAACTGCGCACCGCTTATCGTGAGCTTTTGGAACGCCGGCCCGGATACGCCGAAAAGCCACAGGTGAAATTTGCCTTGGGCCTCTTTGCCTATCAGGAAAAACGGTATGATGAAGCCATCGCTTACTTCTCCGAAGTGCCCAGCGATCGTGGCTTGTACTATTTGGGGCGTTGTCTGGAAGATACTGGACAGTACATCCTGGCCATCCAGCGTTACCGTCAGGTGTTGCGTCGTCATGCAGACAGCCCTTTGGCTGATGATGTGGCTTTCTCCATCGCCGAAGCATTTTATCGCTCTGGACAGAACACCGTGGCTGTACGCAGTTACCGGGCCTTCATCGAAAAATACCCAGACAGTCAATTTGTGCCCAATGCCCGCTACAAAATGGCTTGCGTAACGTTCAGTGAGGGTCGTTACGATGAATCGGTGCGGCAATTGGAAGAAATCGTGCGTCTGTTTCCTGGTGAAATGATCAGTGCTTACGCCCAATATCTCATTGGCGATTGCTACATGAATCTGGATCGCACCGCCGAAGCCATTTTTGCCTGGACCGATGTTGTGCGTGGATTTGAAAACACCAAGGTGGCCAGTTCCGCTTTGCATAAAGTCATCTACGCTTATACCACCGAAGACAATTTTGGTCAGGCCATTGTTCTGGCTGACGAATTTCTAAACCGATTCCCTGGTGATGATCTGGCTCCCCGAGTCCGGGTTCTGCAGGGGTTCAGCCATTACCAGTTGGAAGAATATTCTGCGGCTATCCGCTCTTTCCAGAACGTGGTGGACAAACATGTGAACACCGATGTGGCCGAAAGAGCCCTCTTTCTCTCAACCATGTCTCATTTCAAAACCGGTGAGTTGGATCGTTTGCTGACCAACTACAACTACATGGCCAGCAAGCTATTGCCCACGGCCAGCGAGTGGCGGGGACGCACTTACTATTATCTTGGGGAAGCCTACTATAACCAGGGCCTGTTCCGTCAGGCCACGGGAATGTACCGTTTGGTACTAACGGGATATCCTCGCAGTAATGTGGCCGCCGCATCTCTGCAGGGCTTGGTGGCCAGCCGCAGTCAAACCGGTCAATACGAATTGGCACTGGAGGAACAGGAAAAATTCCTGCTCTCTCTGGCTAACGCGGAAAGTGAAAACGGAACCAATAGTTTGGCAGTGGGCAGCATCTATTTTAACCAACATAAATATGAGGATGCGCTCAAACAGTTTGGTGATTTTTTGGCCAAACATCCTGACGATCCGGCGGCCGCCTCGGCCCTGGCCAACCAGGGTGACTGCTACTACCGGTTGCAATACTACGATCAGGCCATTGAAGCGTGGAAAAGCTTATTGGCCCGCTTCCCGGCCGCGCCTGAAGCCCAGGAAGCTCTCTACCGTATTGCTGACACTCAATTTGGGCTGGGCCAGTTTGCGGGGGCTACGGCCACCTACAACCGACTGCAAACCCAGTTCCCTGAAGGCGATCATGCGGCGGATGCTGGTTTTGGATTGGCCAACTGCGCCTACAATCAGGGCCAGGATGATCGGGCTATCGAAGCTTTTGGTGCCTTTGTATCTGCTAACCCCGGGGATGCCCGGATTGAAGATGCCGAGCTTGGAATCCAGAGTTGCTATTATCGCAGCGGCCGGGACATGGAGCAGTATCTTGATGGACATCCGGACAGTCCTCTGGCTGCAGATATCTATTGGAACAAGGGACAGGATGCCTTTGCGGCCAAGGATTACACTACTTCTGCCAAGGCTTTCGAAAAAGTGACTTTGGATTATCCGGACAGCGAGTCTGGACCGGGTGCTTTGTTCTATCTGGCGGAAAGCTATTACCGGGCAGAGAACATGACTCAGGCTTTGGCTGGTTATTCTAATTTTACCACCACGCACCCCACTCATGAATTGGCTGAACTGGCCTATTTGCGGGGAGCCACTGTTCAATTCAAGCAAGAACAGTATCTGGATGCGGCTTTCAGTTATGAAACTCTGACTGACATTTTCCCTGAAGGACAATATGCCGCATTGGCCTCTTACAACGCGGCCATCTGTTACCAGGAAATCGAAGATTGGCATGCAGCAATTGGCGGATACGTTCGGTTCCTTGGGGACCACCCGGAAGATGAAAACGCCCAGGGGTTATGGTTGCAGATTGCCTCTCTCTACCAAGAGGAATTGGGCGACTATTCCCAAGCCGTGGAAGCTTACGAGCATGCTCTGGAAACAGGCGAAGCGCCCGTGGCGGAAGTTCGCTACCGTCAGGGTGAATGCCACGAAAAAGACAAAAGCATAGATATGGCCTTGGCTAGTTATGAAGGGGCCGCAAATCAGGGCGGTGTTGTGGATCCTTTCCGTATTGCTAGCTTGGCCCGCATGGCGGAAATTGCTGAAGAGCGAGGGGATTGGGGTGCAGCCCTTGGGGCTTGGCAACAAATCCAGGATGCCGGAGGCAAGGCCGAGTGGACGGCCATGGCTGTGGAAAGAATTGATGCCATTCGTTCTTCGGGTGTGGTCGGCGGTTAGCCAGTCCAA
The DNA here is from genome assembly GCA_016744705.1 of Candidatus Krumholzibacteriia bacterium. Taxonomy (GTDB): domain Bacteria; phylum Krumholzibacteriota; class Krumholzibacteriia; order LZORAL124-64-63; family LZORAL124-64-63; genus LZORAL124-64-63. The sequence goes on from JADGDU010000022.1 coordinate 18,894, forward strand.
AACCTGAAAAATCATTCCGCCTCCCACCTCGGGGGGCGGAATTTTTTTATTGTTGGTCAGAATGTTTTTATGGTGTACAATCTAAACACTTGAAGGATAAAGAAATACGTAAAGACTGTCCTTGTGTTGGCAAGTCTTCGTGACCTTGTGCTCGCCCCAGCTACATGGAAGGTCCTCATGTGTCGTGATATGAACTTCTTGCCCTTTTGGGGGCATTATGATCAGGTATGTGTTCGCTACGAAGCTGAGCAACGGGCCATCTGGTACACGCTCAGTCCATACAGCCGGCCTTGTTTTAATCATGAGTTGTTGGCCGAGTTGGCTCATTTCCAAAACAAACTTATCCAGTATAATCAAGAAGCCATTGACTCGGGAAACTGTCTGCCCATTCGCTACACGGTTTTAGACAGCGCTGTGCCGGGTGTCTTTAATCTGGGTGGCGACCTTGACCTTTTCTACGGCCTCATCCGCGAAAACGATGGTGAAGGTTTGTTTGCCTACGCCAAAGCCTGCATTGATGTTCTCTACCCCAATGCGGTGAATTATTCCATGCCTCTGACAACCATCAGTCTGGTTCAGGGAGAAGCTCTGGGAGGCGGCTTTGAAGCGGCCATCTCCAGTAACATTGTGGTGGCTGAAGAGAGCGCCCGTTTTGGTCTGCCGGAAATCCTTTTTAATTTGATACCGGGAATGGGCGCCTACAGTTTTCTCATCCGGAAAACTACCCCCGACGTCGTGGAGCGCCTGATCACTGGTGGTGAAATTTTCACGGCCAGGCAAATGCTGGAATTGAAATTGGTGGACGAAGTGGTGGCCGATGGTGAAGGTGTTTCCGCAGTGCGGGGACTCATAGCCAGACATCAACGCAAGGGCAATGCGCATGCGGCCTTTGGCAGAGTGCAGCAATGCCTTAATCCGGTCACCTATGAGGAATTGATCAGGATTACCCGCATTTGGGTGGATACGGCCTTGCAACTGGGCCCCAGAGATTTGCGAATGATTGAAAACCTGGTCCGGGCTCAGGATCGTCGCCAAAAAAACATGGTGGCAAAAGAGATGAAAAGTCGAGCCTGATTAGTTTTTTACGGTAGAGGTAATTTCGAGGGATTGGATCGAGTCCACAAGCTCGACCAACCTGACGGGTTTGCTCATGTACAGATTCATGCCCACATCCAAACATCTGGCCTTGTCGCTTTTGGTCGTCTCTCCGGTCAAAGCCAAAATGGGTATGTTGGCCAGATTATCATTGCGTGCCCGGATGGCCTGGGTGGCCTCGTAGCCATTCATGACGGGCATGCGAACATCCATGAACACCAAATCACATTCACTCTGCCCAATCATATCCACGGCCTGCTGACCGTTTTCGGCTACCTCACATGATATTCCAATTTTTTTCAACAGATTCCGGATTACTACCTGATTGAACTTATTGTCTTCAACAACCAAGGCTTTGAAACCGAAATCCGGCAAGTCGTGAGGGGAGGGGATTCTTTTTGTTGGTGCCTCACTCCTCTCCAGAAGGAGGTTGACGGTGAAAATTGAACCACGGCCTTGAACCGATTGAGCGGTGATATCTCCACCCATCATGCGGGCTAATTGGCGACTGATGGAGAGGCCAAGTCCAGTTCCATCGTATTTGCGTGTGGTGGAGCGGTCCACTTGTTCGAAGTGACCAAAGATGGTTTCCAGCCTGTCTTCGGCGATGCCGATCCCTGTATCTTCAATCACCAACTGAACCATTCCATCCAAGTTTAATTGACAGCAAAACTCCACCCTGCCCTTTTCAGTGAATTTGATGGCGTTGCCCAAGAGGTTAAAAGCCAGTTGCCGAATCCTGGTGGAATCTCCCATGAAATGACGTGGGACGTTTTCCGGATAATTGAAAACCAGTTTGAGGCCCTTTTCGCTAGCTTCGGATTCCATCAGCAACTGCACGTCGAACATGACCTGTTTCAGGTCAAAAGGCTTTTTCTGAAGGGTCAGGTTCTGGTTGGATAATTTTGAATAATCCAGAATGTCATTGATAATGTGCAACAACGATTCCACCGAGCGGGTGATAATATGGACCTGTTCCTTTTGCTGGGAATCCAGGGGAGAGCTGACCAGGGTTTCGGCCATTCCCAAAACACCGTTCATGGGGGTGCGCAGTTCATGGCTCATGGCGGCGAGAAATTCATCTTTGGCTTTGTCAATCTGCCGTGAACGGGCCAGCTCGGACTCCAGAATCGTCACGGCCTTCAACCGATTGAGCACACCAAAAAAGAAAATGGGCAGGATGATGACTCCGGACAGTAGACCCAGGCTGAGCTCGGGGAAATCACGCCAGAAGGGGGCTTTCAGTAGGATAGAGGTGAAACTGAACGTTCCCATGACAATGCCCACAAGAAGGAAACGTTCCCCAAAGCGGATGCCGTTGCCAATGATGATCCAAAGAAATATAGGGTAAACGATCGAAGAATTCATGCCGCCGATATGAAAGAAAATGGTCATGATGGTAAGGTCTGCCATCATGCCCACGTATCGGCGAATGGGCCAACGATTGGGGTATCGCTTAACCATGAAATACCAGGCGAGAGAAAAGAACAGGTAGGCGCCTATAGTGACCAAACTGTCAGAAATGGTGGAACTGTGGGCTTCAGGTCGAAATTTCCCTATGACCAAAAACAGAAAAAGAGAGGCCTCGGTCATGACCAATCTGGCCTTGCCCTGGGATAGCTCTTCGTCAAAATTTTTCTTTTTCTGATCAGTCAAAACAACTCCAGAATGTGGAACCTACTCGGCTAGGAATACATATCATCGGCCGAAGAATGGAGTAGTTGAGTCGGGTCTTGCTATTTTTATGATCAATGAAATCTTGCTGATACCCGCAGTTGTTGCCTATTCTATTTGTTGTGCATCCTTTGGTTCAACCCATTGAGGGGCCCATGACTCAACTGCTTGTTATCTTTTCCGTCTTTTCATTTATGGGGCTTATCTGGCTTCATGTGGTGTCCCGGTCTGAGAATGAAGAGCTGGCTACTCGCCGGTCTGCTTTGGCTGCTGGCATTGTGCCCATTTTCTTTCTTTTGCTGGCCTTCTTGCCTCTGCCTGTGTGGATCCCCTCTGGAGTTGTCCTGATGATTCTGCTTGGTGGCCTGGCTATGCTTGTGCCCACAGGAAAACCTGGGGGTTTTGAAGACTCCTGCGTTTCGGAGAGGCTGGATGAACGCACCATCATGTTTTCCAGGGCTGCTCTCGAACCGGGTACCGATAATTTTGATGCTTATTATAAAGAGTTTCCCCAGCATAGGGAGAGTGATGAGCGTTTTCGGCGTTTGCCGGGGTTGATGGCCCCTGAATCGGGAAAATATGAGCCTCTTTCTTTTGCTGCAGCCGGAGCTTCATTTGAAACGGTGGAACAGCTGGTGAACCTGGTGGAAGGGGAACCGGCCGCCAAAAAGATTGAAATCTCTCCGGCGGAAGCCTCCGCATTTATTGCGGGCTGGATGAAAAAATTGGGTGTTCACAGCAGCGGTGTTACAGTCTTGAAAGATGAACATCTTTACACCAAAAAAGGACGCGGGCCCAGTTGGGGACAACCTGTTGAGCGCCGGCACCGCTTTGCCATCGCCTTCTCTGTGGAGATGGATCACCGCCAAATGGGGACGGCTCCCGAAGGTCCCACACTCATGGAGTCGGCCGAGCAATACTTGCACGCCGGCACTGTGGCTACCCAGGTGGCAGTTTTTATTCGGCGTCTGGGGTGGCAGGCCGAGGCCCACATCGACGCGAACTACAAAGTGATTTGTCCTCTGGTGGCCAAAGATGCTGGGCTTGGCGAAATTGGACGCATGGGTTTGTTAATGACCCCTGAGCTGGGACCTCGTGTGAGGTTGGGTGTCATCACCACAGATCTGCCACTGAATACCAATGAACCGTGTTTTGATCCTGCCATTCTGCATTTCTGTTCCATTTGTAAAAAGTGTGCTCAGGTTTGCCCGCCGGGTGCCATTCCTCAGGGAGAGCGGGATGTTATTGCCGGTAGCAAACGTTGGCAGCTCAATTCCGAAGCCTGCTTCACCTATTGGTGTGCCATGGGAACCGATTGTGGCCAGTGCATGCGGGTTTGTCCATATTCACATCCAGATACTTTACTTCATAATTTAGTCAGGCGGGGCTTGTCTCATTCTCTGCTTTTTCGCCATTTCGCTCTGAAGATGGACGACCTGCTTTATGGCCGTACACCCAAACCCATGCAGCCCAATTCCTGGCTCCCCAAGCGTACTTAGCTTACCTGATACTTCCTGAACCCTCTCTCTCGTTCCCGTGGCACAGCCCTTGCCTGTTCTTAGGTGCAGCTTTCAAATCCCTATCAAATTGGAGTTTAAAGCTGAATGTGATCGGGGGGACTTGCACTTTGCACTCTGCGGGCCCACACACCAAGCAAATGGAAACGCTGCGGCAGAAAGCCGCAAAAAGAGAGGGACATTATGTTCGGCGAACTGAACATTATTGATTTTTTAATGGCTTCTCCCACGATGATCGTTTTGGCGATCTGTTCAATTATCACTGTGGGCTTTGCGGTGGAAAGACTTTTGTATTTCCAAACATCACGCAGCAATACTCGCCAGTTTATGAATGAACTGGGCAACAAAATGAAGAATGGCAATCCGCGCACGGCTCTGGATTATTGCTCTCAAAATGACAGTCCAGTGTCTCGGGTCATGGCTCAGGGTGTTATGCACATTGGGCGCTCCCGGGATGAATTACAGCAACGGCTGGACACCGCCATTGACATGGAAACCGTGGAAATGGAACGCAATCTCAGTGTCTTGGGAACCATGAGTAACATTGCTCCCCTGCTGGGCCTGTTTGGTACCGTAGTTGGTATTATTCGCGCTTTTGCAGCCATTGCCAAAAGTGGCAGTGGTGGCGGTGCGGTTGTGGCTATGGGTGTTTCTGAAGCGCTGATGACCACCGCTGCCGGTATTGTGGTGGCTGTCATTGCCACCGTGGGATTCAACTACTTTGTACGCCAAATTCGCACCCGCACAGCCCAGCTTGAGGATGCGCGTGAAGCCTATTTCACCATTTGGCATCAGTACACCAAACGGGCTCGTCAAACCACGGGTGTTGCTGCCACCAGTAGTGTGGCCTCCAACATTTCTAATGGCATGCCGGCTCCGCCAACTCAATCTGTGAAAAAAGGCGATCCTCTGGCTGCGGTTCTGAGCTGAAGGGATTAAGGAAAACTCATGGCAGTGCGTAAAAAAAACAGCATCCTGGAAGGCCAGAACGAGGCCAACATCACGCCTCTGGCCGATGTGACGACAACCTTGATCGTGGTCTTTATGATCACCATGCCGGCCCTGGCTGGGCATGGGATCAAAGTGAACCAGGCGGAAGCCGGCAGTGAATCGGCTGTCGTTACACCCACTGAGATGAAAAACGAAAGCCTTCTGACTTTGGCTGTCACTCCGGCGGGGATCACCCTGAACGGGACCATGGTGGCGGTGGAATCGTTGGAACTTGAACTGAGCAATGAATTGGCGACCCGGGATGACAAAACCCTCGTCATCGTACCTCATGACGATGTCCTACTGGGACAAGTGGTGCAGGTGCTGGACATAGCCAAAGCCAGTGGAGCGGAATCCCTGGCCATGCTGAACGAGATCGGGAGATAACGTGAGCAAGAGCACATTTAAAACCGAAAGCCGAACCACGGTGGTACCCATTATCAACGTTTCGTTGGTGGTCGTGATCACCCTGATGATGATGGGGCCTTTCCTGGCTAACGAAGAGGTGGAAGTGGATCTGCCCATGGCCAAAGCCGATGAGGTGGGCGAAAGTGAAAAAATTGAAATCACTTTCACCCTCGAACGGGACATTATTGTCGGCGAAGATCATTTGCAGTTGGGTGATGTGACTCATTACCTGGGCAGTTTGTTTGAAGTAGCCCCACAATCCATGGCCCTGGTCAAAGCAGACCAGAGTTTGCCATACGGTGAAGTGGAAGCCTTGATTGCCCAGGTGGAAGCTGCCAACCCTCCTCGTATCGCTTTGGCCACCAAAGAAAACAAGGATGCGGAGGCCGTGCAATGATCATGCGTCATATTGATCGTTCCCGAAGCACCGGTGGCGGCATGGCTTTCAGTTTTGGTATCCATGCGGCGATGCTGTTGTTGATTGGGGTCATGGCCGGGCGCCAGGCGGCAGTTCAGATTGAAGAAGATGATCTGATGGAGATCGCCTACGTTGAGGCCACTCTCGGTGAAGACATCATTGCCAAAGTAAAAGCCAAACAGAAGCCTCGTTCAAGACCCGAACCCGCCGGGCGTGGGGTGAACACCGACAGTGCTTTTAAGCCCAAAGCTGAATCCAGCCCGGAGCCCGTGCGTCCCAAAGCCCGAGAAGCCGCTATTCCTGATCAAATGGGGACGATGGCCGCTCCAGATCGTCTTCCTCAGGCCAAACCAAAGCCGCGGATGGAAGCGCCAAAACCCGCAGCAGTTCAACCAAAACCAGCGGTGGCCAAGATGGATGTTTCGGTTCCCATCGTTCAGCCTGCAGCCCAGCCTAAAGCCATGGCTCAAGCCACCCAATTGGAAACCAAAGCTCCCAGGCCTAAATCTCGCCAGGTGATCGATGCTGGTCGACTGGGTACGCCTGTAAAAACCTTGCAGACTGTGGACACTGGATCTCCCCAAGTGGCGGCGCGTCAAAACAACGAAGCCTTCAAACCCAAGCCCGGTGGACTGAAGAGTAAGTCTGCTGCTGTGGCCTCCGGTGATGATGTTCTGGCTCCGGCTGGACAGACCAATCGTCGTGGTCCGGCCATGGCCGAAGCTGCAGGCGTGGCGTCCGGCGGAGGATTGAAATCCGCAGGTCGTAATTCCTATAGTTCCAATACCGTGGCATTGACTCCTTCGGCCGGTAAAGCCAGTGGTGGCGGTTCATCCGCAGTGATGGATGTGGCTGGCCCCAGTGGCGGAGGCGGGAAGAAAAGTGGTCGCAAAACCATGCTCGACTATGGCAGTGGTGGCGGTGGACGCGGTGGTGGCTTGAATAGTCGCCAGCGTATTGCAGAACCCGGTGTGGCCGCCGTGATGGATCAACCCGTTTCTGATTCTCAAACACGCAACGCCGTGGCAGAAGTGAAATTGGATGCCAAAGATGTGAATATGTCCATCACAGGCCAGATCCAGGGCCGAAAGATTTTGCAGAGTGCGCCAGCTCTGTATACTGCCAATGCCAAAAAGAAGGGCTTGGAAGGTGTTGTGGCTGTGCATTTCACCGTAATGGCCGATGGCCGAGTGAAGGATAATGTGTATTTCGACCAGACATCCGTACACAGGGATTTGAACCAGGCGGCCATGGCTGCCATCAAGAAATTCCGTTTTGCTCCTCTGGGTGCCAATCAGGCCGCTGTTGAGCAGTGGGGCGTCATTACCATCGTCTTCAAACTGAAGTGATCAACAAAGGAATCCATGTCATGAATGCAGTTTCATCTTATCAAAAGATTTCCGGGCCCATATTGAGGGTGTTGATCGTCATGGCTGTGGTGGGGGTGGGTTCGTCCACCATCCCTGTCATGGCCCAAACGGCTGATGAAGCCAAACAGTGGACCAGCGATGGAGAAAACGGGGCGGCTTTGCCGGAAATGGTTGTCGAGGCCACCAATGAAGTGCGTCAGAAAATAGAAAAAGGCACTTTTGATTTGGAACTTGATGCCACGGTGATCGATTCGTTTTTCACAGCCATGGATGAAATTGCCTTGGGTGTGAGCCCTGTCAGTGGTTTGCAACCTCATTTGAATAACCTCGAAACCTTGAAAAGTGACCAGCCTCCTCATTTGTGGTTGCCTGATATGGCAGCTACTCCTGTGGCTCGGTTTTATCCTGCGGATCCTGAAGGCCATAAAATCAAGACCTGGAATTTGGCCGTTACTGATTTTCGGGGCAGCCCCTTCAAGAATTACGAGGGTAAAGGCAATCCTCCTGAAGATTTGACCTGGGATGGTCAGGGAGACAATGGTGAGATGCTGCGCGTGGGATACCCTTACAGTTATGTCTTCACGCTGACAGATAAAGGTACCAATACCTATAATCATGCCGGTGTCAGTTTTCGGATTCCAGCCCTTGATTATCACCGTGATGGTGATCGTGTCCTCGAGATGGCCGGGGGCCAGTTATTTCCCCGGGAGGAAAGTGACCTGAATGACTCGGGCAAACAGTGGTTAACTCGCAGTGCCGATGAGATCAGGCGCCACCCATACTCCCCGGTTCGGGTGGTTGTGACTGCCGAAAACCAGGAACTGGCCCAGTTGCGGGCTGCTGAAGTGGCCGGGTATTTGGCCGAAAGCATGATTTTGCCCCTGGAACAGGTAGAAACCGAAACAATCGTCCGTCCTGACCTCCGAGCCGAGATGGATGGAGCGGTGGCTGTTGTGATTGAACATGTAGAAAAATAACTACAACAGAGAAACGTGGTTTCCCGGGCAGTTTTTGAACGCAGCTGTCTTTGAAACTTCGTCATAGAAAGCCTCGCCCACCGGGTGAGGCTTTCTAATACCAATGGGTCAGGAACTAAAGGGCATTGCATTCGTATCAGTGGCTTCCCATGCAATTGATTGACGCCAACGTCAGTGACATATAACGTACTGGGGTCCGACTGTACGGAACTGCCGTGACCTTGGGTGTGGAGAACCAGATGATTGATCTTGAACAATTGAATGCCCATTCCAGACTCTTTGCCAATATGGTCTTTCGCCAGTGGCCTCAATGGTTTCAGCATGCCCGTTTTGATCCCTATGAAGATTTTGAAAAAGAAGCCCTGCTGATTGAAATTCCCCGACCGGTGGATGGTTCATCTCACGGTCTGTTCATCACCACAAGTGAGTGGGAAATATCCATTGGTTTTGGTGACTCTTTTCATACCCGTTTTGGATCCAGCGGTGATCCTGGGGGAGGCAATTTCATGGAAGAAGCCATGGATTTCCTGCGTGAATTTGTCGGCGAAAAAATTGTCATAGCCACGGCTTTTGAAGATGGTGAATGGCTGGGTGGATGGAAGATTGATATCCGCACACAGGACCTTAATGATGTGGAAGTTGAGCCAGACGTGAAGGTGAAAATTCAATCGTGGTTAGGCTCTCTTGATCGGGTGATGGTTGGTTGAGTTGAATGTCTTTTACGTTTTTTATACCGTTTTAAAGTAATATTACTTTTGGCAGAAGTGCCTGATGTGAGGGGTGATGGCTAAATTTGAGCGTGTTCTTCTGGTTGTGAATCCTGTGTCGGGGCAAGCTAGAGGCTTGCGCCTGGTCCGGCAATTGAGACAAACTTTGGAAGAAAAGGGAGTCGTTTGTTCGGTAAGAGTCACCAATGGGTTGGGAGATGCAGAGCGATGGTCTCATACTGCAGCGGAATCCGGATTTGAAGTCATCGTTGTTATTGGTGGAGACGGAACAGTGGGTGAGGTTGTGGCAGGACAAGCTCGCTGCAGTAATAAAGTTCCGGTGGCTGTTGTTCCCGTGGGCACGGCTAATGTTGTAGCCATGGCTTTGGCTCTTCCTCTCTTTCCGGGGATGACTAAAAGTAATATTCTGGAAGGCCGAATTATCTCATTTGATGTGGGGTATGTCCCTGCTTCAGACCGTCATTTTCTGCTGATGGCGGCAATTGGTTTTCCGGCAAAGGTTATCAAAGATTCGCCTCGGAGATTAAAAAATCTGTTTGGAATTTTCAGTTACCTCTGGGCCGGTTTCCGCAACGCCTTCAATCTCGATGAGGTGGAAATTTTCATTGATGATGAGAGGGGGGGCCAACGGACCTTTGTGGGAAACACGGTTCTGCTGACCAATATCGGCAAAATTGGGGATATTAATCTCAAGGTAAATCCAAATACCAGCGCCCATGATGGCAAATTTGATGTTACGGTTATTAGTAGCCGCTCTTTATGGCAATTGGTTCTGATTATATTCCGTATGCTCACCTGGCGCTACCGTTCCACACCCACCATGGAAAATTTTCAGGCCTCTGAAGTGACAGTGCGCACCATTCCCCCCGTTGAAGTACAAATTGATGGGGAAAACATTGGGCTAACACCTCTCAGGACCCAGATCATCCCTAAAGGTGTAAAAATCATTGTTGGTCAGCGATATAAGGATGATGATCAATAGAACATAGGCCGCAAACGGGGGGGCTTATGAGGGGCTAACTGGTTAATAACGAGGCCCCAAACCTTCCAACCTCATCACCGTTAAAGAATTTATAACTTCTTCTTTTGTCGCCACTTCTGGATTTTTTGCCCACCACCACAGAACCTGAGTCAAGCTTCCTACCATGGCCCTGGCTGCCAATCCGGAATTTAAGTCGCCCCGGTAGTATCCTTTGGCCACACCTTCCAGGAGAGCATGCTCTTGGGAGGCAGTCAGGAAGTCCGAAACTTCTTTCCCTGGTATTGTAGCTAGATTACCACCATCAAACAAGACGATGGCCAAGGGGGGTGAATGCTCTGTGAAAGTGACAAGAGCTGCCATTTTATCGCCAATTGGGTTGTCGCTTTCCTCTGAGAACTTGGCAATTTCCTGTTTTAAACGTGTCAATGCCAGCTTTAGTACTTCTTTCAACAAATCGTCTTTGGTTTTGAAATGAAGATAGAGGGTCCCTATTGCCACCTGTGCCTCTTGGGCAATGTCTGCTGTTCTGGTGTTTTTACTACCTTTTTGTGCAAATAATTGGGCTGCACTTTCCAGGAGCCGGTTCCGTGTATCGGCCTGGCTTCTTTGGCGAGCATTGGGGGCGGTTTGGCTCAAATCTTTCATGTTTGCTCCTGATTGAAGGAATAGTCACTGAGTGAATGTACATTCAACTGGTTTTACTGGCAATGGTTAATTTGAAACTGGATTTACAAGTTGTAGGTGTACCACATTAATGGGTGGTTAAGACGGCATAATTAAAAATCTTAAAAGTTACTTGGATCCAAAATAGTCACCTGGAAGGAAAGGTTTGGCCACCGCCTAGTAGGAGTGGAAGATGACATATTTAGCCTTCAGCTATTGCCGAAAAGATCGAAAATCCGTAAGTTATAGAAGCTATCCTTATCATATATTGTGCAACATCACTGAACGGTGACCTTTTGAGACCAGCGCAACAGCGAAACAGGATAGGCTCTTGGGGGGCTTGAAAAAGGCTCCCCTTTTTTCTGCATATATCAAACCGTTAATTTTATGTCACTACTGATGATGGGGCTTTTCAAGGATTTCATTTCTTTGAATAAGTGCTAGTCGTCATGTCTGATTATGAATTGAATTCCCTCATCATCGTTGTCATCTGTATCTTTATCTTCCTGTTGGGGACTACTTTCCTTTGGGGTTTCTATATCAGGGGCCTGGGTGGGCTCTTCCGGCGCCTGAACCAAAGTGGGTAGAACGTCTTCTTCCGGTTCGGGAACCGGGGTTTCCACAGGTGGGATTTCAATGGAAACTTCTACGTTACTCTGTATGGCGGCATTCAAACTGGCTCCCATGATCAAAGCGACAGAGGGGTCTTCACTCCACCACCCACAGGGCAGTTTATCGTTGCCAGCACTGGGAAAACTAGCTACCAGCCAAGTTTGACGATCTATAACCAACTGCAACCAGGGAACCGGTTGAGGATCAGCAAAGCCCACAGGCAATGGAATGACGATTTCATTCAGTCCGTTCCACCCCAGTTTTTCCAGGCATAGAATATTGACAGCCACTTCCGAACTGGCTGCTAGGGCTTCCAGCGCTGTTCCAAGGTTTTGCAAGACGCCTTTATCGGCAAATAAAAGCAATTCCCGGCGGCATTGGGTCAACAACTGAGCCACTTTCAGGAGGGTTTGCTCCTGGTCGTGCAGGGCCATGGGGATTCCTCGTGGCGTTTGAATCTCTAGCTCCGAAATTTGGTTCAAAACTTTGACTTGGGTACCCTTCATATCCGCCAGCAGCTTTTCTGTAAACTCAGCAGGGGGGACGGGTATGTACAGCCGGGGTTTGTCCTGGATGGTGCGCACTGCACCCAATTTCTCAAGGCTGGCCAAGGTTTTTGAAAGATTGGCTGGGTCCTTGCCCACAGATTGAGCCACCCTGTACCCGGATACCGGCGCTCCCTGTGCCTCAAGCAAAGTAGCCACATAAACCTCGGCCTCTGTGCGGGTTATTCCCAATTCACGTAGTGCTTGGACTACAAGGTTGTCTTCCGCCATGGCTTACTCCTTGGGTGAAATGCCGAAATGAAAATCGACCAACGCCTCACTGTGACATGTTGTTGAAATACAACATCTTCATGTTCAAGGATTTGCATTGCCTGGTCAAGACATTATTTAATAATTAAAGTCCTATTTGATTCTTCTTATTGGCTATGGGCCCACTGTTGACTATTCTATCGCACGGTCAGGTACTCAATCATTTGATAGAAAGCGGTTTGGAAATGCAGATCAGGAATGTGGCGATCATCGCCCATGTGGATCACGGTAAAACGACTCTGGTGGATCAGATTTTGCGCCAGTGCAACGTGTTCCGCGACGGCCAGGAAGTTCAGGAGCGCGTGATGGACTCCAACGATCTCGAAAGAGAACGCGGCATCACCATCACCTCCAAAAATTTCGCCATTACTTATAAAGATACTCGAATCAATCTGATCGATACTCCGGGCCATGCCGATTTTGGGGGAGAAGTTGAACGGGTGCTGAAAATGGCAGATGGGGTGTTGCTGCTGGTGGATGCTTTTGAAGGCCCCATGCCTCAAACCCGGTTTGTCCTGCAGAAAGCCATGCAGTTGAATCTTAAACCCGTGGTGGTGATCAACAAAGTGGATCGCAAAGGCGCTCGCCCTGATGAAGTGTTGGACGAAATCTTCAATCTCTTTGTAGAGTTGGAAGCCACCGATGACCAATTGGATTTCCGCGGTGTCTATGCTGCCGGCCGTGATGGCTGGGCCATTGGTGAGCTTGAGGAAGAAAGGGTCAACCTTTTCCCTCTGCTGGATATGATCATTGAACATGTACCCGGGCCTGTGCAACAAGAAGGTCCCACTCAGATGCTGGTGGCTGCCCTGGATCACAGTGATTATGTCGGCCGTATTGGCATGGGGCGCATTGTGCGGGGCACGTTGAAATCAAAACAACAGGTGGTCCTCATCAAACGCGATGGCAGCCTGCAGACGACCCAGGTGCGACAACTCTTTGTCTTCGATAATTTGGGCCGCAAGGAAGTCCAGGAAGTGACGTGCGGGGACATCTGTGCCGTCGTTGGATTGGAAGGCGTGGATATCGGCGATACTCTGGCCGATGCCCTGGAACCCGAGCCTTTGGACATCATTGATATCGATGACCCGACCTTGACCATGAGCTTCATGCCAAACAACAGTCCGGGTTATGGCCAGGAAGGTAAATACGTCACCAGCCGCCAGGTGAGAGATCGTCTGTACAAGGCGGCCCACCGGGACGTGGCCCTGCGGGTGGAAGACACCGCCAGTGCCGACACCTTCAAAGTGTCCGGCCGGGGCATTTTGCACCTTTCTATTCTGATGGAAAATATGAGACGCGAGGGATTCGAGTTCATGGTCGGGCAGCCCCAGGTTATCTATAAAGAAATCGGGGGCAAAAAGGCTGAGCCTGTAGAGATCCTCAACGTCGATGTGCCGACGGACCTGGCAGGCACCATCATTGAATACGCGGCAACCCGTAAGGGCGAGATGGTTGCCATGGAGCAGCGAGAGACGCGCACTTTCCTGGAATTCAGTATTCCCAGCCGGGGGCTCATCGGGTTCCGTAGCAAAATGTTGCGCGCTACCGCTGGTGAAATTGTTATGCACCACCGGTTCCACCAATACGAATTCTTTAAGGGCTCCATCCCCGAGCGTACCAATGGCAGCATCATCAGTATGGGTAACGGTAAATCGGTAGCGTTTGCCCTGGACGCTTTGCAGGACCGTGGCGTTTTCTTTATTGCACCCGGAGACAACTTGTATATTGGCCAGATCATCGGCGAATATTCCCGGGATGAAGACCTTATCGTCAACGCGCAAAAGGCCAAACAGTTGAGCAATATGAGGGCCTCCGGTACCGACCGGAAAATGAGAATTGCCCCACCTTTGCTTATGAGTCTGGAAGAGTCTATGGAGTATTTGAACCATGACGAGTACTTGGAAGTCACCCCCAAGTCTCTGCGTATGCGGAAGAATATTCTGGATGAAAATGACCGCAAGAGGGCGGCCAAAAAAATCCGCCTTTCTGAAGGATTGACCGATTAAATTTTTCTCCGATGGTTCTGGTGTAAGGGATCAGTATGCGTCTTGATTTGCGAGCTCCTTCCTGGGCCACCCATTTGCTGAGTGACCAAGATGATTGGACCAAAGCGCCGGTGCCCGTGGCTCAGATGAAGCCTTTGGAACTGCCTGATGATGCGTATTTTGAGTATGCCTATATGGATCAGGCCGGCAAGCGTCGGCCTGATCCTGAAAATTCCAATCCGATCCTCAATCCCTGGTGGGATTTTGCCAGCAATGTTTGCGGACCTCTCTACAAACCCGACCCCTATTCTCAAATTTCGGGCGAGGCTCCGGCCGGACAGGTTGTCCGCCTCAATCTCGAATCCAAGTTACTAAATCAGACCCGCCGTTTACTGATCTACTCTCCGCCGGGAATGGCCAAAGCCTCTTTGCCGCATATTCTGTTTCAGGATGGAAAGGCATACTTCGGTTGGGGCAAGGTTCCTCAGGTCATGGATCGGATGCTCCAGAAGGAGCTCATTGGTCCCGCCCATCTTATTTTTGTACCCCCCAACCAGCGCACTGATGAGTATGCCTTCAATGCGTTGTATCAGCGATTTCTCATGGAAGAGTTGCTGCCATTTGTGGAAGACCGGGTGCCCTGTGACGGGCGACGGGCTGTTTGGGGTGCCAGTCTGGGGGGATTGCTCAGTGCCCAGTTGGCCTGGGATAACCCCGGAATCTTTCAAAAAGTGGTGGCTCAGTCAGGTGCCTTCCTTTTTTCTGAGGATATGGATTTGAAAAACCCGTTTGCGGGCAATGAATCATTTGTGAGGCGGATTCGCCAAGAACCAGCCCAGGATTTGAAGTGGCACCTGGATTGTGGAACGTTGGAGTGGCTCTGGGAAAGCAATCGCAATGTGGTGGCGGCTCTCGAAGACAAAGGCATGACTGTACGCTATTGGGAGCGCAACGCAGGTCATAATTGGGTCAATTGGCGCAACGGATTGGCTTCGGCCATGACTTTTGTGATGGAAGATTGGAAATAATGATGAGGTGTTGCAGGTGAATAAATTCCGCCATATCTGTCGTTGGTTGCACCAACAACTTGGTTTTTTGGCCGTAGGGTTGGTTTTGGTTTACGGCATCAGTGGTATCGCTAATAACCACGCCCATCATTGGGATCCTAATTATTCTCAAGGCACCGAAAATTTCATGATCGTTGCGCCGGGTAGTGGGCCCACCCAAGAAATCCAACCATTGGTGCTCGAGCGTCTGAAGCTGACTGAGCCGGTGGAAAACATATGGCGGGAAAGTGAAACAGAAATTCAGATTTTTGTGGAGAAGGCACAATACGATGTGAATTTGGCCACGGGGGCGGTGGTGAAAACCGGGCAGAAAAAGCGTCCCCTCCTTTATGATCTCAACGTCATGCACCGCAATGTTGGCAAAGCTCCATGGACCGGAATAGCAGATGCCTTCGCTGGTATCATGATTCTCTTGGCTCTCTCGGGAATCTTTTTAGTCAAAGGGCGCAAAGGGTTGAGTGGCCGAGGTGGCATCATGATGGCTCTGGGTTTTTTATTGCCAGTTGTCTATGCCATCATGATGCACAATTCATAAAAATCAGTCGCCATAGGGCATGGGTGGAGTGTACTTCAACATGCGAGCATAGACAGCCAAGGAGCCCCGGTGGTGGGCTGTATGCTCGGCAATGGCGGCGATGATGGCGGCACGAGGCTGGCCTCCCATAATCGGGCCTGGAGCCAAAGGCTGCATCATTTCTTCTGGCGTCTTTTGGGAGAGCGTTTCGGCGGCATGGTCCACACTTTGGGCCAGCCAGGTCATGGCGTCCTTCAGGGAGGTGCATTCTCTCACGCCCTGCTGGTGGCTTGCAAAATCCAAATCGAAACCCTCGGGGGAGAATCCTCCAACTATAAACCAGTCAATGGTCTGTGCTACATGAGCCACGTGTTGGGCAACAGTGAATTGGCCCGCAGTGGGAGCATATTCGGAATCATCTTCGCCAAAAACGCTACAGGTGCGGCTGAAAAACTGAAGAGCCTGTTTTACGGGGACAGCGAAGTGGTTGTTGCCCATGTTGTTATCATCTTTTTTCTGGTTTTCGGATGTCATGTTTAGCCTCTCCTGTGATTCTTCCGCAGTTGCCTCGGTAATTGAGTTTCAGGTTCAATAACTGTCTCTCATTGGAGGGGATTGTACATGGCTGGGCCGGTGCTGTCATCCCAAACATGGAGGGTCAAGGTGGGTGCTTGACTCCCCTGCCGGTGATGTCTAGCTTAGGCGAGAGTCGCGAGCCATGAGAGTTGGCTGGACGGCTCTTCTTTTCCATCAATTTCCGCACCGTTTCACAGGGGATACCATGGGCGCAATCATTGGAATACGCAGGGAAGATAAGAATAAATGGGAGCGCCGCGTGCCTTTGGTACCATCCGATCTCGCTGAACTGCAGAAAAATCACGATGTGGAATTCATCGTGCAGCCTTCCCCTATTCGGGTCTTCACTGATGATGAATTTCGCGCTGTTGGGGTGACGGTGGATGAAGATCTTTCCAGTGCCGACGTTATTTTTGCGGTGAAGGAAATCCCCTTGGCCATGCTCCTGGGCAAGAAGGCCTTCATTTATTTTTCCCACACCATCAAGGGCCAAGATTACAACATGCCCATGCTCCAGCATCTGCTTGATGAAGGAGCCACTCTCATCGACTACGAGCGCATTGCCGATGAGCAGAATCGCCGGCTTATTTTCTTCAGCATTCACGCTGGTTATGCGGGCATGATCGAATCGTTGGTTGCCCTGGGATTGCGTCTGGAATTGCAGGGACGCAAAACACCTTTGCTGGATATCAAACATGCTTATGAATATGAAAGCCTGGAAGCAGCAAAGAATCACCTGCGTGAAATTGGGGCCGTCATTGCAGACAAGGGAATGGGAGATCACTGCCAACCTGTGATTATCGGCCTGGCGGGATATGGCAATGTCTCCAAGGGCTGCCAGGAAATTCTGGAGTGCCTGCCCATCCGCACAATCACTGTTGGAGAATTGGCTGATACAGCCACGGCCACGGTGGAAGATGCAGGGGCTCTGGTGCAGGTCATTTTCCGTGAAGAAGATATGGTTGAGACAAAGTCTTCCGACGCCCAGTTTGTCCTGCAGGATTATTACCAACGTCCCGGCAATTATCGTGGGGTTTTTGAAAAATACCTGCCACACTTGGACATGCTCATGAATACCATTTACTGGGAAGAAAAGTATCCCCGTTTGGTGACTCACAAATGGGCCAAAGCCAACTATGGGCCTGACAAAAACCCTCGCTTGCAGGTTATTGGCGATATCAGTTGTGATATAGAGGGCAGCATCGAGATGACTCTCAAGGCTCCTCAGCCTGATAACCCGTATTATGTTTATGATCCTGCCACCAAGAGCACCAGAGATGGCGTGGAAGGCCATGGCCCGGTGATCATGGCAGTGGATAATTTGCCCTGCGAGTTGCCCCGGGAATCATCTGAACATTTCAGCCGGATCCTGCGGGACATGATTGCTCCCCTGGCCCAGGTTGATTTTGGCGGAGACTTCGGGGGACTGAATTTGCCCTCGTACCTGAAAAAAGCGGTGGTCACTCATCGTGGTGAGCTGACTCCCAACTATCATTACCTCCAGGATTTCCTGGACAAGGCCGGTAAGTAATTCCGGTGGACGCCGTGGTTGCTGTCGCGCCACTGGCTAACCTGATATAGGCAAGGGGATGGGATGAAGAAAGTTCTGGTGCTTGGTGCCGGCATGGTGGCCGGACCCCTCATTCGTTACATGCTCGACCGTGAGTACAAACTCACTGTGACCAGCCTGGTCATTGAAGATGCCAACAAACTGGTGGGCGACAATCCCAACGGTTCGGCCATGACTCTGGATCTGACTGATGAACCCACTCTGCATAAATTAGTGCAGGACCATGATCTGGTCATCAGTCTCGTCCCTTATGCTTTTCATCCCATGGTGGCCCGCCACTGTCTGGATGCCGGCAAAAACCTGGTGACGGCTTCTTATGTTTCTGAAGAGATGATGGCTCTGGACGCCGAGGCTAAAGAGAAAGGCCTGATCTTTCTGAATGAGATCGGCCTGGACCCGGGCATCGACCACATGTCTGCCATGCGTATCATTGACGATGTGCACGAACGCGGCGGAAAAATTCACCACTTTCGTTCTTACTGTGGTGGGCTGCCTGCTCCCGAAGCGGTGGACAACCCTTTCGGTTATAAGTTCTCCTGGGCCCCACGCGGGGTCTTGATGGCCAGCCGCAACGGAGCCACTTATTGGAATGATAATCATGTGGTCAAAGTGGAACCCGAACGCCTGTTCAGGGATATGCGCCTGCTGAATGTACCTGGTGCCGGGGACTATGAAGCTTATCCCAACCGGGATTCCCTCATGTACAAGGACATCTACAAGTTGGGTGGAGAAATTCGCTCCCTCTTCCGGGGAACCTTACGTTATGTGGGATGGAGTGATACTCTGTTCAACTTCGTAAAGTTGGGTATGTTAGACCCCGAGCTCCGTGAGAGCAAAGGCATGACCTGCGCAGACTATATGCGAGTTTTGCTGGAAGCTGAACCTGGTGCCGACCTGCGGTTGGTTGCAGCCCAACGTCTGGGCATAGCCGCCGATTGTCTGCCAGCCTGGAACCTGCACTGGCTTGGGCTTTTCAGCGATCGCCCCATTGGCAAAGATCAGATTTCACCCATGGACCTGCTGGGTGATATCATGCTGGAAAAACTGTCATACAAACCGGGCGAACGGGACTTGGTGGTGCTTTTCCACGAGTTCAAAGCTTGGTTTGAAAAAGACAACCGTTACGAATCTCTGACATCGACGCTGGTGGATTATGGCGTGCCTCACGGAGACAGCTCCATGAGCCGAACAGTCTCGTTGCCAGCAGCCATTGCAGCCCGCCTGATCCTGGAAGGAAAAATTCCCCAGCGTGGCGTGCTGCGACCAGTGCACCCGGAAATCTACAATCCGGTTCTGGATGAACTGGAAGAATTGAATATCGTTTGTAAAGATGAGAGCATGTCCTTATAGGATGCTGGACACGAACTTTTGGAGGAATAGAAAATGGCCAAAGCAAAGAAAATAACCAAGAATCAGATCTTCCGGGCCCTAGGCCTGAAGTCGAAGATGAAGGGTGCCAACTGTGGCGGCGAATGGTTCGCCACCAGCAAAGATTATCTCAAAACTTACAGTCCCACCACGGGCGAGCTTTTGAGCACCATCGAACAAACCAGCCCCAAAGATTATGACCTGGTCATGAAACAGGCTCAGGCGGCATTCCTGGAATTCCGTTCCATGCCAGCACCTCTGCGTGGGGAAATTGTCCGCCAGGTGGGCGAGGCCCTGCGCGCCAAAAAAGATATGTTGGGCGCCCTGGTGAGTTTGGAAATGGGTAAAATCTACACCGAAGGATTGGGCGAAGTTCAAGAGATGATCGACATCTGCGACTTTGCCGTGGGCATGAGCCGGAATCTGAGCGGCCCCACCCTGCAGAGCGAACGCCCTAAGCATCGTATGATGGAACAGTGGCATCCCCTGGGTGTCATCGGCGTTATCAGTGCTTTCAACTTTCCCGTGGCTGTGTGGGCCTGGAATACAGCTTTGGGCTGGATCTGTGGCGACAGTGCTCTATGGAAACCATCCAGCAAAACCCCTCTGTGCGCCATTGCCTGCCAGAACATTGTCAACGAAGTATTCAAGGCCAACAAATTGCCTGAGGGCATCAGTTGCGTCACCGTGGGCAGTGGTCGAATTGTCGGCGAAAAACTGATCAACGACAAGAATATCCCTATGGTTAGCTTCACCGGCTCAACAAAAATGGGCAAGCGCATCGGTGGCGTGGTGGGCGAGCGCCTGGGACGCACCATCCTGGAACTGGGTGGCAACAATGCCGTCATCATCAGCGAGAAAGCCGACCTCACCGGAGCTCTGGCCAGCGCCTTCTTCGGTGCCGTGGGTACCGCCGGCCAGCGTTGCACTTCCACACGCCGGCTGATCATTCAAGAGACTGTTTACGACAAGTTCGTCAAGAAGCTTGTGGCCAATTACAAGAAGGTTGCCATTGGCGATCCACTGGATCCAGCAACTCTGATGGGCCCCCTCATTGATGAAGGTTCCGTGAAAGATTACGAGAATGCCATCGCCGCTGCCAAGAAGCAGGGTGGTAAGGTTCTGTATGGTGGTAAAGTGCTCAAGCCTTTCGGCGCGGCCACTTTTGTACAGCCCACTATCATTGAAATTGCCAACAAGGCAGAGATCGTACAACACGAGACCTTTGCTCCGATCCTGTACATCATGAAGTACAAAAAATTGCCCCAGGCCTTCAAGCTGCACAACGATGTGCCCCAAGGTCTGAGCAGCGCCATCTACACCGACAGCGTGAACGAGGGCGAGGCTTTCCTGAGCTTCCTGGGTAGTGATTGTGGTATTGCGAACATCAACATCGGCACCAGTGGTGCTGAAATTGGTGGCGCTTTTGGTGGCGAAAAAGAAACCGGTGGCGGACGCGAAAGTGGTTCCGATGCCTGGAAACTTTACATGCGCCGGCAAACCAACACCATCAACTGGGGTGGCGAAGTTCACCTGGCCCAGGGTGTTGAGTTCAAGGCTTAATTGCCAAGTCGGCAAGGTTGAAAAAGAACCCCGCTTGTCTTCGGACGGGCGGGGTTTTTTTAGGGAAATTGGAATAAAATAGACTTCAGATGGGTAGACAAAGAAGAACCTTTAGAACATAATTGACTAAAATACAAAAGCTTGGGTGATTTTGACGGGAGAAGATCAAATGCAGCTATGGCTTTGGGCAGCGGGGCCACTGATCTTGGTGGTATACGGCGTTTGGATTTACAACCGATTTGTGAGACTGAATTTGCGGGCGGAAAACGCCTTCAGCGATGTTGATGTGCAACTCAAGCGCCGTTGGGACTTGGTGCCGTCCCTGGTGGAAGTGGTGCGCGGGTATGCTGGCCATGAGCAGGAAACGCTGCAGGAAGTCATCTCTACCAGGGGGCAGGTCATGTCTTCTCAAATGGAGGGGACTGGGCCTGAGCAGCGTGGTGTTCAGGAGGCAGAATTAGCCACAGTTTTACGAGGGCTTTTTATCCTGACTGAAAATTACCCAGCTTTGAAAGCCGATCAGAATTTTCTCCAGCTGCATGAAACTTTGGTGGAAGTTGAAGACAATATTCAGTATTCCAGAAGATATTTCAACGCCGTTGTCCGCGATTTTAATACTCTACGCCAGAGCATCCCGTCTTCAATTGTCGGTGCCGCCACCGGTGTTCAACTGCTTGACTTTTTCCAATTCCAAAGCCATGAGCGTTCCGTACCTGCTATTGATTTGGATATTAATCCCGAGGTAAAATCATGAAGAGAATTTTTATTCTCTTGGGACTCCTCTCTCTGTTGGTTCCCGTTTCTGCCGTGGCCGACTCCGGTTGGGTCATCACAAATAACAAAATTGATTTGCAGATTCTGGACGATGGTGGTTTGGAAGTTACGGAAATAATCACCGCTGATTTTTCAATGTACAAACACGGAATCATCCGCCTTTTGCCGATTCGTTATTCCGTTGGTTTGCACCAATACGCTTTGCGTTTGCGTCTGTTGGATGTCATCGATAAAAATGGGGATGAATATACCAAACAGCTGAAAAACCAAGGCAACGCCAAACGGCTCCGCATTGGCGACCCCAACATATTTTTAAAGGGTGAGAATGTTTATGTGATCAGATACAGAGTGGATCGGGCCATACTATGGGAAGACGATCGCGCAATTTTACGTTGGAACGCTGTTGGTCTGGAATGGGATGTGCCCCATGAAAAGGTGGCTGTAACGGTCCACCTAGCCTCACCGCTGGGCGATGATCAAATCCGTTATGATGCCTGGACGGGATACTACGGGTCAGTCGCACGCAATTACCAGGCCCAACGAAACAATGATGGTTCTATCCGTTTCGAGGTTGAAGCTCTGAAGAGGCATGAAGGGATGACCGTTAGCATCTCCATGCCCGCTGAAAGCATCCAAAAACCAGGTTTTGGGAAACGTGCCGGTTGGTTTTTATTCGATAATTCCGGGTATTTGGTTTTCCCGCTGGTGGTTCTGGTTTGTTTGGGGATGTGGTTGTGGCGAGGACGTGATTTAGCAGGGCGTGGGACCATTGTCGTTCAATACGGGCCTCCTTCAGAATTCAATCCTACGGAAGTGGGCACTCTGTTGGATGAGCGGGTGGATTTACGAGATATTTCGGCTACCATCATCAGCTTTGCCACACGCGGAATGATGAGTATTGAGTCCACTGCGGATGAACTCTCCTCTTCAGATGACAAGGTCATTTTCCGGAAAATCCACCGACCGGATGATCTCAACACCCACGAAGCTCTTCTCTTTGACACCATCTTTTGCACCGGCGAAAAAGTGAAATTGGAGGATCTAAAGGGGTCATATTACGCCATTTTGCCTCGAGTCCGTACTTTGGTTTATAAGGACCTGAGTAAACGTGGTTATTTCGATGGAAACCCGGAATCCCGGCGCAACCGTTTCCTGGGACTTGGCATTCCTATACTGCTGGGCGCTTTGGGCTTGCTGGGCCTGATCCAGCATCTGATGCTGGGACAAGTTTTTCTGTTTCCCATCATCCTCACAGCCGTGCTCTCTCTTGGCGTGCTGATCTTTACCAGCCGTGCCATGCCCAGGAGAACCAGCAAAGGACGCCAGGTCTGGGAACATATCCGCGGCTTGGAAGAATACATCCAAAGAGCCGAGGCTACTCAAATCGCATCCGCAGAAAAAGTGGATGTCTTTGAGCGTCTCTTGCCCTACGCCATGATTTTGGGCCTCTCCGAAAAATGGGCGAATACCTTCGAAGGCATTTATTCCGAACCTCCGGCCTGGTACGCAGGGAAAAACCCCAGCCAAACCTCAACCCACGCGCTGACAAACTATCTCAATGGCACGTCCGACAATATTCATAATGCCATGTTCACTGCCCCACGCACTGAGAGCTCTTCCAGTGGGGGTGGTGGGGGGTGGAGTAGCGGAGGCTTCTCTGGTGGTGGCTCCTCCGGCGGAGGCTTCGGCGGCGGCGGCGGTTCGAGCTGGTAGGTTGTGCCTCTGAAATTGTGTCTATCTCCAACCCGATTTGCCATTTCCCGGGCAAATCGGGTTTTTTAATAAGCAAGACTCAAATCATGGGGTCGCTCTCCTTCAATACCTCAAGACTCGAAGCCATCGACAACGACGATTTTCACCGGTGGAGCATTTCTCATTTGTTCCTGGTGGAAGAGATAGCCGTGTCTTCCCAAACTGGCAATAGATCCGTTGTTATAAAAGCACTTAGGGTTTGGGCAGAAGGGAGGGATCCATGTTTTGGTGTTTATATTTATAGTATTCATGTCTGGTCCATCGCAAGCAACAGACCAGACACAATTTCAAAGGCACAACCTATTTTATCAGGGCCATTCTGCCTACTGAGAGGTGGTTGCCGGAGGCTACCCGGTAAAAATAAACCCCAGCAGAAACACTCCGCCCCGCATCATCTCTACCCGTCCAAGTGGCCTCGTGATTTTGAGCCGAAAGCATATCATCAACCAGAGTCTTCACCTTGCGACCAGCAACATCAAAAATGACAACCTGTGTGTGTGCTGCACTGGGCAAAGCAAAGCGAATGGTAGTGGAAGGGTTGAAAGGATTTGGAAAATTCTGCTCCACATGGAAAGCCACAGGTACGCCCCCTACAGGATCATCCACGGGGGAGAGACCACCGTCACAACCGTCACCCAAAGCCCCAATCAGACCACAACCCCCACTGTTTTCGGGAGCACAGGGTGATAAACTGCCAACATTGAAATCGCCAGCTTCCATGTCACAAAATTGAGGATCAACAGAGATGTTGCCATCGGATCCAGTGGGATCATCCACACCAGAATAGTTGGTGCCAACATTGCTGAACACGTCGTTGCAATGAAGCAGTTCAGGAGCAGCGCCCACGGCAACACCGTTGGCAAAAGTGGTGCCACCGGTATTGTAAGCAATGATATTGTTACTGATGTCCGGAGTTGAAGGACCCTGGACATATAATCCGCCGCCGCCACTCAGCGGCGAACTGTTTTCAATGATCGTATTTTGGGCAACAACGGCATTGGTGGTATTCTGGAAATACATACCCCCGCCAAAGAACTGACCGAAATTGCCGATGATGGATGAATTACTAACCTCCACCATATCGCAAACGTTGAAGATGGCCCCACCGCCAGCGTTGGCCGTGTTACCTGAAACGACAAGACTGTCCATGGATACGGTGGCCGCAGTGGCATACAACCCGCCACCATTCATGAAGGTGCTGGTGGGCAAGTTGCTATTGTCGTTAATGGCAACCCTGAGCAGATTTAGGCTGCCTCCGGAGAAATACAATCCACCACCATTGCCTGCGGCGCTATTGTTACTTACGGAGCCGCCAACCATTGTCAGTGTGGATGCATCGCTGGAGTAAATGCCACCTCCTTCAAAACAATCCGTGTGACCATCGACGGAGCAGTCGGTCATGCTGACGGTGGAGTTCACCAAGTGGACACCACCACCGAGGGGTGAGCTGCTCTGGTTATCTGTGATCAATGCATTGTTTTCTATGACACAGTTGGTGAGAGTCGGTGAGCTGTTGTTGATGAAAATTCCGGCACCGTAAATTCCGGTATTTCCGTGCACGTGGATGTTTTCGAGTATGGCGTGGGAGCCATTCATCATAATGCCGCCACCAAGACCCAGAGTGCTGGTGCCACCCACGGTGTTATCTGTGATTTCCAGATTTCTCAGGGTGGGAGAAACGTTTTGTAACTGAACTCCACCACCGTAGGTTCCGGTGTAAGGAATGCCTGAGAAATTCAATCCGCCGCCACCTTGGATAACAAAACCATCCACGACCGTGGTGTTCTCCACATCACCGTAAAACTTCAATACGGAATTGTTCAAGGCACCTTGCAGGATGGTGGGGTTGTTGATGGGGTCGCGGGAAGTGTAGTCGGAACTGTAGCCTCCCAGAACCTGGACTTCGCGGCCCAGAACTGTGATGGGGGCATTGATGGTAATGCCTCCTTCAATAGCTACAATGTCACCATCTCCGGCACTGTTGAGGGCATCAAAAATAGTGGGGAATTCTTCGGGGTATCTTTGTTCGTTGTCGCCCAGGGCTTTCAGCAAATCAATGCGTCCGGCTCCTAGTTTACCGGCATATTGGCTATTGATGGTATCGATGTCATAAGAGCTGTCCATCAGAAGAGCGGAAATTTGCTGGTAGGTATAATCAGGATGGGCCGACCAGAGCAGAGCCGCGGATCCAGCGGCGATGGGGCAGGACATGCTTGTGCCCTGTAAACTCGTGTAAGTGCTTTCACCGGTGAAATGATTAAAATATGTGGAGTAAATAGCGACACCCGGAGCTGAAATTTCGACCCAGGTGCCATAGTTGGAAAAGTCGGCTTTTCCGTCATTCTGGGCTGTGGCGGCTACGGCCAGAACACCAGAACGGGTGTGCAGATAATCTGGGACGTATAATTCATTGTCCTGCTCGACGTTGTCGTTTCCTGCGGATTCCAGTATAAGAACTCCCGCATTCAGACAGGCCGTGGTGGCGTTGGTTAGATAGGAAGTAGAGGGCCCGAGGCTCAGGTTGACGATGTTGGCTCCGTTGTTGGCTGCGTAAACCATGCCCTGGGAGGTGTAGCTTTGGATGCCCACTCCTCGTCCTTCAGTGTTGGTGTACATGACTCTCACAGGCATGATTTTACAACCCGCCGCGGTGCCGGCAATGCCCACACCATTATTGGTGATAGCGGCGGCAGCTCCCGCAACGTGGGTGCCATGACCACCATGATCCATGGGGTCGTTGTCGGGTGGACCGTAATCTTCACCGGGATAAACCTGACTGGGAGCGGCGTTCACAAAATCATAACCGCGGATATCATCCACCTTGCCGTTATTGTCATCATCCTGGCCAGGGGTTCCGTAGTATTCGGCCCAGTTGGTCCAGATGGCACCATTGACTTTATCAGGATGGGTCCCACCAAGGTCAGGGTGGTGCCAGTCCACACCAGAATCCAGCACCGCGATGACGATGTTGGTATCGCCAACAGTTTGGTTCCAGGCGCCGACCGCACGCACATCGGGTCCTGCAAGATTGGGATTGCGCAAGTACCATTGGTTGGAGTTGAGCTGGGGGTCGTTGGGAAGATAGGCATCATCGGTATACATGTAATGATCCAGATGCACTTCTTCCACTTCGGTCAGAGATTCGTAATCGGCTTTGATGTTGGTCAGGCTTTTGGTAGGCGAGAACTCCACCAGCCAGACACGACTCAAAATATCCTGATCCGCTTTTGCCAGGTTGTTGGTCATGCCGGCATACAATTGTTCCATCCGCAAAACAGAGTGTTTTGTTGCCATGGCGTCCAGGGCAGGCACTCCCACCTTGGGGGTCCCCTGAGATTTATCCAGGGCCATTTTTACACCGCTATTCACTGTGATCATGACCCGGCCGGGGGCTGCTTTTAAAGCCGAAGAATTCGGTTGGGCTACGGCCAGGGTGGCCGTCAGTGTGGCGGCCAGTATCAAGGCCAACAGGATGAATAATGGAATTCTTTTCATGGCGTTTTTTCCTTCTCACAATGAGC
Organism: Candidatus Krumholzibacteriia bacterium; assembly: GCA_016744705.1. Taxonomy (GTDB): domain Bacteria; phylum Krumholzibacteriota; class Krumholzibacteriia; order LZORAL124-64-63; family LZORAL124-64-63; genus LZORAL124-64-63. The sequence continues at coordinate 45,836 of JADGDU010000022.1, forward strand.
AAAATGCGACCTAACCTCTGGAATTAGGCCTTAGGGTCCATAGTGTAATTATTCTGAATTACTAATGATTATAAAGGAATTCTGACATTTATACAATAGCAGAATGCGGCCCGAGGTATAGGGCGTGTCCTTGTTGCTTGTTAATAAAGCAGTTAAGGATAGTGTGTCTCTTTTACGAACCTTTGATGATTAAAGTCATTTCGGTCACCAGGCTGTTCAGCTCGGTGGCCTGGCCCGATAATTCCTCGCCTGTACTGGCTGATTCTTCGGCATTGGCAGCACTTTGTTGCACAACGCGGTCAATATCCTCCACAGCGCGGTTGATCTGTTCTAAGTCCTGGGTCTGTTTCTGGGTGGCGTTGGAAATTTCCGTGACCAATGCCCCGCAAATTTTCGTGTCTTCCTCAATGGCGATGAGGCCTTCAGCCACTTGCCCCACTACGGCCACGCCGGCATTGGCTTGGTTGCGGGCCTCCTCAATCATCTGTGATGTGGAATTGGCCGCCACGTGGCTGCGTTGGGCCAAATTTCTTACCTCTTCTGCCACCACGGCAAAGCCTTTGCCGGAATCTCCTGCTCTGGCTGATTCTACGGCTGCGTTCAGGGCCAGCAAATTGGTTTGGAAGGCAATTTCGTTGATGGTGCTAATGATTTTTGAGGTTTGATCTGAGGATTCCTTAATGGCGTTCATGGTTTCGATCATGTCGGTGGTGGCGGAACGGCCTTGACACACTTTGCTCAGGGTGGCGCTCATCAGGGAGTCAGCTCGCTTCACATTTTCTGAGTTTTCAAGAGTACCCTGGGATAAATCTTTGAGAGTGTAGGATGTGGTTTGCAAGCTGGCTGCCTGCTGTGAGGAACGGTCCGCCAACTGGATGCTGGTTCCAGCAATTTGGCCGCTGGCGGAAGAGACTTGCCCGGAGGCTCCGGATACTCTGGCCATCACTTGAGACATGGGCTGGATGACGGATTTTTTCAAAAGAATAAAAATAGAAAACATGACTCCGAAAGCAGCCAAAAGGATGATGATTCCACTGAAAAGCAGGGTTCTGCGTTGGGCTTTTACTTTTCCAGTTTCGTCATTGATTACCCAGATTTTTCCAATGGGCGTACCGTTTGCAGTGGACAGTGAGACCTTGTCGGCAAGAAAATGGTTTTCACCAGAGCGCCCTGTGGTGACAGTCTTCTGATAATCATTGTCTTTCAGATTGCTTCTCAACTTCACAAAGAATTCAGATTCAGTGGCGCAGGAAAACGAAGTGTTTTCTAAACCCTGAAAAGCATTGTGGCTTCCTGTTCGCTTTTTAATTTCTCCTGCGAAAATTTCGGGTGAAGTGGCCACCTCTACAAAGCCGATCACTTCGTCATCAAAATCCGTAACCACGGTGACCATACAAATTTCAAATTCATGGTGGCCTTCGTTTTCAATGCTGCGATAAAAGGTTCGGTAATCAAACTCTTCAGCACATTTTCGGAATGGTTCGCGATGTGCTTCGTCCAAAACTCCAGGCAGGGCAGGAGCGCCCTCACTGGCATGCTGGCTGAGGCATTCGAAATCAATATTGTACAAGCTGTAGCGCCTGATTCCCATGTTCTCGCCGATACTGAGCATCACTCCCTCAAGGACCATTTTAACATTTTGGCCCACTGTGGGATCTTCCAGAAAGGAAATCACCTCGTCAGTATCAATAAGAATGTTGACGGCTTTTTCCATCTGGATTTCACGGTCGCTTACGGCGATGCTGTAAAGGTTGAGTATGAACTCATTTCGTAGTGCGGTGCTGGAGTCTTTCTCTTTGTCTAGGATGTTGTAGCCCGCACTGAGTAAGATGGCCATTACTAGAAAGAGTCCCGCACAAACGGGCACCAGAATTTTGCTTTGAATACACAGTTTACCCCAGGCCACCATTCCACACCCTCCAGATTTCCCAATAAATTATTAATTTCTTTCCCTAACCCAAGCCGTCACCGGTATGATCAATTCCCTCTGGGAGGGATGGCCGGTGAGTATAGTGATCTGCTCATCCAACAATCCGATTTCTTCTTCCCCAACCTTCAATTGTCCCCGCAAAACGAACTGGCCCCCGGCCGGAACAAACCCACTGTCGGGAATGCTCAGAGAGCAATCACACTGGGCGTATATGTACACCAGTCTGATATCTTCCGGACCCGTATTGGAAATGATAAACTCAAGTTCCGTATGGGATCCGTTGTGTATAGTTCCTATGTCTGCAGAGGGAGGAACAATATCCAGGGGCAGGGCGTCATCATCGGCCATGCCGTCGCCCGCTCCTTGGATGAATATCAGAACCAGGGCGATCATGGTCGCCGCCCTGGAAGCTGTTTGTTTTGCATCGTTCCCCCGCAGCATCATGCCATCCCTACAACTTGGCTACACCATCGTCGGACAGATATCGTTTGGCTTTGCGTTTCAGCTTGGGCGATTCTCCCACCGATTTGAAAAGGTTGGGATACCCACCTCGGAACCAAACAACCTTGGATGGATTCATGCCCCAATCCTTGACCGCCACATAGGCGGCGTTGTAACTGCGGTGGCATTTAGGGCCTTGACAGAAAAAGACCACCACATCGGCCCCGGCTGCGGCCATGGCGGCCTCCAGGCTTTCCTTGGTGCACACGGGTTCGCCATCGGGGTAATCCGATCCGGACTGGTTATAGACCAACAGGGCTGCATCCCGGATGGTGCCTTGTTTGAAAAAGGAAGAGGGGCGTGTGTCTACCCAGAGTACTTTTTGGGTTTTGGATTTGAAAGCAGGGAGGGCATCATCAACATCCCAGGCCGCTACTTGCCAGGGGAGTTCTTTAACCTTTGTATCAAGGTGGGCGGGGGGAATTTTTCCCTTAGGGACTTCCTGGGCAACAACCACATTGGCCAACAAAGCCAGGCATACCAGAAGTGTCATTCCAATCCTCATTCTTTTCTCCTTCCAAGGGTCCATTAGATTCACTAGATTGTGACCTAGAAGTCTTGGCTGAATACTCGGATTGGGACAGAATTTCTGGGCGAAATCCCAAGTCGAAATATTGATGTGATTTTCGCTGGTCAAATCACTTTATCGGCAGCTTAGTTCAAGACTTAAAAGGTTTTTGGCTTGAAGTGAAATCGTATGGGGTTGATGATGTCCAGATCATGAATCCACACTGCGTCCCTTAGACACGAAGGAATAACATGCCCAGGATGAGCCTGATCTTGTTGACTCTTTTATATTCGGTTTCTCTGCTGCAGGGGTGCCCAGCTGCGGCCCAATCTGATTTCCCCTATGAAAACTCCGCGGAAGCAGATTTGACCGTGGTGGGCTCCAGCGCCCTACTTTTTGGTTTGGGATATTGGGTCAACAGCGAATCTCCCAATAACCGACCTTTCATTTTGGAGGAGGTGGGTGCTCTTGATCGCTCCAGCATCAATTCTTTCGACCAATGGGCCACATATCGGTATTCGCCGGAAGCGGCCAAGATCAGCGATATTCTCATGTATTCTTCCGCGGTGGCGCCAGTTTCTCTCTCCCTGACAAGTATGGGCTCCAAAGAACCACTGACCATGACGGCCATGCATCTGGAAACTCTGCTGCTCAATGGTGGCGTGACATATTTGATGAAGAACCTGTTTCGCCGCACCCGGCCTTTTGTTTACAACGACGATCCTCGCATCCCCAACAGCTTGCGGCTTTCTCACACTGCACGCCGCAGCTTTCCCTCGGGCCACACTTCCACCGCTTTTGCTTCCATGGTTTTTCTGGCTACCGTGTATGGAAAGATGTATCCGGATTCTGAGGCCCGGAATTGGGTGTGGGCCGGATGCCTGACCACCGCCGGGCTCACAGGGTATTTGCGTTATGCTGCGGGCTATCATTACCCCTCTGATATTCTGGCCGGAGCCGCTCTCGGTGCCTTCACAGGTTGGCTCGTGCCCCAGCTGCATGAAATTGATCAGGATGGTCCTCATGAGCAAGCCGCCAAAGGCAGTATGGTGATGGGGTTGAGTGTGAGATTCTGAGAGTGAAAATGAGCGTAGAAAAGAACCTTTCCCGGAAGGATTGATGCTTTAGCATCCCATTATGGAAGAAACTCCTTTGACGACATCTCTGTCACAGAATGACAGCCAATTCAGTGGTTTTGGCCACCTGATGCCCAACAAGGTGCAGGAGGTTTTGCTGGTTGCATCCATGTACGATGCATTCACCCTGGAGGAGGGCGGTCGTCTGACCGAACTGTTACTCAGTGAATACCGCGAGTTAAACCTCAGCTTTCCGCCCCATGTGACACGGGCCTCCACTGGCAACGAAGCCTTGGAATTACTGCAGGCCCGCCGTTTTGATATGGTCATCGCCATGTCCCGCCTGGGAGACATGATGGCCACTGAGTTGGCCGTTCTCATCAAAAGCGATTTTCCTGAATTACCCATATATAATCTCGCCTTCAATCCCCGGGAGTTGGCCCATATTAAGGCGGCCGAGGGGCATGAAAGTATTGACCACTTCTTCCTCTGGTCTGGCGATGCCCATTTGCTGCTGGCCATGATCAAGTTCTGTGAAGACGGTTTGAACCTGGAGCACGATACCCGGTACGGCGATGTCCGTTGCATCTTGCTCATTGAAGATTCTGTTCGTTTTTATTCCCTCTATCTGCCTCTTCTTTATGTGGAGATCCTGGAACAAACCCAAAGTCTGATGGAAGATGGTATCAACCTGACCCATCGTCTTTTGCGATTGAGGGCTAGGCCCAAAATCCTTTTGGCCAGCACCTTTGAAGAGGCCTGGGACTATTATGGCAAATACAAAGACTCCATGCTGGGGGTCATCAGTGATGGTCGGTTCCCCTGGAATGGTGTGCAGCGGGAAGATGCGGGGGTGGAGTTCATCCGCCGGGTTAAATACGTAGATCCCAATACCCCGGCTGTGTTGCAATCTAGCAATGGAGATTTGAAAGAAACGGCTTATGAAGTAGGCGCTGGTTTCATTCAGAAAAACTCATCTCATCTGCTTTCCCGATTGCGCCGTTTCATGTTGGATAATTTTGGTTTTGGCAGCTTCATTTTTCGGATGCCTGATGATGTCGAGGTGGGGCGTGCTGCGAATTTGAAAGAATTGGTACGCATGTTGAAAGTGGTGCCTGCGGAATCCCTTCGCCACCATGCCACCAACGATCATTTCAGCAACTGGATGCGCGCCCGTACGGAGTTTTCTCTGGCGGCCCGGATCCGGCCTCGGAAAGTCACCGAATTTAAGAATGACGAGGAGCTGAGGGACTTTCTTGTGAAAACCATCTCCAAGTTTAGGGAAGAGCGCACCCGTGGCGCCATCGCTGATTTTTCCCGCCGCCAGTTTGATGCCGGTAGTCACTTCGTTCGCATTGGGGGAGGCTCGCTGGGGGGCAAAGGTCGTGGCTTGGCCTTTATGAATTCCATCCTCCACAAATATCAGGTGACGAACCGATTCCCAGGGGTGCTCATTCAAGTACCCCCCACAGCCGTGGTGGCTTCAGATGTGTTTGATACTTTTATGAACACCAATGGACTGCGGGAAAAAGTCCTGGATGACATCAGCGAAGAAGAAGTGACCCGCCTCTTTCTGGATACCAAGCTGCCTAAAGAAATTTACGCAGATCTGGAAGCTTTCCTGGAGCAAATCCGCTATCCCTTGGCGGTGCGCTCCAGCAGCCTGCTTGAAGACAGCCAGTTCCAACCTTTTGCAGGCGTGTACCGCACCTATATGCTTCCCAACAATCACGAAGATTTGAAGGTTCGTTTGGACCAACTCTGTGACGGGATCAAACTGGTCTATGCCTCGGCTTACAGTCGTGCCGCCAAAAGTTATATCGAAGCCACCGGCAACCGCATCGAAGAGGAAAAGATGTCGGTCATTCTGCAGCAAATGGTGGGCCGAGGTTACGAAAACTTTGACTATCCTCATTTTTCAGGAGTGGGTCATTCTTCCAATTTCTATCCTGCTGCCGGTATGAAGCCTGAAGAGGGTGTGGTGACTGTGGCCCTGGGTTTGGGGCGTACGGTGGTGGAGGGCGGCAAGGCTCTTCGTTTCAGTCCAGATCATCCCGAAGTTTTGCCCCAGTTTGGCACCGTCGAAGATTGGCTTCAGAACAGCCAACGCAAATTTTTTGCCTTGGACATCAGCGATCCTGACTCATATCCGGGAGCCGATGAAAATTTCAGTCTCACTCTTTTGGACCTTTCCGAGGCGGAGAAGCACGGAACATTGGAGCCCCTTGGGTCGGTTTATTCAGCGGAAAATCACGCCATCTATGACGGCATCCACCGGCCAGGTGCCCGGTTGGTTTCTTTTGCTCATGTCCTCAAATCCGAAATTTTCCCCCTGGCGGGAATTCTCAAACTTTTGCTGGAGTTGGGACGCCGCACCATGAGTGCCGAAGTGGAGATTGAATTTGCGGTGGTCCTGGGTGATGGCAAATTGACTCAACACCAGTTTGGTTTCCTGCAGATCCGTCCTATGGCTGCGGGGTACCAGTCGGCCGAGCTTTCTGCCGAAATCATGGCTGACTCTGATGCCATCATTTCCACCGACGTGGCTTTGGGCAACGGGCGGATTTCTGAAATCAGGGATATTCTGTATGTGCCGCCTGAGCTATTTGACCGCGGCAAGACCATGGAGATTGCCGAAGAAATTGACGAGTTAAATCATCTGTTTGTCAGTGAAGCCACGCCTTATCTTTTGATGGGACCGGGTCGCTGGGGCTCTTCTGATCGCTGGTTGGGCATTCCGGTGCGCTGGGATCAAATTTCCGGTGCCAGGGTCATTGTGGAAACCGATTTGGACGACTTTAAGGTCACGCCCAGTCAGGGGTCTCATTTTTTTCAGAATCTGACCAGCTTTCAGGTGGGTTATCTCACTGTGAACTCCACCACCGGAAGCAGCCGTTTGGATTGGGATTGGTTTGCGGCCCAGGAAACGGTTTATGAAGGTAAGTACGTTCACAGGATACACTTGAAAGACCCCTTGTCCATTTTGATTGATGGCCGCAGCCGGCAAGGTGTGGTTTTGAAACCCGGGAGTCTATTAAACGAGGAGGACAGCGTCTAATATGGGGGCCTGTCATCGCCAGTTTTTCCTTGCCCAAAACCCAATCGGCGCTGACTTTTCAGCCGATTTAATTCACTGATGGATACAATACACCCAAACGGGGGATATCATGGGACACGACGCTTCATTCAATCCGTTCGAAATGGCTCGCCAACAATTCGACAAAACTGCGGACCTGATCGGTTTGGACGATGGCACCCGCTCTCTCCTGCGCAGTCCTCTGCGTGAGTTCCACTTCAGCATTCCGGTGCGTATGGACGACGGCACGGTGCAGGTCTTTCAGGGTTTCCGGGTCCAGCACAACGATGCCCGGGGACCAGGCAAAGGCGGCATTCGCTTTCACCCCCAGGAGACCATAGACACCGTACGCGCCCTGTCCATGTGGATGACTTGGAAATGCGCAGTGGCCGACATTCCGCTCGGTGGTGGCAAAGGTGGCGTCATTTGCGATCCTCATAACCTGAGCGCTCGCGAACAGGAAGCCATCTGCCGCGGATGGGTGCGCCAGTTGGCCCGCAACGTGGGACCGGTGGCCGATGTTCCCGCTCCCGATGTCATGACCAATCCCCAGCACATGCTGTGGATGCTGGACGAATACGAAGCCATTCACGGTGGGCACTATCCAGGTATGATCACTGGAAAACCAGTGGGCATGGGCGGCAGTTTGGGCCGCACCGAAGCCACCGGTTACGGAGTGATCTATTGCCTTCGTGAAGCTTTGAGAGAACTGGATATGAACGCGGCCGATACCACCATGAGTGTGCAGGGATTTGGCAACGTGGCCCAATATGCCATCGAACTCTACAACGAGATGGGCGGCAAGGTTGTTTGTGTTTCCAGTTGGGATCAGGAAGAGCAAACCACTTACGCCTTCCACCGTGCCAATGGTGTGGACCGAGATGAATTGCTGGGCATTACTGACCGTTTTGGCGGCATCGACAAGGCCAAGGCCAAAGAGGCCGGTTACGATGTGCTGCCCGGTGACGATTGGATCAAACAGGATGTGGATATTCTCTTGCCCGCCGCCCTGGAAAACCAGATCACTGAGAAAAATGTCAATCTGATCGCCGAGCGGGTGAAGATTATTGCTGAAGGTGCCAATGGGCCGACCACACCTGAAGCAGACGCAGTCATTGAAAAACGGGGCATCTTCATGATTCCCGATTTCCTGGCAAATGCCGGTGGCGTAACCTGCAGCTACTTTGAGCAGGTGCAGTGCAACATGAACTACTTCTGGGAGCGGGAAGAAGTTTTGACCAAGCTGGACCAGAAGATGACCGCTGCCTATTTATCTATCAGCGAGATGGCCCAACGCCAGAAGGTTTACATGCGCGACGCTGCTTATGTGGTGGCCATCAACCGCGTGGCTGCCGCTTGCCGTGATCGTGGCTGGGTGTAAAGAATGAAAAAAACATCAGATTGCACCGGTTCGAATCCACCTCAATGGTGCTCTCTGATAGCTCAAATGCGCGAAACCCGTGGGAAGCAATTCCTGCGGGTTTCTCGTAAGATGTTGAACCACCTGGTCTCCATCGGACTGGAAGAAGCCGTCACCCGGCTGGCCGAAATTGATGAAGCCGAAACCGGGGCCGCCGGTGGCAGCGAATCCAATTCTCCCGGTACTAAAATCTCTTTGGAAAATTCATTTTTGATGCGGGGCGGCCCTTTCCAACTGGCATCCGAGTACTTGGGTGATGAAGAAATTCTGACACGTTTGCGCAAGTGGACTGCCGAAGAAAAAGCCAGCTTTTTTGGGGGAGTGGTGGGTGATCCCCGATCTACTATGCCCAAAATTGCCGATGCCATTCGGCGCTATAACGATGTCTTACTGGGGCGCAGTGGTCTGGCCCAAAGCAATCTAAAAAGCATGCGCGTCAGTTTGATCCAGCGCTTCCTCACGGAACAACTGGATTTCATCAACGTGGCCAAAGAAGTGGTGCGCATCACCGACTTCATCGATATCATCGACCGTGTTACCATGACCGAAGGTTGCCACGGAAAATTGGGAGGCAAGGCTTCGGGCCTGGCCCTCGCTGAATGGATTTTGGCCCAACCCCATGTGCAGGACACCGGCTTTTCCTCGGATGTGAAAACGCCCCGCACCTGGTACATCATCAGCGATGCGGTGATGGATTTCGTCAAGCTAAACCAGCTGGACGATGTGATGGAGCAGAAGTTCAAAGAAATCACTCAGGTTCGGCGTGAATACCCCAACATGATCCAGCTGTTCAAGAACAGTACGTTCCCACCTGAAGTCATTATCGGCCTGTCCCGGGCCCTGGACTATTTTGGTGAAGTTCCTTTGATCATCCGCAGCAGCAGTCTCCTGGAAGATCGCTTTGGCACTGCTTTTTCCGGTAAATATAAAAGTCTCTTTCTGGCCAATCAGGGCACCAAGACTGAACGTCTTGATGCCATGATGGATGCTGTGGCCGAAGTCTGGGCTTCCGTTCTGGGACCCGATCCCATCGAATACCGACGGGAGCGCGGGCTGCTGGAATTCATCGAAGAAATGGGCATCCTCATTCAGGAAGTCATTGGCAAAAGAGTGGGGCGTTATTGGATGCCTGCTTTTGCCGGCGTGGCTTTCAGCCAGAACGAGTTTCGTTGGTCTTCGCGCATCAATCGGGAAGACGGTCTGGTTCGGCTGGTTCCTGGATTGGGCACCCGGGCCGTGGACCGTATTGGCGACGATTTCCCCATTCTCGCTGTGCCCGGCCAGCCTGGATTACGTGCCAGTCATAGTCTGGATGAAGTGCTACGGTATTCCCCACTCAAAGCTGATGTCATCAATCTGGAGAATAAGAGATTTGAAACTGTTGAGCTGAAGGAGCTTCTGAAAGAGGCAGGGAATGACTATCCTGCCATTGATAAAGTCTTCAGTGTTTTTGAAGGCGGGATGTTGCACAAACGGTCCCGGTTCATGATGCATCCTGAATCGGATGATCTGGTGGCGGATATGGAAGGGCTGCTGGGAGGCACCGATTTTGTTCCGAAGGTGCACTGGCTGCTGAAGACTTTGGAAGAGCACCTGGGAGCTCCTGTAGATATTGAATTTGCCCACGATGGCGAGGACTTTTATCTGTTGCAATGCCGCCCTCAAGCCCAAACAGGGGAAGCTGCTCCAGCGCCCATTCCCCGGGATATTCCTGAAAACAATCTCATCTTTTCGGCCAAACAATATGTATCCAATGGCTGGGTACCCGACATCACTCATGTGGTCTATGTGGATCCGGCCGGGTATGCCGCTTTGCAAACAGTGGAGGACATGAAGTCGGTGGGCCGGGCCGTGGGGGCCTTGAATAATCGATTGCCCAAACGAAATTTCATTCTCATGGGACCTGGCCGTTGGGGCAGCCGCGGCGATATCAAAATGGGCGTCAATATCACTTACGCCGATATCAACAACACCGCCATGCTCATCGAAATTGCCCGCCGCAAGGGAAGCTATGTGCCGGACCTCAGTTTTGGCACCCATTTTTTCCAGGATCTGGTGGAATCCAACATTCGCTATTTGCCTCTGTATCCAGACAATGATGATGTTGCGTTCCATGAAGATTTTCTCGGCAAATCGCCCAATCTTCTGGCCGAAATTTTACCTCAGTATGCCCACTTGAAAAACTGCCTGAAGGTTATTGAAATTAATTCGGTTGCTCCGGGGCACATCCTGCGCGTCTACATGAACGCCGATTTGGATGAAGCGGTGGCCGTGCTCGAAGAAACAGAAGAAGAGAGCTCTGAAGTTCAGGTGGGCGAGGAAGCCATTCTGCACGAACCCGTCCAGTACTGGCGTTGGCGTTTCCGCATGAGCGAACGCCTGGTCAGAGCTTTGGACCACGAGGCTTTGTCCGTGGAAGCGGTCTATCTCTACGGTTCAGTCAAAAACGGTACAGCTGGCCCCGACAGCCAAATCGATCTTTTGGTCCACTTCAATGGGACCGACTCTCAAAAATCCCAACTTCAGATGTATTTCGAAGGCTGGAGCCAGGCCTTGGTCGAATACAACTTCAGCCGCCATGGCGTCCGTCTCGATCAGATGATTAACATCACCTATTTGTCTGATGACGAAGTGGCCACCGGCAAAGGCCTGGCTGCCCAAATCAATGCTGTGACCAATCCCGCCCGCCTTCTCGAACAATCCCTTACCACCTAGGTGGTCATCCAGATCACCTAGGTGTCATTTTTTCTAAATAAACTGCTACATGTACCGATGTCATCAAATGGACCACCAAAGTTTTGTAATTCGGGAGAAGAATTCCGAACCATGCCGACAACTGGGAGTTAAAAAGATGAAGATTGGGACAAAATTGACAGTTTCGCACATTGGAATTGCCATGGTACCAGTGGCTATTCTGGCGGGTGGAATGATTTTTCTTTTCCAAGGAAAATTTGCCGAGCTGAACCATGCGGCCAATGAAGAGGGCGTAGAGGTGATGATGCAACAAGCTGAAGATGCATTGACCGAATCGGCCAGTACAAAATTGAAATCGATACAGGACAACAAGGGCAAGTCCCTCATAAAAACCATTAATAATCTGGCAAGTGATGTTCAGTATTTGGCAACCTTGCCTCAATTTAACTCTCTGTATTCCGACATGAAGTTCTACCATGATTTTGGTGGAGTGAACGAAGAGGATGGGACTTTCCTCGTGGGAGAGGAAGAGTATAAAAATTTATATTCAGAACACACGGAGTTCTTCGAACAATTCATGTCATTCAAAGGATACAAGGACATGTATCTGGTGTGTGCTAAACACGGCCATGTAATGTTCAGCTCCAAGGGAGAGAGTGATCTTGGTCAGAATCTGGGTCACGGTCCCTTGCATGATGAAGGATTGGGTGTAATCTGGCAAAAGGTTGTGGCTGATCAGAAGCATCATGCCTTTGATTTTTCTTCCTATTCACCCGTAGACGGAGAACAGGTTGCCTTTTGGGGGGCGCCCTATTTTGATGAATATGACGAATTTGTTGCCGTTATTGCCATTCAAATTGATGCCTCCCTTGTTGATGGCACAGTCAACAACAGTGTCGGACTGGGGCAAACAGGATCTACTTTTCTGGTGGGGGCAAACGTGGCGGGAACTCCTGTCTTACGATCCAACTGGGAATACAAAAATTTACCTTCGGGAACTATTAAAGAGGGAAAGTTTGCCTCTGCTGTCGTGTCCGGTAAAGAAGGGGAAGGACAGAAAACCCGTCCAGATGGCACCGATATTCTGGTTTCCTACGCACCTCTTGGGATCGATGAATTGAACTGGGGATTGGTCACCACCCAGGATTACAGCGAAGCTGTGGCCGGGGCTGCGAGCATGAAAATTCAGGCGGCCAGCATTGCAGCCAGCATCGACAAAACCAAAAACTCCGCCCTTAATAGTGTCAAAACCATGAGTGGAATCCTGCTCCTTATTTTTGCGGCCCTGGCAGCTGTTGTCGCGGTCGTCATCAGCCGCATGATAACCGTCCCCTTGGTGAAAGCTGGCCAGGTTGCCGATTCCGTGGCAGAAGGTGATCTCACCCACCGTTTGGACAGCAAAGCCCAGGATGAAGTGGGCAGTTTGTCGCGGGCCCTGGATCGCATGAGTGTCGGCTTGCAGCAAAAAGCTGACGTTGCCTCGCGCATCGCTGATGGAGATTTGACCATGGAAGTGGAACTGGCCGGAGAACGCGATACTTTTGGTAAAGCGCTGCGCCAGATGACCACCAACCTCAATGAAATTCTCAGTGGTGTCAATGGAGCTGCTTCCAAAGTAGGGTCTGGATCCCGGGAAATTTCAGATTCCAGCACGGCATTATCTGAAGGGGCGACCCAACAGGCTGCCGCTCTTGAAGAGATCACCAGCAGCATGACCGAGCTGAGCGACCAGGTGAAGATAAATGCTGAGAACGCAGGCCAGGCCGATCAACTTTCCAACGTGGCACGAGAAGCCGCCACTACGGGTGTGGATCAGATGAACACTATGACCTCGGCCATGAGTGAAATTAGCCAGTCCAGCGAAGAGATCGCCAAGATCATCAAGGTCATTGACGACATCGCCTTCCAGACCAATCTGCTCGCCTTGAATGCTGCGGTTGAAGCCGCTCGGGCCGGTAAACATGGCAAGGGTTTTGCCGTGGTTGCTGAAGAGGTGCGCAACCTGGCTGGCCGTTCTGCCAAGGCCGCCAGCGAAACAGCTCTGCTCATCGAAGGATCTTTGGAAAAAGTGGAAAACGGTACTGACATTGCCGAGCACACTTCTGATTCCCTGGCGGCCATCGTAGCCGGGGTGACCCAGGCATCAGATTTGGTGGGGGAAATTGCCGCCGCCAGCAACGAACAAGCTCAAGGCATTTCCGAAGTGAGTGAAGGCCTGAAGCAAATTGACGCAGTGACGCAGAAGAATACAGCCAGCAGCGAAGAGACGGCTTCTGCCTCTCAAGACCTCTCGGGGCAGGCCTCAACCCTGCAACAGTTGCTGACTCGTTTCCAGTTGGTTGGCGGGGCTCTTGCCCAGCCAGTGGTGGCTGCAGCATCGGTTTCTGACTATAACTCGAACCAGAACACGAGCCTCAACTCTCCGGACATTGTTCTGAATTCGGATTCAAATGATGGTTGGGAAGACTCCGATAGTGATGCCATCATAGAATTGAGTGGTGCCGGATGGCCTGAATAACCACGCCTGGTCCGCATGGTTAAACTCCCAGTTCCGCCTCTTCCCTCAGGGGGAGAGGCGGTCTTCTTTTTCAGCAAGACTTAATGGATCCGATTTGCTGCCTTTCCCGGAAAAGATGGTATGGTTATTTGCACAGCAGGCCCACGGGTGTGATTTCTTGAACGAGTTCGATTAAAAAATGTAACTGTCACGCTTTCAATAGTTTGTATTGTCGGCGCTTAGGCCATCCTGTTAAATCTGCAACATTCTATCTCCAGCCTTGGAAAAATCCTTGCGCCCCATGGTCCCCCCTTCCATGTTTTTTGGAAATCACGCTCCGGTTTTCTTCCGGATGCATGCATGTTGCGTATGTTTCAAGGAGTACCAAAATGGCTCAGAACGTTGCTGGCTTCATGGAGAATGTCACTGCCAAGAACCCTTCCGAAGTAGAGTTCCACCAGGCAGTAGTAGAAGTAGTGGAATCAATTTGGCCAGTGCTGGACAAACGTCCTGAGTACCGCAAAGCCAAGATTCTGGAACGTGTCACCGAACCCGAACGCGTAATCATGTTCCGCGTACCCTGGGTTGATGACAGTGGCGAAGTTCAGGTCAACCGGGGTTTCCGGATTGAAATGAACAGCGCTATCGGTCCCTACAAAGGTGGCCTGCGTTTCCACCCCAGCGTAAACCTGGGTATCCTCAAATTCCTGGCTTTCGAGCAGGTCTTCAAAAACAGTTTGACCACTCTGCCTATGGGCGGTGGCAAGGGCGGTAGCGATTTTGATCCCAAGGGCAAAAGTGACCTTGAAGTGATGCGCTTCACCCAGTCATTCATGAGTGAACTGTTCCGTCACATTGGCCCTAACACTGACGTGCCTGCTGGTGATATCGGTGTTGGTGGACGTGAAATCGGTTTCATGTTCGGTCAGTACAAAAAACTGCGTAACGAATTCACCGGTATCCTCACCGGTAAGGGCCTGAACTGGGGCGGCAGCCTCATTCGTCCCGAAGCTACTGGTTACGGTGCAGTTTACTTCTCCGCTAACATGCTTCAGACCCGCAACGAAACTCTCGAAGGAAAAACCTGCTTGGTTTCCGGTAGTGGTAACGTTGCTCAATACGCCATCGAAAAACTGCTCGACCTGGGTGCCAAACCCGTCACTTGCAGTGATAGTGGTGGATACATTTACGACGAAGCCGGCATCGACCGCGAGAAGCTGGCCTTCATCATGGAACTGAAGAACGTCAAACGTGGACGCGTCAGCGAATACGCAGAGAAGTTCAGCAGCGCCGTGTACACTCCTGTCAACCGTGACATGGATCATAACCCTCTGTGGGATCACAAGGCCGACTGTGCTTATCCTTGTGCCACCCAGAACGAAGTCAACGCAGTGGACGCAGCCAACTTGCTGAAAAATGGCGTTTACGTCATCAGTGAAGGCGCTAACATGCCCACCGTGCCCGAAGGTGTAAACCTGTTCGTGGACGCCAAGATCCTCTATGGTCCTGGTAAAGCAGCCAACGCTGGTGGCGTCGCCGTCTCCGGTCTGGAAATGTCCCAGAACAGCATGCGCTACAACTGGACCCGCGAAGAGGTGGACCAGAAACTGCTCGGTATCATGAAAAGCATCCACGACTCCAGTGTTGCCGCTGCCAATGAATTTGGTACCCCCGGTAACTACGTCAACGGTGCAAACATCGCCGGCTTTGTCAAAATTGCCGACAGCATGCTGGACCAGGGCGTCGTCTAAGACTCCTGTTCAAAATGTGCGATTTTTTCGCGAAAGGGGCCGCATATGCGGCCCCTTTTTTAATCCATAAATTATATTGTAATGGGGGCTTCAAAGTGGGAGTAAAACAGGCACAACTTGAAGTCCGAGAAGCGTTCGCAGGTGGATCTATAGGCCAACTAATTTCCGGTCTTCTCTGGCTGGCCTCCGCAGCCCTGGCCACCTGGTCCACCCAACGGTCCGCCATCCTTCTGCTGGTCATCGGCGGAATGTTCATCTTCCCAGCAACCCAACTCGCTCTTCGCCTGGCCGGCAAAGCTGGTAAACTTTCCGAAAACAACCCCCTGAACAGCCTGGGCATGCAGTTGGCCTTCGTCCTCCCATTATCCTTGCCCCTCGTATACGCCGCCGCCATGTACAATCCCAACTGGTTCTACCCTTCCTTTACCATCCTGGTAGGCGCCCACTACCTACCTTTCGTCTTCCTCTACGGCATGCCCCAATTCGCAATCCTCTGCGGAGTCCTGGTCTCCGCTGTCTCCCATATAACCACAAAAAGTGATGAATAACGTCGTGTCGAGATGTGTATTACCAATGCTGTCACCCCCAATCCCCATACTCCGCAGGAGCAAAGCGACGAGGACCATGGGGATTGGGGGTGACAGCATTGGCATTATGCCACACTCGATGTTATACTACACCAATCTGGGGGCGACCTGGCTTCGACATTGCTGGGGGACTGCAGACTGCATGCCGAGATTCCATCCATCTCGTTAATCGGTGGAAAAACCAATAAGTGACGAAAACAACTTCGCACTGGCAGCTTAGTTAAGCTGCCCGTCCCGAGATCGGGGGGTCACCGAACTGATCTCAATGGGGCGCCGTTTTCGGTGTCTAGTCTGGCGGCAGGCTTCTGGCCAAAGGGCGAAACAATTGTGAAGCTAGCTTGCAGGAAGGCATGTGACCTGGCCAGTCTGTGAGTTAAATTAACAGGACGCTAAGCATGTAGATGTTTGTGGAGTACCGGTTATGGACGCGGGTTCGATTCCCGCCGCCTCCACCAAAAGAAATGAACCGTTTGATTGTTTTCTAAACAATGAAGCGGTTTTTTCTTTTCTATCTAAGAACAAGGGAAAGAGCATGAAAGCTTTGCGAGTTTCAGTCCTCAATATCTACCCCATCAAATCCTGCGCCCAAGTCTCATTGGAAGTTTCCCCGCTAGATCGCTTTGGTTTGAAATACGATCGCCGGTGGATGATTGTGGATGAACAAAATGTGGCTCTGACCCAACGCAATATTCCCCTGATGGCCACTATAAAGGCTACTGTGGCTTCCATGGAAAATGGCTTCAACCTGACCCTTCTTTTTGGAGATCAAGCCCACCATATAGGCCTCCGGGATTTCAGCCATCATTCCCTCGTAGAACGAGTGTCCGTCTGGAATGACACCTGTGACGGTCTTCCGGCTCCTCAAAAAATCAATCACCAACTGAGCGAATTTCTGGGCACCCATTGCAAGCTGGTTTACATGCCTGAAGACTCTCAACGTTTTGTGAATAAAAAGTACGCGACCGCAGGTGAAACGGTTAGTTACGCCGACGGATATCCCCTCCTGTTAACAACGGAAGAATCATTAAATCAATTCAACCAATGGCTTGGTGAATCCATCACCATGAATCGGTTCCGCCCCAATCTGGTTATTTCAGGATCGCCACCATTTGCAGAAGATAAGTGGAAATCCATCAGGGTGGGGGAGATTGAAATTGCAGTGGCCAAGCCCTGTGCCAGATGCATGATTCCCTCTCTTGATCCTGAATCTTTGGAGGAAAATCCCAAAGTTTTAACCACCTTGGCAATACATCGAAAACAGGGCAAAGGTGTGAACTTCGGCCTAAACATCATTCCCCAATCCCAAGGGGTGATCAAGGTTGGCGATGTCGTGGAAATTCTGAGTTGAATTCTAACCCTGTGGCGGCTGGGTTTTTTTTATCGTAGGTTTTAACGAAAGAGGACTAAAAATATCCAATAAAAGGGACTTTCTCTGGATGAGAGCATTTTAAAAACTAAGAGACTAAAATTATGGTGCCCAAACCCAGAATGAAGCCCAAATTCGTTATTCCTCTTGAGAAAAATGAAGAGGTGGTTTTTGAGCGTTTGGACCGGCTTCTCAAATCGCAACGATTTCCGGTCAATGGCCAAGTCCTCAAAAAACACGCATTTGTCCAATTACCCAAAGAAAAACGCTCCTTTCTTTCCCCTTATCTCAATCTTAGCCTGAAGAAACAGAACAACAAGATGCTTTTGGTGGGACGGTTTAGCCCTCACCCACATGTCTGGACCGGATTTATGCTTGTTTATAGCATTTTGGCCTTCATCGGGATTGGGGGGTTTGTTTATGGCTGGGCTCAAAGCCTCATTGGCGAATCTGCTATCATGATGTGGGGCGGTCCCCTCAGCTTGGTGGTGATCGCCTTTGTTTATGGTGCTGCTTTGATCGGCCAGGGCTTAACTTCTGACGAGATGTATATTCTACGTAATGTTGTGGACCGGGCTGTTGAAAATTGCGACAAAGCACCAGAATCTTCGGCATAGTACACTTTAAGAGTGTGTAACTCCTTTTATCTGAGGCATTAAACGTTTTCCATCAACAAAGACCACAAAAAAGGTATGTTTTATCCCTTTTCAATTCTTCTCTTCTCAGCTAAATTGATAATCAATATCAATCTCTCCCTAATTGATTTGAGGTAAGCAGGTGTCAGACTTTCGCGAGGGTGTAGCTGGAAGGCTATTCTCGTTAAAAATGCCTACGTGTGTTTTGGCTTTGGTGGTGGTGGTGGCTCTTTTAACATGCCCATCGCTGATCTTAGCCCAAGACAATTCAGGTGAGCCCGGTTCAGTCAATTTTGATGAGCACCTGGGGGAAATTATCCCTGGCGATATTGTATTGACTGACGAATACGGCCAACAGGTGAATATGGCCGAATTCATCGACAAGCCGACTATTCTGAACTTCGTCTATTTTGAGTGTCCAGGAATTTGCACGCCTCTGTTGAATGAGATTGCAGATATCCTGGGCAAAAGCAATCTTAACCCCGAAAAGCAACCCTTTCAGCTGCTAACTGTAAGTTTTGAGCCCAACGATTCGCCCGAAATGGCCCGGGCCAAGAGGAAAAACTACCTCGAACTTGTGGGCCGCCCCCTGCCTGAGGAGACCTGGCGTTTCTTCACTGGCGACGCGGAAAACATTGCCAAATTTACCGAGGCGGCCGGTTTTCGTTACAAACGGGCAGGCCTGGAATACACTCATCCCGGCGGCATCGTCATCCTGTCGCCCGAACGTAAAATCGTCCGCTATTTTTACGGTGTGCAATTTCTTCCTTTCGATTTCCAAATGGGTGTTTACGAAGCCTCCATCGGCAGAGTCATGCCCACCACGGCCAGACTGATGCAGTTCTGTTTCAGTTACGAACCCGAAAGCCGCACCTACGCCTTCAACTTGGCGCGGGTTGTCGCGGTGGTCATGCTCACCAGTCTCTTCTTCTTCATTATTTTCCTCTATTTCAGCACACGCCGCAGCCGGCGTAAGGAGGTTTGATTCATGGCGGAAAGTCATGCCGCAGATTGGGGTAAAACCGGGAGTTACCTGGATAATCCACCAGGTCGTCCCGGAATTATGGGCTGGTTGACAACAACTGACCACAAGCGCATAGCCCTGATGTACGCCTCCGTAATGTTCATCTTCTTCCTGGTGGGCGCGCTGATTGGTTTGGCCATGCGCCTGGAGCTGATGCAACCGGGACAGCAGTTCTACGGTCCCAAAGTTTACAATACCTTCTTCACCCTTCACGGGGTGATCATGATTTTCCTGTTCATTGTGCCAGGCATTCCGGCCATCTTCGGGAACTTCATTCTGCCTCTTCAGCTGGGGGCAGAGGATGTGGCTTTTCCCAAGCTGAACCTGGCTAGCTGGTATGTCTATATGGCCGGGGCTGGACTGGCTCTGACGTCTCTCTTCGCGGGAGATTCTCCGCCTGATACGGGTTGGACCTTTTACGCACCCTACAGTATCACCAGTGGAGGCAGTGTCTCGCTGGCTGTTCTAGGTGCTTTTGTTTTGGGCTTCAGTTCCATCCTGACGGGCATGAATTTCATTGTTACCATCCACCGGTTGCGGGCCAAGGGCATGGGGTTCTTTCGCATGCCTCTGTTTTGTTGGGGGCTTTATTCCACAAGTTGGATTCAAGTCATCGCCACTCCGGTGGTGGGCATCACCTTGTTGTTACTGACAATGGAACGGACTTTGGGTATTGGTTTCTTTGACCCGGCCATGGGTGGCGACCCCATTCTGTACCAGCATTTGTTTTGGATCTATTCCCATCCCGTGGTTTATGTGATGATTCTACCGGCTATGGGGACCGTTTCCGATATTCTGCCTCCATTTTGTGGGCGGACAATCTTCGGATACAGGGCCATCGCCATTTCTTCCATGGCCATCGCCATTGTGGGGTACCTGGTTTGGGGTCACCACATGTTTACCGTAGGCATGAGCGACACCGCCCGCTGGGTTTTCAGCTTGTTGACCTTCTTCGTTGCCATCCCCACAGGAATCAAAGTATTCAACTGGGTGGCCACTCTGTACCGGGCCTCCATTGAAGTGCGGGTCCCCTTGCTCTACGCGTTGGGATTCATCTTCCTTTTCTCCATCGGTGGTTTGACTGGTTTGGTCAATGGCGCGCTGTCCACGGACATTCACGTGCATGACACCGCCTTTATTGTGGGGCACTTCCATTACACCATGTTTGGTGGAGCCGGCATCGGCCTGTTTGCCGCCTTGCATTTCTGGTTTCCCAAAATGTTTGGTCGTATGTATGACGAGAGGCGCGCCACTTGGGCCTGGGGTCTGATCATGGTGGGCTTCAATGTCTTGTATTTTCCCATGCTGGTCATGGGCATCATGGGCATGCCTCGCCGTTATCACGATTACCTGCCAGAGTTCACTGTGCCTCATTTCATCAGCACAGTTGGGTCCTGGATTTTATTCGCCGGTTTGTTGTTGATGATTATCAATCTGCTCAAGGGTATTAAAAATGGCCCCAAGGCTCCGGCCAATCCCTGGGGGGCTACCACCCTGGAGTGGGCCACGACCTCACCGCCACCATTGCTGAATTTTGCCACTCTTCCTGAAGTGAAAACAGGCCCTTACGATTTCACCGGCCGCAAGCCCGGGCAATCCCACGAGGAGGCCAAGGCATGAGCACTCAGGCTTACGAAATGACGGATGATTCCGGAGCTGGCCATGTTCACAAAGACCCCGTCGGGGCCAAAACGGGCATGTGGCTTTTCCTCTTTAC
Organism: Candidatus Krumholzibacteriia bacterium; assembly: GCA_016744705.1. GTDB lineage: Bacteria > Krumholzibacteriota > Krumholzibacteriia > LZORAL124-64-63 > LZORAL124-64-63 > LZORAL124-64-63. The sequence goes on from JADGDU010000022.1 coordinate 66,618, forward strand.
CGAGCTGCTGCTCTTTGGGGGATTGTTCATTATTTACGGGGTGTACCGTGGAGAATACAACCACGAGTTTACCGAAGCGGCTGGGCATCTGAATGTGTGGATGGGTGTGACCAATACCATTGTCTTACTCACCAGCAGCCTGACTATGGTTTTAAGTGTCTCTTCTTTGCAGCGGAACAATCTCGGTCTGGCTCAACTGTATCTGAGCAGCACCATTTTGCTGGCGATCACCTTTCTGTTGATAAAGTTTTTTGAATGGGGTGCCAAAAGAGCTCACGGACTTTTTCCGGGCACCGAGCATATTCACAGCCTGCCTCATGGGGAAGGTATTTTCTACAATCTGTATTTCATGATGACCGGTTTGCACGGCATTCATGTGATCATTGGCATTGGCGTCATGATCGTGCTCTACAACCGCATTCAGGACGGAACCCTCACCCGTGAAAACCAAGGGATGCTGGAATACACAGGATTGTATTGGCATCTGGTGGATTTGGTCTGGATTTTCTTGTTGCCCCTCTTTTACCTCACCAATTAACGGAGGATGATTATGGAAAACACAACACCTCTGGCGGCTCCCGAACATGATGGTGAAGACCTGCACATTCTGACGGATATGACTCAGCTCAAAGTCTTTGTGGCGCTGATCATTCTGACCATCATCACTGTGACCGCTTCCGTAAAATACCCGGGCCCTATCGGTGTTGGGGTGGCATTGATTGTCACCCCTCTGAAGGCCTCTTTGATACTGATGTATTTCATGCATCTGAAATTCGAACGTCCCGTTTTCGTCATCATGTTCTTGGTGGCCATCACCATTCTGGCTGTGGTGATGGGACTCACTGTTGTCGATTACCAATTCCGTTAGAGAGGGAGTTTCATGTCAGGCGCATCCAGTTATTCGGGGTTGGTGGATCAGACATTTTGGCTGATTCTGGGCTCGTCGGTGATCATGCTTTTGGGCATCACCGCTGTGCTCATCTATTTCGTCGTGAAGTACCGCCGTTCCACCAATCCCAATCCCGCGCAAATTGAAGGCAGCAAGCGCTTGGAAATCCTCTGGACCGTACTGCCCACGATCCTGGTGATGGTGATGTTCTATTATGGCTGGGCCGGGTTTAAAGTCATGCGTGACATTCCTGATGATGCCATGGAAGTGATTGTCAATGCCCGCATGTGGTCCTGGTCTTTTGAATATCCCAACGGAGTGCAATCTGCCGAATTGTATGTGCCCACGGGGGAACCGGTGTCTTTGAAATTGCGATCCAGTGATGTGATTCACAGCTTCTTTGTGCCGGATTTCCGCTTGAAAGAAGATTGCATGCCGGGCCGGGAAAACCACGCCTGGTTCGAAACCACTCGCGACGGTGAATTCACCATTTTCTGTGCGGAATATTGCGGAGAAAAACACAGCCAGATGTTGTCCAAGGTCGTCTCTGTACCCCCAGTGGAATTTGCCGATTGGTTGGAGGATAACACGGGCCCCATCAGTCCTGAGAAACTCCTTTCCATCAAAGGGTGCGTGGCTTGCCACACCGCCGATGGGACCAGGTTGATCGGTCCTTCCTACAAGGGAATGTACGGCCGTAAGGAATTGGTGAAGACCGGGGAGGAAGTGCGCGAAATTGTGGTGGATGAGGAGTACATCCGTCGCAGCATTTTGGATCCCATGGCGGATATCGTGGAAGGTTATGCGGGCGTTATGCCCCCCATGGAAGGTCAGATCACGGATGAGGAAATTGATGTCCTCATCGAATATTTCAAGACTCTGAAATAGGCAAAATAATGAAAGTCTGGCTTGAACTTCTGAAATTGCGCATCACCGTGGCTTCCACTGTGACCACCCTGGTGGGGTATGTGTTGGCCAGGGGGCAATTCGATTGGAATTTAGCTCCCGTATTGCTGGGGATCTTATTACAGGCTTGCGGTGCGGCGGCTCTGAACCAGGTGCAGGATGCCAAACTTGATGCAAAAATGAAACGAACCGCGGGGCGTCCCATTCCTGCTGGCAAGGTGACCCGCAGTACGGCCGCCATGGTGGCTATTGCGCTGCTTGTGATCGGGTCATTGATTTTGGCGGCAGGTTCACTGACCGCGTGCCTATTGGGGCTATCAGCTGCTGTCGTTTACAATGGCATTTACACCCCACTTAAACGGACCACACCTTTTGCTGCGCTGCCAGGTGCTCTGATCGGTGCATTGCCTCCTGTAGTTGGCTGGGTGGCTGCTGGGGGCTATCTGAACGATCCCACCATCCATCTGGTGGCGTTCTTTTTCTTTATCTGGCAAATCCCTCACTTTTGGTTGCTGTTGCTATTCTACGAAAACGATTATCTCGAGGGTGGATTACCTTCCCTGTTTGATCGGTTCGATCGCCGCCAAGTGGTGAAGCTGACCTTTCTCTGGATCGCGGCCGTTTGTGTGGCAGCCTTGCTGCTACCGCTTTTCTCTCTTATGCAACGCCCGTATTTTGCCTACGTTATTGGCGCGGCGGGATTGCTTGTGGTGGGGCGCAGTATCGCCTTGCTGAAAATTGAAGTATTGGATCGGGATGGCGATTTGGCAGCAGAACTGCGCCAGACTTTTGTACGCTCTTGCCGCATTCGTTTCATGGAAATCAATACATTTGCTCTGATGGTTTCGGCATTGCTGGTGGCAGACGCCCTGGTGTAATCTCAACAGATTCAGGATCCTCATGACTCCCTTGGAAAAAGTTATCCATTACCATGACCGAACCAAGCACCAACTGGGTCAGTACGCCCGTTCGGCTGGTCATATGGATTGGAATACCAAGCCCTATCCATTCCGGCGCCATGAAGGGGCCTCGCTGAAATTATTGCCTCAGACAGCCGTGCCGGTTGGGGGGCTTTCCTGGGATCAACTATTCGAATCCCGTACAAACGCCGCTCCTTATAATGATGAAACCCTGGGTGCATTCTTTTATCTGAGCTTGGCTCTTTCGGCTTGGAAGGAAGTGGTCAGTCCTGCCGGAGAGATTGTTTCCCGCTGGGCTTTACGAGTGAACCCTTCCAGCGGAAATCTGCATCCCACCGAAGGATGGTTAGCCAATGCTGATGGTGTGCACCATTATTGCCCCGACGTGCATGGTCTGGAAAAGACAGCTATTTGGCCCCCCGGTGTTTGGGAGGAGTTCGCGACCCCATTGCCCCCTGGGTCTATCGTGATGGCTCTCAGCAGTATCCCCTGGCGTGAGTCCTGGAAATATGGTGAGCGGGCGTTTCGGTATTGCCAGCATGATGTTGGACATGCCATGGCTGGCCTGAGCCTGGCGGCGGCCACCCTGGGCTGGTCAGTGGCCAGCCTGGAAGGTGCGGGCACCGCTGAAATGGCGTCTATGTTTGGTATCAGTGAGCGCATTGCCGAGGAAGTGGAACATCCTGATACTCTCTTTGTCCTCATGCCCGGGGAAGTATTGGAAAAGACATTAACCCTGACTTTGCCTCGGGCTGAAAAACTGGATACACCTCCCAATATCCTGAGTTCCGATCATGCTAACTGGGAGATTATTGATGAGGTGGCTGCTGCGGTGGCCTATCCCATTCAACCAACGGTTCAAGTGGGGCCGCCTGCCACTGGTGAAAAGGTGATGTCCGCTTCTGACCGCCATCCCAATGCGGCGCAAATCATCCGCCAACGGCGTAGCGCTGTGGCCATGGATGGCCAGGCTCGCCTGCCCATTGCTGAATTTCTTCTGCTCCTGGAACGTCTTTTGCCGCATGCTCACAATCCTGCTTTTGATCTCTTTCGCAACCGGACTGCTGTGTCTTTGATGGTGATGGTCCACCGGGTGGATGGCCTGCAACCCGGGCTCTATATGTTGGTCCGCCATCCCGAACATTTGGATGACCTTGTGGAAAAAACAAGTGATCGCTGGGAGTGGACACAACCGGACGGAGTCTCTCCTGACCTGCCTCTGTATTTTCTTGGAGGGGGCGATTTGCGCACCGGGGCCCGGCAACTCAGTTGCAATCAAGCCATCGCTTCGGATGGTATATTCAGTTTGGGAATGCTGGCCAAATTTGAAGAGACTTTGGCTCTCGATGGTCCCCAGGCATACCCGGAGTTATTCCGGGAAACCGGAGCCATCGGGCACATGCTTTATCTGGAAGCAGAAGCGGCCGGCCTCAGAGGGACAGGCATTGGTTGTTTCTTTGATGATGAAGTGCACCGGGTGCTTGGCCTGGAAGATAAGAGTTGGCAGAGTCTGTACCATTTCACCGTGGGTGGAGCGGTGGATGATGAACGTCTGCGCACAGCAGAACCGTACGCGCAAACCTAGGCTGGCAGTTTAGGGGGTTCGTTTTAAAAAAGCCGTGGCAAAGAATGCGGTTCCCGTCAGGAGAATCGTCACCGCTCCACTGGGCAAGTCGGGACCATAACTGAGAGCCAAACCTCCAGAGGTCAGAACCAGACAGATCAGAACCGCCAGCCCCATCATTTTCCACAAACCACGGGCAAATATATTGGCCATGGCCGCCGGCAAAGTCAGTAGGGCTATGACCAAAATGATGCCCACCACAGAGACAAGCAGCACCACGGTCAAGGCCGTCAACCCCAACAGGAGAAAGTGAAACCGGTTCACATGCACACCGCGCAGGGTGGCAAATTCACTGTCAAAGCATACGGCCAGCAATTGCTTGTGGAACAACCCCACACACACCAGAACCACCACATCCAGAGCTACGATCAACCAAAGGTCGGCTGGAGTGACCATCAAAATATTGCCAAAGAGATAACTCATAAGGTCGGTTGTGTAACCGGGGGTCATGCTGATGAAGACGATGCCCAAGGCCATGCCCATGGCCCAAACTGCACCAATGACGGTGTCTTCCCGCTGCTTCAAGTTTAAGCTCACCCAACCAATGATTCCGGCGGCTACGAGGGCGGCAAGGACCGCGCCCGCCATGGGGGAAAGCCAGGTGATGCCATGCACCACTTGCAGGTAGTGCACCAAACCCAAGCCGGCCAAAACAGTGTGGGCAATGCCACCGGCGATGTAACTGATACGGCGGATCACCACAAAACTACCTACAACCCCACAGGGTATACTCACCAGAATACCGGCCAGCAGAGCCAATTGCAGAAAACTGTGTTGGCCCAGGGCCGTAATGAATTCCATCATGAGGTATGATGCCCTTCATCGCTGCAGCGGTGGTCATGGCGGACCAGACGCATATCGCTGCCGTATAGGTCGGCGATGACTTCTCCTGTGATGGCGCTGGTGGGGTGGATGACCACGCTGTGGCCTACACAGATGACACTCTTGACGAAGCCGGAGACAAAGCCAAGATCGTGAGAAACCAAAAGGATGGTTCGGCGTTTGTTCAGCTCTTGAAGCAGGCGGTAAAAATCTTCTTCCACGTGGGCATCGAGGCCCGCGGTGGGTTCATCCAACAACAGTAGGTCCGGCTGACCAGCCAGGGCCCGGGCAATGAGCACCCGCTGTTTTTGTCCCCCACTGAGGGAGGCAAAATGGTCATCCCGTCGGTCTGCAAGCCCCACTTCATCCAGGGCATTGGTGGCGGTTTTTTTATCTTCACTCCGCCAAAGTCCAAAAGGCCTGGCTTTGCCCAGCAGGCCCATCAAAGCCACATCCAAAGCACTGACGGGAAACAAGGGGTCCAATTTTGGGTGCTGGGGAACATACCCAATGCGCCCACGGCTGTGGTGGGGCGATTGGCCAAAAACTTCAATGCTGCCCTTGTTGGGTTTTAGCAACCCGAGGGCCAATTTTAGCAGCGTGGTTTTGCCACTGCCATTAGGGCCCACGACGCAGACAAAATCACCATCGGGCACCGCAATGTTAACCTTCTGCAGAAGAGGTTTGCTGGAAAATGAAAAGTCCATGTTGGTGCATTGGATGACTGGGGCAGAGATCATGGTTTTGTTCCAGACAAGGTGCCAGCCAGGGTGGTGGCAATGTGCCGCAGATTTTCATCATACTGATGTGCCAGAGGGTCCAAAACCAAAACCTCCGCATTGGTGGCCCGGGCAATGGCCAGGGAGGACTTTTTGCTGAACTGAGGTTGCACTAGGATGGCTTGGCCATTGTCGGCATTGATCTGGTCAATGACGCGGGCCAATTGCCGGGGGCCGGGTTCGTGCCCATCGTCTTCCACTGCCACCTGGTGCAGGCCATAGGCTTTGGCGAAGTGTCCGTAAGCCGGATGGAAAACATAGAAGGTTTTACCTTGAACCGGGGCCAGAATGTGGGCCACTTCCTGGTGCAATTCCTGGAGCTTAAGCTTGAGTTGGGCGGTGCGTGTGGAAAAATAGGCAGCCTGCTCTGGAGATAATTCCGCCAGGACACGCCCCATGGTATCGGCCATAGCCATGGCTTGCAATGGATCCAACCAGGTGTGTGGGTCCAGGCCGTCAGAATGATCATGCCCATGACCATGATCATGGCCATGATGCGCGCTTGCCGCAGGGCGAGGACCAAAGACAGGAGGAGCGTCGGAGTTGGCGGCAATGCGGGGCAATAACCCTCGCTCAAAGGGCACACCGGCACTGAAAAAGGCTTGGGAAGCTTGCAGGCGCACCATTTGTTTGGTGGTGGGCTCGAAGGTGGCAGGGGAGTGTCCGGGACCCACGAGGGCTTCCACAATGACTCTGTCGCCGCCAATTTCTTCCACAAACCAGACTTGTGGCAGGATACTGACCGTCACAGCCACTTTATCCTGCCCCAGTGCCAGGGTAGGCAGCAGGCACACCAAGGCCAGGAATAGAGCAAAGGCGCTATTCTTTGGCAAAAAACTGATTGCATAGGGGGTCTTCATGGGAAGCCATGATAACAATTCACCCGCCTGATGCAATCAGAATCCACAATTAACTCATTTTAGACTGGTCTGGTAGCCCACCTTGGCTTAGTTTTGATTTAAGATTTTGCCGCAGATCCTGCCGCCAGCCGGTGCGCAGGTCTCCATTATTTTTCAAAAGGAGCCAATCATGCCTTTGATACCCATGCGCGTAATGCTCGATCACGCTGCCGAAAACGGTTACGGCGTTGGAGCTTTCAATGTCAATAACATGGAACAGATTCAGGCCATCATGATGGCGGCCACCGAAACCAACAGCCCGGTCATTGTTCAGGCCAGCCGTGGGGCCCGGGCCTTTTCCAATGACAACTACTTGCGCCATTTGATGCTGGCTGCCGCAGAACTGAATCCGACCATTCCTATCGCCATGCACCAGGACCACGGCAACAGCCCCGAGACCTGTTTCAGTGCCATTGACCAGGGATTCACTTCCGTGATGATGGACGGCTCTCTTCAGGCTGACGGAAAAAGCCCCAGCAGCTACGATTACAATGTTGATGTGACCAAGCAGGTGGTTGCCAAGGCCCATGCTTTGGGTGTGACCGTGGAAGCGGAAATCGGTTGCCTCGGTGGCATTGAAGATGGGCACGGCGCCGGTCTCAGTGAAGACGAAGCTGCTGACCACCTGACCGACCCCGAAGAAGCCGAACGTTTTGTGGCCGACACCGGTTGCGATGCTTTGGCTGTGGCCATCGGCACCAGTCATGGGGCCTACAAATTTTCAGTGAAACCCACCGGCGATGTTTTGAAGATGAGCCTCATCGAAGATATCCACCGCCGCTTGCCTGACACTCACCTGGTCATGCATGGCAGCAGTTCCGTACCTCGGGAATTGATCGACATCATTAACAACTTCGGTGGCCAGTTGAAAGAAAGCTACGGCGTACCCGTGGAAGCAATCCAGGAAGGCATCAAACACGGTGTGCGTAAAATCAACGTGGACACCGACAACCGTTTGGCAATCACTGGCGCCATCCGCAAGTTATTTGCCGAGCAGCCCGACAAGTTTGATCCTCGTGATTACATGAAACCCGCACGCGTGGCCATGGCCGAAGTGGTCAAAGCCCGCATGATTTCCTTCGGTCAGGCTGGCTGGGCCGATAAGGTGCCCGTGGTCAGCCTCGAAGCCATGGCCAAGCGATACTAGAAACCGAGCTCATAAAAAGGACTACAGTAATGTACGGAAAATTTGGTGAAACTCTCCGCAAGGAGTTGGATAGCATTCGCGAGCAGGGGCTCTACAAGGAAGAGCGACTGCTGGAGTCGCCCCAGGGTGCGGAAATTAAAGTTGGTGGCAAAAAAGTTCTTAACTTTTGCGCTAACAACTACCTGGGACTGGCTTCAGATCCGCGGGTTGTGGATGCTGCCCGTCAAACTCTGGACAAGTGGGGGTACGGACTCAGCTCGGTACGTTTTATCTGCGGGACTACAGATTTGCACAAGCAACTGGAGTCCGAAATCAGCGATTTCCTGGGTACCGAAGACACCATTCTTTACGCCGCGGCTTTTGATGCCAACGGCGGTGTTTTCGAGCCCTTGCTGGATAAAAACAGTGCCATCATCACCGATCAGCTCAACCATGCTTCCATCATTGATGGAGTGCGTCTGGCTAAGGCCCGCCGCTTCATATATGACCATCTGGATATGAATCATCTGGAGAGCAAGCTGCGTGAAGCATCGGATGCCGAGTTCAGGATTATCGTCACCGACGGTGTCTTCAGTATGGACTGCGATCCTGCTCCTTTGAACGATATCTGTGACTTGGCTGATAAATACCAGTCTATGGTGTTGGTTGATGACAGCCATGCCACTGGTTTTGTGGGGCCCACTGGTAGGGGAACCCCGGAAGCTTTTGGCGTCACCGACCGTGTGGATATCGTGACATCCACCTTGGGCAAAGCTCTTGGCGGGGCCTTGGGAGGGTTCACCAGTGGTCGCAAGGAAATTGTGGAATGGTTGCGGCAGAAGAGCCGTCCATATCTGTTCAGCAATTCTGTGCCGCCCATGATTTGCGGAGCAGCCCTTGAGGTGCTGCGCATTCTGCGGGAAGATCCTGAGCCTTTGCAACGGTTGAAAAGGAATCAGGTGCTCTTGCGCGAAGGCCTGAAAGATCTGGGATTTGACGTGACCTCCTGCGATCACGCCATCATTCCAGTTCATTTCCGAAATCATGAAAATGATGCGCTCATGGCCCAGGGCATGGCTAACGATTTGCTTGAAGAAGGCATTTATTGTATTGGTTTCAGCTTTCCCGTGGTTCCACGGGGCCAAGCCCGAATCCGCTTACAGGCTTCTGCAGCTCATACTGTTGAGCAGATCGACCGCTGCCTGGCTGCCTTTGCTAAGATTGGTCGCAAACACGGCGCCATTTAAACTGGCTCCTTAAGTGAACCATGAGGGCTGTCTCCTAAGAGGCAGCCCTCATTATTATAATCGGTTCTTTTCACTCTAATATTGCAATTTGAAGATAAATGACTATCTTCAGCGCAACCGCGTCAGTGAATCACACCTTGGGGGTGATTGCCGACGTGTGTTTTTTATGCAGTTACATTGCTATGGATTACGGTGGGTTAATATCCCGTCGCAAAAAGGATGAAGGCTATGAGTTTAGACCTGAGCAACATCAGGAACATCGGAATCAGTGCCCATATCGATTCGGGCAAAACGACTCTGACGGAACGGATTCTCTTTTATACCGGGCGTATTCGCGCCATTCATGAAGTTCGCGGCAAGGATGGCGTTGGCGCCACCATGGATTCCATGGAACTTGAGCGTGAGCGTGGCATCACCATTCAAAGTGCCGCCACCCACACCGCCTGGGACAATCATGAAATCAATATCATCGATACCCCTGGTCACGTTGATTTCACCATTGAAGTGGAACGTGCTCTGAAGGTTCTGGATGGTGCCATTCTTGTTCTGTGCTCGGTGGCCGGTGTCCAGAGTCAGTCCATCACCGTGGACAGGCAGATGAAACGGTACAGCGTGCCCCGCATCGCCTTCATTAATAAATGTGATCGCAGTGGCGCTAACCCTGCCCGGGTGACAGACCAGCTGCGCGAAAAGCTCAAGCATAATGCCGTCATGATGCAGATTCCCATCGGCCTTGAAGACGCCCTCGAAGGTGTTGTCGATCTGGTGAAAATGAAGGCCTTCGTCTTCGAAGGCGATAATGGCGAAAATATCGTTGAAAGTGATATCCCCGAGAACCTCTTGATCGAAGCCGAAAGCCGGCGCGAGATCATGCTCGATGCTGTCAGCATGTTCAGTGATGAGCTTATGGAAGCCATCATGGAAGAGACGGTGACCGAGGATCTGATCCACGCGGGTATCCGTGCCGGTGTGCTTTCTAACGAGTTAACGCCTGTTTACATGGGCAGTGCTTATAAAAACAAGGGTATTCAGCTGCTGCTCGATGCGGTGACCAAATACCTGCCTTGTCCTACCGATATCGAAAACACTGCTCTGAAGATGCTTCCCGGCGGCGTGGAAGAAGAATTCGTTCTGAGCAACAGCGACGAAGAGCCTCTGGTATGCAATGCTTTCAAGCTGGAAGAGGGTGCCTACGGTCAGCTGACTTATGTGCGCATCTATGACGGGACTCTCAAAAAGGGTGCCGACATTTACAATAGCCGTAATGGCAAAAAGGTGAAGGTTGGCCGCCTCGGACGCATGCATGCCGATGAGATGGAAGACATCACCACGGCCACCGCCGGTGATATTGTGGCTCTCTTTGGTGTTGATTGTGCCAGTGGTGATACGTTCACCAGTGGCGAGCGCATTGCTGTTTCCAGTATGCATGTGCCTGAGCCCGTAGTCAGCCTGGCCGTCAAGCCGGTTGATAACAATGCCTCGGCCAACATGGCTAAAGCTTTGGGACGGTTCACTCGTGAAGATCCCACCTTCCGCACTCATCATGATGATGAGACTGGCGATACCATCGTCAGCGGTATGGGGGAGCTGCACCTCGAAGTTTATATCGAGCGCATGAAACGGGAATTCAAGGCTGTGGTTGAAACGGGAGCACCCCAGGTGAAATTCCGGGAAACCATCACCCAGGAAATTGAATTCGATTACACTCACAAGAAACAGACTGGTGGTTCCGGTCAGTACGCCAAGGTTCAGGGAACATTTGGTCCCAGCGAAGATGGCGAATTCCACTTTAGTAATAAAGTGGTCGGTGGACGCATTCCCACCGAGTACATCGGTGCTTGTGAAAAAGGTTTTGCCACGTCCCTGGATGAGGGCCAATACATTGGTCATCCGGTGACGGGTATGACAGTCACTCTGATGGATGGTGCCTTCCACGCGGTGGACTCCTCGGACATGGCTTTCACCACCGCCTGCCGCGCCACTGTGCGTAAGTTTTATCTGAAGGCCAAACCGGTGGCTCTCGAGCCCCTGATGCTGGTCTCCATTGAAGGCCCCAGTGAATTTCAGGGCGATATCATCAAAACGCTGATGCAGCGCCGTGGTGTCATTGTCGGAACCACTGAAGACGAAGGTTTCATCCGAGTGGATGCAAATGTTCCCTTGGCCGAGATGTTCGGTTATGCTTCGGTCCTGCGGTCTTCGACCCAGGGTAAAGCAGAATTCTCCATGGAGTTTGCCCGGTACGCTCCAGCTCCCAGTGATGTGACTGAGGAACTGGTTAAGGTTTACCAAGAAAAGAAGGCTGCGGGCAACAAGTAGCCGGCACTGAATTGTTGATTAATTGCTCTGCCATTGGTGCAGAGTCTAATTAGAGTGAGGAAAAAAAATGCCGTTGAACAAAATGATCCAGCGCAGCCCGGTCCGGATTTTCGAAAAAGTCATTGGCGGAGGCCTCGGCTCCGGCAACATGGGTGTTGTGCTGTCCCGTCGGGGCGTGGGGAAAACCGGTTTTCTGATTGGTTTGGCTGTGGACAACCTGCTGCAGGGTAAAAAAGTCCTGTATATCTCCACCAAAGAATCTGTGGAGCACATCAGCTCTTTCTTTGAAGAGATCTTCAAATCCATGAGTCAAACTCTGGAGATGGATAACGTGCTCCAGCGTCAGTTGGAGATGGAGCGCCACCGCCAAATTATGGTTTTCAACCGTAAACTCTTCTCTCTTGAGAAGCTTGAGGAGTCTGTGGCTTTCCTCACCGAAACCACCGGCTTTAAACCTGATATGGTAATCCTGGATGGAACTCCCCGGTATGAAAGCACCGAGGAGTGGGAAATTGAAGGCGCCAAAAAATTGGCAGCCAGCTGGGGCGCCGAACTGTGGACCAGTAGCAATACCCACCGTGAAGGTCAGGAGATGGATGACCGAGGTGTTCCCACCTCTGTGGCCCGTTTTGAAGATCACTTGAATGTGATTGTGGCTCTTTGTCCAGAAAATGAACATATCAAGGTGAACACCTTGAAAGAGCATAACAACAAGGATATAGCCCAGATCAGTCTGGAACTGGATCCTCGCACCATGTTGTTGCGCTGGCGATAGACTCCCGGTCTTTCGTGGCTATTTAACCGGCTCATTGAACTGCTATGGTGGTTTCAGTGGGTCGGTTTTTTATTGAACTGATCCGGATCGTCTCTGGATTCTTCGGTCTTTTTCCTCTATTTTGGCGCTAACGGACCTCATCGATGGAGCGCAATCATGAAAAATATCTCAATCTCCCAACGCCTGGATCATATTGGCCAGCGAATGGCGGCAGCCTGCGCCGGGGCAGGGCGTTCCGAGAATACTGTGCGCCTGGTGGCGGTGTCCAAACGCATCGACCCGCTCCTGGTGCTGGAGGCCTGTCAGGCCGGCCAGTGGGAATTTGGCGAGAATCGCATACCAGATGCCCTGGATCGCCAAGTGGATTTTTCAACTCTGTTGGAGAAACATGGGCTTTCGCCTGAAGGGTTGCGCTGGCATTTCATCGGCCATCTGCAAAGTCGAAAAGTGGCTTCTGCAGGCGGCCGCTTTAGTTTGTTGCACGGGGTTGATTCTTTGAAGCTGGCTCGTAAGCTGGGGGCTTTGGCTCAAACCCAGGGGCGCAGTGAAAGCATCCTTCTGGAGGTGAATGCCGGCATGGAGTCTCAGAAGAATGGATTGCATCCCGAGGAGGCTGTAGATGTGGCGGCTGAAGTGGCCGAGTTGCCTGGAGTGAACCTCCTGGGAATGATGACTATGGCGCCCTACGGGGCCAGTGAGGACATCCTGCGGGGGACTTTTGCCAGCCTGCGCCTCCTCAATGAAGAGGCACGGCAGCAAACGGGCCTGGAATTACCAGAATTGAGTATGGGCATGAGCGGAGATTTTGAAGCAGCCATTGCCGAAGGCTCTACTCTGGTCAGGGTGGGGGGCGCCATTTTTGGTCCTCGCACACTCTAAACTTCTTATTAGGAACTGCCAGCCGGCAGGATTCGAACCAAAAAAGGATGAAAAATGGGCATCTCTCGCCTTCTTCTCGCTGTTCTACAACTCTATTCTTACCTGCTTTTGATCAGGGTTATTCTCAGTTGGGTTAATCCCAATCCCCGAAACAGCCTTCTTTTGATGGTGTTTAAGGTAACAGAACCGGTTCTGGGTCCCCTGCGAGCTCTTTTTCAATTCCGCGGCTTCGATTTTTCACCCATCCTGGCACTATTATTGATAAGAGTCCTCATGAGTGTTATAGCCAAGCCTGGATTCTAACGGAGTCCGGCATCAGCCCGACCCGGAGGACCAGACATGAGGATCACACCCCTGGATGTTCGCAAACAGGATTTTCGAAAATCAGTACGAGGCTTCGATGGCGATGAGGTTCGGGCCTTTCTGAGCACCCTGGCTGACGAATACGAAGCTGTTTTGGTGGATAACAAGGTTTTGCGGGAGCGCCTCACGGATCAGGATGAAAAAATTTCTGAATACCTGACGATGGAGCGTACCCTGCGCGACACCCTGATGACTGCTGAACGCGTGATGCAGGAAAGTAAAGAAAACGCAAATCGTGAGGGCGATCTGGTGATCCAGGAAGCTCAGCTCAAGGCTCGGGGAATTCTTGAAGAATGCCGCACCCGCACCAATGAATTGCGACGGGAAATTGACGGTTTGCGCAAGGAGAAAGAAACTTATCTTGCTCGATTTAAAGGCCTTGCAGAAGCGCAGATCAGTTTCATCGAAACCCATAAAGATGATTTTGCCGATTTGGACCAGCGCCTGATTGATATGGTTGACAGTGTGGTCGCTGGCAATACTCAAACTCCCCGAACCATTCCAGATATAGCAGCCACGGACACTTCCGGCGACGCTGGGGACCAATGGCGAGACTATAACACTGATTCCAGCACCAAACCGACTACTTCGGCTGCTTCGGTGGATATGGCCGCCATGGGCATTCCCATTCCGGTCATAACCGAGGTAGAAGAAACAGTAACGGAGGAAACATCTTCCACCGAAGAAGTGGAATCTGTGACTACCTGAGAGCTTTGTGCCAAATCAAAAAGGCCGTAAATTGGCGGGA
>JADGDU010000023.1 GCA_016744705.1 Candidatus Krumholzibacteriia bacterium
ATATTAGGATCATCGTCAAAGCATCCCAATCATTCCGGGGGTCCGGCCCATGTTTCCATTCAAAAAAATTCTTTGCCCCACAGACTTCAGTGAGGCCGCGCTCTGCGGTGTCAAAATGGCCCGCGAAATGGCCCTTCGTTTCGAGTCGGAGGTCATTCTGCTGAATGTGCACAAACCCATTCCCCATTTGCCATCGCCTCGCATGGAAGCTTCGGATATCACCTTTGATATCTCTTCCTATGAGAAGGCCGTCATTCTGGATGCCCAGCATTCTCTGGCAGAAATCAGGGACGAATTCCTGGAGGGTGTCTCCAAGACCAAACTCAAAGTTCACATTGGCCATCCCTCCAAAGGCATTCTGCATGTAGCCGAAGAAGAGGGTGTGGATGCGATTTTCATGGCCACCCACGGCCGCACCGGGCTCTCCAAAATCATGTTTGGATCCACGGCCCAGCGGGTGCTGCGGCGAGCCACCTGCCCGGTGATGAGCATCCGGTCCTGCTCCTAGAAGCGGTACATCTCGTAACCAGCCTGGGGCCACGGTTCATCCCGTACGGCCCCGGCTTGAACAAGCGCGTCACGCCAAAACATGGCGCGCTTTTCATCATCTGGCCTGAGTGCAATTTCAACCCGGTCCATTCCCAGGGCATTCATTTCCCTTAAAAAAGCTCCGGCTTTTTCTCGCCCTTCTTCGCAGTCCAGCAAACGTTTGCGCAGTAGACGAACCTCTGGAGGAACCCACCCACTGGCGCCACCAGTTACGGGCAGGCCCGTTTTCAAACTGCGCAAAAGCCACAAAGCTTCCGTGCGATCCTCTGCATCTTCATGGGCCGGCGCCGGCAAAGTGAGCACCGCACCAGCAGTGGCCGCCTCCGGGCTTAACCGTCCATCCATGGGAACAAGCTGCGCTGGTATGGCGGCGGGCAAGGATAACAGAAAGAGCAATCCCAGAGGCAAAAGCGGCGCGGCCCAGCGGCGATATCCGGTCTGGTATTTCATGACCAACTGCTCCACCCCCACGGCAGACCACCAGGCCAGAGCCACCACCATCAACCAGGAAAAGCGCCACACCATACGAAAGGCTTTGAAGGGTGACACCAGATCCCGGACCCAATCAAAGGGTAAGGGCAAACGAAAACTTGTGCCCGGCAATCCCATGGATGACCCAAACGCAAAGACCAGACCGATGACTCCCAGAACCAAAAGGGAGCGGCCAAAACGGCGGCGCTGGAAGGGCAGATACCCCCGCCTCCACCAACCCACGGCAAACAAAGCCAAGGCCAGCCAACCGGGGTGAAGCACCTGACGATCACGCCCCAAATAACGTTCTTCTCCTGAAATCCCTTGCCCAATCCAATCGGCAGGGCCACTGCGATACACCCCGCGATTGAAGAAATGCTGGATGTCTGCACTCCCGGCCAGGACTTCTTTGTCACCCCTTTGAAATTCCGCGTACCGCTGTCCCAGCTGCAACTGGGGCTGGGCTAAAAAGCCCACCGCCACCACTGTCACAGCCAAAGGCAACATTGTATTTTTGAGCACTGAAAGAATGAGTCCCCTGTTGGCAGTTCTCCTGCGAAAGCGATGAACTAGCCATGCCGTTTGCAAAACCGTCACACCCATCACCGCATAGGCAAACCCATGCCAGCCCCAGGCGGCTTGCATAACCAGCGAACCACCCAGCAGCCACCAAAACTTCCCGTTGGAAAGGCCGGCGTTTTGACGGCGCAAAGCCGCGGTCAGAGCGGCCAGACTGAAGAGTACAAAAGGGGGAGGAAGTTGATTCAGATGCCCCAGTTGGGCATGGGTATAAGGAGCACCGACCAGAGCCAGGGCCGCCACGCCCGCAGCCCAGCGTGATCCACCCGAAGCCAACCAGAGAGTGGCCATGCCTGCAGCCGCTAATAACAGACTGCCCAGATAAGCAGCGTTGTACAAGCCAGCGGCCGAAGGAGAGAACAGCCAGCGCACCGGCATCACCATCCAGACTTGGCCCAAGAGAGAGTCCATGAACCCGATGGTCCCGGCAATCGGGTAGAAAACAGGCAAATTCATCCAGGTGGAAACATGAGGCCAGTGGCGAGCACTCCATTCCAGGATGCCCACTTGCAACAAGGCATCAATGCCGCCAAAAGGTCCCACCACAGAGCCGGAAAAATTTTTCCACACGGGCCCCAAAAACGAAGCAATCAAAAAAACGACGCCCAGCCAGGAAAGCACTGCAATGGATTTTTCCCTGCTCATTCATCCCCCTGATCAGGCAATGTGTAACCACGCCGCTCCAAATATCACCGCATGATGCTGGAAGTCAGAATAACCAGAGGGACAGAGACCAGCAACCACACAAGGGAAAAGCCTGCCCCGTTTTGCGGCGACCGGCGGCAGCCAATACCAAATGAACTGCCGCCGACACGACATACAGAGCCATCAAAAATCAGTCGCCAACCTGGCGCACACTATCAATGACCGTTCCGTCCACCCACTTGATGGCCGCCACAACTTTTTTGCCCAGGTGGGGCTTGTCTGCCGGGCCACCGCAAATATCTTCCACTTCGGATTTGATTTCCGTCAAAGTGCGCAAAGGCAGGCTGCTGCCCCGCAGCTTCTCCAGCAGATCTCGCCGCAAGGGATTGATGGCGATGCCGCGCTCAGTGACGATCACATCGACCAATTCTCCTGGTCCACACAGAGTGGTCACCTCATCGACCACCACCGGAATGCGGTCACGGAAGCTGGGAATGGGCAGAATGGTGCACTTGCTGGCCAGGCAGTTTTGCCAACCACCAATGCCATGCAACAGGCGGCCGTCACTGTGCGTCACCACGTTGGCATTGAAATGGGTGTCCACTTCTGTAGCGCCCAAAACCACCGCATCCAGCATAGAGGCGAAGTTACCTTTGCCATGCCAGTTGTAACTGGTGAACGGCGAAGTGTCCAGGTGGCCGGGATTTTCCCGCATGGAGCGCACCCCTTCGAGGTCAAAAGTTTGGCCATCGAGGATGTAATCCGTCAGCCCTTCTTCCAACATATCCACCAGATACTGGGTGGAGCCGCCACGCACAAAGCGGGCTTTGATGTTGCGTTCGCGCATCATGTCCCGTAGGAAGAGTGCGAAGCTCAGTGCGGTGCCACCGGCGCCAGCCTGGAAGCTGAACCCGTCCTGCACAATGCCGGCTTCATCACAGAAACGGGCGGTCAATTCGGCGATGAGCAAACGGTCCGGAGATTTGGTGATCTGGGTGGTTCCACTGACGATTTTACTGGCATCGCCAATGCTATCCATGACCACAACCTGATCCACATTGTTGCCCTGAATTTGCCAGGGCACACAGGGAAAGGGCACCAGATTATCAGTGACGGCGATGACGTGATCAGCATATTCACTGTCGGCCAAGGCAAAACCCAGCAACCCGCAAGCGGTGGGGCCGCGGTCGCCGGTGGCGTTGCCGAAAGGATCAGCAGTGGGAGCAGCGATGACTGCGATATCCACCTTCACATCCCCATCCTGAATGGCCTGGTAGCGTCCGCCATGACTGCGCAGAACGGCCATGCCTTTCATTTTGCCACGGGTGCAATAGTCGCCCAGAGGGCCGTTCATGCTACCTTCGATGTGGTGGATGACACCACTTTCCATCAAATCAATCATGCCGGCATGGCAAGGGAAACTGGCACTGGGAAACCAGCGCAAATTTTTGACGCCCAGTTCCGCTGCGGCGGCAAAGACGGCATTGGCCACATGATCGCCATTGCGCAAATGATGGTGCGTGCTGATGGTCATGCCATCGCGCAGGCCAGCGTTGATCAAGGCGTCCTTGATGTTCGCCACGATCTTGTCGCCATCGGCAGGGTAATCGGCACTGCTGCGGATGGGGGCTCCCCGTTTGCGCCCTTCAGGCCTGTATTTCCCCACGCCCTGATAAGGGACGGCGGCCTGACCATTGATCTCCACAGGCACCATGCGCCCGGCGGCGTTTTTTACCAGCCTGGTCATCACTCTCCTCCCTTTTCAGTCATTTTCCCGTTCAGACGGGATCCGGGTTTGTCATGGGTGTCGCGCCAGTCAGGTGGGAGCAGGCCAACTTTGATGGCCACTTCAATGGTCGTCAGGGCTCGCTTCACCACGGGGGCATCAATCATTTTACTGCCCAGACTGACCACACCCAAGCCTTTGGCTTCGGCAATTTCAAAAGCCTTCACAATTTTTTGGGCTCGATCCATTTCCGAGGCATCAGGGGCAAAAGCCTCATGCACCACCTGAATTTGTCGGGGATGGATGCAGCCCTTACCCACAAAGCCCAAGCTCTTGGCCTCAAGGATGGAATCACGTAAGGCATCCATATCGCTCACATCACTAAAGACGGTATCGACGGGCTGAATTCCTGCAGCCTTGGCTCCGTTAATAACCTGGGCCCGGGCCCAGAAACTCTCTGTTCCCCGGTTGGTTCGCTGTGCACCGATGTCTGCGGTGTAATCTTCCAGGCCCACAGAAAGAGCAATGACATTTTTATGGGCCATGGCAATATCATAAGCCTTCCAAGCACCCAAAGCCGATTCGATAATGGGCATGAGATACACAGGAGACTGGTTGCCGATGCGGTGGTTGATGGCATCAATGCGTTCAGCCACCGCCGTGATCTGGTCGGGGTCTTCCACTTTGGGAATAAGCACCAGATTCACATGGTGAGGGATGATCCATTCCAAATCATCCAACCCACGGGACCCCTGGTTGATGCGCACCATGCGTTCGGAACCATAAAAGTTCACCGCTCGCAGAGCGTTGCGCACCAAGCAACGCGCAGAATCTTTTTCCGTAGGTGCTACGGAATCTTCAAGATCAAGGATGATGCCATCGGGTTGATGAAGGCCAGCATTCACATAGAATTTGGGTTCGTTTCCCGGCAGGTACAGCCGGCTGCGGCGCAGGCGATCCGCCGAGCTGTCCGACAGGCAGTGCTCCTTCGTGGGCAAAAGAAACTCTGCGGCAGGCTCGTGCCCCGCCCGGCGCACGGCCGTTTCCAGTCTTGCTGCCAGAGCAAAAGGCAGTGCCCCCATATCCTGTACCGAGACAGTGGCATTCTCAACGCCCAATGCCTCGCACCCCTGAGCCATGAGGGCCCTGATGCGATCCCCGAACAATCCTTCGACCTTGGAATTCAGTTGGATTTGCAGGCCACCACTGGTTTTTAATTCCACTGCTACATGGCAGTCGGAACGAACCTTGGGACCATGTTTTCCGGCGTCACCGATCGCTGGCATAGGACACGCCTTTCGAGTACAAATGATAGATGCTCAGGCCGCACCCCGGCCATTTCCCTGTACTGTTAAAAATGGCCCAGAAGAGTATGGGGGGCAAGGCAGAAGGGTAAATTCCACGGTATAACAGGATCTCGTTTCTCCAATTTTTGCTGGCGGCTTTCCCGCAAGCAAGAGCCACGCCGAGCACCGTCGTAAAGATTTCTCGTACGCCACAACAGGCCAAAATGTAAAAGAGATTGCCAATAGGGAACTTACCAACGATGAAGCTGTGGATTTGTTGGTAACTTGAGGGCTAAAAACTCGCCTTATTTTTAGCACTTTCGTGAGGTATCGCTAAACACGTGAAATGTAACAACTTAAACCCCGTCAACCTGTCAAGTTCAGCCTTGTGGAAAACCAACCAAACCTGTGGATAACTCGTGGACAATCTCACATAAAAAACCACGGGCGAAAAGTTTTGCTACTTTTTCGCCCGTGGTTGGCTTTCTCATTTACTTTTTTGCATTCCAGTGTTCACCACAAAACAGATAGGCTTACTCCGGGATACAGTCCTTTTCTCAGCCCTTGGCCACCTCGGCCAGGGTGGCTGCAAAAAGCTTCCAGATCTTTTGCACGGAACTGATTTGAACTTTCTCATCGGGAGAGTGGGCTCCCCGAATGTTCGGTCCAAAAGAAACGATGTCCAGATCGGGATATTTCTCCGTCAGCAGCCCACATTCCAAGCCCGCATGAATGGCCAGCAAATCGGCATCCGCACCAAAGGCGGCCTTGTATTTTTTGCGGGTGACGGCCAACAGCTGGCTCTTCATATTGGGTTTCCAGCCGGGGTAACCTTCAGGTTGTATCACATCGGCCCCTGCCATGATGCCAATGGCCTTGTGCTGGGTCACCAAATTCTCCAGAGAAGGCATGATGGACGAACGGCTGCAGCATACGATGCGCACCTTGGAGCCCTTGGTTGCCACAACACCCAGATTGGTGCTGGTCTCAACCAAACCGGCAATGTCCTGGCTCATACCCGTCACGCCGTTGGGAATGGCCGCCAACAGACGCAAAGTATTCAAACTGGTGGCCAGGCTGAAGCAGCGGGGAGCCTGCACTGCGCTGACTTTCCACTCGAAACCATCATCAATACCAGCCAGTTCATCAGCCAGGATCCGGGCCAGGAAGGTATCCACCAGTTTTTTGAACTTGCGGCCATCGGCTTTGGCGATCACCACTTTAACTTCAGATTCCCGGGGAATGGCGTT
This sequence comes from Candidatus Krumholzibacteriia bacterium, assembly GCA_016744705.1. Taxonomy (GTDB): domain Bacteria; phylum Krumholzibacteriota; class Krumholzibacteriia; order LZORAL124-64-63; family LZORAL124-64-63; genus LZORAL124-64-63. Next base: position 6,507 of record JADGDU010000023.1, read on the forward strand.
GCGCATGCTACCACCATTGATCTCCACAAGGCGCAGATCCATCTCTTCAGAGACGGCCAGCAACACACGGGTGAGGATCTTGATGGCGTTGCCACGGTTTTCATGGATGTTCAGGCCAGAGTGGCCCCCACGCAGCCCACCCAGAGTAATCTTGCGGCCACCACTGTCCTTGGGTGCCCGGGTGGCTTTGTTTTTCAGCTCGAAGACTGAGTCTCGGCCACCGGCGCAGCCAATAAAAATGGCGTCGTCGTCTTCAGAATCGAGGTTGATCATGGCACGGGATTCAAAAAATCCGGCTTCCACGCCGGCGGCTCCGGTCAGGCCGCGTTCTTCGTCCACGGTCAACAGAACTTCCACAGGACCGTGAGGTACTTTTTCGTCGGCCAAAGCCAAGCCCATGGCCACACCAATGCCATTGTCAGCGCCCAGAGTGGTGCCTTCGGCTGTGACCCAATCACCGTTGATTTTTAATTTCAGGCCATCGGTTTCAAAATCGTGTTTGGTGGCGGAGTTCTTCTCGCAAACCATGTCCACATGACCCTGGATCAAAATGGGAGCAGCCTTTTCCAGACCTTTGGTAGCGGGAATGCGAATCAGCAAATTTCCCACTTTGTCCGACGACCAGGACAGACCACGCTCGTCGGCCCAGCCCTGGAACATTTTCATCACGCCGGTTTCGTTACCGGAACCGTGAGGGATATCACACATTTTTTCGAAAATTTGCCAGACGGCTGCGGGCTGAAGTTTGTTCAGTTTGGCCATGATTGCTCCTTATGCGGTCAACGTTTCAGGGGTTGGGTCCATTTAATTAATATCCATACTGTAGGACCAGGCCCCAATCCCCAGCAGCCACCAGGCTACCGCATGGGTCCAGATCCACTGCGTACAAGAGGTCGTGTCTTCCCGGATGCACGGGTTGCCAGTTCAGGCCATCATACATGACGACTGTTCCATTGTAACCCACAGCGTAGGTGTTGCCCTCACCGTCGCCGGTGACATCATACAGTGAAAACAGGGAAACGCCATCCTGCACTAGCCAGGGGGTATCCTCTCCCAGTTCATCGCCCTGGTTCAAGACCAGGCCGCCACTTCCCACAACTACGGTTTGGCCGTCTTCCCGGCACCAAACACCATTCAAGGTGAGCTCGGTTCCACTGTCCAGGCTGCGCCAAGCGGAACCATTAAAAAAGAGAATGCTACCATCGGCTCCCACTGCATAGACTTCCTGGGAGTTGCGACCGTGCACAGCCGACAGAGCCTGGGTGGTGCCACTGTCCATGGTCTCCCAACTGACACCGTCAAAATGAACGATGGTACCAGCATCGCCCGCAGCAAAAATATTTCCCGAATGAGTGCCCCAAATGCTTTCCAGGTTGGCTCCACTTTGCAGGCGCCAGGTTTCCCAGGGCTGGCCGTCACGATAGCGGGCAATGGTTCCTTCGGAGCCAACAACGAAGAAATCATCTTCGGTTTCACCCCAAATCCCTGAATAAGAGATGCCTTCCATGGAGGGAGCAATGTTTTGCCAGCCGCCGCCCAAGGATTGCAAGACCACTCCCTGCTTACCCACCGCAAAAACCTTTTGGCAGGACGGCGCCCACACATCATTGAACCAGCGAGTGTGCCCGACGCGCAAAATTTGCCAGGCCGGATCGGTCATGCGCTGCAGGAGGCCGTTGTACCCTGTCATCAGGATGGCGCTGTCCTGGTCGTCCCACATTCCGTACATGTAACGGCCTTCGGCGATGGTTTGGGGATGCCAGTTATTGTCGCCTCGTGTCAGGAAAATACCGTTGGCACCGATGGCCACCGGGGGCTGCCCAGGCAGACCGCGCACGGACCAAAGACGTTCTGTAGTGCCGCTGTTCTCGGACGTCCACTCAACACCGTCGTAGTGGATGATTTGCCCCAAGCCGCCCACTGCGTAAATATCCGCAGGGCCGAAACCCCAGACACTGTCCAATGGCTCAGTGATGCCCGTGTCCTGAAATTCCCACTCCTGCCCATCAAAATGCAGCATGGTTCCCAAATTTCCACAAACATAGATATTGTCCGGGCCGGTGCCCCAGCAACTGTAAAGCTTAACGTTGGTGCCGCTGTCCAGAGCGCTCCAGTTTTCACCATCGAAGTGAACCAGAGAACCGGCGTTGCCCACGGCATAAACATCGTCCCAGCTGGAGCCCCAAATGCCATTGAGGGTGCTGCTTGAATGGGTGTACCGACCAGTCCACTCCTGGCCATCGTATTGGTAACAAATGCCATCATCCCCCACGGCCAGAACATGGTCGCCATCGGAACCCCAAATGCCCTTCAAAGTGGGGGAATAATCCAGCTGCCAGTGCTGCCAAGCCCCGTTTTCGAAATGGCGGATGCTGCCAAACTCGCCCACGGTGAAAAAATTGTCGGCAGTGAGGCCCCACACAGCGCGCAGGGTGTATTCGGGCTCAAGAGTGATGGTCCAGGCGAGATCGTTGTCTGGAGCGATGACGGGATCATCATCGGAACAACCGGACAAGGTTGCCAATAAAAGGATTAGCAGAAAGAGAGAGAGTGAGAAGCTCCGGGCCTGGCCTGGGCATGATAAAAAAGATGTACGGAATCTGTGCATTATTTAGGCGATCCTGACCTTCTAAACAACGGAAAATTCAGTTTGGGCTTTGACCTGAAAAAGGAATGAGCCCGCATCTGATGGGGACGGCATTGTACCACAATACCGTCCAAAGGTTGCACGGAATTGCGCGGCAATCACAAAAAAGTCAGTGGTTTTTCACCACCATTGGTGAATCACTGAGTTGCCAGTTGCCTTTGACCGGACTGCCCTGCCCCACAGGAAAGATCAGATAGCTATATTTGCCATAGTGCCCCAAGCGGCGAGACATGGCTTCCAGACGGTGGGGACTGTTACAGAGAATGACCATATCCGCCAAAGTAGGATCGGCCGGATTAGGCGCTGTGAACACGATGTCAAATTTGTCCAGACTGTACCGCTTCCCTCCCAGGAAGAAGGTCTTGCCACTGATGATCAGTTCGGAGTTTTTGTATTCAGCCAACAACTCTTTTCCAGGGTTGATCACCAGGTTGGCACTTCCTGCTCCGGTGGGAACATCAGTGCGCAGCTTTCCATCCTCAATGAAATCATACAAAGGGCCTTCGATGAAATCATCGGCAAAGGTCCTGGCTGAGGCCACCATCAGAGCCGGAGCATGATCCAGAATGACATTGGGTGCCTCTTCGGCCAAAACCTGACTGATAGTGGGTTCTATTTCCGCCTGGTGCAGGCGGCGGAAAAGATGAGTTCCCGGATCCACAGCCAGCACTTTGGCCCCCGCTACTTTCAATTCAAAACGATCGCTGTTTTTATCAAAATGAACCATGTGTTCTTCCGTGCCGGTTTTGGTCGTTACAACCACCGGCACCTGCAGATCATAAGGTTGATCGTCCTGACGAAGGCTGAAGGAGACTTTATTCTTCTCAAATTTTACATCATGAACCGACAGAGTGGGTGCGCCGGTGCGGGCCAACCACTGCTCCTGATAGAACCCTAAATCCTGCCCGGAGGCATCGGAAAAGGCGGCAAAGAAATCGCTCCAGTTGGTTTTGATATACTTGTGTTCGGCGGCCACTGTTTGCAGGCCCTTCAGAAAGGCTTCCCGGCCAATCATCTGGTTCACCATGTGGAAGACCATCATGCTTTTGCCATAACCCACCGCGCGGGTGGCGCCACTGTGCCGGTTGATAAACTCGGTCAGGGGAAAATCATGAGATTCGTCCCGGGTGTAGGCCGCATAATCTTTCAACAGAGTGCGACGGTACTGCCGGGCCTGTTCGGCATCTTCCAGCTCTTTATAATGATAGTCGGCGCAATAGACCGTCAGACCTTCGCACCAGTTACCCTCAGAGGTGTCCACAAAAACCGAATTGCCCCACCAATTGTGACAAATTTCGTGGCCAAAGCTGGTGTATGGAATGAAAGGCAGGCGCAAAACCTGTCCACCTAATAAGGTGTAGGAAGGCATGCCGTATCCCGTGGGGAACCAATTTTCCACGGTGGCAAATTTTTTGTAGGGATAAGGGCCGATCATCTCTTCGTACATGGCGATGTAGGCCTTGGTGCGCTCCATGTAGGTGCCCCGCAAACGGGTGTCGTCTTCAAGGAAGAATGTCTGGCTCACCACGCCGCCACCCACGGGTTCTTCATGCACAAAATATTTATTGGCGATGAGATTCAAACCATCGGCAGGGTTGGCCGCCACCCAACGGGTGTGCAACCTTTCCCCACGAACTTCGTGCACGGTGCGCTCGCCCTGGGTTACGGTTTCAATACCCACAGGGGTGTCAATACTCAAATCATGGGTGACCAAAACGTTGCTGTTCCAAGCCAGCCATTCGGCCGAGCCGGACAGATAAATGCCTTCACCGCTGATGGTGGCGGTAATTTCTCCACCCACGTTTTCCCGGGAAAAAACTACATCTTCAACAGACTCGTAAAAGGTGCCGGAATATTTGAGGATCAACTCTCCGCCAGCATCAGAAAAACCACAGGCCGCCAAATCTATCTGTTGAAAAGAGCCATCTTCATCTGAGGCCTCCGTCAGGGCAAGGGCCATGTCAAACAGCGTGCCGTCGGGATGGGAAAGGCTTTCAATCTTCAAGGCCTCGCCAAGCCGCAGATTCAGAACTCCCGCCGGGACCACCAGGTGGTCAGAGATTTGAACCGTGTGGGCATCGGTATTGAACACCAGTTGGGCCTGGTGGGACATGATCAGGGAGTCACCTGATCCAGCGAACACCGATCCAGCCAATAAAGTAGCCCAGAGCACACACACCATCATCACCGAGACCAGAGGCTTCTTCATCAGCGACTCCTTGAAAGGGAAGCACAAGAGGAATTCATATATGACAGGAAAATAGCTGCCGAGGGTGGGGGTTGGCAAGGCCTAGACTGGAACCAAAAAGTGCGAGACCGCGCAAGGGGGTCGCGCGGCCTCGCCAAAGGTGGGCTGATATTCTGTTCATCCGCCCACCCAATTTCATTTCTATTTCAAACCAACCTTGGTGAAGGTTGTTCCTTATCCAGGTTGCCCTTATGGTCCTTGTCCCCCAGTCCAAAGGTCCCGCTGAGGAAGCAATTCTCCGCCCGGTTGTAAACAAAACCCAGCACCAGGCCAAAGATCATGTGCCCCATCAGAGAGGGCAGCATGTTCTGGGCAGCCACCAGGTTCCAATTGGTTCCCAAGCCCATGCCCATCATCAATGGCATCATGGTCAGAGGTCCCAGCACCCACCAGAATGAACCGTAGGCCAATCCTGCCATCAAGGCCTTAACCCTGCTATTGGCCATGGAATCCAGCAAAACACCGAAACTGGCGCCGATGCCTGAACTGATCACCATGTGAACCAAAAAGCCCACTATGGCATTGGGTTGCCCCACCATTTTGCCAATCATGGGGAGCATACCCATCATGCCCATCATCCCGCCAAAAACCAATCCGCCCATGATCCCGCCCATGGTTCCCCGCTTAATACGTGTTGCAAACATTGTCAGCCTCCTTATTCTATCTATGGCCCACCGTGCAGGTGGGGTTGTTGTTCCGGATTGACCGGTTGCTTCACAGAGTGAGTGCAGCCACAGCGGAATTTGTTACAGGATTTTTCATGTTTATTCTGGGGGAACCAAGGAGATCGCCACCACATGTTTTTTATGATGTCTTTTGATGCCTTTGCCGGGCCGCAATTTCTGTCCCGGTTGAAGGAGCGTCACGATGATACCCTGGCTGAGTTAACTCACGAATACCTGCCGCAAATTTACCGGGCGGCCAGAGGTGCCGGGCTCACCGTTCAAAATGCCGAAGATGTGGCCCAGAATACATTCGTCACTTTCATGGAAAAGCTGGACGACTTCGAGGGCCGATCTCATGTTCGCACCTGGCTGTTTGGCATTCTCTATCGTAAAATTTCAGAGATGAGGCGTGGCGCCGGCCGGGAAGAAGCCGCCGAAGATATTGATGAAGTGATGGAACACCGATTCAAGACCAACGGTTTCTGGGCCAAGCCCCCCCGCAATACTGACGCCGCCGCCTTTGATGATGAAATCCGCCAACATCTGGATGATTGTCTTGATGGCGTAAAAACTGACCAGCGCGTGGCCTTTGTTTTGCGCGAAGTGGAAGAAATGAACAGTGACGAAATTTGTGAGACCATGGGCGTGAGTCGTTCCAATCTGGGTGTGCTGCTTTATCGTGGCCGCAACAAACTGCGGGAATGTCTGGAACACCGGAACATCGAGGGGTAGGGAATGCTGAAGTGTAATCAGGTATCACGCATAGTGAGCACTGACGACTACCTGGAGTTGGGCTTCATGAAGAAGATGGAATTCAAACTCCATCTGATGATGTGTTCCCATTGTCTGCGATATGTGAACCAGATAAAAAGCCTGGGTAGTGTCAGCCGTGAGAAGGCCCAGGCATTAGAGGCCAGTGAGGAGCAGTTGGTACGTATGGAGGGGAAGATCCGGGAGGATGTTGGAGGTGCCTGACAATAGAAAAGGCCCCGACAATCGGAGCCTTTTCTCAATCCATATTTCCATTCAAACTCAAAAAGCTATCGATACAGCGACTTAACCTCTCCCCAACTAGCATCTTCAATTGCCACCACATCATTGGAATATTCCACAATCATGGGCTTGGGATTGATGCTATGGTGGTCATTCCACATGCCACCTTGGCCAGGGCTGAACTGCAGGTACATTTCAGCATAGAGATGATGAAAATCGTTAGGCTCACCCGGTGCCCAGTTCACGAAATCAAACTCTTCTTCCGTGACCCAGTGCCAGTTCAAAGCGGGATCGCTATGATCGCTATCCTGGTAGCCACCAATCCAGGGGTCGCCGTAGGGAGCCGGGGCGTCGCCACCTAAAACAACATTATAAACAAAATCATTTTCTTCCTGGCTGGTCAAAGTGACCAGGTAACCAGGATTTCCACCAACAGAACGGCCTTCGGCAATGGTGTGGGCCTCTTCCCAGCTCACCAGGGGCTCCAAATATTCGTAATAGTGACCATTGCCATCCCAGTACACAGCTTCAGCAGAAGCCAGTTGGGGAACCATAACCGTGGCCAGCAAAGCCAATGTGATCAAGCAATTGTATCGAGTATTCATTCCACTACCTCCGTAGTCATCTTTTGTCGGGACCCACTCCAAAGAAGTGGTCTTTTTCCTTAGACACCATGATCATACCAAAAGTCACTTTAATTTTCAAGCTCTTTTTTGCTGTTTGATGTTTTTATGCTTCGGCTTTTTGAGCTTTTATTTTCGCCGCTCCTGAATCAATATGGGTGATAACTGCCATTTGTTCTTCAATCCACTGCTCTGACTGGGTATTAATTTCACTGGCTTTCAAACCTTCAGACTGCAAAACAGGCCCAACCACCACTCTCACCGTGCCGGGTTTGATGTTAAAACTACCCGCAGACCAGAACTCACCGGCATTATGAGCCACCGGAACCACCGGATATCCACTGCGAGCGGCCAACATGGCTCCCCCGATGCTGTAATTCCCTTTACTGCCAGGCGGGATGCGGGTTCCTTCGGGAAAAATAACAACCCAGAGCCCCCGTTGCAACCGTTCGGTTCCCTGTTTGATCACCTGCATCAGAGCTTTCTTGCCACCCTTGCGGTCGATGGCAATGGAACCGACCACTTTAAGCCCCCATCCAAAAATGGGAATCCACAGCAATTCTCTTTTCAGAACCCAAACCTGGGCGGGAAAAATGAACTGCAGGGCAAAAGTTTCCCAAGCCGATTGGTGCTTGCACAGGATGATGCCGTTTTCGGCCGGAATATTTTCCTGCCCGATGATTTCATGTTTGACACCACACACCACCCGCAAAACGCCCATGATGAAGGTGGACCAGCGGGCTATGATCCGGTTGCGCTTGGTTCCCGGCAAAACCAGGCACAGCAGTAACAAAGGCACCAAGCCAATGGTTCCCAACCCCAGCAGGATATAAAATGTCAGACTCCGCAAAAATAACACGTCAGTCCTCTCCATTATTGACCCTTGAGGATCAGTCAGCCACCACTTCAACCATAAGCATGGTTTTGAGGTATTTCTCCGCAGCGGCCTGCATGCTTTCCAAAGTGACTTGCTCGTACACGGTCAAAGCGTTGAGATAACTGGGAATGTCGTTGTTCAGCTCGGCCATGGCTAAATAATAAGCCTGCCCCATGGAGGAGAGACGGCGCATCATCAAGCGGCCCGTGCGGGCGCTGCGAATGGTGTCCAGCTCATCCTGGGTGATGGTCGAGGCATCAAAGTCGGCGATGAAGGATTTGATCGCTTCCAGGCCTTCATCCATGCGCTCCACTGGCGGGCTGATCCAGGCGTTGAATTCACCCAAACCCCCACGCACAGAGAAACTGGCTCCCACGCTGTAACTCAGCCCGCGGGTTTCGCGCAGATCCATGGCCATGCGGCTGCTCATGAGAGAGGTGACCAGTTTCAGAGATTCAGTATCCTGCGCATCAACGGGGACAATGCTGCCCAGGCGGATGGCGCTCAATTCCCCGCCTACGGTTTTGCGCACCTGCACCGCTTTGGTGGTCACGGGCAAGGGAGGAAAACCTTCCACTGATTTACCGCGACCAGGCAAAGATTCTTCAATGAGCTTGCGCATTTCCTCGTGGGGATAAGGCCCCACAATGGAGAAGATCAGATTCTCAGAAGAGAATGCTTTTCGGTAAACCTGGCGCACCTGGTTGAAATTGAGGGCGGCCAAACTCTCCGCGTCACCTTCTGCAGGTAGCACCAGAGGATGATCACCGTAGAGAAGTTCTTCCAGAGTGCGATTGGCCACACTGCGGGCGCTGGCGGTTTGGTCGCTCAGGCTCTCCACCCGTTCGGCGCGAATCTTCTCAAAATCTTCATCATCAAAAGCCGCGTGCTGGATTTCCCGGATCAGCATGTCCAGCATTTCCGGACCGTACTGGCTGGCCAGCTCAATGCGGATGAAACTGAAGTGGCCGTTGGTGTAGTAGTTATCCATGGGGATGCGGTCGTCATCCACCAGCTTGACCACGGCGCCCAGTTCGCGCAATTGCCGGGCCAGGCAGGTATGATCGCAACCTGCGTAACCTTCAGTGAGCATACGGTGCACCAGATCAAGAGCACCGGCGTGGGCATTTTCTTTGTCCAGCATGGCGCGGCCACGGATGGTCAGGTGGATGGCCATCAGTGGGCTATCGTCGTTGGTTTGACTCACCAGGACAGCACCATTGGTCAGCTCACTGCGATCCACTTTCAGCACCGTGGGGACTTGAACCTTAGCAGCAGGTTTTTCGATTTCTGTGTTTTCTTCTTCCGTGCCACCCATGCTCATGCCCTGCTTTTTCATGGCAGCCATCATGGCCGGTGGCATCTTCATTCCTTCAGGCATTTTCATGCCCGCCGGCATGCCTGCGGTGGCCTCGCCCTCATCGCTGCTTTCCTTCTCAATGAGCACAGCCAGGCAGGGAGAATCGATGAGCCAGTTGGTCATGCTGCGCGTCACTTCATCGGCGGTCACTTCGCGCAAGCGTTCCAGGTAGGACACAAAAAAGTCAGGTCCACCCAGGGCCACCGGCTCAGCAATGTAGATGCCGGTCATGCGCAGCTGTTCACGTTCCAAAAGCGTTTCCGTTTGGGACATGCGCACAATGCCCAGAATGTCCTCATCCTTCACACCCATTTCAATGGCGCCCGTCAACGCATCCTGAACCAGGCGGTACAACACCGAAGCATCAGATTCATCCTTCAAAGTGAAGTGCAAAGTCAGGCGGCCAAAGCCAGGAGCTTTCTCCCATCCCCAACTGAAACTGGGGCGCACCTCTTCATCCATATCTTCCAGAGCACGGGTCAGAATGCCGCTGCCTTCAAGGTCCAGCAGCTGCGCCATGACCAGGAAGGAAAAGAATTCGGGCATGCCATAAGTGGGCGCATCAAAGGCCAGAGCCAAAACGCGCTCATCCCCTGCCCGGCGTGTGATGGAAGTGGTGTGATTGAGATATTCGGGCAACTTCAGCCCCGACCGGTCCACCGTGCCGGGAGCGATGGAGCCATAGTACTTCTCCAGCATTTTCAGGGCATCGTCTCTGTCAAAATTGCCCGCCAGAGTGAGAATCATGTTGTTGGGCACATACCATTTTTTATAGAAGTCGTACACATCGTCACGAACCATATGCTCGATGGTGCTTTTGGTCCCCAAAGTGGGCAGGCCCAAACTGGTGCCACCATAAAGAGCCTGGCGCATGGCCACTTCAGTCTCATGCCCGGGCCAGTCGCGCCCCTGAACCAATTCCCCCAGGACAATGCCCTTTTCCTTCTGGAATTTCTCTTCAGGAAGGATGGAATGGAACAACATTTCAGACTGTAATTCCAAACCTGTTTCCAGCTCAGCAGCCGGAATCACCATCATGAAGTTGGTGAAAAAGTCAGTGGTGTTGGCGTTGTTATAGGCGCCGGCCCGATCCGCCATATCGTACTGCTCTTCCTGAGTGTACTTGGTGGAACCATTGAAGAGCAGGTGTTCAAGCATATGGCTCATGCCGCTGGTGCGGAAATCTTCCCAGGCCGACCCCACCTTCACCTGGGTGAAGATGCCCGTCATAGGCTGGGCCGGATTGTGCATGAGGATGACCTCAACCCCATTTTCCAAACGCAGAACTTCTACGTTCTCGGGCAAGGGGTAAAAGACCGGATCCAGATTGCGATCCTGATACTGACCATCCAGGGATGAGGCCCCTGACAAACAAATACACGCCACCAGCAAGGCGGCGGGAAATAACAATTTCCGCACTCTAAATATCCTCCAAAAAAGTATCCCAACCTAAGCCTGACTGGCCTCGGCACCTTCAATAATTCCTACAAAATCTGCGGCCTTCAAAGCCGCGCCACCAATGAGGCCACCATCAACATCGGGTAAACCGATCAGTTCTCTGGCGTTGCCGGGTTTGCAGCTGCCGCCATAAAGAATGCGCATGTAGTCGGCCACTTCCTGGCCCATGATTTCCACCACAACCTTGCGGCTAAAGGCATGAATTTCCTGTGCTTGCTCTGGGCTGGCCGTCTCGCCGGTGCCGATGGCCCAAACCGGCTCATAGGCCAGTACAGTGTTATAAGCATTGGCAAATTCCAGCCTGGGCAGCACGCCTTCCAGTTGCTTGCGCACCACTTCTTCGGCCCGCCCATCTTTGCGCTCGCCCAACACCTCACCGAAACAGAAGATGGCCTTCAGGCCAGCTTCGTGAATGCGGTTGATTTTGGCCACGAACATATCGTCGGTTTCTTTCTGGTATTCGCGGCGTTCGCTGTGGGCCACGATCACATACTGGACTCCTGCTTCTTTGAGCATATCCACCGAAACTTGACCCGTGTAAGCACCCTTTTCCTGGTCTGAGCAATTTTGAGCGCCCAACAACACAGGCTCGCCTTTGGCCACTTCACCCACAGCAGGGATGGTCACATAAGGAGGGCAAACCAAAACATCACCACGCAGCTGGCGGCCCTGCAACAGTTCCTGCAATCCGGCAGCCAATTCCCTACCGGCACTTGGTCCCATGTTCATCTTCCAGTTTCCGGCGACAAGATAACGGCGCATTTCAGACTCCCGTTCATGGCAGAGTTGTTCAAATGGGTGAGAATAGTGAGGCCAATATGGCATTTTTTGGCAGGAATGTCCACCCGGCCTGGACGCAACAGGGGATGGCCCTTAGGCCATCCCCACAATAATCTCGCAGTAAAGACGACCAGCCGGCTACACTTTCGGCAAAAAGGCCAAAAGCAGCTTGGCCATGCGGGATCGCACCATGATCCCCACTTCCACCACATCCTGATGGGACAATTGGGGCTGGCCCGTTTCCCGGGCCGGGTTCGTAATGCACGACAAGCCCACGGGATTAACGCCCAAGCGCTTCAGAAGCACGGTTTCCGGAGCCGTGGACATACCCACCGCATCGCCGGCAATGCGCCGCAGCATGCCAATTTCTGCCTTGGCCTCATAAGGAGGACCATACATGCTCACGTAAGTTCCGCTGTGCATAGGCACACCGGACTCAGCTGCAGCCTCAACCAGCAATTTGGCCAGGTCCGGATCAAAGAGGTGAGAGACACCTCCACTGCGGCCAATGGCAGCCAAGGCTGCCAGTTCTTCCGCCGGAGGAAGCAAAGGCTGGCCCTTTTCGGGTACCGGAGCAAAAGGATGGGTCAACAATCCCCGCAGGGGGTCATTGAAATGAAAGTCGAGTTGGTCGCGGATGACCATCAGATCGCCAGGAGTATAGAAGCGGTTCAACCCGCCGGCTGCATTGGTCACCACCGCCGTTTCAATGCCCAGACAAGCCAGAACGGCGGTGGGCAGCAATAGCTCTTCAGAAGGAAGTCCTTCGTAGGGATGAAGGCGTCCCTGCATGACAATGACCGGCACACCCGCGGCGGTGCCACAAACCAAACGGCCGGTGTGTTCTGCAACAGAGGTGGTGGCGTATCCAGGAATGTCTCCATAATCCACGGCCCGGGGGTCATCCACGGCGTCAACAAAATTGCCGAGACCACTGCCCAGAATCAGCCCCACTTTTCCGTGGAAACCTTCACCCTTCAGAAAATCTACGGCTTCGCCCACACGAGCTCGCCAGCTATCCGAGAGCAGATTCAAACGTTCGTTCATGAAGACCCTTCCTTCAGGCCATCGAGGGCAAATTTATCCCGTAGGCTGGTCATGGTAGCCAGAGCTTGCTGGACCATGGGACCTTTTTCAGCTTCCGGCAGGAAAGCACTTTTGAATCCATTGAGCAGCAGATGTTCCGTTTCCAACAAAGTCATATCGAAGGTATCCACCGCCAGGCGCAACTCCTTGAGAGGACTGGTGTCGGCAAAGAGCGTATTGTCGCAATTGAGGCAGACACGCACCCCTTCCTTCAGATAAAAACGGAAGGGATGATGGGCCAGATCGGAAACCACACAGCTTTGCAGGTTGCTGCTGAGACAAACTTCCAGAGGAATCCGGTTGTCGGCCACATAGGCCATGAGATCGCGATCTTCTTCCAGCCTGGTGCCATGTCCAATGCGGTTGGCACCGCAACGGTGCAGGGCCTGGTGGATGGATTCGGGCCCAAACCCTTCGCCTGCATGAATGGTCAGGTTCTGGTTGTTGTTCATGGCATGGTAGAACGATTCCTGATGCAGCTTTGCCGGATGATCTTCTTCATCGCCAGCCAAATCGAAAGCCACCACGCCCCGGTTTTTCCAGGCCACCGCCAACCGGGAAAGCTCCAGAGAGCTGGCCGGGTCGATGGTGCGCAGACCAGTGACGATGATGCCAGTGCGAATTTCGGTTTCGGCTTCGGCCCGGACCAAACCCGCCTGGACCGCAGCCACGGCCCCATCGGCAGTCAGGCCCTCTTTGGTGTGCAGCAGGGGGCAGAAGCGGACTTCCAGACGCCATACTCCATCAGCGGAAAAGTCCATGGCCAGTTCGTAGGCCACCCTTTCCAGATTCTCCTCGTTTTGCAGCACAGCCAAGGTGTGTTCAAAGTGGAGAAGAAAATCATGCATGCTGCATTCACGGTCTGAAGGGAAATACTTTTTTCGCACCTCGGCTGGATCCTCGGGCATATCCAGGCCTTCAGCCCGACCCAACTCCATGAATGTATCCATGCGCAACGAGCCATCAAGGTGGCAATGCAAATCCGTTTTGGGCAAAGCCATGAGCAGTTCGTCGGGAATTTCAGTGCCCCGCAAAAGATCGCTGGGCCGGTACTGACTGGTGTTCATTTTCGATCCTTTTGGGTAGAGGCCATCAAGCCGTTTGGCTTCGGTTGTGTTTTTCCAGATGCAAGGTGCGGATCAAGCCCAACAAATCAGACTGGGCCTCAAAATCGTCTCGCAAATTCACAACCTCAGTATCCAGAGTGCGAACGGGACAAAGGGCCGGTGCCCGTTCAATCCAGTCTCCGTAGGCAGCATGCAGATCCTTCAGAAAATCCAGAGGGATATCCGACTCGCAATTGCGGGCCCGCTGCTTGATGCGGTTTAATGCTGTCTCCGGTTGGCAATCCAGATAGATGATCAGATCTGGTGGCTGCAAAAAGGCTGCCATATTGCGGAAAATTTCCCGGTAGTTTTCGTAATCCCGATCATCCATGCAATCGCGGCGGTGCAGGGTGGGAGCAAAAATTTCCACATCTTCATAAATGGTCCGGTCCTGGATGGCGGACCCGGGCTGGTCCAGAATTTCTTTCTGCACCTCGAAACGCTTGCTCAGAAAATAAACCTGAAGATGGAAACTCCACCGTTTCATGTCCTGGTAGTAGTCATCCAGATAAGGATTGTTAATGACCGGTTCGTAGTACATGCGCCAGCCGAACACCTCGCCAATCATGGTGGTGATCATGCTCTTTCCCACGCCGATATTTCCGGCAATGGACACATAAAATGGTGTCTCGGGAATGTCTTTGCGGGGGAATTGTTTTTTTAGGGAATTGATATTCACGATCTGTCTCCGGGGGTATGATGAATCGGCCCAGAATAACTGGGCCGTTTCCTGATAAAGGTATTAAAGGAATTGTACCTGTTTGAAGAGGGTCTTGCCAGTTTTTCATACAGAAAAATGATCCTGACAGGCACAAATTCTGCACGGTATGGCAGGAAAGCGGTATCTGTTGCCCAATATGCCTCGGTGTTTACTGTGAATCCGGGTGGTTCCCAGGAAGCATTGCATTTTTCCTGATCATGAAAGTTTGACCATGGGTATTAAAGAATTTTCCCGCTGGCTACTGATGGCTTTGCCCATCATGTTGGCCGCGTGTGCCTCTGGCCCCCAGATGGAGTCCCAAACCAGGATCTTTCCGCCCTCTCCCCTTATGCCTTTGGAAGTGGTCATCACTCAACCTCTAGTTCCTTTCTCCTATCAAGCCAGCCATGAGGCCCTTGAAGATTGGAATGAGAGCCCCAGCCAGCGGCGTAGGCTGATGAGTTGTGTGTGGCTGGGGGGACTACAGAATATGACAGAAATGATGATTCCCGGTACCAATTTCACGGCCTTGCCATCGGCCCGCAATCCCCTGTCTGCCATGGGGTCCCCAGTGGAATCCATTGTTGATTCACTGGGGCAGGTCACTTTTCAGCTATCGGGACATTCGGCCATAGATCTGGCACGTCGCCGGGGATGGACCCACCTGGTGGTGCCTTACGATTTGCATTACCAGGCTGATGAAAAGAAAAAAACGCTGTCCCTGGAAACCACGGCCGCCATCATTGATGTGCTGGAGCAAAAAATCGTCTGGCAGGGCACCATTGATAGCAAGCAAATAGCGGAAAAAAAGTTGGGCAGTGACGGAAAGCAGTTGCCGGCTCTGACGCCATATGAAGCCACCACCTACCGCTTCATCCTGGACCTGGCCAGAATTTTAGACCGCCGTCTGGCCCCAAGACCCGATACTCGACACCAGCTAGCCGCCCCCTGTCAGGACCCGCCACCGCTGCTGCAATGAGAGATGTCAGGAGTTTTTTACCAACCCGCCATCCTGCCAGACAAGGTGGGGTGCGCGGGCGGCCATTTCCTGCAGGAAGTCGCCCCGCTCATCTGGAGAAACCATCAGCGTCGCATATTTTTGGTAGCGGATCAGGAACCGGTCCCGGGATAAGGCCGGGCTCGTCTGGGCACTGCAAATGGGCTCAACAGAGGTGATATCATCCAGATAGATCTTGCTGCGCAAGGCCCCATGGTGAACCAGCAGTTGGGTGTCGGTTATTCGGTACTTGGTTCCGTACAGGCCCCAAAGAAGAAAGGGGCCGATCATCACGGTGGTCAGGAGGGTCAAGCCATTGACGACATTTCCGGAGGATTTGTCGAAAAAAACCAGAAAACAACAGCCAACCAGCAGAAGGCATGCTCCCCAAACCACCCAAAACATCCATAGGTCAACGCGGGAGCGAAACTCCACCATCTCAATATCAGTCATTTTTGCCCCCCTACAAAACCACACCTGGTGCCCAGCGGCACCTAGGGCGTAAAAGGAATCCCTGGGTTTCTATCCTGGAATTCTTCTGATGAAATATATTTGAAGATGAGTCCATCATCCGGCACCATGACAAAAAGATAGGCAGCATAGAAGGTTGACGAGGGATTAACCTGCCGGTCCAGAACCGAGATGCTCACCGGACGGCGATCCACATCGGCATCAACCACAAAGTGGAAATCATATAACCCGTCCTTAAAAATCTGAACACGACTGTTTTCTGTGTCGCAGACAAAGGATCGCGCGCTGCCGTCCATCCCCACACCAAAGGGTGAATGGAATTCACCAGGCTCCTCACTGGGCGCCCCCTCCCAACTGGTCTCTCCACATCCGGGAGCATTGCCCATCACATAAACGGCCGTGGGCTGGACCGCGCACCCTTCGTCCACACGGAAGGGAACGGCGAGCCCCCGCATGGGATCAATATCAGTTTCATCAGGTGTCGTGTCCAGAGTATCGGGAGTGCTGTCAAAACGAATGACCCAGTTGCGTTCCGGATCAGCATCGCAAACCAGAAGCCGGCCCTCAAGATCGACAGATAGTCCCCCGACTTCGTGAACAAAACGAGCCGACTGGCCCTCGCCATTGGCCAGAATACCAAAAGGGATCAACTCCCATGTTTCCAGGAAGGCATAGCGATGAATCACGCCGCTGGTGGGGTCAGACAAATACAGGAACGTAATGCCCGAAGGAACCAATTCGATGCCACTGGACTGGGTCACCATGGAAACTGCTGAAAGCACTCCCGGCAACGTAGCCGAACCAAGAAAGGTCAAATCATCTGTCTGGTACCAACTCACACTGGTGTTGGCCTCGTCATAAACAAAGACCACATTCAGAGATGGCATTACGCACAGAGAGGTGGCATTGCCAAACCCAGTCACTGGAGTCACTCCTTCATTGGCCTGAAGGTATTGGTCCATTTTGCTGAGCGTATTGCCGTGGAGCAGGAACAAGGCTCCCAAATGATCCACCAACTGACGGGGATCATCAATGTGATCGTAGGCCGCAGCCTCTTTGTAGGCACTGACGGAGAACAATCCCTTAGGCTCGGGAATAGCAATCTTCTCTCCACAACCGGAGATCATCAGACCCATCATCAACAGTAAAAGCAGAGTTAGTTTTTTCATCAGTTTCTCCTTCGCCAGGCATCGTCGGCCTTACGCCTGAAAAGAGGGGACAAGTCCACCGAAATTTGGTGGGTGGTCCCAAAACTGCCGTTGTCGCTGTAAGCATAATCGATGCGCACCAGGAACTGCTTGCGCTTGAGTTGCATACCAAAGCCGGCCGCAAAGCCACCTTCCTGGCGACTGGTTTCGAAACCGGCCCGCAGGAAGAGAACTTGATTGATGCCAAACTCGGAGCCCATACGGAAGCTTTCCTTGAAGTCCGAAGGGTGGTTGAAATCGGCAGTGGTTAACACGGTCAACTTCCGAGCCAGTTGCCAGGTTTTGGCAGCACCAAAAGAGCCCACCGTTGGAGCCGGGAAACTTTGGAATTCCGAACTGGCGTCAGCACCACTGCCCGAAGAGGGAGGCGAACCGCCCGGTTGAAGATCGCCACCAAAATTCTTCACTGAAAATCCGATGCGCATATCTCCGAGACCCAGGAAATACAGAATTCCCAAGTCAGCCAGAAAGGCTTTTGTCTGGTACTCGTCCAAATTTTCCTGGAAGTATTTCGCCGTAATTCCAATGGAAAACTTGTCGGTCATAGATCGGGCTATAGAAGCGCCAATAAAGAACTGATTGGCATTAAAATAGTGGCCGGTGCCTTCCTGGTGGAATTCATCCGTGCGTAAAATATCACCCGAGCGAAGGGAGCCCATGCTCAGACCAAAACCAAAACTCTGCCGGCGATGGTGCCAACTCAGATAATCCAAGTCGATGCCAGCAGTGTATTCACTGTGGCTGGCAAAATAGTTGGTCCGGCCCGGTGTGCGCATGATACCCGCTGGGTTCCAATACGCAGCAGCGCCGTCCGTGGCACAGGCCACATAGGCCTTACCCAGAGCAATGCCCCGAGCGCCCACCGGAATGCGCATGAAAAGACCAGATGCCGTCCCCACACTGTCTTCACCATAAAGGCGCAAAATATCACCGGCCTGGGCAGAGCCAGTCAACGTGGCCAAAGCCGCCACCAAAACAATCAGTGTTTTTACAGTTCTGTTTACCATGAGTAACTCACCCCCCAAAGCAGCGTGAGAGGGTTCTCGATGTAACTGGGATCAACCACGCCCTTGGCATAGTCTTCGCTGTTGGTGGAAGCAACGTAGGGGTTTTCCTGGTTCTCTGAATCGTCCCATGTTTCCACCCATTGGGGATTGTAATCGCCAACTTTATAACCATCTCCGGTGAACGGGTTCACCCGGCGGAAGTTTTGGTGGTTCAACAAATTCCGAACTTCCAGATAGATGGTCAGTTTCTCCCGACCATGGAAACGCCAGTATTTGTTGAAGCGAATATTGATGCTGCTCTTGTAGGGGCCCAGTTCGCTGTTGATTCCCCCACGTTCGTAGTCTTCAAAACCATTGTATTTCATGGGCGTGTAACGTTGGCCAGCCTCGGCTCGAGCCAAGAGGTTGAAACTCCAGTTGGGCGGCATGCGCCAGCCAAAGAGCTCAGGCCGGTCGTCGTCGAAAACAGAGAAGTCGGCGTTGAAACTCACAGTCCAGGGTTTATCCCACAGCAGGGGCGACCGGGTCAGCCCGCCAATGCTGGCCGTGGGTGAATAAGAGTCTTCATAAGACGCCACCAGATAAGCTTCATTGGCATTACTGTTGGTACCCGTGGTGTGCTGGAATTCCAGGCTACCGGAGCCACTCAACCAACGGGTTGTGCGCTTGGTCACGGTCATTTCGATACCCAGACTGCGGGCGGAATCGCCATTGAAATAGCGCACCGGACTGATGGTCACATTACCCGAATCATTAGGGTCAGGTGTTTCTTCGGCACCGATGACCACTTCGTCCAAACGGACACTTTTTGCGTAATCGTAAATGTCACGGTTGAAGAACGTAACACCAAAACTCCACAGCCCACCAAACTCATGTTGCAGCCCGGTTTCGTATTCGATGGTCACCTTCGGGTCCAGATTGGGATTTCCCAGCAACTGCACTTCGGTGGCTGTTTGTGCTTCGAGTTGAGGATACACATAGGCAAACCGTGGCCACTGGCTGAAGTGCCCATAGTTGAAGAAGAACTTGTCCCGCTCGGTCACGGGGAAACTCAGCCCCAAACGGGGAGACAGGCGCATCTTCCAGTTGCGTCCAAAGGCGTCATGGGTTTTTTCGTAAAACTCATCGGCCATGTCACCGGTGACAAACAAATAGTCATCGTGATTGGCCATGACATTTTCCACTTCCTGACCAGGAGCCCACCAATCGGCCCGCAGACCAGCATTGATAATCAGCCCCCGGTAATCAAGAGTGTCCTGAAAATACAAAGCTCCAGTGATGGGATGGGCCAGGAAGATATCTTCTTTCACGCCCAACTTGCCTTCGGGTGGCACACCCAGATTGGTCTGCAAATCCACCAATTGCATTTCCGTAAAGCTGAGATCGATTCCGGTTTTGAACTCGTTATTGCCCAGGCTCATGAATGAGTAGGAGCTTTTCAGAGTGTAGCTTTCGGAATAGTGATCGTGCCAACGGTCAGCACCGCCGGGAACCTGTCCATCGGGCTGGGAGATATACTCGGCCGGCAGACTGGGGTCCAGAGGATCCCAACCACTGATGGGTTCGTACGTGGTAAAATCATCATTGCCATTAACATTGGCGTGCATCCGGTTGAAGTTCCGGCCGAGGGTGACCTCGAACCAGGAGTTATCATTCAACACCTGGCGATAATACACCTGGGACAGAATGTTCTCGTTGGTAAAGACCAGATACTCATCGAGGCTATCCATGAAGGGTTTGGCATAACCTTCACCCGGCAGAGTGAATCCCTGGCTGATACCGATCTGCCTGCTCATGTTGATGTTCAGTTTGTGGCTGGGAGTGATGTGCCAGGTCCACTTGGCCAAACCGTTCCAGTTGTTTTGCTCACGGGGAGACCAGATGTCCCCTTGATAGATGGGAGATGTCAGCGATTTCTGCCGGCTATAAATAGGCAAGTGCCCATCTCGGATATCCATGGAACCACTCAACAGCCAATATTGCTGGCCAGGCAGAGTCAGCCCCAGGGAGCGCAGTCCAGCGCTGATAGGGTCGGGACCACTGACACTGGCTTTGACGATATCCACATTTTGGGATTCGCTGAAGTTGGTGAAATCTTGCCAGCCCCGGTGGTCATTTTTAGGAATGGTATTTAAGAGGTAATCCCGCTTAAAGCTAACCTGGCCCTCCACCCGGTCGCTGCCTTCTTTGGTGGAAATATTCACCACACCACTGACGGCCTGACCGTGCTCGGCGTTGAACCCACCAGTCAGCACTTCAATTTCGTTGATAATGGAGGGATCAATTTGATAACCGTACCCACCACCGGCCAGAGGATCGCTCACGTTCATGCCATCCACCACAAACATGGTATCGTCGGCCCGGCCACCACGGATATGAATCTCATTATCCTGCATGGTCACACCAGGAGCCAAGGCGACCATATCCACCATCTGATCCAGAGGCATGGCTTCCATTTGCTTACTGGATATAAAGTGAGAGCTGCCTGTTCGTTCCACTTCAATGATGGCGCGTTCGGCTGCCACATCAAAAGGCTCAGCCAAAATGGCGTGCACTTCCAGACGGAAATCCAGGTTGGCCACTTCGCCCGGAGCCAGGGTCACCGTCTGGGTGCCCAAGGTGTAGGAAATGTAAGAAGCCTTCACCGTGTAAGTACCCGCGGGGAGACCACGCATGATGTAAAAACCATCGGTGAACGCCATGGTGCCGATGTTTGTACCACTGATGTAGACGTTGGTGTAGGGCATGGTCTCCCCCGTCTCATCATCAAAAATACGGCCCTTGATGGCCACAGTGTTATCCACCGGTTGGTCAACTTCAATCACCTGGGCATCCACTTGCAGAGTGGTTTGTTGCGCCACAGCGGGATAGGGTGCCAACACCAGAGCCGCCGTCATGAAGCCAAGAAGGACGGCGTATTGCATTCGGGTCATGGAGAGACCCCCATCTCTTCGCTCAGGGTATGTTGCATGGAGGCGATGACCTGGTCTTGAGAAAAATACTCCAGCTGCAGAGCGTAACTGATAACCTGAGCCGGCTGGGGATTGCCATCATTATCCAGGCGAGGTGGGCGGCGGAAGGCCACCACTGGGTCCCAGGGGTCGAAATCGTTGTAACAACGCACACAATTCTCCAGGCGGTAAATGGGCTCCGAATAAGCCAGCAAATCCAAACCCCGGCCTGAACCAAAGTTGATGGCCTTGTACATGACAGGCATAGCGGGTGCCTCCACCGCGGCCATGGCTCGTTTGCCCATGGGAATTTGCAGATCACCACGCGGCAAAGCCAAGTTGGGCTCAACACCCAGATAATTTCTGATGAAGACCGGAGAGAGTCCCGTTTCCGGGGCTGGCTCAGTGATGAGTTTTGAAACCAGCATCAAACGACCACCCACATCCAGGTACTGGGCCATGGCCCCATCCCGGGAAAAAGTAGTTTTCATGACGGTGCTGGTGGTGGACCCACCATCAGTCCATAAGACGATTTCAAATAACTTCATGGTCTCTAAAAGAACAAACGGCCTATCGGGGAACCCAAACACAAATTCATATTGGTCCCAGTTGTCCACACCAAAGGTCTCATCCAGGAACGCATAATAAAGTTCCCGTCCCGGTCCGGAGGCATTGTCGAAGAAGTACAGAATGGAATTCTTGGGAGCCCGAACTTCCCACTCGTACTGGAACCAGGCATCGCCACCGGCTTCGTCCTGCACCGAAATGGTTAAAGTCTTCTGGCCCGGGTTCACATTCTTGACAAAGATTTCAAATTCATAGGATGCAATACCAGGCTCAAATTCGGCCCGTATCCAGCCCGTTTCCACATCGGCATCGGGATCGTCCACATCCCATTCCTGGTCCGGATCGCCTTCGGCCAGAGTGTAGCGAAAATGGCTGTCCATGGTATCAATGCCATCAGGGTCATAAACGCCCAGCCGGAAGTTGGTGGGTCCCCAATTCCAATAGGTGAAGGAGTCGGGCTCGGCCACCAGATCCCGCTGCATGTTCTGCTTGGGATCATAGTTGGACTTGAACTGCACCACAGGAGGATGATTCCTCATGGGGATAAACTGGGAAACCGTATCACTCAAAGCACCCCGGTTGTCCTGACAGACAATGGAGATGGTGGCACTGGCTTCACCGGTCAGAGGATCCGGAGCGAAGGTCATGGTCGTATCGGTGGCCGTGGTGGTGTCCCAGGGGGCCGGCACTCCATCTTCAGGGCTGATGGAAACGAAGAAAGTACTCACAAAACCATCAGCATCGGAACCGCTCCAATGGAAGGTACGGTGGAAGTAACTGGTGGGATTGAGTTCATCTTCATCTTCAGGCGTATCCACAAAGAGACGGGCCACCGGCTGTAAATTATCCAGAACCTCCGGATCGAATGGCTCGTTAGCGGTGCAACCAAGCAACCCGATAACAATCATTACCAGAGCCAACAACAACAAAGACCAACCACGATTTTTTTGTTTCCAGGATCTCATTTGATGATCACCAGCTTTCCACGCTGCACTTCGCCGGTTTCCAGATCCGTCACCGCGTATATATAAAGTCCTGTGGCAACAGCGCGACCGTATTCAGTAAGAGTATCCCAGGGGGCCATACCCAGAGCCGGATTATCATGATCAATGGTTTTGACCACTTCACCCACCAGATTGAAGACCTGGATGGTGCAGCGGGCCGGCAAACGGGTGAACCAGATTTTACGGCCCAGTTCCTGTTCACCGGTGGGATTATCGAAGAGGCTTGAAGCCCGATAAGGATTGGGGTACACCCCGACTCCGCTTCCTGAACTGCTGCCCGAGGGGCTCGGACCAGGATACACAAGTTTCCCGTTCTCATTAAATCCGCTTTGGAATTCACCCAGACCTTCCAAGGGATTGGGGGCGCTGTAAGAAACAACCGAATACCAATAGGGGAAACCATCAAGCAGGTTGGTGTCGATGAATTCTCGTTTGCCCTCGTCATTCAAAGGCGGCAGCCCGGTATCAAAACCAATGCCATCGACGATATCAAATTGGGCCACCAGTTCGGAAATTTCATAAGGTTCATCGGTGATGTTCAAACCCTGATAACGGAATACCCGGTAACCTTGAAAATCTTCCTGCCCCGTGGCTTCACTGATGTGATGTTCGGGAGAACGCAAAGGACTATCGGATACCAAATCATTGCCGTCTGCATCCAGGCTATCTCCAGGGGTCCAGGACAGGACCACCGAGTTTTCTTCGAAGCCAAAATCCAGAATTGGCGAGGGTGGCCCGCCAGGAACATTGAAAGAATCGTCATAAGCCAGCTGGGCCACTTTAGAATTGGACAGTAGGCTCAGAGAATCGGCACCCGCCACCACAGCAAAAGTGATGCTGATGGTATCGTTGGGAGCCAGTAAAGGGAAAGGTCCAGTGGAAAGGATGCTCACCCAGTTGGAGGCGATACCGTAGTTGGCCTCCTGGGTTTCACCCACATCAAAATGGCGGTTGCTCATGATCTGGTATTTTCCAGGCAACTCCACGGTGGGGTCGTCGGGATCCAGGTACACATCATCGGCCTGGGGCACATGCCGGAAGCCCCATTGGTTATAAGAGACCGGCGATTGTCCCGCCAATGGCTCGGCAGATTCACTGGTACCCAGAAGCCGGTAACCGATCCAACTGGTAGCCAGTCCATCTTCCCCATCATCATCATGTTCGTAAGCCATCCAGATACCAGGATCGTTATCGGGAGTATGAGACGGATCCACGTAACCTGCGCCACCCCAGGCACCATTAAAATCATCGTAATAATTCCAGGGGATAGCGGCGCTGCCATCATAGGGGTCGGTTTGTTCGGTATTACCAACGGTGGTATCCATCCACAAGCCCAGATAAAGGTCACGCAATTCCCAGGGGCTGATGTTGACAATCCGGTAATTCAGCATGACAAAATCATCGGCGTAAGGCGTACTCCAGGCCAGTACCCGCATGTTGATCTTGATGCCCAACGGGACATGTCCCCCGCCTTCGGGATTTGCATAGTCGTTGAAATTGCACTCGATGTGCTGGGGAGCCAGAGCGCTCAGGTCATAGTTGAGAGCATTCTGCAGGTTGGACATGACTCGGACCGAATCGTCCTGACAGAAACCGATGAGGTCAAATTCACGGATTTCATTTCCCGCACCCACGCCGTTGGCATCCTGGCTGCCAGTGGAAACGCGGACCTGGCCATCGGCCATGACCGCACCCACCCAGATACCACCGCTGTAAACATGTTCGGTGTTACTGTTCAGATAGTACTCACCGGAAGGCAGGCGGCTGCTGAAAGAATTTCCGAGATAACCAAGGTTGGTAAGGCCCAAGCCCAGCAGCCCAACATTGGTGTAAAGATCTGTCCTGGCTGGCGGCTGGTCGCAGGGCTCGTCAGCCCACACAAGGGGATTCCAAACGGACGTGAGGATGGCCACCAAAAACAGGGCGATCAGGGTGTTGTGCTTCCACATTCTCAAGTCGTTATCTCTTACCTTCAGGGTGGCGCCAAGATTGGTGCCGTGGTGCAAAAAGGGCCGATTGTACGGCCCCTCGCCTAAAGATTGCCTTTTCGGAGATCAGATTCAAGAGGCAAAGCCAATGATTTTACCATGGGCCACTGTAAACCGATAGACGAGCAGGGTTTCCATGTCCCTCCATCTGGACAATTCATGTGATATTTACCGGCTGACATGCTATTGTCCTTGTGCCGCGGAAATTGTTGCCTTCCATTGAACCATCGGCCTACCATGAATTTGTTTATTCAAAGAACTCCCATACACTCCAGCCAGCCATTCTGGCTTCTGGCCGAATTGTTTGCTGATCAGCCTTGCCGGTTCCTTCTGGATAGCGGGATGGACCCAGAAAAGCTGGGCCGTTTTTCCTTTCTGGGAAGCCGCCCAAGCGCCCTCTTGCATGCCAAACGCATATCCGGATCCAAGGGCCGGGATTTTCAGATCCATACACAACGCTGGCGATCCCCGGAGGGACTCCCTTTGGAAGGGGATGAAGCCTCCTTTCAAGGGGATCCATTCAGCGCCCTGGGTCAGCTTCAGGCTGATTATGGTATTTCGGAAGAGATGAGCCCTGGCGCCCCCTTCAGCGGAGGACTGGTGGGTTATATTGGATATGAAACAGCTCACGCGGTGGAAGATCTGCCGGATGAGGGGCTGGATGATCTGGACCTTCCGGATCTGGCGTTTATCGTGATCGATGAAGTGCTCGTCCACGATCATGTATCAGGTAAAACCCAACTGGTGGTCACTGGCCGCGGGCACACTGAAGAAGAGGCTTGCGCTAACGCCGAAACCCGCACCCGGGAATTGGAAAAGCTGGTGACTCAGTGGTCCCCATCACCTGAAACACCCCGCTCAGAACACCCCCCTGAAACCATCCGCGCCCACTTCACACGCGAAACTTACATGCTTGCAGTGGAGCGTTGCCGCCAACACATCCTGGCCGGCGACGTGTTTGAAATCTGCCTGACCCACCGGCTGGAAGCTGACCTGACGATGCACCCCTGGCAGCTATACAAACGTCTGCGAGCCATCAACCCGGCGCCTTTCGCTTCTTACCTGCATTTCCCCAACTTTCAGGTGGTCAGTGCCTCCCCCGAAAGATTTTTAAAGCTGGATGAAAACCGGCAAATTGAAAGCCGCCCCATCAAAGGAACCCGCCCCCGCGGCGATAACCCCTGGGATGACCAACGGCTGCGCGACGAGCTGCAAAACTCGGAAAAAGACCGTTCAGAGAATGTGATGATCGTGGATTTGGTGCGCAATGATATCGGCAAAATGGCGGAGATTGGATCGGTGCAAGTGCCGGAGCTGTTGGTGGTCGAACCCTACGCCACCGTCTTCCAATTGGTCAGCACCATCACCGGCCAACTGCGACCTGACCAAAATCCCTTTGATTTGGTGCGGGCCTGTTTCCCCGGTGGATCCATGACCGGCGCCCCCAAAATTGAGGCCATGAAAATTATTGATTCCATTGAGCCCGTAAAACGGGGAGTCTATGCCGGAGCCATCGGCTATTTTGATCGCAGCGGCATCATGGATCTGAGCATTGTCATCCGCACCATGGTGTGTAAAGACGGTAAAGCCACCTTTGGAGTTGGCGGCGCAGTGGTGGCCGATTCGGACCCCGCGGCCGAATATCAGGAAACGTTGGACAAGGCCCAGGCTTTGATCCAGGCCCTGGGAGGTGAACATGAGCACCATCATTCTGGATAATTACGACAGCTTCACATTCAACCTCTATCAGTTGGTGGCCGGACTGCAAGATGGTGTGGAACCGCTGGTCTTTCGAAATGATGAAATCAATGTGGCGAGCCTGAGAGAGCGGCATCCCAAACACATCATCATATCGCCCGGTCCGGGCAACCCCGTGGACCACGCCAGTGTGGGAGTGTGCCGGGATGCCATCCTGGAATTGGGTGACTCGGTGCCTATTTTAGGCGTTTGCCTGGGCCACTTGGCCATAATTGAAGCTTTGGGTGGAAAAATCGACCGTTCTCCCGAGCCCCGACACGGCAAAACCAGCTCCATTTTCCACCAGCAGGAAGGGATATTCAGCCAGCTGCCCAATCCTCTTGAAGCCATGCGGTATCATTCTTTAATTGGTTCAGAAAAACATATACCTGAGGATTTGCAGATTACGGCCAGAACCGCCGACGGCTTGGTCATGGGGCTCCAGCACCGCAAAAAGCCACTCTACGGGGTGCAGTTCCACCCTGAATCCATCGGAACACCCTTGGGTGTACAATTGCTGGGTAACTTCCTGCAGATTTGAGACAGATTACAGGATGTGCTCGCGCCCACAACGGGGGCACCGCACCTTGGGCAGCTGGAATCCTGGGGGAATTTTCAGAACGGCCCCACACTCGCATTCGTTGCGGCCATAGCCATCCTTCGCATAGAAAAAATTGTCCACCCGGCGGGCTTTGCCCTTGGGGTCATTGCGCACCCCGGCAGCAGTTCCCGCCTGGTCATCGCTCACGGCAGCGCGGCTGCCTTCCCGGGCACCGGCACCCTCCAAAGCGGACTTGGGAATGACACCACCTGAGCCTTTGATCTTCTGATAGCTCTTGTCGTAATCGGCATAACCCGCCCCACCCATGGCCCGCAAAATTTTAATCCGCTCATCAATGGGAGGATGGGTGCTGGAACCGTTGGCCGCCATATGATCCTGGCGAGCCAGTGGGTTGATAATGTACATGGGAGCTGTGGCCTTGTTGGCCGAAGCCAGTTTCTCGGGAGACCGGCTGAGTTTCTCCAGGGCCGAAGCCAGCCCTTCAGGATAGCGGGTAAAAGAAGCCGCGGAAGCATCGGCCAAATATTCTCGTTTGCGGGAAACAGCGAAGTAAATAAGCTGGGCCATGATGGGAGCCAAAATCATCAGGACAATGGCCACAATCTGAATAATGCCCTGCCCGCCGCCATCACTGTCGCTTCTCCGGGAACGCCGGGCGCCGCCTCCAAACCACATGCCTCGCATGCCCACTTCGGCCAGCAGAACAATGGCCCCGGCCAGGACTCCGGCGAAGAGCATCAGCTGGATGTCCCGGTTGCGCACATGAGCCAATTCGTGGGCAATGACCCCTTGCAGCTCATCCCGGTTCAAGCTTTTCAGCAGACCACTGGTGACGGCCACGGCCGCTGTCTCCGGAGTGCGGCCCGTGGCAAAAGCATTGGAGGCTGGGTCATCAATGACATACACGTCGGGAATTTTGGGGAGGCCCGCGGCGAGAGTCATCTCTTCCACCACATTGTACAGCACTGGCAAATCTGATTTATCCACTTTGCGGGCCTTGGCCATGGTCAGGTAGATGCTATCACCTTTAAACCAGGCCACCAAGGTCATGACAAACCACACAACAACCGCCAGAACCACACCCATGGGGCCATACCCCTGGCCCGCAAAATACTCTGCCAGGAAATAGCCCAGCACCACCAGCAGGAGGGCCATGCCTATGACCAGCAGAGTAGATTTGCGACGGTTGGCGGCTATTTGTTCCCACATTTAACTGAAGTCCACCTTGGGAGCTTCGCGTTCAGCCTCATTTTCAAGCTCGAAGTATTTTTCAGCCGTGAAATTGAACATGCCGGCCACAATGTTGCTGGGGAACATCTGCACTTTGTTGTTCAAACGCATGACCACTTCGTTATAAAACTGGCGGGCAAAACTAATTTTATTCTCAGTGCTGGTCAGCTCTTCCTGGAGAGCCAGAAAGTTGGTGCTGGCCTTCAGGTCGGGATAAGATTCCGAAACCATCATCAGGCGACCGAGGGCTCCACTTAAGCCAGACTCTGCAGCCATGCGCTGATCCATATCTCCACCGGCGCCACCCACCGCGGCCCGAGCCTTGGTCACAGCCTCAAGAGTTTCACGCTCGTGGGACATGTAACCTTTTACCGTTTCCATCAGGTTGGGAATCAGGTCATACCGGCGCTTGAGTTGCACGTCCACCTGAGCCCAGGCTTCTTTGACTTGGTTGCGTACAGCTACCAACCCGTTGTAAAGGCCGACCACCCAACCCACGACAGCGATAATCAGTCCAAGGAGAATAAGAAGAGGAATCATTTTCATACCTTTCAGGAGAATCAGTCAGGAAACATTCCACAGAGAAATTCCCGCACTTCGGGACGCACATGCCAACCTTCGTTTTTCAGATCGTGGGTCAGGTCCGACAGTTCATTGGCGTCGAACCAAAGCCCGCACCCATTTGGGCACCTGTCAATCACTACCCGGCGACCGGGCCCAATATTCATTTTATCCATTTTGTGAGGACAGACAGGGCAAACTCTGGGCGCTTCTTCAATGTCTACCGGCTCGCAACTCACGGCGGCCTGGGACCCCAAAAGCAGCTCCAGCTCTCCACTGTCGAACCAGACCCCCTGGCACTCAGGACACAAGTCCAATTCGATGTCGAGATATTCCACCGCATAGGTGAGCACTTTGCAAACAGGACACTTCAAGGTTTCGCCTTCCACAGAGCCGGGTTTCCAGTTCCGCTCAATGTGAACCAGTATCATGTTTCTGGCAACCTTCGTCTTGGCCTGGGCTTAAATTCGGGTTTGGCCAGGTGACAAAGTTCCTTTCTTCGGTTAGGCTTTGCCCATGGACAATGCAGCCAAAAATTTGGGCGACTGCCGCCGCCCCGCCCCCAAGAATGAGCTTCTTCTGGAGAGAGAGTGGCTCAATTCCGCTTTGCAAGATCCTGAAGAATTTCAGTTTTTCTACGACAAATACGCCGATCGCATTGGACGGTTCATCAGAGTTCGCACGGGCGATGCCGAATTGACCAAAGACCTCACAGCCCTCACTTTCACCAAGGCCCTCAGCCACCTGCATGAATTCCAATGGCAGGGTTTCACCTTGGGATCCTGGCTGTTTCGCATTGCCACCAACGAAATCCGTAAATATTTTGCCAGTGAATCGCGGCTCAGCACCGTGGCTGGAGATGGCACCCAGAATACGGCTGCCGACCCCCAAAGCGGCCAACTGGACAACCTCATTCACACCGAAGGCCACAATTTTATTTTTCAATGCCTGCACAACCTGCCGGAACAGGATCAGGATATTTTTATTCTGCATTACTGGGAAGGACAGAAGACCCGGGAAGTGGCCCAGACTCTTAATATCAGCGAAAACACCGTCAAAACCCGACTCACTCGGGGGCGCCAACGCTTGCGCACCATGATGGAATGCCCCGATGCCCCTTCCAGCCCCGGGCCCGACCCGGACTTGCGTTTTGCCCAATGGGCCACCCCTGAAGCCGAATGAAATCCACCAGCCAATTCCTGCGCCAACTGGGATTCACCGGTCCTGGTGTGTTGGTGAATGAACACCAGGCCCGGGCGAATATTCGGTCCATGGCGGAAAAAGCCCGGCGTGCGGGCGTCACTTTTCGGCCCCATTTCAAAACTCATCAGAGTGCCGATGTGGGCCAATGGTTTGCTCAGGAAGGCGTCACCGCCATCACCGTTTCATCTGTGTCCATGGCCGAATATTTTGCCTGCCATGGCTGGAGGGACATCACCATTGCCTTTCTATTGAATCCGCTGCAATGGCCTCGGATTGAGAGCTTGGCACATAAATTGGCAGAGCAGGGTGGTCAACTGGGTTTGACAGTAGACTCTCCCGCAGCGGCTGCCACTCTGGCCGAAAGGCCGGAATTGCCTTTACGCGTATGGCTCAAAATTGATACTGGCTATGGGCGTACAGGAGTTCCGTGGCAAAATGGCGTCACCATGCAGGAAATTGTAGAAGCCCTGGGCCCCCATCCTCTCACCGGATTGCTGACTCACAGCGGAGACAGTTATCAGGCCTCTTCCCTGGCCGATTTGAATTCCATCTGGATCCTAACCCGACAACGGCTGGAGACAGTTTCCCAAAATTTAGGAGGGGAGAAGCAGCTGTCGCTCTCCGTTGGCGACACCCCGTGTTGTCATTCTATTGAAGACCTCTCGGGGGTGCAGGAAATCAGACCCGGCAATTTCGTCTTTTTTGATTTGATGCAATGGAGCCAGGGGGTGTGCCAGACCCAGGAGTTGGCCGCCGCTGCGGTATGCCCTGTGGTAGGCCTGTATCCCGAACGAGGACATATGGTCGTGCACGGAGGGGCTGTGCATCTATCGAGGGAATCTTTGGTGGGAGAAAAGGGAAAAACAGTGTTTGGATACCTGGGAACGTTATCCCGTCGTGACGATGGTTCGGTTAGTCAACAAGTGTTGACAGATTTCCCGGTCGTTTCCTTGTCTCAGGAACACGGAACTGTGGAGATTTCCGCCCAGAATCAGACAATTTTTGAATCTTTTGAAATTGGCGACTTGGTTGTGGTGTGGCCGGTGCACTCTTGCTTAACCTGTGATCTTTCAAGCGAATACATTTCTGAGCAGGGAAATGTTTTGACTAAAAAATAGATTTTTATCCCGAAGTTTTATTAAGATAACGCAAATTTTTTTTGTTTTTGATCTTTTTTCTACCAAAAAGCCTTCAGAATTGGTACAATTAGGTCTGTAAATTCACAGATCCAAGACAGAAAAGGCCATGAGGGTCTTGTTTTGTCACATCAGTCCGGGTCGCCCCGGTGCTTTCATTGAGGAGAACAATTATGCGCTTGTTAAAGATCGCTCTGTTTACTGCTGTTATGCTGACTCTGCCCCTGGCTGCCAGCGCCCAGCTCATCGTCACTGGTACTTTTGATGGTCCTCTCACCGGCGGAACACCCAAGGGTGTCGAGCTTTATGTCACCAGCGATATCGCTGACCTTTCCGTTTTCGGTCTGGGTTCCGCCAACAACGGTGGCGGCACCGATGGTGAAGAATATACTTTCCCCGCCGAAGCTGCTATGGCCGGTTCTTACCTGCACGTGACTGCTGATGCTGAGAACTTCGAAGCTTTCTTTGGCTTTGCTCCCAGCCACATTGTTGAAGGTTATGCCATGTCCATCAACGGCGATGACGCCATTGAATTGTTCCACAACGGCGTTGTGATCGACGTTTTTGGTGACATCAACGTAGACGGCACCGACGAACCTTGGGACCACGTTGATAGCTGGGCTTACCGCGTAAACAACACTGGCCCTGACGGTGAAATCTTCGCACTGGCAAACTGGACCTTCGGTGGACCCAACGTATTCGATGGTCTTACCACCAACGGCGAAGCTCTTCTGCCTATGCCCATCGGTACTTTCACCATGGAAACTGTTGGCAGCAGCAGCTTGAGCATGGATGCCATCAAGGCTCTGTATAACAACTAGTCTCTACTGGTTGCTATCGGTTATACCGATAAAAAGCGGGCTCCGAATTTCGGAGCCCGCTTTCTTATAAAAAAAACCCTCAATCTTCCGATCCCAGGCAAGAGCTGCCTTTTGCAGGTGCAGCACCTTTGTCGGGAACCTCTGAACCAAGGGTTTAATGATCGTTATTGAATTGACAATACTAAACCAACGCCCAAAGGTCAAAATTTTATGCCAAGGCCAAAAATCTAATTCCGCTCACCTGCAGCTTAGGTGCTACGATTCACCAATATGGGCAGTAGCCCTGGCACTCCAAAAATAAATGGCTTCCGCAAACTGCTCCGCCGTATAAGGAGCAAAAGTACCCCCAGGTTTTTCCAGCATATTGCGAGCCATTGTCAATGGATCCATAGGCTCATCCTCCACAGCACCAGCCAAGAGGCACACCACCTCCCAATCATAATCACCGCTACGCTGGCCCTGGTTTTCGGAGAGAGTTGCAGCCGAATACATCACCACTGCTGCAAAATCGGGTTTCTCTCGCCCACCCTCTGCGGTGATGCGTATAAAAGCATCCTCCCCCTGCTGGCGGCGATCCAGATGAGCATGAAGTACTGTTTTTTCCTGTACCAGCACCGTACTGCTGACAAAGTGTTTTGGCGGGACAGGAACCAAGACCACCTGACTCAAATCAGTGCGTCCAGCCCCCGGGCGACGCTCATTCCAGCCTTTTCTCACTAATTCCAGCAACTCTTCAGGCTTTCCTTCGTACCAGGTATGTTTGCCACCAGGAAGATGCCGGCCCGCTGCAAAATCGCTCCAGCCCAGCTTCAGTTTGCTAAGGTCATCATTTTTCAAGACGAATCCTTCTTCATGTTATATTTTCCACTAGGAGACTCAGAACTTAATCATGCCACTAAGGAGACATCATGACCTATCCTGTTAACGACAAGCAACTGATTCGTGATTGCGAAATCGGTGAAGGCACCAAAATCTGGAATTTCGTAAACATGTACGGTTGCAAAATCGGTCGCGACAGTATGGTCGGCGGGTTTGTGGAAATCCAGGAGGGCGTCACCATTGGTGATCGCACCCGTGTCCAAAGTCATACCTTCATCTGTGACATGGTCAACATCGGCAACGATGTCTTCGTAGGCCACGGTGTCATGTTCATCAATGATACCATGCCCCCCCAGCCAGAAAAAGAGAAGTGGCTGCCAACGAACATTTGTGACGGTGCCAGCTTGGGTTCCAATAGCACCATCATGCCCGTGCGGGTGGGCAAAGACGCCGTAGTAGGCGCCGGAGCCACCGTGACCAAGGATGTTCCCGACGGGGCTATCGTCGCCGGTTGTCCTGCAAAAATCTTACGCTACAAAGACGGCTATGGGCCAGGAAGTAACGGATGAATTTGTCTCTGATTTGCAAAGCGGTTGCCGTCACTCTGACGACTACCGCTTTTTTTTCCCCTGTTTGGGCAGCCACTGCTCCCGGCGATTCTGCTTTGGTGCAAATAGAAGAGCTGGTCGTCAGCGGAAATGCCGCCGCCGTCCCCGTGCCTGGCAGCACCAAGATCAATGCTCCCGCCGTATCCCTCCAGGACCCGGGGTCCTTGGCCGATATCGGTGGCATTTTGCCTTCCGTGCGGGTGGCCACCAATAGCCGGGGCGACAGCCACCTCATGATTCGCGGTGCACCCGAACGCCACAGCCAAGCTTTTCTGGATGGCATTCCCCTGAATTTGCCCTGGGACGAACGTGTGGACCTTGAAACCATTCCCATCACCGGAGTAGGCCGCCTGGAAGGCCGGCGCGGACTGCCATCTCTGCTGGATGGTCCCGGTGTTCTGGCCGGCAGTGTGCATATTTTGCCTCCCCAATTGGCAGGACTCACGAAACACACCCAGATGTCTTTGGCTGCCGGAGAGCATGGTCTGGCCCGTGCCAGCCTTACTCACCAAAATGAAGCAGGGAGTTGGAATCTACTGGGAGCCGGCAGTGTGCAAAAACGCAATGCCTGGCCTCTTCCTGAAGGGGGCCAGCCCAGACAAAATAGCGATCTGGAACAGTACTCAGTGCTGTTACGCGGCAGTCGGCCCGTGGCTGGCACTGGCCGCTTGAATCTTCTGGCCACCGGTTGGTCCGGTGAAAAAGGTGTGCCGGCTGAAATGCACCTCGGTGACGACGCTCGCTTTTGGCGCTACCCCGTGCGCAAGCGGGCATTGCTGGGAGCCTCGGTAACCTTACCTGTGGGCCAGTGGGATCTCTCATCTCTGATGGCTGCCGATTTTTACGCCCAGGAAGTTGACCCCCGAGGCCCTGACAACTGGGACGCACCCTTGACTGAAGGCGATGATTACGAAAAGGGTTTTGACCGCACCGGACATGGCCAAATTGGCCTGACTCGCTGGCTGGGCGCCAACAGCCGAATTTCTTTCCAGGGCAATGTCCGCTACACCCAGCACCGGGAAATCCTGACCTACGGTGGCTCCACCAACAGCTACGCCCAATGGATGACCGGTCTGGTCCTGGAAGCTGAACATCATTTTGCTAAGGCATGGGGCGTGAGAGCTGGCGCCGGTTGGGATCATGCCGCCACACCCGAATCCGGTGATAAAGACCAAGCAGAAAGTTTCCACGCACCCGCCGTGAATCTGCGCTTGAGCCGCCAACTCAATGCCATCAGTGAGTTGTATGTTTCGGGAAGCCGGCGCAGCCGGTTCCCTTCTTTGCGAGAGTTGTACAGCGGAGCCCTGGGACGTTTTGTCCCCAACCCTGATCTGCGCCCGGAGCAACAGGACCTTCTGGAAGTCGGTTTTTCAGCCCAGGAAAGCCAATGGCATGTCACTGGCGCCGCCTTCCTGCAGTATCTGGAAGACGGCATTGAAAAGGAATCCGTCCCCGGCCCTGAAAGACAATTCATGCGAGTGAATCGCACCGCCATCAGAGTGCCCGGATTGGAGATATCTGGCGGATGGCGGATGGTTCACAATCTGCAGTTCACCGGCCAGCACACCATCATGGCCGCCCGGGTTAAAGTCGCAGGATCATACGACCAACCGGCCGAAGACCGCCCCGATTATCTTTCCCACCTGGGGCTCAACTGGCAGGGATACACGGGGCCTGGCGCTCTGGTCGAGGCAAGTATCACTGGTCCCCGCTGGAGTGCCGATGCCACCGATACCGATGATGGCCTGACCCGCCTGCCTGCTGGGGTCCACTGGAATATGCGTTTGAGTTGGCGTTGGGAATTGGGCAGCAACCAGGCCCAACCAAGAGAATTGGAAGCGCATCTGCGTTTGGACAACGTCTTTGATCAATGGACAAATTATCAAGTGGGATTGCCGGAGCCTGGAAGGGTTATTTCGGGTGGGTTAAAGTTCTCGATGTGATGCCCCCCGGAACTGAACCGGGGAGCATCACCCATCAACTAAACCAATCCGAACTTCTCACCTTTGACGCCGCAAATGGGGCACTTATCCGGCGCGGATCCAAATTCAATATGTCCGCAGACGGGGCACAGATAGAATTCAACTTCCGTCAAATCTTCACCCTTTGCTGCCGCTTCAAGTGCCAGAGCGTACAGCTTGGCGTGCACTTCTTCGGCTTCCACGGCGTAGGCAAACATGCGTTTTGCTTTGTGCCCTTCCAGCTTGGCTTGCTCCAGCATGGGAGGATACATTTTTTCAAACTCGAAGGTCTCGCCACCGATGGCGGCCTTCAGGTTTTCCACGGTGTCGCCCACACCATCAAGAGCTTTGAAATGACCGGCAGCATGGATGCGTTCGGCCTGGGCGGTGGTGCGAAAAAGACGGGCAATGTTGGGCTTGCCATCTTTTTCAGCAGCTTCGGCAAAGGAAGTGTACTTCTGGAACGCTTGGCTTTCCCCGGCAAAAGCTTCTTTCAAATTGTCATTTGTATTCGGCATCGAATTTCCTTTCGTGGTGCTGGTCAGCGGACCAGACGACATCCCATGGCTATACTCAGGAACTTGGATTCTTCATCATCAGCGCGGCTTGTCAAGACACAAGGTGCCGTGGTTCCCACCACAGCGGCGGCTAATCTGGCATTTGAGAGTAAGGTGGCTGATTTGTAAAAGACATTTCCCGTTTCAATGTTGGGAAAAACCAGAATATCAGCCTGCCCCCCTACAGGAGATTCCAGCCCCTTGATTTCACAGGCCTTGGGTGAGAGAGCCACATCCAGAGCCAAAGGACCGTCCACAATGCAGCCGGTGATTTCGCCCTCGGCATTGCGGCGTTTCAGCTCGGCGGCGTCCACCGTAGCGATCATCCGCTTGTTCACTTTTTCCGTGGCAGCCAGGATGGCGGCTCGGGGTTTTTCAATACCAAAACTGTGAGCTGCTTCCACGCAGTACTGCAGAATCTGAGCCTTGATCTCCACATCGGGAGCAGGAATAATAGCCACATCTGCCACGAATAATAACTTGTCGTGGCTTTTGATGTAGGCTGGCAATTCCAGCACCGTCACATGGGAAAGAACATTTCCCACCGGCAAGAGCCCTGTCTCTTTGTTGAGGATCAGCTTCATATAATCGCTGGTGGCGATGAGGCCTTTCATCAAGACATCGGCCTCGCCTGAACGAACCATGGCCACAGCTTTGGCACCGGCCGTGACAGCATCTTTTTCATCTACAATCTGGAAAACGTTGGCATCCAAGCCAAACTCTTCACACAGAGCATTGATGCGCTCGCTATCACCAACCAAAGTCACTTCGGCGATGTTTTCACTGGCAGCACGGGCTGCTGCAGCGATGGTGTTGGGATCGTGACCGGCGGCAATGGCCACTCGGCGTGACGGTTTGTCTTTGAGATCCTGTACCAATTGGTCGAGATTTTTGATAGCTCCCATGTTCTATCCTTCTACCTTTTCCGGGTTGTATTGTTGGGGTTCTTCCTTGCCATCCAGGACCCGCAGGGCTCCTTTGACCAAGGCAAACATTTCGTTTTCTCCGGGGTAGGCCGTCAAACCGCAACCCAGAGCGCGCACTCCCGCTTCCACATCCCGCACCAGGCGTTCGCTACGGGCCAAGCCACCGGTCAGCAAAACCTGGTCGATGGAATCGCCATTGAAGGCGGGCAACAATCCGGTGATGCTTTTGCAGATTTGGTAAACCATGGCCTCATAAACTTCACAAGCCAACTGCTCACCCTCTTCAACACGGCGCTCCACTTCCCGGAAATCGGCCGTGCCCAAAAGGTCAATCAAACCACCACGACCTTTGTTCAATTTGAGCAACTCTTCAAAGGTGTATTCCCCACTGAAGCACAAACGAATGAGCTCTCCGGTGGGTTCGCTTCCTGAACGCTGGGGGCTGAAGGGGCCTTCTCCATCCAGACCATTGTTCACGTCGATATAACGGCCCTTGGCATGAGCACCCACCGTGATGCCGCCGCCCATGTGGCAGACCACCAGGTTCAGGTACTCATAGAAAGTTTCGTGCTCTTCAGCATAACGTCGGGCCGTGGCAATCTGATTCAGAGCATGGCTGATGACCCTACGCCGAATGGCTTTCATGCCCGTGACACGCACCCGGTTGGGAACTTCATCCACCACCACGGGGTCCACAATGAAGGCCTGCTTATCACTGCCAGCGACCATCTCCCGGGCAATGAGGGCTCCCAGGTTTGAAGCATGATCAGCACCGGTACCGGCCATCAGATCATCCATCATGCGGGCATTCACCCGGTAGGTGCCGTGTTTGATGGGCTGCAACAACCCACCACGTCCACTGATGGCGTCCAAATCACTCACGTCAATGTTGTGGTTGGCCAGGGTGGCCATGATGATATCCTTGCGCATTTCGTACTGCTTGACGATGCGCTGGCCTTCATAAGGTGCCAATTCTTCGGCACTGTGCTGGATTTCTTCCGTAAACCGTTCCAGATCACCTTCGTATACCGCAATCTTGGTGGAGGTGCTGCCGGGATTGATGGCTAACACACGGTGGCGGGGGAAAAAAGTATCCTTGGGAGTGCGGGACCAATGCCCAAAGCGGTGCATACGCAGCACGCTCGCTTTGACGCCGAGCATGGCATCTTCGGCGGTGCAATCCATGGGTAAATCCACACCCTGGAAACGGATGCCAAACATGACACTGAACTTTTTGGCGTCGGGATACCGGGTGGCGTACAAGTGGAACAGCAAATTGCCTGTGTCCAGGTTGGGGGCGATGATTACGTTGGTTCCACCCACAAAATTAGTGGCCTGTCCCCGGCGGTACAAAGTGGCACTGCGCTGGCTCAATGCCACACTGATCTTCACTTCACCTTCCACATTGATGGTCTCGTAGCGACGGCCCAACTTCGCTCGTTCAGCCAGGATTCCGGGAACCAGCTCGCTGGCTTGGCGTACCAACTCGGGGCTGGGGCCTTCATCGGACCCTTTGTTCGAATAGGAGACCATGGCGCCGTTGATCACCGGAAGCACATCTTCAGGGATGAGATCACGAGCCACCGCGCAGGTTCCCACCGCAATATTGGCCAACACTTCAGCGTCCATGGAACCATTGGCTCCCACGTCGCCCACCACCATAATATTGTGAGGGAAAATTCCTTCCGGATGGCTGTCTGGCAATATGATGACCCCGGCCTCGCTCAAAACATCCTGTTTGGCGAGCAGGCGAATCATGGGCCGAAAATAGTCCCGTGGTTCGTGGGTGATGCCCCCCACAACCATATCCGCATGTCCCTGGCGTACGGCCATGATGCCGAAGCGAGCCGGCTGGGTGAGCAACTCGCGAGCTTCATCCAGGTTCTGAGTGCGGCTCATATTCTGAGGCAATTCGGTGCATGCTCTGGCAAATTCGTCCAATAGATCGGTGCGCTCGTTAGGGTCCACAAAGGCGCTCTCCGAAAGGGCAAATTCGATGCGGGTATGGTCCACATGGCGGAGTTCCCGGTGGATGACTTCTTTGATGGCCTCTTCACTGGCCAAAAACACTGGTCGCACGAAACGCGGCAGATAACAAGCGGCCTCAATGATGCGCGCATCAGTGGGTTCGGTGAAAATCACCGCCGGTTTGTTTTTCATGCATGCAAGGATCTGTTTGTCGAGGGCCGCCTCTATGTCGTACATTGGCATTCCTAACCGTAGGATGGGTGAACGATAATTCTTTAACGTATAAGTTGGTCGCCATAACCAGCAGGCGCAAGGTAGCACCAAATGACCAGAAATGAAAGATCATCCAGAGAGATGGAAGCGCAACAACTAGTCAGCCTAACTCTCAGTGGTTCAAAGAATTACACAACAACCCCACCAGCCAGATGGTTGTTGGTAGACACCCACGAACAACGTGTTTTTCTGGTCCGGGAAAGCACCGTTATTATCCAATGGCCCGTGTCCACAGCCGAGGTGGGATTGGACAACCGTGAAAACTCGGGTGGGACTCCCCCGGGATGGCACCGCGTGGCCCAAAAAATAGGTGCCCGAGCGCCTCTCGGAACTGTATTTGAAAGCCGGGAACCCACAGGAGAAATCTGGTATTCTACCTGGAACAAAGACGCAGACTTGCAGCAAAGTGACCTGATTCTCAGCCGCATCCTTATTCTTGACGGCCTCGAACCTGGAATAAACCAGGGCCCAGGCCTCGACAGTCGGCAACGGTACATTTACGTTCACGGCACCAACCAGGAAGATCTGATTGGGCAACCCGTCAGTGGCGGTTGTGTGCGCATGATCAACCAAAACATCATCGATCTTTTCGACCAGATTGAAGAAGGAGATCTCCTTGTCATCGTTTGATCCCACCACCAAAACCACCGAAGACACCTGGCTTCACTTTGCCGGTGTCGCTGGCAGTGGCATGAGCGCCCTGGCCCAATTCCATGCTTTCGGAGGCGGTTTAACCACCGGCAGCGACCGCAGCTTCGATGAAGGCGGACGCCAGGATATTCGGCGTAAATTGGAAGGCCTGGGAGTGATCATCGTGCCCCAGGATGGTAGCTACGTGAAGGCCGGAGGCACGGGCCGCCAATGTGACGCCTTAGTGGTCAGCACCGCTGTGGAGGAGAAAGTTCCCGATGTACAAGCCGCCAGGCAATCAGAGATCCCCATCCTGCATCGCAGCGAACTGCTGGCCCATTATGTGAGTTCTCACCAAACCATTGCCATCACCGGCACCAGCGGCAAGAGCACAACCACCGCCATGGTCTACTCCCTTCTGCGCGGATGTGGCCGAAACCCCGCGCTGCTGACCGGCGGTGCTGTCAGTGAGCTTATAGAAGAAGGCCACATCGGCAACGCCTTCTCGCCCTGCTCCAGCAGCGGCACCCAAAACACCTTACTGGTCATCGAAGCCGATGAAAGTGATGGCAGCGTGGTGCGATATCACCCCTGGGCGGGAGTGGTTTTGAATTTGGGACTCGACCACAAACAACCCGCAGAAATTATGGCCATGTTCCGCACTTTTAAAACCAACACCCAAGGTCCTTTTATTGTGGGTGACCAGGAAGCTTTGCAGGAATTGAATCAGTCGGCTGTGATGTTCGGCCTGGAGCCATCTGGCCATACCGTCGACCTCTTGGCTGAGAACATCAAACTGGACTCCAGAGGCTCCACTTTCAATCTGGGCCAGGTGGAATTTCGCCTGCCAGTGCCTGGCCGGCACAATGTTGAAAATGCCACCGCTGCCCTGCTGGCCTGCCTGCAGGTGGGTCTGGAATTGCCTGAGATGGTGGAGGCCTTGGCCGCATTTCGTGGTGTTCAACGCAGATACCAATGGGTG
This sequence comes from Candidatus Krumholzibacteriia bacterium, assembly GCA_016744705.1. GTDB lineage: Bacteria > Krumholzibacteriota > Krumholzibacteriia > LZORAL124-64-63 > LZORAL124-64-63 > LZORAL124-64-63. The sequence goes on from JADGDU010000023.1 coordinate 47,217, forward strand.
GGACGCGCCGCGGGTGTGGATGTCATCGATGATTTCGCCCACAACCCCGATAAAATTGAAGCCGCTCTGGCCACAGCACGCCAAGGCAATGAAGGCCGTATCCTGGCTGTCTTTCAGCCCCATGGCTTTGGGCCCACAAGGTTTCTGAAAGAGGCCCTCATCAAAACCTTCAGCCAGCATTTGCGTGCTCAGGATATCCTTTGGATGCCTGAAATCTTTTTTGCAGGAGGGACGGTATCCCGGGATATTTCTTCAGGAGATTTGACGGCCGCTGTGGTTGAAAACGGACGTGACGCCCGCTTTGCCCCCGCGCGTCAAAGCATTCCCCAAATGCTGGCTCAGGAAGCCAAACCGGGTGATATTATCCTGGTCATGGGGGCACGCGATCCCTCGTTGACAGAATTCTGCGAAAGCATTGTTCAGAAATTGGGACTAGAGAAGAAGTCGTCCTGATCAGACAAGGACACCCAGGCTGCGTTTGTCCATAAAGAGATTACTGCCGGTGATTTCCTTGGCTGCGTGTTTGACTTCGGCACAGGCCGTGGCCACTTCCACATAACGAGTGAATTGGCGCCGTTTGATAGCCAGACCACCCATGGAAATGGAAACCAGGGGGAATTTCTGAATGTTTCCGTTGCGGTCCGGTGCCACGATACCATGCTGTTTCCGGTCTTCTTCGTTGTAAAAACGGGGAGCTCCGGAATCGAACTTTCGCACGATGGCGGCCCCTACCTTTTCCATCTGGTCCAGCGGAACCATCAAGACAAAGTCATCGCCACCGATGTGACCCAGGAAACCGTCACCACCACATTCATCCTGCATGGCTTCCTGCAAAACTTCCGCAGTGAACATCAGAACATCATCCCCGGCACTGAAGCCGTAGGCATCGTTGTAACTTTTAAAATAATCCAAATCCGTATAAATCAGCCCCATGTCTAATTCGCAATCAATGCAATCCTGGATCATTTCCATGATGGTATTGTTGCCCGGCAGGTGGGTTAAGGGATTGGAATCGATGGCCACTTCCCGCAAACGTTCCACCTCCACCAAAAGGTTGTGCAAGTGGATGTGAGTGCGCACTCTCGCCAGGAATTCACTCAGGTGACAGGGCACTACAAGATAGTCCACCGCACCCACGGCATAGCTCCGGGCAATGGCAGCATCTTCCCGTTTGTGCGTGGTGAAAATTACCGGAACGTTCAAAAGGCGAGGGTCGGTTTTGATTTGCTCGCAAAGGGCAAAGCCATCCATGCCGGGAGTGTCTGCGGCTATGAGAAATAAGTCAGGCAAGCCCGCTTCCAAAAGGAAGAGAGCCTCTTCTCCCGATACGGCGGTGATCATTTCGTAACCCTGGGATGCCAAAGTCGAAGCATGAACTTGTCGTTCTTGCTTCGAAGGATTGACCACCAGGATTCGCGAATTGTTGATCATGACTCTCGCACACACTCCGTTCCCATCAATTCGTCAACGGCTTCCAAGAGCTGTTGTCTGTCCACCGGTTTGGTAAAGGTATGTTTTACTCCAAACCGCCGGGCCCAGTTCAGATAGTCATCTGGATTGATGCGACCGCCTCCACTGATGGCAATGATTTTTACTGCCGGATCACCGCCGCGCAATTCCATGATGGTTTCAATGCCTTCTTTTTCAGGCATGACGATATCAGTGATCACCAAATCAATGGTGGCTGGATCGTACAGACGCACCGCCTGCACGCCATCTTTAGCCTCCACCACCTCATGGCCAGCTCTTTCCAGGGTTAATTTGAGCATGTCCCGTACTTGGTGGTCATCATCCGCCAGAAGAATTTTTGGCATTTTAAGCTCCCTTGATGGGGATTGCCTGATTGTTGATCTCACACAACAAATCAGATAGTTCTTTTATTCGCAGAGGCTTGGAAAGGAAATGAGAGACGCCAGTATCTTGCAATTCGTTTTCCAGGCTTTCTTTACTGTAACCTGTAGACAATATGATCGGCAGTTCAGGCCGTATACTTGATAAAATTGCTGCCAATTCAAATCCCGTAATGCCCGGCATGGTTTGATCTGTGATCACCACATCGAAAGCGTCCGGATTTTCCTTGAAAACTTTTAAAGCTTCCCGTCCATCGGTGAAACCTGTAACCTCGAACCCTCTTTTCTGTAATCCCCTTTCCACCACATTGATGATCATGAGTTCATCATCGACAATCATCACCCGTCCAAGGTGCTGACTCTGGTCAGGGGCAGAGACTTCGGCACGGGTATCGAGCGCCACAGGAACACTGGGTTGGGCAGCCACCGGGAAGAACATGGTGAAACAACTTCCTTTGTTGGGAGTGCTGTCCACAAAAATACGACCCTCATGATTCCGCACTATGCCATGCACCGAAGCCAGGCCCAGCCCGGTTCCTTCATCTGGCTTTTTGGTGGTGTAGTAAGGCTCAAAAATCCTACTCAAGACATCGGCATCCATACCCTTGCCCGTATCCGAAACCTTCAAACACAAATATTCACCAGGCAGGACTCCCAGAATGTCCTCCGGAGTGTCTTCCTTGATGGAGACAGGTTTCAACTGAAGCTTAAGAAGGCCTCCACCGCTTCTCATGGCGTGGGCCGCGTTGGTGCATAAGTTCAAAACAACTTGGTGTATCTGCCCTTCATCCAGCAAAATCTCGGGACAGTCTTCAGCCAGATCCAATTTAATGTCGATGGTTGTGGGCAAACTGGCTCGGGTCAGATCCATGACCTCAGTGAGGATGGGCCCCAGGGGACAAATATTCATTTCTCTTTCAGCCCGCTGGCCAAAAGTCATCATTTTCGCCACCAGCGCCGTGCCTCGGTCTCCGGCTTTGATAATCTCCGTCATGGGCAGGTGAGCGGGATGGTCTTCGGGGATATCATCCATGGCCAATTGGCTATTGCCCAACAAGGCGTAGAGAATGTTATTAAAATCGTGGGCAATGCCACCGGCCAACGCACCGATGGCCTCCAGCTTCTGTCCCTGCCGCAAGCGTTCTTCAAGCTTCAACTCGCTGGTGATGTCGTGCTTGACTCCCACAAAATGAGTGATGATTCCACTGGAGTCACGCACTGGTGAGATGGATGTCACTTCCCAATACTCTTCACCTGATTTTTTGCGGTTGATCATACGGCCCTTCCACGTTTCACCTCTGCGAATGGTGGACCACATCTGACGATAGAAGCTCTCATCATGTTTGGAACTTTTCAAAATCCGGGGATTGGCACCCAGAACTTCTTTGGCCGAATAACCGGTCAGTTTTGAAAAGGCAGGGTTCGTGTACTGGATAAAACCGGAAGAATTAGTGATGAGAATGGAATCGGCCGTTTGTTCGATGGCTGTCTCCAGCCTCTCACGCTCTTTTTCCACAACCTGACGCCTGGTGATATCTCGGCATGTCAGGAAAAATGCCATTTGCCCCTGCCAGATGCCTTCTTTTATCAACACTTCCACCGGCATCAGGTGGCCGTCGTTTTTTATCAACCGGCTTTGATTGGAAATGTTGCCTGTAACATGGGTGGGGCCATGGCCACGGCATTTATTCAAAAACTGAATTCCGCCGGGAAGCAATGCATCCAGGCCCTCATCTCTATCCTCAATTCCTACACTTGATAAATTCGAATCCAGGATTCGGCCGTCTGAATCCACAATGATCAATGGGTCATCCAAAGCCGCAAACACCCCATCCATATTCAATTGGGACTGAGCCAAACTATTGTTCAGTTCCAGCACTTCCAGGCACTGAGCAAAAAAGTTTAGCGTTTGCCCAATGGAGCCCAAAAACCGTTTATCATATTCTTCAGGGCTGCTGGAAGCAAAACCGAAAGCACCCACCAGCTTGTTCCCTGATTTCAAGGGTAAAACGACCACTTGCTGGAATCCAGACCTCTGAAATACGGCAGAAGCTTCAGGCCAGATCTCAGTCCATCCCTGAGCCACGGCCTGTCCCAGTCTTAAGTGGGTGGCCACCATCGTATTCGAATTGAAAGAACCCAGGACATGTTTGATGACTCCCGCGCCACCGGCCAGGCTTTCAAGCCTCCATTGATCCGCACGAGGTTCGCAAGTCCACAGCCATGCACAATCGAATTTGAGAAATTCCCGACAGGCTCTGGTCAGACTTTCCGCCAAGGCCGTCCTGTTTTGACCATCGCAGACTGCCTGGTTGATTGTTTCTTGTATCCGCAGCAAACTTGAAGGATCCGCTGCGCCATGTTTCTCAAAGGCCATCGCCACTCATTTCCGGATAAAGAGCCACTAATTTTTCCAAAATTGGTCCAATCCCACTTTTCCCAAAGGCTCTTGTGATGTATCGTCAGCTTTCAGCGCCAATAAAGAAAAACCTAAAAGGAATTTCAAAATGCCCAAAATATTGCATGTCTTGTCCCAACGCCCCGCTCTCACCGGCAGTGGTATCACTCTCGATGCCGTGGTTCGCCAGGCGGACCAGGCCCTTTGGCAACAAGCCGCAGTGGTGGGCATTCCGGCTGCAGATGAGACTCCATCTGTGGGACTTTTGCCCCGCCAAAACATTCATCCGGTACGTTTTGGTAAAACCGGCCCCGGCTCCCCGTTTGCAAATTTGGATTTTCCTGTGCCCGGCATGAGCGACGTGATGCCCTATCCAAGCACTGTCTGGTCCACCCTGAGCTCAAAAGAATTGGTCGCTTATCGACAAGTGTGGAAGGCCCATCTGGAGCAGGTCATTTATAAATTTCAACCAGACGTGATCCACTCTCACCATATTTGGCTGGTCAGTTCCCTGCTGAAAGACATCGCCCCTTCTCTCCCTGTGGTCACCACCTGCCACGCCACGGGCTTGCGGCAGCTGAAACTTTGTCCCCACCTGGCTGATGAAGTGATTGCCGGCTGCCGGCGCAATGATCATTTTCTGGTGCTGCACCAAGACCATGCTCTCCAACTGGAAAAAACCCTGGGCATTGAAAAGCAAAGAATCACTGTGACCGGAGTGGGCTACAGGGAGGAGATTTTCCACCGCCCAACGCCAGAAGAAAAGATCACGCCTCAGGATTTGTTATATGTGGGAAAATTCAGTCATGCCAAGGGACTGCCCTGGTTATTGGATGCTTTCAAAGACCTGCAAAGACAATTCCCCCATCTGAAGTTGCACATTGCAGGCGGCGGCTCCGGACCCGAAGCTGAATCTCTCCGAACCCGTATGCAGGAAATGGCACCTGCTGTGGTCATGCATGGCCTCTTGGATCAGAAGAGCCTCGCCCAACTCATGCAGCGTTGCCGTGTCTGTATCCTGCCTTCATTCTACGAAGGAGTCCCCTTGGTGCTGGTAGAAGCCGCAGCTTGTGGATGCCGTTTGGTTTCCACCCAACTGCCGGGAGTAGTGGAACAAATAGCCCCCGTGTTGGAGGAAGCGCTGGATTTGGTTCCCTTGCCACGCTTGCATCAGGTGGACCAACCCCATGCGGATGATTTGCCGCTCTTCAAAACCCAGTTGGTGGCCGCCATGCAAAACAGCTTGCAGGCACCTCCACCGGCAGAACTAAATTTGAATTCTTTCACCTGGAACGCTGTCTTTAAAAAAGTAGAATCAATCTGGGAAAGTGTTTCACTATAAAGATTTACAGATAAACCTTACTCCACTTTTGTGAGAAACTGACGATACCTACCTAGTCTTTGAAAATAGCATAAATCCAAAACTTCGAGGTATTTGATGACTGTACTCGCCCCTGTCGTCGATAATAAATTGCCAGATATACGGCAGAATTTGCACGCTATTCGCCAACAGCGCCTGCTGCTGACCCAATCGCCAATTTTTGAAAAACTTTGTCACAGTTTCCCCAAGCCGGTGGTAATTCTGAATCGCACCCGGCAAGTGGTGTGGGCCAACAAGCAGACAGTGACCCTGGTGGGCATCGATTCCGACAACCAATTGCGCGGTTCACGCCTGGCAGATTTCATCAACAATCCCCAGATGATTTCCGGCTCCGAACAAGACCCATTTGAAGTGGATGATGAAATATTTTTTATGGTGATCCTGGAAGATTCCCGGTCACTATTCCAACGCCAAAGCCTGGAACGAACCTTCTTTCACGATCTTTTGAATACCGCTGGTGGCATGCAGGGTTTGACCGGAATTTTGCAGGAGGCCACCGATGACGAGCTCCCACAGCTCAAGGATTCCGTGCAGAATATGGCCGATCAGTTGGTAGAGGAAATTCTCAGCCAAAGAGATTTGTTGGCTGCAGAAATGGGCCAGTTAAAGGCCCACATCCAACCCCTGGCCAGCGTAGAAGTGGTCTCTTCAGTCATCAGCAGTTACCAATCCCACAGCAGCACCGGGCCCCGGGATATTTTATGGGCCCCAGAGGCGGCAAAATTCACCTTCCACAGCGACCCCACTTTGATCAAAAGAGTCTTGGGAAACATGGTGAAAAATGCTCTGGAAGCGACAAACAGGTCAGATAAAGTGACCATCAATTGTGGCCAGAAGGGCGCAGAGAGCTGGTTCTCAGTTCACAATCCAGGCGCCATTCCCCTGGAAGTTCAACCGCAACTTTTCAACCAGTCCTTTTCCACTAAAGGCAATGGCCGGGGAACAGGAACCTTCAGCATGCAGCTCTTCACTGAAAAATACCTCAACGGCCGCATCAGTTTTAATTCCAATGCGGCCGCCGGTACAACATTCACTATTCATCTGCCTATTGGCGGCCCTTGAACACCAACCAGCCACCCAGACCAATGAGTCCCACAGGCCACCAGCTTTCGATCCACTCCAGGGAGACGTCGAAGTTCAGATCCAGCAGAATCAGAATGCCGGCGATGACCAGCAGAATTCCCACCGGCTTATTCCCGCTCACCTTGGGCATTTCAAAATCCGGTGGAGTATCGCCACCTTCCAAGCCATCCAGAACTCGATTGTAATTGGCAGCCCGGCGGTTGGCATCAATCAGATTGAATATCCAAAAGAAGGCCAGCATGGGGCCAAAAAATGGCGCCATCACGTCATGGCTGAGAATGAGAATGGTCAGGGCCATGACCATCACATAAGTGAAGCCCAACTGATAGTAGCCTACATAAGCTTGTCCCAGACCCGGAAAAAGCGAAAGCAGGGTGGCCAGGCCCGGGGATTTGTAGGGCAAATTCGGGTTACGAACTTTGCGTCCGGCTGCGTAGACCCTGTCTTCCACTGAAGAATACTGTTGCTGGCTTTCCTGGTTGTGTTGTTTGTTGTTCATGATCTTACCTTTCTATGGTTCCTGATGATCCCGATTAATTTTTTTCCTGATCCCGCCACCACTGATTCCAGGCGGTGCGGGTGTCTCTGGCGGCTTCCATGATTTGAAAACCGAACTGTCTCAACTGACCCTCCCGGCCCATTTGCCAGGCAAAGTCCCAATGATGTAAGGCTGCCCGTCCGGCCTCGTCAGACCGACTCAAACGACGGTCCCAATTCTCTAACAATTGTTGTCTTTTTCCTTGGGCCCCCTGCTGCACCTGAAGTGAAAAACCATCCAGCTTGTTCTGGCCCCGATTGATGATGGGCCCCACCAATGGTATGGCCATGGGGCCGGCCTGGATCATTTCCTGAGCGCTGCGGGCTTCCTGTTTCAAAGGAGCGCCCGGCACCGTGGTCAACAGCACCAGAAGCACCGTGGCCACATAGGCAAATTCCAAAGCAAAACGGGGCCGGAAAATTTGCTTCTGCCACCAATTCCCCAAACGCTCCACAAGTCCCAGGGGCCCCACGGTTTCACCTCGAAGGGCGGCCCGCGACAGAGGGTGAGCAGCGTCTGTTGTCCGTGAAACCACTGCCTTGGTGAAAGCCGAGCCCGGGTCCAATTCGGCCAAATCCGTCAGCATGGGTTGCATCCAACCCAGAATCACGGCCACGCTGCGGCAGCCAGGACAGTTCTCCAAATGGGCCTGAACCAGTTGTCGGTCGATGTTCTCCAGGCCGCCGTCCATCAGACCAGGCAGTTGCTCACAGGCTCGGTCGCAGGCTGTCCCACTGGTGCGGGACAGAACGTTGCGGACAAAATCGTTGTCACGGCGGCGGTCATCGGGAGTGGGAGATTTCATGATGCCGCTCCCGCACTGTAGGGCCCGTCAGGTCCTGAAATCCAACTGGAGATCACCTTAGCTAATTCAATGCGCGCCCGGCTGGATCGAGATTTCACGGTGCCTACTGGCAACTTCAGAATGCCGGCAATTTCATCCAGAGGTAATTCCTGGATATCTTTCAGCAGAATGATTTCCCGGTTGATTTCGCTGAGCTCCTGCATGGCCTGGAAGACAAGTTTTTTACGCTTTCCCCGCACCCAATCCTGCTCAGGGTTAGAACTGCCTCCGGCCAAATTGTGCATCTCATCGGCAGGAATATCCTGTCTTGGGGGCCGGGCTTTCATGCGGCGCAAGTGATCAAGGCAGGCGTTGCGAGCGATGCGGGTCATCCAGGAAAGGAATTTTTCCGGTTCTTCACAGGTGCTGAGGCGCTCATAAACACGGACGAAAATCTCCTGGGCGAGGTCAAAAGCCTCGTCCTGATCGCCAAGGTAGCCGTAGGCTATGGCGCAGATTCGTCCCTGATGCTGTCTCACAAGCACCTCCCAAGCCAGTTCATCACCCTGGCTGCAACGTTTTAGAAGTTCTGCAGGATCCATGAAAGTCGATCCAACTTCGGGTTTAAGGTTCTGTTGATTCACATTTGCTGATATATTGACGCATGATAGTGGCGGGAAGTTCGGTGGGAAATTCATTTTTTTGATCTAGAGGATATAGCCATGGCAAAACCCACATATCAGGAATTGGAACAACGGATCCAGGAACTGGAACAAAAACACGCCGCCCACCTGAAAACTGCTATTGAATTACAAAAGAGCGAAGAACGCTTCAAAGCCCTGCACGACGCTTCCTTTGGCGGTATCATCATTCACGATCAGGGCCTCATTCTGGACTGCAACCAAAGCCTGTCCGATATAACCGGCTTCACCAATGATGAACTGGTGGGCATGAACGGCCTGGAACTCATCGCCCCAGAATATCTTCAACAAGTCCTCAAAAATATCGAGAACGGATATGAACACCGATATGAGGTGGAGGGCCTTCGCAAGGATGGATCTATTTATCCGCTGTCCATCAAAGGGAAAAACATGCCCTTCAAGGACCACGAAGTGCGTGTCATCGAATTTCGGGACATCACCGAACGCCAATTGACGGAAGCCGAAAATGCCCAGCTGGAAGCTCGTCTTCAACAGGCTCATAAAATGGAAGCTGTGGGAACTCTGGCAGGCGGCATTGCCCACGATTTCAACAATATTCTGGGCGTAATACTGGGATATGCAGACCTCGCCTATGAAGATGCTCCCGTTGGATCAGAATATAGCAACGACATATCCCAGATCCTGGTGGCTGCCAACCGGGCTAAAGATCTGGTGAAGCAAATCCTGGATTTCAGCCATCAGGCTCAGGTCACTGCGGTGCCCATCCGGCTCCAGCCCCTCATAAAAGAAGGCATGAAGATGCTGAGATCTTCGCTTCCTTCGACCATCACCATCGTTGATAAAATGGGAGATCCGCCAGGTACGATTCTGGCTGATCCCACCCAGATCCACCAACTACTCATCAATCTGTGCACCAACGCTCATCATGCCATGGAACCCGAGGGAGGGGTTCTCACCGTTGAGCTGAGAGAAACGTTCGTGAAACAGGGTCGCCAACCCTTGGCCGTGCATCTCACTCCGGGTCGGTATCTGGAATTCACATTGTCCGATACGGGTAGCGGCATCCAGCCAGATTTGGTTGAGAAAATATTTGATCCCTATTTTACCACCAAGGATACGGGCAAAGGCACCGGCATGGGCCTGGCTATCGTTCACGGAATCATGAAGAAATATGGTGGTACGATCACCGTTGAAAGCCAACTTTCTGCTGGTTCCACTTTCAGAGTATATTTCCCTGTAATAGACCATGATGCTCAAGAAGAAACACAGGAGATCCCCAAAACCTTTGGTGGGGCTGAGCGGATTTTATTGATTGATGATGAAGCTCTTCTGTGCGAATTGAGTCAGAATATTATGGAACGCATGGGCTACCAGGTAACAGCTCATACCAACGTCACAGAAGCCCTGGCTGTTTTTCAGAAGTCACCTGCCGAATTTGATCTGATCATGACAGACCAGACCATGCCTGACATGACTGGGACCGAAATGGCCAAACAAGTGCTGTTGATTCGGCCGGACATTCCCATCATCCTCATGACCGGGTACAGCAATCTGGTTGATGAGAATTCAGCCAAATTGATGGGAATCAGGGAATTTGCGCTGAAACCCCTCACCCGGGATGACATCGGAGTTCTGATTAGAAAAGTTCTCGACTCTCAGGCTTAATCCCGCATTGGAAAAGCCAGCAATGGCCGGTATTATTGGGCCAGCAAACGAATATAACTGACCAGAGCTTCTATTTCTTCGTCACCCAAAATGCCCACCCAAGCCGGCATATATTGGCCATCGCCTTCCCTGATCGCCTCGGCAATGTCCTCGTTGCTCATGCCATTCATGACCACGGGATTGGTGTGGTCCATGGGCTCGAGATCCAGAATTTTCGTCATCATGCCATCGCCGTATCCCTCTTCACCGTGACAGACGGCGCAATATTTTTGGTAGAGATCACGGCCTTCCACCGGGTCGCCCATCATCTCATGCTTGGCGGTGCTGAGAAAACGCAGATAGGCAATCAAGGCATCAATTTGGTATTCCGAAAGCACCTCTCCCCAGTTGGGCATGGCCTCGGTCAGAACATTATGGCGGTCTCTGCCGGAAATGGTCTGCCCCCCTTCACCGGAAATGATCTTCTTGAGAATGGTATCGCTGCGGGAGCGCAGGGTGCGCGTCATATCCACGGGGTTCAGGCCCATCTCCTGGGCCAGGGAGCCGCCCCCTTTGCCATCGGCCCCATGGCAAATCATGCAGTGAGAAACGAAGAGTCGCTGCCCTTCATAAGCGGCCGTGGGGTCACCCGCAAAAGCAGGTATTACCGCCACAAAGACCAGGCAAAGGGCCAAACAGTAATAGAAACGAGTCATTGCAGTTTCTCCTCTCAAAGCACAAAGGTTCACCAGAACGCCCTAAGTCATACCATTTATGTCCGCTTATTTCAAAAAATAATAATAAAAGGTGTAACACCGCGCCTAAAAAACCGTAGATTTCCTTCAATCTATTGGTTCAGCCTCTCACCTGGCTTCCCCCACCATAACCAGGAGCCCCGATGTCTCGCCTGATCACCTCTATAGGTCTTTCCGTACTCTTTCTGCTTTTCTCAATGGCTTGCCACACATCCTCCCAAGCCACCGAACTGGCCGTGGATTTTGCGAACAAAGCCTCCAGCAGCCGGCATAAAGACCACAGCAATGGCACCACCAATCCCATTCCCACCATTGAAGCCCACTACCTGGACCAACAGGTGATCACTGTGGATGGGGTTCTGGATGAAAGCTTCTGGACCAATGCCGAGACAGGTTGGGGATTCCGCCAGGCCAGTCCCTCCCGCTTTGCCGAGGCCTCTGTGCCCACCACCTTCAAGGTGGCCTATGACGATGATGCCATTTATTTCGCAGTGGCCAACTGGGAAGACGATGTGGATAACATCAGTAGTTTTCTCAGCCGACGAGACGAAATTGAAGCTTCCGATTTAGTCAGTATCTACATCGATCCCTACCACGACTACACAACGGGTTATAACTTCCGCGTCAACCCCGCTGGTGTGCAGCAGGATGCTTATGTGTACGACAACGGCAACCGTGACAGCGACTGGAATGCCGTATGGGATGCCGAAGTTTCCATGGATGACCGTGGCTGGTATGTGGAAATGCGAATCCCTTTTTCGGCCATTCGTTTCAAACCCGAAGATGATATGACCTGGGGATTGCAGGTGTATCGCTGGCTGCACGGCCGGGGTGAAGATACAGGGTGGGTTGTCTGGGATCGTGAAGAGAGTGGATTTGTGAATCGCTTTGGCACCCTGACCGGATTGCGCGGTGTAGAAAACCCCAACAAACTGGAAGTGCTGCCTTACGTGGTGACCCGTCATACAGACCCGGCCGCCGAAGGGGAAGCCGACACCTGGAACCATTTCCAGAACATGGGCGCCGACTTCAAATACGGTGTGACTTCCAACCTCACCCTGAACGCCACCATCCAACCGGATTTTGGCCAGGTTGAAGCGGACCCCGCCACTCTGAACCTTTCCCCCTTTGAGACCTACTTTCAGGAAAAACGCCCATTCTTTGTGGAAGGAGCCCGCTTTTTCCAACATCCGGATTTCAACCTATTCTATTCCCGACGCATTGGCACCGGTGACCCCAACTCCCGCATCCGGGCAGCCGGAAAACTGACCGGGAAAATTGGGGGCGATTTTTCTTTGGCCGTTTTGGCGGCCACCACCGATGTCGGTGTACCGGGCAAGGTTCACAACCCTTTTGTAGTAGGCAACGGCAAAAGCAAATATGGCCTGCTGCGTGTCGGTAAGGAATTTGACGAGGGAAACCACAACATCAACTTCATGGGCACAGCCACCAAACGGGATGAGAGCTCATTCAGTGATATTGGATATTTCGACTCCCAGGCCCACCGTATCCTGCGCGATGGCTATACTGGGGGCATGGATTTCGAAATGAATTTCGACGACCGCATGTACCGCCTGAATGGCTCCATGGTGGGCTCCATAGTTGAGCCTTTTGAAAACCAGGACGACCCCACTCTCTCCAGGGAAACCCAGTACGGCACCGGTGGTCGCATGGAATTGCGAAAAACCACCGGGACCTGGCGCGCAGAAGTGGCTGGCCGCTGGGAGTCCGACCAGCTGGACCTCAACGACATGGGCTTTCTTTCTGCCCCCGATGAAAAAATCGTGGCCACCGAAGGCAGTTATCATTTTGATGCTGACGGTTCAGACAGCCCCTTCAATCATGCCAACATTAAATTAGGAGCCTACCGCAGCTGGCTGTATGCCGGAAATTCGGCCACCGACATCAACACCGGTGAACAAGCCTGGAGTTATGACGGAAACCATCACCAGGGCGGTGGCTTTCACCTCAGCTCCTGGGCCGAGCATCGCAACTACCATCAAGGCTGGATATACCTCGGCAGGACCCCCGCGGGCACCGACAAATACGCCACCCGCGGGTACGGTGACCAACCCAATCGCCAACGGGGCCCCCTGATTTCAAGACCCGGCTGGACATCTTTGTCATTGGGCGGGACCACCGATTGGCGCAAGCCAGCCTCCCTCAACCTGGAATTCTATTACGACCACGGAGACAAAGACCGCAAGGGCTACGGAGCCTCCACCTACCTGCGCTGGAATCAAAGTGAGCACCTGTCTCACAATATCGGCTTTAGCTGGAATGAATCGGAGAACAAAGACCAATGGATCACAAACGAAGCCAACGACGGGACCCAACCGGGGGTCACTGGAATTGGTGGTGTTGATTACATCTTTGGCAAGTTGGACCAGACCACATTTGATATCACCTTGCGCACCAATATCCTCTTTAACCGTGACCAATCCTTACAGATTTATCTCCAGCCCTTCCTGACCCGTGGCAACTACACCAACGCCTCCTGGTTGGCCACCGCCGACTCCTACGACCTACGCCCCTACGACCGGGATGCCTCTCTTTCCGATTTTGAATTTGGCGCTGTGAACCTGAACGTGGTATACCGTTGGGAGTACCGGCCCGGTTCCACTGTCTATCTGGTCTGGGCTCATGGCAAACAAAGGTATGACCAACGCGATGACGCGGCCGTTCCGGGAGATTGGAATAATGACTTTGATGCGGGCTATCCCTTCGACACCGAACCCGAGAATACGTTCATGGCCAAGGCCTCCTATTGGTTCAGCATCTGACGGAGCCGGTCCATGTGGCGGCGTATAAAATCACTATTGGGACTGGGGTCCCCGCAGCCCGGTCCCTATTTCATCATCCACCGGCGTTACCAAATGGATGCGCCGTTTATCCAATACGACCCCAGGCGGCCCTTTCGTATTCTCTCTTTTCTTGAGACCAGAAGCATGCTGCGCAGGGGCACCTTGTTGCGCCCTCGTCCCGCCACCATCAAACAGTTGCAACTTGTGCATGACCCGGAATATCTGCGCTCTCTGGAGCTCGAAGGAGCCCTCAAACCTGTGTTGGGCTTCCCGGTGGATCTGCAAACCCAGGACAAATTTCTTTGCTTCCAGCGCATGATGACCGGCGGCACCATCCGCGCGGCCCGGCTGGCCATGGAAAGAAACGATATTGCCGTCAATTTGGGTGGCGGCTTCCATCATGCTTCGGCCAATCATGGCTCCGGTTTTTGCGTATTCAATGACGTAGCCATTGCTGTGGCCACCCTGCGCCAAGAAGGTATTGAATGCCCGATCCTGATCATCGACCTGGATCTGCACGACGGCGATGGCACCCGTTCCATCTTTGCCGATGACCCCACTGTGCACACCTTCTCCATCCACAACAAAACTCTGGGCACCACTGAGGCCGTGGCCTCCACCTGCATTGAGTTGGGGCCCAACGTGCAAGATGAATTATACCTGGAAACCTTGAAAGCCCACCTGCCGGATGTGGTGCGTGATCTACAACCAGGCCTGGTTTTCTACCTGGCGGGAAGTGACCCCGGAGCCCGGGACAAACTGGGCAACTGGCGCATCAGCATGGACGGGATGCTGGCACGGGATCGTTTTGTCATAAAATTGGTGAGGCAGGATACCACCCTGCCCTGCGTCATCATGTTGGCCGGTGGCTACGGCCGTCATGCCTGGCGGCCCGGCGCGGCCTTTTTCCATTGGCTGCTGGATGGAGACCACAACATCGACATCCCCCTGGAACTGGAACTGCCAGTGGGCCACTACCGCCGCCTAACACGGTTGATGAAAAACCCTGTGCTCATGGCCGATGAAAAAGGCACTGAGGAAAAAAGTGGCGATGACGACTGGGGGCTCCAGGAAGATGAACTGGGAATGCCAGGACAGGTCATGGAATCTCGTTTTTTGGGTACTTTTTCTCGCTACGCCGTGGAATTCGCCCTGGTGGAATACGGCCTCATGGACCGGTTGCTGAAATCGGGCTTTCCAGAGCTGCGAGTGGCCATTGATTTGGATGATCCTCTCGGGCATACCCTGCGGGTTCAAACCGGCGGCGCTGATCCTATGGTGGTTATGGAAATCAAACTCCAGGTGGACCGGTACAGTGAACCAGGCCGTGGTTATCTCTCCATTGAATGGTTGTTAATTCAGAATGCACGCTCTCGTTTCGAGATGTCGCGCCCCCTGCTGCCAGGACAGAAACACCCAGGATTGGGTTTATTGCGAGACACCGCAGCCGTCCTGGTGGTTCTGTGCGAAAGACTCGACCTGGACGGTTTGATTTTCACTCCCAGCCATTATCACTTGGCAGCCATTTCCCGTCCTCTGGCAGCCTGCCCCGACCCACAGGTTGAAGGCCATTTTAAAGCCGTGCAAAAGGCTGTTTCCGGGATGGATTTGCGGCAGGCTTCGTTGGCCGTGGAATCCGGGCAGGTTTTGGACGAAATCACCGGACAACCCGTGCTCTGGACACCCGCCCGTTTGATCATTCCCGTCAGCGCAGAATTGAAGAGTGAGTTCTCGTCCCCCACGTTCCGGAAAGCAGTGGACAGGGCTGCCCACGCTCATCAATATCGCTTGGTATAAAACAAATTTTCAGAAGATGAAAGAGACCAACCCGGGAGTGCAAATTGAAATTAGTTCAGGCCTTTATATTGGGATTGGCAGTACTGCCCGGGCTGTGTTTTGCAGCCGACGCCCAAGCCCCCCACCTGATCCACAACGATTCTCCGGCCCAAGGTGTCCAGCTGATGGATCTCCAAGAACTGTGGCGCGCCGGAGGGGATGATGAAGATGTTATTTTCGGCCGCATCGTTGATGTCAAAAGAGGCCATGGTGGTCACACATATGTGCTGGACAACCAACTCTGCCAGGTGGTTGTTTTTTCTCCTGAAGGCGAACACCTGCATGATTTGAGTAGAGAAGGTGACGGTCCGGGAGAATTGCGCCAGCCAGTGGAATTGGCCTTCCTCTCGGATGATGTTTTGGGCATCGGAATGGGGTTTCCAGGAAAGGTCATCTCCCTGAAATTGGATGGGACTCCTGACAAAACATTTTATCCCATCGGCGTTCCGGCTGAAGGAAACATTGGCCTTTTGATGGGCATGCAATTTCGCGACGGAGTGATGGCCGCCTGCGGAGGGCGCATGGTATTTGGCGAAGGCGGCGCAGGTCACACTAACCGCTTCCTCTCCTTTTGCCAGGGGGATTGCACCGAAACACGACGGCTTCTGGAAAAATCGACCCCTCTGGATTTGACAGGAAGAAAATACGAAGAAGCTCCGGACCATTTTGTAGAGCGGAAATGGGCCCTCGGCCCCGACGGAATGCTTTTTGTTGCAGCCAAAAGAGACGCCTACGAGATTTCTGTTTTCGACCATGAAGGCCAATTGGTCCGGATCTTTGGACGAAAATACCAACCCAGAAAACGAACCGAGGCAGAGAAACAGGATGTCCGGCCGGTGATCAATTTCAACAACCATGAGGACCTGGAAATCGTGGCCGAAGAAAATGACCCCTGTATTTCGCGTCTCCTCTACAATTCCGATCAAAACACCATCTGGGTTCAAACCCCCCAGGGTGCAAAAGACCAAACCCAAGAAATTCTGGAATCATGGGACGTCTTCAGTGTCGAAGGAGCCTACCTGAAACAGGTGGCGATCCCCCTGGGCCACCACATGAACGATGGCACCATCCACCTGGTGGGCCATAACAAACTGATCGTAATCAAAGGAACCAACAGCCCCTTCGGCCCCAATGCGAACTCTGAAGAAGCAGAGTTGGAGCCCCTGGAAGTGATCTGTTATGAAATCCGCTGATCAGTTTATTCAGACCAACATACTGCCCGTCAAATAGACCGACTCGAGTACCAGGCAACCCACCAGGGTGCGGTGCATGGAAGTGCGCAGAAAAGAACGCGCCCCCGTCAAAGCCACATTGACCGGATGCTGGCGAGGCAAATCCTCAATCACCGGTGGGCGTTCTTTCTCGAAGAGAGCAAAGCCCGATTCCAAACGCGGATCTCTGGGCGCCAACTTTTTAGCCATCAGCAAATAACGGTATCCCTGATCCAGGCGGGATCCCAACAAATGGATATAGGCCAGAGCATAATATCCTGCGGGTGAATGGGCATTCAAGCGCACCGCTTCGGTGGCCAGTTTGGTGGCCGATACAAACCGTCCGGTTCCTTCGGCCACGCAAACAGCCAACCCAGCCAGGGCATCGGCATCTTTGGCATTGTCGCGCAATATGCGCTGGAACCGAAGTTCGGCTTCGGCCCTTTCTCCATCGAAGAGGAGCTTGTAGGCATTCATGACGGAGGGGCTCGCGTCCATGCCAGTGCATTTTGATTTGTTTCCCAAACCCAGCAGTTGTTTGAAATCACTCATAATCTTTCCTCATCGGGCTTTTTACCATCCCCCACCATGCGCTTTGAAAAGTCTTCATTCCCAAAATTTCCTCGGGATTCCCTGACCTTTCTCGTGCGCTCTTCACTTATAAAACTTGCATCGATTGGACCGAAACGACAACGGGCAACCAAAGTTGCCCGTTGTGATCAAACAAGTTGTATCTTATCAAGCCCCAAACAACCGGCTCATTCCCAACGTTCTGTCCAGGCTTCCGGTTGTGCCATGCAAAATTTATCAAACCATTCTAAAATCATAGTTCGGTGCTCAACCCGATTCTCCCAAGTGCCACTGATTCCATGACCTTCCCCTGGAAAAACCACCAATTCCACTGTTTTGCCCAACACAGATAAAGCAGTGAACAATTGATCAGATTCGCCGGGTTTCACGTTGGAATCATCAGCCCCGTGCAACAACAGCAGGGGCGTGCTGATCTTATCAGCATGGAATAAGGGAGAGTGGTCGATGAAATATTGAGGATCATCCCAGGGGGTAGCCCCAGCCAGAGCCATATCACCATAAGTCCATCCCCAGGCACCTTGGCCCCAATAGGTGGCCAGGTCGCTGATTCCGTACATGGAAACCGCCGCTGCATAAATGTCGGTGGTGGTGACCAGATATTCCGTCATGAAACCACCGTATGAACCGCCATAAATGCCGATGGCATCTTTATCCAACCAGGATTTTTGATCCAGAATGTGATGGGTGCCGGCTATAATATCGGAAGCCGCTTTGGGCCCCCAATCACCTGCATGATGGTCAGCAAATTCATCTCCAAAACCATAAGTTCCCCGGGGATTGACCACCAAAAGACCATATCCGCCGCTGGCAAAAAACTGATGCGTGGAATTGAAGCCCCTCATGGTGGGGGTAGCGCCCGCATAGTAATAGACAATGAGTGGTGCTTTCCCCTCGGATGGAGGGCCGAAAGCCGGATCGCCACCCAGGTTGTGCTGCAGTGGTGGGTAGAACCAGGCGTCGATGGTATCGCCAGAGGGTCCAGTGAAACTGGCGTCCACCGGTTCACACCAAAGGTGCAAGCCTGGTCCCTGGGAGTTGTAGCTTTCCAGGTGGTGGCTCTTGCCTCCCGTCTCCCCACGATACAGAGACGCCGGATCATGGGTGGAGGATGATGTGTACAGAATGTTCAGGCCATTGGGACTGACAGCCAGAGAGCCCAGGCTCTCACCCGAGAGTTTCATCAATTCCGCCGCCCAGTCTTTCCGGGAATCCAAACGGACCAAACGTTGGGCAGAGCCTTCGGTGGCCTCCACTAACAATCGGCCTTTTTTGTCGAATCGAGGCAAACCGCCCCCTACGTCGAAGGCTAAATTCTGACCATGAGTCAGGCGCTGGAAATCACCCGACGCCAAATCCAATTGCCAAATCTGTTTGTTATAAACGTTGTGTTCCTTTCGGCCACCACCCACTTCTTCTGGAGGGCCGAGAAAGATCAGGGATTTACCATCGGGAGAAGCGGCCAACCCGTGGGGACGAACCTCCCAACCACCGGTGAATTGGGTGATGGTTTCATCCCCACCGGTGATCAGGTCCAGACGATGAAGTTCGCTGTGAAACCAGGGGCGCTCCACAGCAGGCAAGGTCTGTCCGTAAAAAACGGACCGGCCGTCGGCAGAAAAGACAGCATCATCCAAAACTCTGTCCGCCGGGGTGGTTAGTACACGCCTGGCTCCGGATTCCAGATCCAGTAAATGCAGATGGGGTACAGGGGTGAAATCCGTCACTCGTTCGCGCAAGTGGACATAGCGGCGGTTGCCATCCACCGGGTCATCCTCAGAGTAGGCCGCTGTGGACGAAAAGAGCAAATGGCGGCCATCGGGACTGATTTTCACGAACCCCAGACCGGACTCTCCCCGCAGGACCATGCGCATGGGACCGCCCGGGGCCTTCCACACCATCAGGTCCGTGCCTTCACTTCCGGAGCGGCGCAGGAGTAAATCTTCGGATCCGGGCAGAAAGGCCACTGGTCGAGCACCAGGCCCACCAAGATCCGAGCACAGCAGGCGGCCCTTGGAATCCATGGCATCCAGACGACTCAGATCAGGCTCACGGCGAGAAACCTTGCGAACCATAACCTGGCCACCATCGGCGATAGCCAGAGAACCCGCCCTGGTCATACCGGCAAGATCAGCAAATTGGGTCAGAGGAGTTTCCCGCAGTAGGCTCCAGTGGGCCAATTCGTCCTGCTCCAAAGTAGCCTTCAAGCTTGTGGAGCCCGTAACCCGGGCATAAACCGTCACCCAACCGGGATCCAAATTGATGGAAGTGGTGAAGACTTCATCACCATCAGATTCCAATTTCTCACCATGGCAATATAATGCTGTGCAGTTTTCCACTTGAAACTCAACCTCGGCCCGGGAATTGAGGTGCAGCACAGAAGCCAACCAGAAAATACCCTCGTCTGGAAACTCAATCTGGCCCTGGGCACCGGTGGAGAGCTCTTGCCAGTGCAATTCGGCTCCGGGAACCAGAGAGTACCCAACCGATAGATCAGGAAGGGTTTTGCCCGGATTGATTTCAGGTACAGCCTGGTGACTCCCCAAAGGAAAGACAGCCTCTTCAGTCAAGGCCGCTTCAGGGATAGGACCCAGGATTTGCACTGAAGAAGGAAAAACATCCTGAGCTGGGGTTGTGGCAGGCGCCACACACAGCAAAAGGCAAACCAGAGCAGTAGACAAAAGGACACGGAACATGGCATCTCCTCAACCAATTAGGCTAATGCAGAAAAAGGGGTAGACTTTCTTACACAATCTAAACTTGCGGCAAGATCATTTTAATCTAATGTATCGCCGCCAACAGATATTTCAATTTGATAGTCGCCTGCTTTTGGATCAAGGACGAGGAGAAAATCATGGGTTTGCAAAAAAGATTCCTTAAATCGAAGCCAATCAGCAAGGTTACTTTTCGGGTACCCCGGGAAGCCGCCACCGATGCCACCGCCGTCAACCTGGTGGGGGAATTTAACGACTGGGACAAAAGCGCCCAGCCCATGACCCGTTTGAAGAATGGTGAATTTAAAGTCACTCTTGATTTGCCAGTGGGACGTGAGTACAGCTTCCGTTACTTGATCAGCCGCCCCGAAGGGTCCGTTTGGGAAAACGACTGGGCCGCCGACAAATACGCAACCTGTGCTTTTACGGGTGTGGAAAATTCGGTTCTGGTTTTGTAGACCGAAGCATTCATTAAAGAATCCCCTAAGCTCACCGATAGAATGATTGGTTCAGGACATTTTCTGATATCACACTTCATTTGGCCAGTTGGTCATTCTATGGGAGTTAGTCATGAGTTTGCGGCAAAGAATTCTTCTTCCAATTTTGTTTTCTGTTCTGATTGCAGGGATTGGCACCTTCACCGGGGTATCCCTGACCGTTAAAAAGTTAGTGGATAAACAGGTCACCGAAAAGCACGAGTCTCTCCAGAATAATATGGATGAGACCGTCAGTAATAAAATCCACGAATACCATTCCTTCCTACACGCCGCAGAGAACCAGGCCTTGAGCCAGGCTTCCGTACTCAGTGAAGTTCCCGCCATCCAGGCGGCCTACGATCATGCTCTCTCGGGCGACCTCAATGATGAAAATGACCCTCTTGCTCAGGAAGCCAGGCAGCAATTGCGCCAAGCGGTGGAACCGTATGCCAACGGGTACAGCAACCGGACGGGCCATAAAGATTTTCGTGCTCATTTTCACCTCAAGAGTAACCGCAGCTTCGCCCGAATCTGGCGCAAGGGCTGGCAGACCAAGCGTAATGGCCAGAAGGTGGACATTAGTGATGACTTGAGCAGTTTCCGCCAAACGGTGATTCAAGTGAACAAGACTCACAAACCCGTCAGCGGTATCGAAATTGGGCGTGGTGGTTTTGTGGTCCGGGGAGTACAGCCCATCGTGGCCGCCAGTGGTGCCCATCTGGGTTCCGTAGAATACATGACCGGTTTTTTGCCCATCGCCAAGCAGTTGGTGGCCAATGACAAACAAAACTTTGCCGTCTACATGAGCGCTGAGCATCTGTCCACGGCCAAAAAGCTTCAGGATCCAGCCAAATACCCAGTTCTGGATAATAAATTTGTTTTCTGTGCCGCCACAAACGATGACTTGGCCAAACAGTTAGCGGATACAGATTTTTTACAGCAGGGAATGAAAGCCAAAACCCTCAAAGTTCAGGGTAACTACCAGATGGCTTCCTTCCCCATTAATGATTTTTCGGGGCATTCTGTAGGCGTGATGCTGATGACTTTGGACATCACTGAACAGCTTGCCGCCATGAACACCATCCAATCGGATGGAAAAAAAGCTATGATAGGCCTGATGGTGGGCGTAGGCATCGCCACGGTTTTGGCCATGCTCCTCATTGGCGCCCTGATGTTCGGCATCGTCAAACGCATCAATGACACCCTGCATCGCCTCATCCAGGATTTATCCTCAGGGTCGGACCAAATCAGCCTGGCCAGTGAACAGGTGGCGGGATCCAGTACTCAGCTGGCTGAAAGTTCAGGCACCGCTGCAGCCAGCCTGGAAGAAACCAGTGCCTCCTTGACTGAAATGTCAACCCAAACGGCAGAGAACACCCACACTGCAGAAAACGCCAGCAACATTGCCGGTAGCGCCCGCCAATCTTCTGAAGGGGGCATGGAAGCCATGTCTCGTCTGAACTCAAGCATCGACAAGATCAAAACCTCTTCCGATCAAACAGCTAATATTCTCAAAACCATTGACGAAATTGCTTTCCAAACCAACTTGCTGGCCCTGAATGCTGCCGTGGAAGCAGCCCGTGCCGGCGATGCTGGCAAGGGGTTTGCAGTGGTGGCCGAAGAGGTTCGCAACCTGGCCCAGCGCAGTGCCGACGCAGCACGCAGCACTGCGGTTTTAATTCAGGAAAGCCAGGATAATGCCAACAACGGTGTGGTGGTCAACAATGAAGTGGCCGCCGTTTTGGAGAAAATCAACACCGAGATTGGCCAGGCCACCGGCTTGATGAGTGAGGTCAACACTGCGAGTTCCAGCCAATCCCGAGGCATCAAAGAAGTCTCACAGGCGGTGGAATCTCTGGACAAGGTGACTCAAGATAATGCCGCCAGCAGCGAAGAAATTGCCGCTGCAGGAGAAGAGCTTTCCGCCCAGGCTGGCGAACTGAACAACATGGTCAGCGTGCTGGTGAAGTTGGTCACAGGAGAAGATCAGGTGATGCAAACTTTCCACCCCACTCCCGTGGCCCACCATCAGCCTCCTCGAGCTCCCCAGGCACCCATGCCAAGGCCCTCGGCTAAAGAGAGAACCCTTGCAAAACAAGATGTCGTCATTCCGTTGAATTTTGAGGAAGAAGAGATTCTGCTCTAAAATCATCACCCCACTTGAGTAAAAACCGGCGGCCACTGGGTCGCCGGTTTTTGACTACCCACTGGTTTTTAGCGAGCCAGGGTGCCATAATGCTCACAAAAGAACCCACACCAGTGAATAGGATAACCCCATGTTCCAAAGGAAACCCCTGCGCGATGATGTGCAGAAGGAAATCCTCACCCGCATTGTCGATGGCCGCCTCCCTGCGGGCAGCCGCATCAATGAGACACATCTGGCCACAGACCTGGGCCTGAGCCGGACTCCCCTGCGTGAGGCCATGATCACATTGGTGGCCCGTGGTTTTCTCGCCAGCGATATGGGCCGCGGTTTTGCCAATCCCGCTCTGGACCCGCAACAATTCCGGGAAATCCAAAATATGCTGGGACAACTTGAGCCCTTCGCCCTTTCGCAGGCCAGCACCCTGAACCCGCAAACAGTCATGGAATTGAACAATCTGGTGAACCGGGCCCGCATGAAAATGGGGCGCGAGATGGTGGGAGTTGATCAGGCTCAAGCCCTGACCATGCTGCTCTACCAATGGTCTGAATTGCTCATGGGCCATGTCCCAAACCAGATGCTCAAAGCAGAAATCAGCCGACTGCAAGGTTTGGCCAGCCGCTATTGGTATGTGGTGGCTCAGCGCACCTTTCCTTTTGAAGACCTGTTGGCCTCTTATTCCCAATTTTATGAACTGTTGCGAAGTGGCCGAACTGAAGATGCGGGCGGCCTTTGGCAAGATCAGACTCATTATTTCATGCAAGTGGCTGCAAATCTTCTTTTGGATAAAGAACTGACAGTTGAAACCGATTAGAAACTATTGTATTTTCAAATCTGGAGGGAATATTGGATCTCAAATTACAAATTAATGAATTGAATCTTGAGCCCGGCTCCAAGGTGGACATCCAGGCCCTGAAAAATCACAAATTCCGATCAGCCGGATTGGTGAGTCGTCTTGTCAAACGGTTACCCCGAGGGCAATCTATCTTCCATTCCAAAAACTGTACTATCGATTGTTTCGACAACCGCTGGTCTCTCTACCCTTGCACCCACGAATACCTCACTTTGGATCGTCAATGGAAAACCCAGGCTTCGATTCTGCTGGTCAACGACCGGGTGAAGAAAGTCAATTTCCATGTGGTGGATGGAGTTTATGCGGCTCAAAATTTCCTGGAAAAGTTCAAGAGTATTTGCAGTGAACATTTTGGAGATCCGAAGCAGGCCCAAACCAACCTCTACCAATGGACCAACGAGAGCGTAAGCTTTTCGGGTTTTCTACATGCCGACAATGTCACTGCCGATTTCACCATCGAATACTTGGATCAATGATTCGGTCTGTCAGATTTCTGTATCCCTGATATCTCCAAACTCCCTGATTACCAAGTCTTGCCCCTCCGACACTGTCGAGAATTCTCCATCAAGTTGAGCCTGGTAGCATCGGTCAAGAATGCTACCGAACTTCGGCCCCGGTTGAAATCCCAGAGCCATGAGATGCCGTCCCTGGATCAGACGGGGAGTGGGTTTGAGGCAAACATCAAGTCGTTGGGCTTGTGCCAGCAGCCAGGGTCCAGCCGGGAAAGGATCATCCGGCAAAGGAGGGCGCCCCAGCATATCAGCCCGAGCCACCCGCACCAGACGGTCAATACGCCCCACACGGGCTGCCAACCGACGGATGGCCGCATCGGAAGATTTGTCTCGAAAGAAGATGGCAGGCTTCATATGTTCGGCCACCAGAATAGCCACATCCTTGATGAGGTCGTACTGGTTGGTCATGCGTCCCAAAAAGGCCTGAGTCAGAGGAACCCCAACATTATCATGCCCGTGGGAGGTGATTTTTTCGGGAGTGACGACAGTCGTTTCCGGCTTGCCCAAATCGTGGCATAAGACGGCAAATCCCACCACCAGATCTTCCCAGGGATCGGTTAGTCGGTCCGAAGCAAAGGAATCCATACAGTGTAGGGTGTGGGTCCAGACATCTCCTTCAGGATGCCAGTGGGGATCCTGAACACAGCCTTGCAGGGCATCCAATTCGGGGAAAAATTGAATCCACCCCGATTGGCGCAAAAAGTCCAACCCCCGCGAAGGCTTCACCCCTCGCAGGATCAACTTTTCCCATTCCCAAAATATTCTTTCAGGAGCCAGACCTTCCATTCCAATGGAGCGACTTTCTGCAATAGTCTCAGCAGCCACGGTCAGATCAAACCGAGCGGCAAACTGCATGCCCCGCAGCACCCGCAGAGGGTCTTCCCGGAAAGCAGACGAAGTGTGCCGCAAGATGCGGTTCTGGAGGTCACTCAATCCCTTGTGGGGGTCCTGGAACTCTTGAGTCAAGGGATCATAATAGATGGCATTGATGGTGAAATCACGCCTGGCAGAAGCTTCTGCCAGAGAGAGATCAGGATCGGCTGTCACGGAGAAGTCTTTGTGCCCCCGGCCGGTTTTGGATTCTTTTCGGGGCAACCCCACATCGACCGGCAGCCCCTTTAACTTGTATATCCCATAGGATTGCCCCACGTAATCCAACGAAAAAGCTGTTTCCAGGGCCTCCCGTAATTGAGCATCATCCAGTCCAAAAATTTCCAGGTCCAGATCCCTGACCGGTAAACTCAAGGCTGCATCCCGCACGCTGCCGCCCACCAACCAGGCCCGCCCACCGGCGGCGGAAACCAAACGGCACACCTTTAGCACCTGGCTCCAAAGATCTGCAGGAATGTTTTCCACTTTGATTTCGGTCAGCCTATTCACCTTGGTTTCCTTTGCTCAACGGATATATTGAAATCAACCAAAGCACCATAATGTATTATTCTCCAAAAGGGAACCTTTTGCCCCAACCGTCATCCCCACCACAATTTGTCGACAATATGCCCCGGGCCATGGCCTGGATGATACTGTCTGGAATGAGTTTTGCCCTCATGGGTGCCATGGTCAAACTCTCTGGTGATGTGCCGTTGATGACTAAGGTTTTTTTCCGCAATCTGGTGACCATGATCATCACCGTATCGGTGGCTTTTCGCACAGGTTACAACCCCCTGGGCCCCACCCCTCATCTGAAACGCCTCATATTTCGTAGCCTTTTTGGTTTATCAGGTGTTGGTTTATACTTCCTGGCTCTCAACGAATTGAATCTTGCCGAAGCCTCTCTGCTGAACAAAACTTCCCCGTTTTTTGTGACGATATTTGCCGTCTTCTTTCTGAAAGAAAAGTTTAACAAGGCTCTGATCCCCGCTCTCTTGCTGGCCTTTGTAGGGGCTATACTGGTCATCAAACCCCGACTGGACATCACTATTTTGCCAGCCCTGGCCGGCTTCGGTTCAGGTATGTTTGCTGGCATGGCCTACACTCTCGTGCGGTCCCTTAAGGGCAAAGAAAGCCCCAACAAAATCATCTTTTATTTCTCGTTGATTTCCACTCTGGCCACTCTGCCCTTTCTTTTCATTTTCCCCATGAGCCCCAGCACTGGCCAATGGTTGGCCTTGGTGGGCACGGGGTTGTTTGCTGCCGGCGGGCAATACGGGCTGACTTATGCTTACCACCATGCCCAGGCTTCTCGCATTTCCGTGTTCACTTATTTGCATGTGCTGTTCAGTCTGATTGTGGGTTTTGTACTGTGGAACCAGCGCCCTGACCTTCTGAGTATTCTGGGAGGAGTTTTGATTGTTTTTGGAGCTGTCATCTCCCACCGGGCTTCGAGAAGAGAAAAATCATGATCGAATGGAGCCTTCTGACTCTTTTGCTCTTTATAGGTGTGGGCCTGGTGGCAGGTTTTCTGGCCGGATTTGTGGGTGTTGGTGGCGGCATCATCATGGTTCCCGTGTTGTTGGAAATATTTCGCAGGGCTGCAGTGCCCCATGAAGTGATTGTTCAGGCGGCCATGGCCACCTCCTTGAGTGTGGCGGTTTTCAGTGTGAGCAGTTCCATTGTCCGCCACCGCCGGCAGGGCACCATCCGCTGGGAGCTGGTGCGCTGGCTGGCCCCAGGCAGCATGTTAGGCGGATGGCTGGCTGCCCGGCTGGCCACCCGATTGCCCGGACAGTGGTTGCTGTGGGGGCTGTCTCTCCTGATGGCTTTTGCAGCCTTTCGCATGCTGCGCAGCACTGACCGTCCCCCAGGAATGGAAAAACCCACCGCCTCATGGAAAGTGAGCCTAACAGGGCTGGGTGTAGGCTCGGTGGCTGGCCTCAGCGGCCTGGCCGGGGGAATCGTCCTGGTCCCCGCCCTGAGCCTGATCCTCGGTGTGCCCGGAGGCCTGCTGGCTGGTACCAGCAGTGGGACGATCGTCTTCAGCTCCATCGCAGCAGCGGCCGGATACCTCTTGGCCACTCCTCCCGTAAGTCTGGATTCTGGATTTTTGGGCTATGTTTATTGGCCCCTGACCATATCTCTGGCGGCGGGTGCTGTACCCTCGGCACAATTGGGGGCGTGGGTGAACCGCCGAGTCCCTGGAAATCTATTCAAGAAAATTTTTGGGGCTTTGTTGTTAGCGGTGGTCTTGCGTTTGGTCATTTCCCATTGATCTGCGGCCATCGTTTCCAGGACACCACAAAAGAAATCCCCGCCAGCCTGAAATTCAAGGCTGACGGGGTTTGGGGTTTCCCCTGAACCTATTTCAATCGTGCCACAGCATTCTGCGGATTGATCAACAGAATGTTGGGATGTTCCGCATTAGGGTCTGCTGTGACTTCAATCAAGGTCACAACTTCCGTGGGTGTCAAATCAGGATTGATGGCGATGAGTTTCGCCGCCAGGTTGCACACGTTGGGTGAAGCCATGCTGGTGCCGGACATTTTCATGGTGCCGCCACCGGGCACTTCACTCTCCACCTGGAAACCATTGGCATATACCCGCACATTGCGACCACCGCTGGTAAAGCTGGTAGGATCTCCGGCTTGGTCCACAGCGCCTACAATCATCAGGTTGGGCAATTCAAAGCTGGAAGGAATCACCACGTCAAAATCCACATCATTATCATCGTTGCCAGCAGCGCTGACAAA
Source organism: Candidatus Krumholzibacteriia bacterium (assembly GCA_016744705.1). Classification (GTDB taxonomy): domain Bacteria; phylum Krumholzibacteriota; class Krumholzibacteriia; order LZORAL124-64-63; family LZORAL124-64-63; genus LZORAL124-64-63. The sequence continues at coordinate 75,075 of JADGDU010000023.1, forward strand.
GAGGATATCCGGGGATGAAGCAATGGAGTCATACAAAGCATTGCTCAGGATTTCGATCATTTCCCGGGCCATCTCCACACGTTCTTCAGCATTTTCGCCCACACCATTAGCCTCAAGACTGCCTTCGATTTCCTTGAAGGACCAGCCCCAACTCATGTTCACCACCCGCACATTGTGCTCGCGGAAATAGCGGACAGTGGCCATGTAGTCACTAGCCAGGCGCTTAGCCGTCTTCACGGTCATGGCCTTGGGTGTGGTGTGGTAATCAAAAGTGATACGAGCCACCAGGACCTTGGCGAAAGGGTTGCCTTCGATGGCAATACCGGCCACATGGGTGCCATGGCTGAAGAGGCCACCAAAGCTGAGAGAAGTCAGGAAATCACCCACCTGGTCAGCGGGCATATTGGCCATTTCAGCGCGCACATCACTGGCGGCTTGGCTGTCGATGGCGCTGGTCAGGTCCGTAAATCCCTGCATATACCCAAAGACTTTGTCCAGTTTTCCTTCCTGATCACCCAGCGGGTGCAACATACTGGAACTGCTCACTCCGTCAAGATCGTAGGCAATGCCGTGCACATCATCCACAAAGCCATTACCGTCGGTATCCGTTCCATCAAATTTTTCAGCCGTGTTCACATACATGCTGTTACCAAAGACCTCGGCATCCACACCGGAATCCCAGATACCCACCACCACATTGGGACGCATCATTTTGTCCACAAAGGTGAAATCACGGGCTGGCCAGATATTTTCTTTTTCCACGGCGTTTTCTTTGAGATAGGCACCGTAAATGTTAGCAACCACTGGATTCAGTGGAATCACCTCTTCAATGGCGTAACGCATGCTGATGGCAGAAAAAGCCTGGCTTGCAGAGAGCTCACCGGTGGCGGCCACAGCAGGATCCAATTGAGATTGGACCACCCCACGCAAAAGGTTCTCACTCAGATATTCAGCTCTTCCTTTGGCCGATTTGATCTGGTCCTGAACAATATCGTAGGGCAACTCATGGACATAAGCGCCCAAATCCGCAGCAAAGGCGTCTTCCAGTTCCTGGGCTGAATAGTTCTCCGACATGGACTGTTTGGCAAAAATCATGGAGCGAGTGGTCATGCCACTGGTCAGCCGAGTGGCCTCTTTATCTTCCATCTCTGCCACTTCATCCAGCAACTGGAGAGCTTCATCGTAGCGACCATCGAGAACATCCAGAGTGGCCAGTTTGCCGTACATCCCCTGTAAGGTGGAAGTGTCCTGAATGCTATAATTCTCCAGGTCAGCTTCCAGGTCCGCACGGCACAGTTTGCGCAATTCAATCAAAGCGTCGGTATCATCCAGAAGTTCACTTACGGTTCCCTCAATGGCGTAAGTGTGAGCTGGCAATTCATCCAGGCTGCTGATCAATATTTTCGCCGCGGGCGGCGCATCAGTGGTGGCCTCGGTCTTTGCTTCAGTTTTCGCATCGCTGTTATAGGACGAACACCCTCCCACCAAAACCAGAATCATCACCATAGCCATGGAAAGGCCCAACAAGACTAAACGTGCACTGTTTTTCATTTTCACTCCTTGATATTCCCAGGAAAAACTATTCAGAATCCATCATTTCATCCTCCAGTTTCACCTCCCTGGCTTTAAAAATCCACTTTTCAATGAAAAATCAGTTAACCGGGTGGGATTCCAGACGATGAAATGCACAGCACACCGGAAGATTCACGCCTGCTGATTGGTTGGCATTGACGGAGGAATTCCATGTCCACGCGGCATCTGTTAAACATCGGAATGGGTACGGTCGCTCTTTTATTGGCGGCCTCGGTTGGAGTTGTATTCACTTCTCTGGGAGACAAAGGAAATGACAATGTCCGAATAGACCTGGCCACAAGCCAGCAAGGTCTGGTTCAGGATCTTTCCCAACAAGTGAAAACTTTGACCCATGCAGACAACCAAATGCAGGTCAGCCAGGCCCGTAAGGATTTAGGCGCCACCATTCTAACTTTTGATCAGAACCTCACCGCTCTGGTTCATGGGGGCACTGTGACTTCCGCCCAAGGTGCTGAAGTTTCCATTTTGCCGCCAAAATCTTCACTGGTTAAAAATCAATTGGATTCTGCAGCCCAACTTTGGATTCAAACTGGAATGCCCTTGGCTGATTTAGCCGCCGGGGATTTCAGCATTTTCAGCTCTGCCGGACAGAGTGCCGCCGCCGGCCTCAATGATAGTGGTGCCGAAATGATGGAGCATCTGGGTCAAGCCGCCACCGGCATTCGCAGCGAAGCCCAGGCTCGTTTCGCCAAAGGAAATATGGCTCGCTGGTTTGCCCTGGGTATGACCTTCGCCTTTATCGGATTGGGTGTTGCTCGATTCAAATCCTCGCCTGCGAAAAACAGTAAAAAACCTGCACCCGCTCCCCTCAAGCCGGACGCTCCCATGGCACCTATGGCAACCCAGGAAGCAGCTCCCCAGGAAGCTCCTCCAGCCGCTCAGGTCTGGAACAGCCAGCCCCATAAACCGTTCACTTCCCCAGTAGATTTTGACAATGTCAACGCATCGGTGGATCAGCTATCCGTAGATATGAACACCATCGCCGGCAGCACCAACAAGATGCAAGTGGCCATCGACTCTGTGGGCCACGCCATGCAGGGCATGCTATTCAGCCTGAACCAAATGGCCCAAGATACGGCCGAAGGTTATAAAGTTGTGCGTGGCGCCAACAACGCCGCCAGCTTTACCCATACCACCGCTGGCGAGCTGGCCGAATCGGCTCTGGAAATGAGTAGGGTGGTAGGCCGAGTAACCCAACTGGCCATGAAAACCAAACAGATTGCCGGACAGATTGAAGCCGAAGCCGTTCACACTGGCACTACCGGTGAAGCCTTCACATCCGTAGTAGCCACCGAGGTCAAAGGTTTGGCCCAACAGACATCCCAAGCCACGGCCGGCATTGAGCAAACAGTGTCTGAAATTCTGGGCACGGCCCGCCAGTATGAAGAGGCCATTGGCCAGATCATCAAGAACATCAGTGCCATCAACAAGGTGAGTGAAAACCTGGGTGAGATGATGCTGAATCCGCCCGCTGCTGGAGTGGCAGGAACACCTCTGCCGGCTGCAGCGCCCATGCAATTGGCACCCCAGCCTGTGGCAGCACCACCTGTGGTTGCAGCCGCACCGCCCCCGGCCCCAGTTGTGGAGCCCGTTGTAGCCGCCACACCTGAGCCTGCACCTGAACCCGCTCCTGCACCGGTTGCCAAAGCAGAACCCGTACCCGCGGCTGCCGCACCCGTGAAACCAGCTGCCCCTGAGCCGATTGCTGAGCCAGTGGATACTTGGGGAGCCCCCGAAAAAGACATCGTTGGTGAAGAGCCCACGGTAGCTGAAGTGGTTGAAGAAACAGCCGAAGCCATCACAGAAACTGCGGCCGAACCAGAACCCTCAGGCAGCACCGGCAATGTCTTCATGTTGGGTGGTGGGCCCAAAAAAGCCCAACCCAAAGCAGCAAAACCGGTCGCCGAAGAACCTAAAGCGGAAGAACCGGCTCCTGCACCGGTCGAGGAGAAAAAAGAGGATGATGGTGGTAACATCTTCATGCTTAACAAACCCAAGAAAGAGCCTGCTGAAGCACCGGCTGAAGAGCCCAAGGCGGAAGTCCCTGAACCAGCTCCCGCTCCTGCTCCTGAACCGGTTCCAGAACCTGCAGCGGAGAAAAAGGATGAGGGCGACAGCAACATCTTCATGCTCAATAAACCAAAATCTGCTCCTGCTGAACCTGCCGCCGAAGCGGCTCCTGAACCCGAGGCCGAAGAGCCGGTCGCGGTGGTAGAAGAAGAAGCGGTAGAAGAAGATGATGACAGCGGAACCAACATTTACAATCTTAAGAAACCGGAAAAATCGGCCCCTCCCGCTAAAGTTCCTAATGCTGAAAAAGAGCCAGTCACCGTTCCGGCTGATGATCCTGAAGAAAAGAAGGATGACGGCGGTGGAAACATTTTCATGCTGAACAAACCCAAGGGCTGATCCCAAAGTTCAGAAAAAATAAAAACCGGATCGGGCGGCCGATCCGGTTTTTATTATTATAGTGGCTTCCCATTCACCACAAATTCCAACCAGGAGGCTCCATGAACGCAAATGAATTCCGTCGACACGGCCACGATA
>JADGDU010000024.1 GCA_016744705.1 Candidatus Krumholzibacteriia bacterium
AATTAGATGAAAGGCCGGAGAGAGAAAAAGCGAGGAAGTCCGACTCCAGTGATGGTTCGTGGGATGATGGATGCGCCGCTGGAGATCGAGAAATTTTTAGAGAAAAGGCTGTTCCGAACTCAGCTAGAGTTACCACCTCTTTGGACCAAATATTACGGTGACACTGTTAGCACAAGAGGTGTTGAAAATGGGCGCCACCATGAATCGCGTTATGCATTTTAAAAAACCCGCTTTGCCAAGAAAATGGCAAAGCGGGTTCGAGATAAACACAATTTGAAAGGCACAACCTACCGGTACAGGCTTTTTAGGCTGTCGAAGCTGGTGGACTCGGTGGCCACAGGCACACTTTCAGAATTAACAACAAACACAGCATCGTCAGCACCACCGGTGCTCTGACGCAGTTCCACAAGCTCACCGCTGTCGCCATCAACCAAAAAGCTGGGCACACCAGGCAGACTGGGGAAATATACAGGCTGGATTAACAAACCTGCAGGAATAGCAGCGTCAGTGACGATGGCCTGAAAGGTCATCACTTCAACAGCGTCGTCAGTTGCCAGGAGAGGAAGGTCAAACCCTACGATGAACTCACCGGGGCGGCTCCCAACATTGATAACCTGGGTGGGGAATACAATGCTGCTGTTATTAATGAACATGGGACCATAAGCCAGCATTTTGAATTCAAAACCGGCAACGCTGTCCACGGTCATGTTGCTAATAATCACATGCAAGTCCAAGGTGGAACCAGCAGCCACGTCAGCGCTCAAGCTACCATCGGCGAGATATACGCCAACGTTGTTGTCCGAGGAGCTTTCGTCAGCGAAAGCGGAACCGGCCAGAGCAATGGAAAGAATGGACAGCACTACAAGAAACTTCTTCATGGTGAATCTCCTCAGATGAGTTTGTTGCCTGGAACCCAAAACCGGGGTGCTCCCGGTTCAGTGGATATATTTTTTAACCGCCACAATAATAATATATGAACCCAGGAAAATGACAGAAAAATGTTCTTTCGTTTGTTATTTTTTGTTCTAGACTGCTTTTGTCCCCAAACTACAAATTAGCTAATTCTTTTAAATATTTAAACTTAAGGCTTAAAAAAACTTAGCGCCCACAGGACGCTAAATTATAAATTTCCGTTTATTTTGTACAAACCGCCTGTGATACTTTGACAGCCCGGTAAATCATTAAGGGTTTCACTGAAATCAGTGCCCAGAAAACGGGGGAGCTCTTGTCTTATTATGCTGTAGCTTGACGACGGCCAATATAAGCCGTCAAGTTGTCTACGGAGTCCAGGTTTTCGGGGACCAGATCTTCATCGGCCACCGTCAGTTCAAAATCCTGCTCCAGAAAAGCCACCAATTCCATCACACCAACTGAATCGATGATACCACCGTCCAGCAATGACATGCTGTCACTCTCCAGTGGACTTGCGTCTCCAAACAGGAAATTTTCAATAATATATTGCCGTACAGTTTCCTTGGTTTCCACTTACAATCCCCTCAATTCAATATCAATCACCCTGGGGCTGATGCCGCCAGATTATTTGTTCCGGTGATAAGATAGTAGTTTTGACTCTTGTTTCAAATCCCGGACCAAATTCATATTGCAACATCCGGCCAGATAGAACAGCCACGAAGGCCATATTATCCCTGGCGCTATTCAGTTTTCCAGCTCGCCATTTTCGCAACAGGGCCGCCAAACGTTGAGGTTGCCATATCTCCCAACCGCCAAGATCGTTTACTTCCAGGTGTTGTTTTACCAATTTCTGCCCCACCTCCCCCAAAAAACTGGCACTATCAGGAGCCCGATAGGGCTGCTTGGGTCTCTGGAGGATGTTTCCGGGTAGAAGATCAGCAACACTCTCTTTCAATATCGCTTTTTCCACCAGGGACATAAGCTTTATTGAAGCGGGAATGGTCCCGGCAAAATCAGCCAAATTATGATCCAGGAAAGGGAAGCGGCCTTCCACTGAATGTCCCATCAACATGCGATCTCCCTGACTGCACAGCAAATAGCCCGAGAGAAAGGTGGACATCTCCACGTATTGAGCCCTGGCCAAGGTTCCCCAGCCGGCAAAATCTTTGGGGAGGGATACCTCCAGTCGTTCTTCTGCTGGTCCTGCTGGGTGGCCGGCGGCGGCGCTATCAGCCAGGAAACTACTCAGTGCGGCGGTGTTGGACCATCGCGGACGGTGCGAGAAAAAAGGATCGTCGGGATTATCCAACCCCGCACCATAAAATTTTCGGCTGAACTCAGGAGGCGATTGGGCCAGATATGGGTACAACCGGGACAACAGAGCCGAGCGTGAACGGGATGATTTGTCCCGGCTCCAGAATTTCCTCACCTTGGCTTCGCGGAAAATGTTGTACCCCACGAAAACTTCATCTGCCCCTTCCCCAGTGAGGACCACCTTAAATTGATCCTTTCGAACCAAACCACTCAAGGCATGCAGGGGAGCTGGTGCTGTGCGCAACAGAGGTGACTCGGCATGCCAGACGACGTCTTGAAACCGGCTGGCAATATCGTCGGGCCCGCTGGTGATGACTTCATGATCCGTACCAATATGTTTGGCCATGGCGCGTTGCCAGACAGATTCATCAAAGGCAGGATCATCAAACCCCACGGAGAAGGTTTTCAACCGGTGGTCAGTGTATTTGTGGATGATGGCTGTGGTGGCGGAAGAGTCCAGTCCACCCGAGAGGTACGCCCCCACCGGAACATCGGCGCGCAACCGGATGGTGGCAGCTTCCACCAGTTTTTCCCGCAACTGTGCTGCCGTCTTTTTTCTCTCATCCCGGGAAACAAACCGGTTGTCTTCAGCGGCCGGCAAAAAAGTAGGATGCCAATAACGCTTCACCCGCAGACATGATGGCAGTGGAGCAGGTCCCACCTGGCCAAAACTATCGTCCCCCACAAAAGCCACATGACCCGGGGGAATCTGGGCCACACCGTCAAAAACCGTGGCGGCTCCTATGCTGGACCAATAATGAAAGACATCGGCCAAAGCGCCGGGGTTCAGTTGGGGTGTGAAACCGGGGAACGCCCGCAGGCTCTTAACTTCCGAGGCGAATAAGAATTTCCCATCGTGCACGGCCACATATAAAGGGCGAATACCAAAACGATCCCTGGCCAGAAAGAGGCGGCGGCTGTTCCGATCGAAGATAGCCAAGGCGAATTGTCCATTGAAATGGTCAACACATTTGGGGCCCCACTGCTCGAAGGAGTGCAAAATGACTTCGGTATCGCTGTGGGTGGTAAAGGTGTGGCCCAGGTCCTGTAATTCGGCGGTCAATTCAGGGTAGTTGTAAATTTCACCATTAAAGGTGATCCAGTAGCGGCTCGAGCCACATGTCATTGGCTGTCCACCCGACTTGAGGTCGATGATGCTCAGCCGCGCGTGGCCCAGGAAGATGGAACGATCCCGCCAGGCGCCAAACTCATCAGGGCCACGGTGCCGCATTATTCCGATCATCCGCTCCGGAGTCTGCTCGGGCAAGTCCAGGGGACCATCAAGAGCCATCACACCGCAAATTCCACACATGAATTGATACCTTCCAACGTCTGCCAATCAGCAATGAAAAAACATTGGGAAATCTTTCCCCCTAACATGATACTATCGAACGAAACTCCCGTAACCCTTAATCCCTTTTCAGGAGGCACTTTCGTGAAATTCGCCGATTCCCATGAGCAAACAAAATGGGCCCTTCTCGTGGCTCTGATATTGGCCGCAACTACGGTTGGCGCCACGGTGGTTCGCGATCATCACATTGAGGCTGAAGACTACTTCGGTATCACGGTTCTGGGCAATCTTTCCGTCAGCCCTGACGGGTCCCAGGTCGCTTACTCTGAAAGCCGTTGGGGCAAGGGCAAGGAAGGCCGCAGCACGGACCTCTGGCTGGCTTCCACAAACGGCAAAGCAAACTTACGGCTGACTTTTGACGGCTTTGGTGCCTCTTCTCCCGTGTGGGGCCCCTCCGGCCAGGATATTTTCTTCCTGGGTCGCAGCAACAGGGAACAGGACAGCGCCCCTTACGACGGTAGCCGGCAAATCTGGCGTGTGGATCCCACCGGTGGCCAGCCTGTGGCCATGACCCGGGTGAAAAAAGGAGTCCTGGATTTCCAACTCAGTCCCGACGGTAGCACTCTCTTTTACAAGGTGAGTAAAGAGGTCACCGACGAACCCTGGAAAGCATTGAAAAAAGAATATTCCGACCTGGAGTTTGGCCATGGCGTGCGCAATCTGCACGGTCTGCGCAAACTGGATATGAAAACCTGGCGGGACGAAGAAGTGCTGGCCGCGGAGCATGTGATTTGGGATATGGCCCTTTCTCCTGACGGGAAAAAGATGGCTTTGATCACCACGGAAGATAACGAACTTATCTTCCGTGAAGGCTGGTCTAATGTTGGCATCTTGGCCTTGGACAGTGGCCTCATCACCCCCCTGACAGATCAGGCCTGGCGAGACACCCACAAAAGTCCCTACGGCTGGTTAGAGGACCTGGCCTGGAGTGGCGACAGCAAGGCCTTGGCCTTTTCCATTGGCTACGATGGTTTCGCCTCAAACATCTGGGTGGCAGAGCAACGCGAGTCCGGCTGGCCTCTGCAGTTGGTCGCCCGCCCTGAGATGGTCACCTACAGTGGCGGTCTGAGCTGGCGAGGCTCCGACCGCACCCTCTGCTTCAAAGGCGAAGAGATGGCCCGAGTCCGAGTATACGCCATCGAGGGCGTCAAAAAAGGGACCCAGGGCAAAAGTCTCATCCTGGCCGGCGGCGAAGTGGTCACCGGCTCATTCTCCTTTGATGCCTCTGGCCGCAAGCTGGTGGCCAACATCGAAACCACCACCACAGCCAATGATTTGTATCTGATTAAGGGCGAAAACAAGCGGATCCAACTGACCCATGCCAATCCCCAGGTTGAGACCTGGATCCTCCCCCAAATCCAACACGTCAGCTGGTCCGGTGCCGATGGCGATATCTGCTACGGCATTCTCGAACTTCCAGCCGGATACAAAAAAGAGGATGGCCCTTTACCCACCATCATCGAATTGCACGGCGGCCCCACCAGCAGCACCAAATACCGATTGCGGTTGTGGATTTATGGCCGCGCCCTCATGGCCAGCAAGGGATATGCTCTGTTGAGTCCCAACTACCACGGCAGCACCGGATACGGGGACGAATTCCTGGAGAAACTCATTGGGCGCGAGAATGAAATTGAAGTGACGGATATAGCCAACGCCACCCGGTGGCTGGTGGCCGAAGGCATCGCCGATGCTGAGAAAGTGGGCGTGATGGGCTGGAGCAACGGCGGCTATCTGACCAACTGTATGATCGTTGCGGAACCAGACATGTTTGCCGCCGCCAGCAGTGGCGCCGGAGTGCTGGACATGACCATCCAGTGGGGTATCGAAGACACCCCCGGCCATGTGATCAACTACGTAGAAGGTCTGCCCTGGCAACAGGCAGAGCACTATCAGAAAGCCTCACCTTTGTACCATCTGGATCGTGTCAAAACTCCTACCCTGATTCACGTGGGAGGCAGTGATCCGCGGGTTCCACCAGCCCACAGCAAGGCCCTGTACCGAGGACTCAAGCACTACCTGAACGTGCCTTGCGAGCTGATCGTTTATCCCGGCGAACCCCATGGTTTGACCACCCATGAAAACCGCCTGGCCAAGATCACCTGGGACTTGGCTTGGTTTGGCAAATATCTGTTGGGTGATGAAAGCCAATAATCCCCCTACTCCTTCCCCTCCTCCCATGGCAATATTAGATTGTCATGGGAGTATTTCCCCACACCAAAACTCATGATCGGAACGCTCTCCCGGGTGCGTCCAAATGGAATTGAATGGACTGTCCGGGAAAATCTGGTATACCTAAAGGGGTGGCTACACCAGCTGAGTACAAGAATGCAAACAATTGAAAATGACTTTATATAAATTGCTACAGGAATTCTTTTGTCGACTTGAGGATAAGGAAAGGGGTGACGTATGGAACTCAGAGCCAAACTGAGATTCGGTATTCTCGTTGTCCTGATGGTTATTGCGGCGGTCTTTCTAATGGGAGCCACAGGGTTTTCCCTCCTTTCCGGGTTAAGGGCCTACGTCGGCGCTGAGTGTCTGTGGTCCAAAAGCCAGCAACAGGCTACCTACCAACTGAGCCGCTACGTGCACTCCGAAGATGAAATTTACTATCAGGCCTTTCGCCAATCATTAACAATTCCGCTAGGTCACAAAACCGCACGCTTGGAGATGGATTCCCCCGATTTCCGGTTCGAAGTTGCCGAGCAGGGTTTTTTGGACGGGGGCAACCATCCCGACGACATCTGGGCCATGGTCAAATTTTACCGCCTGTTTAAGAACATCGGCCACATCCAGCTGGCCATCGAACAGTGGACTATTGCAGATCAAGGAATTGTCGGATTGAGTGCGTTAGGTGAAGAGATCCATAATGCGGCCATGGCCTCAGATCTCGACTCGACCGAGCAGATAAACTTCCTGGCCAGGATTGATGAACTCCAAGTGGCCTTGAGCCAGGCCGAAGACCAATTCTCACACCACATAACCCTCGCCTCACGTCAGGCCAGCCGGGGACTGATCATCATCATGGTGGTTTTTAGCATCCTGGGCGGAATCATTTGTTTCCTGGTTATGCGAGGAATTCAGACCCTACTCTATGACCTCAGCCGGAGCGAAGGCCGCTTCCGCCGCCTGGCAGAGAATGCTCCCGATGTCATTTACCGGATGATGCTTCCCAGTGGTCAATACGAATATATGAGTCCCATTGCAAAATCCGTTCTTGGTTATTCAGCTGACGAATTTTATGCCCAACCACAACTCATTGCTGATATCATCCATCCGGACTGGAAGGATTATTTCGCAAAAGAATGGGTGAATCTTGTTGCTGGTAAAATGCCAGCATTTTATGAATACCAGATTGTCCACCCAACCCTCGGTGTCCGCTGGCTCAACCAACGCAATGTAATGGTCAGGGACAACGACAACCAACCTGTGGCCATTGAAGGCGTCGTCACCGATATCACTGAGCGGAAAAATCTGGAAGAAAAGCAGGAGCGCATGGCCTCAGAGCTCTGGCACGCCCACAAAATGGAAGCGGTCGGCACTTTGGCCGGTGGCATCGCTCACGATTTCAACAACGTCCTGTATGCCATCATGGGCAATGCCGAACTGGCCAGAGCAGATGTGCAGGACGGCACAGCTCCAGCCCAATGCCTTGACGAGGTTCTCGTGGCCAGCACTCGGGCTCGTGATCTTGTCCGGAGAATCCTGGCCTTCAGTCGCCGTGAAACTCAAAATCTCACTGCTGTCAATGTACCGGATATCGTCGATGAGGCGATCAAACTGATGCGCGCAACCATACCCGCTACCGTGGAGATCACCATGGACCTGCCCGCCTTGGGATGTGTGACACTGGCAGATGCCACCCAGGTCCACCAGGTCGTTATGAATCTCTGCACCAATGCTTCCCAGGCCCTTGAGCCCAACGGTGGCCGCATTTCCATTAAGGTCGATGAAGTCGACATCCCGGGCAATGATGTTAAAAATCTGCCGGCTGGACTGACCGGTGACTTCATTCGCTTGGAAATCCAGGATACCGGACCAGGTATCGATCCAGAGACCCGTGGAAAAATATTCGACCCCTATTTCACCACCAAACCCATTGGCCAGGGAACAGGCATGGGGCTGGCCGTGGTACACGGAATAGTCATTAATTACGGTGGTGCCATCACAGTCGAAAATGCGCCCCAAGGCGGGTCTATATTCCGAGTTTACCTACCCAGAACCGATGCCAGCCTCGAGTCCCCAATCCAGGATGATCCCCCTATCGCGATTGGTGCCGAGCGGATATTACTGGTGGACGACGAACCCAGCCTGGTGCGCCTGAATGAAAAACAACTCTCTAGACAGGGTTATCAGGTAGCCAGCACCACTTCCAGTCAAATGGCCCTTGAAATGTTCCGCTCTGATCCTCACAGCTTCGACCTGGTGGTGACCGACCAGACCATGCCCGACATGACTGGAGATGAACTTGCGAAGGCACTTCTGGAGATCCGCCCCAATCTGCCCATTATTTTATGCACGGGGTACAGTAGCAAGATCAGTGAAGAGAATGCCCACCAAGTGGGGATCCGAGCTTTCCTGATGAAGCCATTCCGCCACAACGAGTTGGCGATCAAAATCCGCGAAACCTTAGGTGAATAGACGCCTTGCCCTCAGCTAAACTGCAATTCCCATGGAAAGAACAGCTTACTGGACGATCATCTTCATGGCGGAACTGGACTCCACGTAATAAATGCTAGCCCGGTGATAGCCCTCATATGCTAGGGGCCTCGCCTCGATACGTGACAAAAATACAGACACCAAAGCATTCTCTGCGAACTGGCCCAGGTCTTCCGGAGTCAGCACAAACTCTCCCGTATTGGGTCTCATCTTCCCCTGAAAAACAAAGGCATCATTGGCACCGTCACCATAGATGGTCAGCCAAACCATCTCGGGCCCTGCCCCATCCCAGGTGATGTGGAAAGGCTCCAGGCGGCTGATGGTGGTGCCAGGGTCCGACGGATTGGTCAAAACCAATTCTTCCGTGAAAAAGTGAATGGAATCATCAAGGGCGGGAATCTCAGCTCCACCGGGAACGCGAAGGTGGTAGGATGATCCAGGCAGAATATCGTGTTGAGTGGAATGGTAAAAAAAATAGTTTCCCCCGGACCCAAGGTCAAAATCACCCATACGTACGGACCCACCAGTGTCCTCTAAGACCTCGGTCTGGTCAAAATTGGAGAAGGAGGCGGTAGCCCTTGTGCTCCAGCTCCGACCAGTGTCGGAGCCCAGCTGGCCAAAGCTTGAGGCTAGTGAAATGAAGGCATACACATCCTCAGGATCTCCGGTACTGGTATCAATATGGGCGGCAAATGTGCCCAGAGTGAACACGGTCGCTCCCAATCCCAAAGGGAAAGAGGTGCCCTGACCATCCACACCTTCCCAGCCCTCTGATTCACTCCAGTGACTGAGCCTAATCCTTTTGCCCGTCAATTCTCCATAATGCGAATAATCAAATTCCATGGCCAGAGCCATGGGGCCCCCTCCTTCTGCCACATCCCCTCTGGCGGTAAAAGCAGACCCGAATTGCATAAAACCTGCCGGAGCATCAGGCGGAGAATGCACTAACTCCAAATCAAAAGTAGAGGGTGAGGAGACAGTGCCCGCAGGCACATAAAGCTGGATGTTATCATCTAGAGCAAGGACGCCACCATCCCCCCCAATAACAGCCGACACGCGGCCTTCGCCAGAGGGCCGGGTTGGGTCATCGTCGGAACAAGAGGCAATAATCATCATTATGGAAACAAGAAACAAAATACCAGCCAACCGGCTGATGTTGGCCTGTAAACTCATATTGAACATAGTCTTCTCCCAAAAACCGCCAATTGGTCGTCATGATGAGTATTGGTTAGGGATAGAGCATTGTCAAGACCGCCTACATTGTTAATCACCCAAATCGTCCGGTGATATAATCTTCCGTTTCTTTTAGCAACGGGTTGGTGAAAAGTTTGGCCGTGGGTCCATATTCAATGACCTGCCCCAAATACATAAAGGCGGTATAGTCACTGACCCGTGAAGCTTGCTGCATGTTGTGGGTGACGATTAAGACCGTATAGTCGCCCCGTAGCTTCAAAATGAGCTCTTCCACCCTGGTGGTGGCGATGGGGTCCAATGCGCTGCAGGGCTCATCCATGAGCAGCACTTCGGGCTCGGCGGCGATGGCCCGGGCAATACACAAACGTTGTTGCTGCCCGCCACTCATACCCAGGGCGTTTTCATCCAGACGGTCTTTGACTTCGTCCCACAGAGCAGCGCCACGCAGAGCTTTTTCACAGACTTCACGCAAAACTGTTTTGTTGCGTTCGCCATTGATTTGCAACGCATAGGTGACGTTGTCTCTTATGCTCATGGGAAACGGATTGGATTTCTGAAAGACCATGCCCATGCGCCGGCGCAATTCAATGACATCGATATCCCGGCTGTAAACACTGTCTTCTCCCAAATGCATATCACCGGAAATTCGGACCACATCGATGAGATCATTCATGCGGTTCACGGATCGCAAAAGGGTACTTTTGCCACAACCGGATGGGCCAATCAGTGCCGTCACTTTGCCACGAGCCAGGGGGATGTTGATGTCGAAGAGTGCCTGTTTCTCTCCATACCAGAGGTTGAAATTATCAACATCGAGAATGGTCTCTTCATCATGCAGTTCCGGGTGAATTTCCGCTGGCACCACTTCTCCAGCCGCCACGGCTTCCAGCCGATCTTTATGTTTGAGATTTTCCATTAGAATTTTGACCCTTCAAATTTTTTGGCCAAACGCATCCGAAACCAGATGGCTGCCGAATTGAGAAACAAGACCAGGCTCATCAAAAGCATGGTAGTGGTGAAGACCATGGGTTTGGCCGCCTCGCTATTTTGGCTCTGGAAACCGAGATCAAAGATGTGAAATCCCAGGTGCATGAAACTGCGTTCGGGGTGCACAAAAGGAAAAACCAAGTCAAGAGGCAGATCAGGCGCCAATTTCACCGCGCCCACCAGCATCAGAGGCGCCACTTCCCCTGCCCCACGCGCCATGGCTAAAATGGCGCCGGTCATGATACCCGGCCAGGCCCGGGGCAGCACCACCCGGTGGATGGTTTGCCATTTGGTGGCCCCACAGGCAAAACTTCCTTCACGCATGGACGTGGGCACAGCAGCCAATGCTTCTTCTGTGGTGACGATCACCACAGGCAAAGTCAGGAGAGCCAAAGTCAGGGAGGCCCACATAATACCGCCGGTTCCGAAAGTGGGATTTGGCAACTTGTCGGCAAAGAAAATGGCATCGATGGACCCACCCACAAAATAGCTGAAGAACCCCAACCCAAAGACTCCGAAAACAATGCTTGGCACCCCGGCAAGATTATTGATCGCAATGCGCACCAAGCTGATCATCAATCCGCCTTCGGCATACTCTCGCAAATACAACGCTGCCATCACTCCAAATGGAACCACCATCAGGGTCATAGCCAAAGTCATAACCACGGTGCCGAACAGGGCAGGCCATACCCCACCTTCGCTGTTGGCCTCCCTGGGTTCCGCTGTCAGGAACTCCACCCAACGGGAACAATACACTCCCAGTTTTTGCCACCAGTTCAATTGGTTGGGTGCATAAGCCCGAACGATCTCCGCCAGCGCCAAGTCCTTCACTGTGCCATCGGATGTGCGGATGCGAATAAAATGATCCGATGGGGCCTCTTCGTGCCGACCTCCGTGATTTTCCTGAAACAGACGCCAAATATTACCCGCTTCGGTGGCCTGAATATCCGGCCCCATGAGGTACGCCACTGGTTCACCGTAAAATCGCCCCCAGGCCAACCGCTCAAAAACCAAACCCCACCGCGGCAAAGATTCTCCCCCAGCCTTGATTTGAAATTCTTCGATCCAGCGGAAGTGCTCGTTGGTCAGTTCAAAGTTTCCAGTTCGCACCAGGCGGCGTTGCAAATACCCTTCACCATTTTCCATTTCAACCTGAGCCGCAAATTTGCCCTCGTTATCTAACCCATCCAGCATGGATGGATCAGGCTGGAAAGAATCATGGCGCGTTACTTCCCCCATCACAATGCCACCCACGGTGGTTTCAATTTGCACCAGGGGAGCAGGCCAAAATGTCGTCAGTCCATTATAGAAGACCAACCCCACCAGTCCCACCACCATCAAAAGGGCGATCACCAATCCCGCACTGGAGAGCCAAACCATGGGTTCCCCCCTGGCCAGCATTGAAGAAGCAGTTTTTGAAGGCTTTCTCATAGACGGCTCGACTTTCGGCGAAAATGCAGACGCACCAATTCGGCCACAGTGTTGAGGATGAAGGTCATCACGAAAAGTGTTAGAGCGGCCAGGAAAAGTGTTCTGTAGTGGGTGCTATGCTGCACCGCTTCCGGCAATTCCACCGCCAAATTTGCCGACAATGTGCGGAACCCATTAAACACATTCATTTCCATAATGGGCGTATTGCCAGCGGCCATCAAAACGATCATGGTCTCACCCACGGCCCGGCCAAGTCCAATCATACCGGCGGAAAAAATCCCACTGGTCGCAGGGGGCATCACCACCTTGAAAGCCGTTTGCCAAACGGTGGCTCCGGCCCCCAAACTGGCTGCGCGCAAGTGATCCGGCACCGCAGACAGGGCGTCTTCAGCAATGCTGTAGATGATGGGAATGACCGCAAAGCCCATGGCAAAACCCACGATCAGGGCATTGCGCTGCACATAAGTTCCCACGATGCCACCCCGGGGATCCCATCCTGAAGATGAGAGCATCCAGGCCAGGAACCAGGACAGCCCCACCGTAAGAGCCGACACGACAATGAATCGAGCAAGGTCTAACAATCCCAAAGAAGTGGACGACCAACCCAACCCCCGGGCGCGTAGAATTCCTTCGCCATAATTGATGCTCAACCAGCCCACCAAGAGACTGCAGGCAGGAAGAAGCAGCAGAAACCAACCGGGAGTTCCGCTGCCAACCCGGCCCTCAAGCCAAGCCCGCACATCACCATGGAAAATCAGGTTTTCAAGGATTGGCCCCATCTGCCAGGCTACAGCAGCTCCAATTACCAGAACCAACAGCACCGCCAGCGGCCTGAGCGGCTCCAAACGCGGGGCCCACAACCGAGGCAGCAATTGCCAGAAGTGCGATCCTATGAGGATGAAAAAGGGTGTCAGGAAAAGCACTGCCAAGGTTTGAGGCACCACCCGCTCAATCATGGGAGCGATCACCAGGGCGGCCAGGAACCCCAGCACCACACTGGGCAAACTGGCCATAATTTCAATGACCGGTTTTACCTTGGAACGGGTTTTCTTATGCAGGAATTCACTGGTGTAGAGAGCGGCCAACAAGGCCAAGGGCAATCCCAAGAGCATCGAATAAAAAGTCGCCTTGAGGGTTCCGAAGACCAGAGGAATCAGGCTGAGCTTGTGCTCAAAAGTATCGGACGCTGAGGAGGACTGCCACACATAGGATGGTTCATCGTATCCCTCATACCAGATGGGCCGCACCAAAGCCCCCAAGCTGATATCCGCGTGGGTGGCATCCAACTTCCAGATGCTAAATTCATTGTGGGATACCCCCACTAGCAGATCTTCCCGGGGAGCGATGCTAAGGTTCATGATGGGACCTTCCGCCATCCTGGCCTCGGCAATGAAGCGCTTGCTGGTCACATGCATCAAGGCGATGGTGCCATCAGCGTAACCTACGGCCAGAGTCCGGCTGCGCCCAGAAGCCGCCAGAGCTGAGACCGGAGAAGCATGATGAGTGAGATTGTGAACCGGCGCCATGATGGGGCTGTCGAATCCCTGTTTGCGCACAGGCATCCAAACCATAAGGCCGCCTTGATCATCCCCTACCACCAACGAAACCTGACCTGCCAGAAAATCCAAACTGGTGATGCGGGCAATTTCTGGAGCCAACAAATCCTGGTGATACACCATTTCGAATTGCCCATCCTGGTCCCGGCGCAACATGGTGCTCATACCATCTTCATGCACCATCAGGAGCATATCTCCCGCATCATTAATAGCCAGATGTGCTGGCAGAGCTTCGGGGTCAATACCCCATTCCGAAGCGGCAAAATCATGGCCTCGGCTTTTACTGCGTAACTTTCCCGTCAGAAGGTTTTTCTTCCAGGTGATGCTGCGATCATGCACTCCTCCCAGACTATCGAGAGCCACCACCACCAAGCCATTGGTCGTGGCCACTACCGCCAAATTAGCCACCGCCGATTCGCTCAACACCACCGGTTCATCTAGTTGCAAACTGAAAAAGGAAAACCTGAATTGACCTTCATTGGTTTTTTCCACCAACCCCTGACCATGGGCCAGCTTTTGCCCGGGAACTAAATGTTCCATCTCCGCAGTCAGGTCATCCCCATCCAAATATTCCACTTCAAATTCCGTGGTGGCCGTGATCATCACCCCACTTGCAAAGCCAAAAACCAACCGACGACCCTGATCAGCCACCGCCCAGGCCGTGGGTGGCCCATCAGACCAAACCTTCAGGCTTTCCAGGAGCAGGCCCTTTTCCAAATCCCGAACCTGGACAATACCGTCGGAATGCAAGCTCCACACGAGGGACCCATAATTATTCACACCCTGATATAGCACCCGCTGGGTGGAAGAGGCTGACTCGCGAGAGTCCACCTCCTCCAATCCAGTTGGGGCAAAGAGCGGCAATACAACCCAGACCAGAAAGAGCCCCACCAGAGAAACAGCAACGATGCTGCCAATTCCACTGAGAGTGATCACGCGCCTGGCGAAATCATCAACCCACATGACCGACCGGCGGGGTTTACGGGAAAACACCTGACCCGTGAAGCTGGATGGCCGGTTGTTATCTTTTGAAGAACGCATTCTTAAAATTTCGCCTTGATGCC
This sequence comes from Candidatus Krumholzibacteriia bacterium, assembly GCA_016744705.1. Lineage (GTDB taxonomy): Bacteria > Krumholzibacteriota > Krumholzibacteriia > LZORAL124-64-63 > LZORAL124-64-63 > LZORAL124-64-63. Next base: position 14,466 of record JADGDU010000024.1, read on the forward strand.
AACGGCTTCCAATTCCTCACGAGCCACACCAGCCGGTACTGGAAAATATCCATCCTTGACCACCACTTCCTGTCCCTGCCGGCTGAAGATGAATTTCACAAATTCAGCCCGCAGGTCATCCAGCTGGCTGCCGGGTTTGTAATTCACCGTCAAGTAGAGGAAACGGGCCAGAGGATAGTCACCGGTATAAGCATTCTCGGGAGTGGCAGGAATCATTTCAGGATTTGAGCCAGTCTCAGTACTGAGAGGCACAGCGCGCACATCGCTGGTCATGTAACCGATACCCGAATAGCCAATGCCATATTTATCACTGGCTATGGACTGGACCACGGAGCTGCTCCCTGGTTGCTCGTTGACGTTATTTTTGTAATCACCCTTGAACAGAGCGTGCTTTTTGAAATACCCATATGTTCCGGATGCGGAATTGCGGCCATACATACTGATGGGACGATCAGCCCATTCGCCCTTCAGGCCCACATCACCCCAGGTCAGAACATCTTTCCCATAACCGCCCTTGCGGGTTTTACTAAAGATGGCGTCCACCTGTTGCAAAGTTAGACCCTGGATGGGGTTATCCTTGTGCACATACACGGCCAACATGTCAATGCTGGTGCGCAATTGCACCGGCTGGTAACCGAATTTCTTTTCGAATTCGTCAATTTCCTTGCCCTTCATAGCGCGGCTCATGGGGCCAAAATTACTGGTACCGGCAATCAAAGCCGGTGGGGCTGTGCTGGACCCCTTGCCTTCAATTTCCACTTTCACACCGGTATAGAATTTGCGAAATCCTTCGGCCCACAATGCCATCTCATTATTCATGGTATCAGAACCGATGCTTTTGATGCTGCCCGACACTTGGCCATTGGCTTGGTAGTCTGGCAGTTGGGAATCCACCGCAGCCATGGCCACGCCAGCCAAAATCACAGAGGCCAGCAAGGCCACTGACAAAGTATTGAGATTCATAATTTTCATTTCAGCCATCCTTGAATGGGGAGTTTCTACCATCCGGAAATACTCCCGGATTGTTCGATGGCCCACACGGTAGCTGCGCTTTGTAAAGACGAGACAAGGGCTTTGTAAAAAGAACGTAAATACGAAACTTCCCCCCTCTTTAGAACCAACCACCCCGGAACCGGTGAAATTTGCCTTTACACAATCCTAACTTGCGTAAAGCATGAAACAGACCGACCGTCTCACACAAAGAGCGCTGGTTTTGGGACTCATTAATGAGGTGCATCATGGCTGGAGAAAACATCCTGATCGTTGAAGACGAAGAAGATATCGCCGAATTGCTGGAATACAATCTGACCAGGCAGGGCTATGACCCGGAAGCAGTGGATTCCGGTGAGGAGGGTCTCAGAGTTTGCCGTGAGACCATGCCCGACCTCCTAATTCTGGATTTGATGCTCCCCAAGCTTTCCGGTCTGGAAGTGTGTCGCCAATTAAAAGCCGACCCCACCACAGCCGGCGTTCCCATTATCATGCTCACGGCCAAAGGGGAAGAAGAGGATATCATTGCCGGCTTTGAGGCGGGGGCAGATGACTATGTCACCAAGCCCTTCCGGCCCAAAGTTCTCCTGGCCCGAGTCAAAGCCCTGTTGCGCCGGGGATCGCCCAGCCGCAAGAAACATGATGATGAAATGGAATTCGAATCCATCCGGATCCACTTGGGACGGCACGAAGTTTTCTCAGACGGTCACAAAGTGGAATTGACCCATACTGAGTTCCGGATTTTGCAATTTCTGGCATCCCGCCCAGGGTGGGTTTTCACCCGCAGGCAAATCGTCAAATCAGTCCATGGTGAAGATTATCCAGTCACCAGCCGCTCGGTGGATGTGCAGGTGGCTGCCCTCAGGCGTAAAATGGGAATTTCGGGAGAGCACATCAAAACAGTCCGCGGTGTCGGCTACAAAATGGGTGACTAAATGAGACGCATTGGGCTTTTATGGCAATTTTATCCCCCACTGTTGACCATTCTGGTGGTCAGCATTGTATTGGTCACTGGTTTTTCAGGCCGTGCCTTCCGCTCCTTTATGGTGGGCCACACCACCAACAACCTGGAATCTTTCGCCAAAGCCATGGCTCCGGATATTTCTGAACGAATACTTGTTGAGGATTTTGCTGGAGTGCAGAGCATCTGCCGCAGATTGGGCAAGGACAGTGGCTATCGCCTGACAGTGGTCTTAAACCAGGGCCAGGTTATTGGCGATTCCGATGAAGACCCCGCGTTGATGGAAAACCACGCTGACCGTCCGGAAATATATTCAGCCATCAATGGCCATACGGGCAGCAGCCAGCGCTATAGTTCAACTCTCGGACACCAGAGGCTGTACGTGGCCGTGCCTGGAAGCAGTTTCTTTATCGTCCGGACCTCCATCTCCTTGGAAGATCTTGGCGAAATCATGAACCAACTCTACATGGAGATCTTTTTAGTAAGCTTGGCATTGGTCCTCCTGGCCGGTGTGGTCGGTTTTCTCCTCGCTCGGAAGTTGAGCCTCTCTCTCAAACTTCTACAAAACGGAGCGGAAGCTTTCGCCCAGGGAAATCTGGACAACCCCATCAAAGTTGATGACAGCCTGGAAATCAACGCCGTGGCCACCAGTATGAACCACATGGCCACCCAATTGGCGGACCGCATCCACAAAGCGGAAAGCCAGCGCAACGAACTGGAATCTGTGTTGGCCAGTATGAATGAAGGCATTCTTGCTGTTGACCTGGATCAAAACATCTTCCGTCTGAACCGCATGGCTGCCCAATTCCTGGATCAGGATATCGGCTATGCTCTGGGCCGAAGCATCCAGGAAATTGGTAGACACCCAGAGCTGACACGCCTGACGGAAAAGATTCTGGCTGGCCAAACCAGCTCCGAAAGAGACCTCCGACTGGGAGGAAGAAATGGCACCCTACTCCAAGTCCAGGCCAGCAGTCTGGTGGATTTGGAAGGCCAGAGATTTGGTGCTCTGCTGGTGATGAGTGATATGACCGAACTCCGAAGACTGGAAACCATGCGCCGGGATTTTGTAGCCAATGTTTCCCATGAGCTGAAAACCCCGGTCACCTCTATCAAGGGTTTTGTGGAGACTCTCATGGAGGAGCCTCCTGATGATCCCAAGGAGGCTGAACGCTTCCTGGGTATCATCAACCGGCAAACCGACCGGCTGGAAAACATCATCAGTGACCTGCTCGCCCTCTCCCGACTGGAAGAGGAGAACAGGACAGGCAACCTGGAGATGATGGAACTGTCCCTTAGACAATTGCTGGACCGGTTTGTTAGTGATCTGGCCTCCCGTAATCCCCAGGCGGCCCATCGCCTGCACGTTTCCTGCAGCGAAGAGCTGCGCCCTAAAATCAACGCTCCTCTTATGGAGCAGGCCATCAGCAACCTTATTGACAATGCATTGATTTATAGCCCGGAAGAGGCTCCCGTTCATATCTCCTGCCTCCAGGACGAAAGTGGATTTACTCTCAGTGTCTCGGATAAGGGCCCTGGCATAGGGGCCGAGCACTTGCCCCGCTTGTTCGAAAGGTTCTACCGCATCGACAAGGCGCGCAGCCGCCGTATGGGTGGCACCGGTTTAGGCCTGGCCATTGTAAAACACATCACTCAGATCCACGGTGGCGAAGCCATGGTTGAAAGCATACCTGGAATAGGTTCCACATTTACGTTGAAACTGCCTTTGGAGGGCTAACCATGAAAATACATCTGCAGAGGGAACTTGATTCTCTGAAAAAGCATCTGTTCCACTTGAGTTCACTGGTTGAGGAAATCCTGGAAGAGTCTATCCACATCATCACCCACAATGATAGCCAGGGCCTTGCCGCCATTAAGGAAAAAGACCAGGAAATCGACCGTCTGGAAGTGGAAGTGGAAGAAGAGTGTTTGAAAATCCTGGCTCTGCACCAGCCCGTAGCTGTGGACCTGCGCTTTATCATTGCATCCTTGAAAATGAACAATGACCTGGAGCGCATTGGTGATTTGGCGGTGAACATTGCCCGGGCCCAACGCTTCTTGGCGCACTGCGAAAACAGGCACATTTTTTCCGACCACATCCTCAAAATGAGCGACATGGCTCGCCTCATGTTACGGAAAAGTCTGGAAGCGTTGATGAACCGGGATGACGTGAAAGCCAGCCAGGTGATCGAGGAAGACGATGAAGTGGATAACTATTATTACAAAGTGATCGAAATGGTCAAATCTGAAATGGGCAATGGCCCAAATTTGCCAGAAGAGTTGATCGGTTGGATCATGGTGGCCAAGCACATTGAACGCATTGCCGACCTGGCCACCAACATCGCTGAAGACACCATCTATATGGTTAAGGGTGAGATTGTTCGGCACGGGCAAGGCTGAGGTCCATGTTCTCAAGAACCAGTTCAGCCCACATACGGTAGTGTTTTGGCCCCGGATGAAACCCATCCGGCGCCATGAGCGCAGTGTCCAGAGTGGTATCTCCTGGCAAAAAAATGCAATCTGGCTGATCCTGGATCATGGCTTCAAGAGCCTTGCTCAGAACCTTGGCCTTTCGGCCGATGACCCACCGCAATGGCTGGGGCAACGCCGGAAACAGGTGCATGGGAGGCAGCCCGGAGACTATGACCTGCCGGACTCCAAATTTAGTTTTCAACAGATCCACCAGCTGCAACTGGTCCTCCAGAAACTTCTCCACCGAAATGAGCCGAGTGGTGTCATTGGCCCCCAGTGAGGTGACGGCCACATCGTATTTCTGACCTTCAATTTTATTCAGATACCGGACTGTGGCCGCAGTGGTGCTGCCGGTGGCGGCCTCCAATTGGAATGCCACACAATGGTTTGAGGCCAGCCCAGCCACAATATTTCCCATCAGGGCGTCACCCTGATGCTCCGCTCCCACCCCAGCTGCTGCAGAATCGCCCACCACCATCAGACTCAGACGAGGTCCTTGGCCCACCTCTCCCCTACGGTCACCGGGAGGCTCTGGCATCAAGGGCGTGGTTTTTTGTACATATTGGCCCTGGATCCAAAGAAGTGGCCCCAACAACACCATTATAATTTTATCCAACGGCACTCTCCTGAGTTATCTTTTAACTAATCCCAACCTTCCGCGAGGACAATATCAACCACATCTCAGTAGAATTCAAGAGGCCCACCCCATTTGTCCAGGATTGAGGCCACTGCTGCGCACTTGCCTAAAGAATCGCACTTTCGTATTATTTGAGCCGATTTCGACCCCAACCTGAATACGTTTCCCTGGAGGAAAAAATGTCCGACGCCGCCGCTCCACAAAAACATGAATTTCAAACGGAAGTCCGTGAGCTTCTGCACCTGATGATCCACTCCCTGTACAGCAACCAGGAAATTTTCCTACGTGAACTGGTGAGTAACTCGGCCGATGCCCTGGACAAAGTCCGCTTCGAAGGCATCACCAACCCGGACCTGCTGGGGAATGACGGTGACCTGCGCATCGACCTGCATGTGGACGAAGTAGCCCGCACCATCGTCATCAAAGACAATGGCATTGGCATGAACCAACAGGACCTCATGGAAAGTCTGGGCACCATTGCCAGCAGCGGCACCCGCAACTTCCTCAAAAACCTGTCCGGCGACTCCCAGAACGATATGAATCTCATCGGCCAATTTGGTGTGGGTTTCTATTCGGTATTCATGGTATCAGATAACGTGGAAGTGCTGACCCGAAAAGCCGGGGAAGATCAGGGCTGGCTGTGGACCTCTGAAGGCGAAGGGGAATTCCTGCTGGCCGAAGCAGATAAGGCCGAACGCGGAACCACCATCACCATCCACCTCAAGGACGAAGAGGACACCCGTGCCTTTGCTTCTGAGTGGAAAGTGAAAGAGATCATCCGCAAGTATTCCGAATTCATCGTGCACCCCATTTGGCTCACCACCAATAGTATTCCCGCACCCGTGGAAGAAGGCCAGGAACCGGAAGCACCGGAAGAAAAAGCACCAGAGCGGCTCAACGAGAAGACGGCTCTCTGGCGCCGCAGCCCCAAAGAAGTGACCGCAGAGAATCACAAAGAATTTTACCAGCAGATCAGCTCTGATTATGCAGGAGAACCTCTGACCCAAACCCACTCCCACCTTGAGGGTATGCAGGAGTTCTGGTCTCTGGTGTATATCCCCGCCAAGGCCCCCTTCGGCCTCTTCCAGCAGGATCGGGCGCATGGCCTGAAGCTCTACGTCAAACGCGTCTTCATCATGGATGACTGCAAAGACCTGGTGCCCAACTGGCTGCGTTTTGTCAGTGGTGTGGTGGACAGCGAAGACCTGCCCCTGAACGTGAGTCGGGAGATCCTCCAAGACAACCGGACCATGGCCAGCATCCGCAAGCACGTGGTCAAAAAGACTCTCGAATCGCTGCAGAAAATGGCCGACGATAAGCCTGAGAATTACGCCACTTTCTGGAAAGAAATGGGAGTGGTCCTCAAAGAGGGATTCTACATGAACTACGAGTGGTTGGACGAGCTAAAAAGCCTGCTCCGCTTCCACTCCACCACTTCAGGTACCGAAGCCCTCATCAGTTTGAAAGATTATGTCGGCGGCATGCTGGAAGACCAGAAAGACATCTACTACATCTCCGGTGAAAACCTCAAAACTCTGGAAACGTCTCCCTTGCTGGAGTCGTTCCGGGCCAAAGGTTACGAAGTGATTCTCATGGCCGACCACGTGGACGAGTTCATGATGAGCGGGTTGATGGATTTCGACGGCAAACAGTTCAAAGATATCAGCCGTGGTGATGTGGCCCTGGAAAAAACTGAAGATGAAGAAAAAGTGGAGAAGCAGCAGCAGGAAGATTTCCAGAAGCTGTGTGAATCTCTCCAGAACTCTTTGGCTGAAACGGTGGAAAGCGTGCGTGTCACCACTCGCCTGCAAAACAGCCCCTGTGTTTTGGTGAACAAAGAAGACGCCATGAACGCGCACATGGAAAGGCTCATGAAACAAATGGGCCAGGACAACATGCCGGCCAGCAAACGCATTCTGGAGATCAATCCGGAACATGCCATCTGCAAAACCCTTCAAGCCAAAGCCGAAGCCGGTGAAGAATTGGGCCAATGGCCCACCGTCCTACTGGGACAGGCTTTGCTCGCAGAAGGATCTCCCTTGCCCGATGCTAACGGCTATGTTCAAGCGGTGAATAAACTTCTGAGTTAATATTTGCTCTCAAGTCTCATCCCCAAGCCCCGAAGTTCTTCCCAGGAACATCGGGGCTTTTTTCATTTCTATGGTTGACTCACGGATCAAGGCCCCAATATCATACATCTGACAATAGGTTTTCAGAGTTTCGCCCCAGAATTTGAATTGTTCAATGAAAGGCTTTGAAATGATAATTAAAAATCGCTTCTTTTTTGTGCTCCTGGCTCTGGTCTTGAGCCTGACCGTGGTCCTTGGTTGTTCTGATGATGACGATCCCGTCGATCCTGGTGACGGCGCAGGCGGCGACGATACTGGTCTGGACCATGTAGGCTCCATTACTGGTGTCGTTTTTCAAGCTGGCGGCAATCCCTTGAGCGGCGCCACCATCACCACCGGCGACCAAACCACCACCACCAACGAAGACGGCTATTTCGTTTTGGCAGCCGTTCCTGAAGGTTCCACCTTGGTGGGCTTTGCAAACGATGGTTTCATGTCCACCTTCCGAGTGGCTGAAGTCACCGCTATCACCGCCATCCATTATCCTGAAATCGTCTTGCTGGCCGTGGAAGAAGGCATCGTTGATGGCGCAGCTGGTGGGGAAATCACCACCGGTGATGGTGCTGGTTCGGTAGACTTCGAGGCTAATAGTTTTGTCAGCGGTTCCGGCGCCCCCTACACCGGAGACGTCACTGTACAACTCAACGCCATGACCACCGACGACCCGGACTTTTACGGCACCTTCCCCGGCGAATTTGCCGGTGTGCGTGAAGACGGCTCTGAAGTGGCTCTGGTCAGCTACGGTTTCATGACTGTGGAGTTGTTGGGTGAAGATAAATCACCCCTGATGCTGGCCGACGGCAGCACCGCCGAACTCAACCTCACCCTCAATCCGGACAAAATGGCCAATGCACCGGCCACTATCCCCATGTGGTATTTCGACGAAGTTGAAGGGCAATGGTACGAAGAAGGCGCAGCGGTCCTCAACGGCAATACCTACACCGCCGATGTGGAACATTTCACCACCTGGAACTGGGACGTGCCCGTCACTGATATCTGCAGCATCACCGGTTTTGTGGTGGACGCCATGGATAACCCTGTAGCCGACGTTCGTGTCCTGTCTCAAGGCGTCGGATCTGCCATCATGGCCGAAGCATTCAGTGGAGCCGATGGTAGCTTCACCGTCAACGCCTTGAAAAACGCCACCACTGATATCTGGGCTGCATCTGGAAGCCGTGTCAGTTTGGCCGCCCGGGTCAATGTACTGGAAGAATGTCCAGTGGTCTTAACAGAATCTTTGGTTCTGGAAGTTCCCGCATACAGCATTAGCTTGACTTGGGGAGAGACTCCCTCCGATCTGGACACGCACTGGTATATCCCCGCCACGTGGGATGACAATTCAGACTACTACCATATTTATTATTCCAACCAGGGAAATATGGCCGACAACCCCTATGCCGGCCTGGACACCGATGACACCAGTTCCTACGGACCTGAAATTGTCACTGGTACCCGTTTCTACAATGGAACATTCGAATACTGGGTGTTCGATTATTCAAGTAATAGCAGCACCAACCTTCACAACTCAGAAGCATCAGTCCAGCTTCAGGTTCAGGGCGGCCTGTGGCAGTACAATGTGAGTGATGTGACTCTTGAAGGCGCCAATCAAAGCGGTTGGTGGCATGTCTTCGATATGGAAGTATCCGGAAATGGTTCCGACGTGACCGTGACTTCGGTTATGGAATTCCAGCCACAGTTTTCCGGTAGTGCCCTCCTTGAGGGCGATAAAGCCTTAGTGAAGAAATAAAGATACGCAGTAAAAAAAGCCCGCCGGCCGTCATGGCCGGCGGGCTTTTTTGGTATTATCTGAGCCCAGCTTCCATGCGGTCACAGGCTGTTTCCAAAATACTCCGAGGACAACCAAAATTCAGACGCAAATGCCCTGGCCCACCAAACTCCCGGCCATCGGACAGCCCCACCCCATGGTTCTCAAAATGAGCCGCCGGGTCTTTCAACTCCAGCTTCTGAACATCCAACCAGGCCAGAAAAGTCGCTTCAACTTCAGGCATGCTCACCGAAGACCAGCCCGCCACCCGCGATTTCAAATATTCCAGATTTCCAGTCAGATATTCCGTCAGCTGGGCCAACCATGGTCCACCGTCTTTCCAACAGGCCTCAGCTGCCGTCAGTCCCAAAACATTCACGTGGGGTACAATCCCCATACCTGCGTGCACAAATCGTCGCCTGATGCCTTCGTCGGGAATGACAGCCAGAGAGCAGCCCAACCCAGGCACATTGAAGGTCTTGCTGGGCGCCAGCAAGGTGATGGTACGGGCGGCCACGTCGGCACCTAAAGTGGCCATGGGTTTGTGGCGACGCTTGGGATCCAACACCAACTGGTTGTGAATCTCATCGCTACAGATGATGATGCGGTTTTCCAGACACACTTCCGCCATCATGGCCAATTCTTCTTCAGTCCACATCCTGCCCACGGGATTGTGAGGATGGCAAAGCAAAAAGAGAGATGTTTCTTTGGAAATGCCAGCTTCAAAGCGGCGGCGATCCAAAGTCCACCCCTGCTCATTCCCCCCACTCAGCGAAACAGTTTCCAGGTTACGATCCATCAGGCCCGGCACCTTGAGAAAGGGCGGATAAACCGGGGTATTAACCACAACACCATCGCCAGGTTTTCCCACCGCTTTGCAGGTCACCGACAGGCCCGAAACCAAGCCCGGCAACCACACCAGCCAATCGGGCTCCACCTTCCATTGGAATTCGCGTTCCAAGGTATCGACCACCACGCCGACCAAATCTTCCGAAGGAGTGCCATAACCAAAAACACCCTGCTCCACTCTCTGGTGAAGGGCTTCCATCACCGTCGGGGGGCAACGAAAATCCATATCCGCCACCCACATGGGCAAAATGTCCCGGCCAGCGTATTTTGACCACTTCAAACTGTTGGTGATGTCTTTGGCTGCCGGTGTTCCAAAATCAAATTTCATCTCAGATACGTCCCAGTTTCTTGAGGTATGAAGCCACCATTTCCGCAGCTTCGGCAGGGGTCGAGGCCAAACTGTATTGGGCATCCGCGGCACAGGAATCCAGGAAGGTTTCCCCTGGATTGAAGTCCAGTAAAACAACAGGACGGCCAAAGCGCAATGCCAAGGCTATTTCACTGGTGGTTCCGCCGGTGCCCTGGCAAGCCACTACCACATCACTGCTTAAAACGTTGATGGCATTGCGGCCCGCTCCCATACCACTGGGAATGACAATATCCAGGCCCACGGCCCCATTGTCCCGGTCGTCATCGTAGAGCACACCAATGGTCAGGCCCCCGGCCTCATGAGCTCCCGTCACCGAAGCCTGCATCACGCCGAAGGCACGCCCACCGGATAGCAGGGTCCAGCCATTTTCAGCAATGAGTCGGCCCATTTCCCGAGCATTTTCCATGGTTTTTTCACTGGCGGTGCAGCCGCCCATCACGCCCACAATAGTTTTGCGCATTAAAATCCTTCTTTCCTAAATTGCTGGGGATCAGCAAGGATGTTTTCAAGGTATGTGGAATCCACCTGGGGCTGAAAATCTCCGGCGGGTGTGAAATCAAAATCAACCCGCCCGGCTCCCAATCCCTGGGCCAGCATACTCAAAGTGGCAGCGGCCGAACGTTGGGCTTCACCGGTGGTTTTAAGAACCAAATCTCCCGCGAAACGACTGGCTTGCAATCTGGTCTCACTGATCAGTTTGTTTTTGGCTTCCACACTGAACCCGCCCGTGAAGACGCGGCCAATCACTTCGGGCATGATCCAGGGAAGCAGTTCGGTTTTATCTTCGCTGTGAATTTTCATATCGCGGATACGCACTTCATGCTGGCAGGAAGGCATGGTGATATGGAAGCCACTTTCGCCGGTTTTCTGAATGTTAAACTGGGGATCGTTCAGGTCATATTTGAAGTCCACGTCAAACTCGATGACCAGCGTGATGCGCTGTTCCGAGAGCAACCAGTTCAAATATTTCTTTCCAAATTCACCTAACCAATGATCACTGGCGGTGATCACTTCCTTGGTCATGATGCGGAAGGCGTTCAACTCCCCCATGGCTTTCATGCTGGTAATGAAGCTTTCCTGTGTGACCGTGTTGGCCACCGCATCTTTTTTTCCGCGGCCTCGACGGGCAAATTTCCACACACCCCAAGTCAAAAGGACCGTGAGCAGGCCGCCACCAAAACCGATCAGCAAATATTCCATGGAATGAAACTCTCCTCCAAATGACAAAAATACAGGATGAACTCCCGTAGAATGACAAAAGACCCACCGCCAATCAAGCAATGATCGGCTGGCGGGTCAAGGGCGGGCAGATGATTTTCCGTCAGGAAGACTGCATCTGGCAAATTTCGGTGAGTTGTCCACTGTTGAAGAGAAAGTTCAGAGTGGCCCATTGGGACATGGATTCCGGCACAGTGGAACCACTTTCCACCAAAACGGCCAAATGAATGGATTGACTCTCGAGGAAGATGGCCAGGCGATTTTGCTGGTCCTGGCTTAGAGATTGAGGGTCCACCAAAACAAGCTGCACATCATTGCTGCCAGCAGCTTGATTGAAATAGCTTTCCATGGGAAAAATATGGTGACCAAGATGGCCCAAAAGATTGTCCACCAGGTCCTTTCGCGCGTCATCCGTCGTAACCACAACACAAGTCATTGGCGGCATGACAGGTTTTTTCTCTTTCAGAGAAGTTCCAGTCCCGGCAATATTCATGAACTGGCCCATTTCGTCCAACTTGGCGTCCATGGCGCTGAGAGCTGAACTTAGATTTTCCGGCTTGAGCCCGGCAGCCTTGCACAACCGGTTCAAGTCATTTTCCGTGGCGTCAGTTTCAAAATCGGCACCATGAATGCAGGACAGAATATCCGCCACAGCCACCAAATTAGTCAGGGGCTGATCTCCACTGCATGCCACATCCACATCGTGATGGTAGCGAGCCACATTGCCAAATGTCTCCGGTAAGGCCCAAAATTTCAACAAGCCCTGCCCCACTGTGGCATGGGTAAAACCGGTGGCCTCTTGCTCTTGGATCAGGCGTTGGGAAGAGGGTGCTTTGATAATATCGCCATAGACATCAGGTATGGAGGCGGCCAGGACATAAGCACCGATGTCATGCATCAATCCGGCAATGAAGGCTTCTTCAGGATCAGTGCGGCGACTCACAAATGGGGCCAAGGCTTGGGCCGCTGCAGCGGTGGACATGGCGTGGGACCAAAAAGCGGTCATGTCCATATTCGATTTCATGCTGGAAAGGGCTTCTACCGTACCAAAACCCAGAGCCAGGTTGCGGATACCAGTAAAACCCAGGATCACCACGGCGCGGGTCACTGTTTTCACTTCCGTGGGCACACCATAGAAGGAACTATTCACCAGTTTGAGAACTTTCGCAGCCAGGGTTCCGTCGCCGGAAAGGACCTTGGTCACATCTTCAGCCGAGGAGTTGTCATCCTCCATTACGGCCAACAGTTGGCTAGTCACCGCAGGCAGAGGCGGCAAATTGCGCATTACGGTCATTATTCTGGCTTTGACCAAATCGGTGGACATGCGAGCTCCCGGATCTTGGAGTGAAATTGAACCATTATGTATCCGGGTATTTTTTCGGCAGAGCTGGGGAATACTTTACTTTCGGCGCCCGTGAGGAGATTTCACACCCCGTGAAATCATATCCCCATACCGGTCATGAACTTTGTCCATCAACTGGTCCAATTGGCGGTTTTTTATTTTATGGGGATCGGCAAAGAGCTCACCCTGAGTTTCCTGAGCCGGCCCTAAATTTGAAGCTGTCACCCCGATAAGCCGCAGAGCCCGTCCCCGCCGCCCTAACTTGTGGTTCAACAGCTGGCGCGCCACATCCCGAATTTCCACCGAACCATCCGTGGGTACTGGCAGACTTTCGCTGCGGGTGAAAGTGGAAAAGTCGCTGTACCGGGCCTTGAGAGTGATGGTTTTGGCCACAAACCCTTGATTGCGCACGCGCCGGGCGACCTTGTCCGCCAAGTGATCCAAAACCTCTTGCAAATGAAGGGCTTCGGAAATGTCTTCTCCAAAGGTGATTTCGTTGCCGATGGATTTGGCCTCATGGGAGGGAATCACCGGGCGGGTATCATACCCCACCGCCAGCTGCCGCAAATGCCGGGCGTGGTCACCAAATTGTTGCACGGCCAGCTTTTCAGGCACGGCTAAAAAATCTTTCACAGTGCGGATGCCAAAGCGCCCCATCTCCTGCTGGGAAACCTTGCCAACACCCCACAGGCGTCCAATGGGCAGGGCAGCCAGGATTTCCCGTGCCCTGTCGTCGGCAATGACCACAAAGCCCGCAGGCTTTTCCAAATCGCTTCCCAGCTTGGCCAAAAACTTATTGCTGGCCACTCCCACCGAGGCCACCAAATGCAACTCATCGGCAATGCGGTCCTGGATCAGGTGACCGATCTTTTCCCCACTGCCAAAGAGTCGGCGGCAACCCGTCACATCCAAAAAAGCCTCATCGATACTCAAAGGCTCAACCAAGGGTGTGAAATCGCGAAAAATGGCACCAATTTGGCGGCTGATTTCCACATAACGATCCATGCGGCCCCGCAGAAAAACGCCATCGGGACATAATTTAATAGCACGTGCTGCGCTCATGGCGCTGTGCACTCCAAAGGCCCGAGCTTCGTAACTGGCAGCTGAGACCACGCCTCTACCCTCAGGAGTACCGCCGACAATAACGGGCTTTCCTTTTAGAGAGGGGTCGTCCAGGACTTCTACTGAAGCGTAGAACGCGTCCATATCCACATGGAGGATGGAACGGGGGCCGGTGATTTCGGGGGTGGAATTCAAAAAATCAATTCCCTTTGAGTTGGCTTGGCAGGATTAGATTCTTGTATTCTTCCAAATTAGACTCCCCTGGTGTCGCGCTGGAAAGAAAGGCAAAGCTGCCCGAGCCGTCAGGAAAACGCCCCATGGATAAATCAGCAGTCTGTTGTTCAAATGCGAATGTATCCAAAATAACCCCGGCCATATTGGCCAAGCCAATACTCTCTCCTGTGGCACTCAGTTTAAACCCCAGATATCGTCGCCCCATTTCAGGGTGACCATTGGCAAAAAGGACCTGCCATCCCCCGGCCGGTACCAGGACTGCGGGTGGGCCCAACGGGATGCGAAACCAATCAGCCAACTCCTGGTTAATATCATCAGTCAAAAGCCAACCGCTGATATCGATATCTTCAGAACCATCATTGTAGATTTCAATCCAGTCAGGGGTCTCGCCACTTCCATCCACATCCAGGTTGTCATTCTCAGCCATAAACTCATTTATCACTACATGATTATCTAAAGATATGGGGTCTCCAGGATCATCACTCGCACAACTGCATAGTGCTCCTAAAACGATCACTAAAACCAAGGCCAGTGGCTTATTGATTCGCAAAGGAAATCCTTTCCAGGGAATAGACTTTCAATGATTAGGCACAATCTTTTGTTCCACACCAATGTCTCTTAAAAATACCATGATTCCACCCTACCCCAAAATAAAAATATCCCGCCGGAGATTACGCTCCGACGGGAAAGTCCCCCAGTGGAATATAAGGGACTAGTTGGCCAGATCCTTTTCGATCCAACCAATCACACGTTTGATGCACTGCAAGTAGTTGATATTTTCAACACCGGTTAATCCAGTGTCTTGCATGGTCTTAAGGATGTCTCCAAGTTCTGTACTTTCAGAATTGATGGTCACAACCAAAGCGCCATTGATCAATACATTGCCCACTTCGCAAATGGTATTATTCACCATATAGCCAAAGCGTTGTTTGTTCACTTTGACGGCTCTGAGATCCGGATGGTCACTCACCATCTGGAGGAACTCATCCAGGGTGTAGGCATCTTTCTCCAGATTGGGCACTTCCACCTGAAAGGCGGGATACACATCATCACGCAGAGTGGCGGCAGGAATAGGAAATTCAGCCTTCATCAACGGATTCCATTGTTCAAGGCCATCTTTTTCCGTGATGAATGTTTTAATATCCATCTTGCCATCACGAATCTTCGTATTGTTGCTATCGTTGGTGCGAGACATGATGTAAACTTCATCGCTTGTTCGCTCCCATACCTTCTCAGGCACTGGCGTAGACAAACGGCTCATCCGATATTCCGCATCTGCGAAATCCTGGCCGAAGGTGCGGAATTCAAACCTGGGTTTGGATACCTCACCGATTTTCATTTTATCCTTTGCCATTATCCATTTTCCTCCGGAGAATAGGGGCCGGCTGAGCCGGCCCCATGAATCAGATTACAATCAGACTAGAATGCAGTCTGGAAACGCATCTGCACATAGCTGAAATCGTAGTCGCCATTGTACTGGTCATCTTTACCAGTGGCAAACTCGTCGTTATCCACGAGTCCGTAGTTCAGCATCAGCTTCACATTGGGGTTGGGATAGTAGTTCACACCAAAGGTCATGGATGTGGAAGCACCATTCTCTTCGCCGGCATCGGCATCGTTCATGTCCACGGTGGAGTAACGTGCAGCCAATTCCCAGGCACCACTTTTGGAAGAGGGAGTGACACGAGCAAACTCGGCATCCTTATAATCGTATTTGTGAGAATCGTCGGTCAGGAAGTAGCTGACGAAACCATAACCACCACTGTAAGAGATGCTTTCTTTATCTTCATAACGGTCAATGTTGGCCATCATGTATTCACCCTGGACCATGAAACGTTTGTTCACATAAGCCAGCTCGCCACCAAAGTTGCTGTATTTTTCAACATCTTTGATCTTGGCATAGACAAATTTGGTGTCCGAAACATTGGATTCGGGACGGGTGTTGAATTTTACGCTGGAAACACTGCGTTCGCCATCTTCGTCAGCTTCGCCAACAAAGGTGGGCTTTTGGTACGTGTAAGATGCACCAAGCAAAAGAGTGCTTTCATCGGTGGTGATGGGCGCATAGTTGACTCGGCCAGCAAAGTTAATTTGCTCGTTGGCCTCTTTGACGAAGTCTTCAACATCTGCACCGAACATAGACAATGAAACACGGTATTGTTTTTGCCAGCGAGTCACTTCGACACCCATGCGGCGGCCCACAACAAAAGGCTCGGTGCCCTGGCTGCGCTCCATGAACATGAGGTTACGGCTGGTGGTCACTTCTTCAAGACCATTGGGCTGACGGAAGTTACCAATGCGGACGCGGCCGTCGCCACCAAAGAGACCACGGTAGCTAATGTAAGCATCCTTCACTGCGGTGGCTTCTTCAGCAAAATCGAAATCGATTTCTCCATACCAGTCATTCCACAGTTGGCTCTTCAAAGCAAAGCGGGCCCGGCGCAAAATAAAGCCACCGGCCAATGCGTCATGCTTGTCAGTGAAATCTTCGTAATCACCAATGTCGTCACTATCCATGTTGTACATTTCGCCGTCATCCATATACATGGCAGCATCCAGATACACACGGGCATCGACCCACCATTTGAAAGCATTGTCATCTGATTCAAAGACCAGAATTCCGTCTTCGGAAGTGGCGTTTAAGGTAGCATCTCCGGCATGTGCGAAGCCAACCAGAATAACCATGATCAGCAAGGCTGAGGACATTTTGAGAGTCCAGTTACGCATGATGTTTCTCCTTGTTTCTGTTTCTAGCAATCAATTTTACAGACCTTCAACTCATGATTCAGTTATCGTGAATGTTAGCCGGCCTCCTTGTCAGGGTTATCAGAAGTTGCCTTTACCTTGAACACTCTTCCCAGGTAATTCAGCTTCTTTTCCAGTTCCTTATTGGTCAATTTATTTACTGTTACATCCGGCAACAGTTTCCACTCATCTGAAGCTTCTGCCAAAGCAGACTCCAGCCTCCAGAAATGATCATACCGCTGATCCTTCAAAGTGCGCAGAGCGTCCATCTGCTCGGTGGTCAACCAATGTTTATCAACTTCATTGGCAATGACCGATTCCTGCACTTCCCATCGTCCCAGGCGGGCCAATTCCAGAATAACGCCGGCTTGATGGCCGTCAATAGATTCCATCTCTTCCAAATCAGACTTGAATTTTAGAGCATTGGTGAAAACTCCAGGCCCCATTTCCGCCAGACCATCCACCGCTATACCCCGTTTTTCCAATTCCTCCAGCACCACACCGTCAACCCGGTACTCCACCGTCCGGCTCACCTGCTGATCAAAAACATTGTCCACAAAGAAGAGGAGAAAGAATGCGACTACACCGGCCGCTAAGGGAGTGGCCATCCATCCCAAGGATATCTCTCCTAAAACGTTGTAACGGATATTGGCGCCTTTGAAAAGACTAATTCCCATAATGGCACCCACCACAGCCTGGCTGCTGCTGACCGGTACCAGAGGAAAAGTGGGCAGGCCGTGACTGGCCAGGAAGTGTTCCAGGGAAGTGGAGGCAAAGAGAAAGAGAGTGATGGATTGGGACAGAACAATCACCAGAGCAGGCACCGGTGAAACCTTGACCAGGCCTCCACCCACGGTCTTCATCACCCTTTCGGAATAAGTAAAAACGCCGACACCAATAGCCACCGCACCCAGGAAGAAAAGCTGTTGGACACCACTCAAAGTGAACAGGCCAAAAACCGAAATATCATTGAAAGGATTGTCAGGTACAAAGACACCCATGACGTTGGCGATGTTGTTTGCACCCAAACTATAAGAACCAAAGGCCCCCACAGCGAGCAAGCCCAGGCGGGTGCCCGCATCGAGCTCCAACAGGTGGGGTTTTGCCATGGAAATCCATTTGCGGATACCGACAAAAAGTACCACTGCGATAAAAGCGCTGATCAGTGGACAAGCCACCCAAGTGAGCATGATTTTGGTGAGAGACTTCATATCCGTCACCGAAGAGCTGTATATATTCCAACCAATGATGGCCCCTACAATGGCCTGGCTGGTGGACACAGGAATCTTCAGGCGCGTCATCCAAAAAGTAGTCAGCGCCGCAGCCAATGCCACTGTGAAAGAACCGGCCAGAGCATTTACGGCCCCCAGTTTACCCAGAGTGTGGGCCGCGCCCGCGCCACTGATGGTCGCACCCAGGACTACAAAGATAGAACAGACGATGGCCGCGGTGCGGAACGGAATCATCCGGGTGCCCACCGCAGTGCCAAAAACGTTAGCCGCATCGTTTGCCCCCAGGCTCCAACCCAGGAACAAACCGCTCGATAAGAATAAAAGGATCTCCACCTTAACCGTCCTAAATTTTCCGTTTGATGGCGTAAATAGCCAGCCGGTCTGCCACGTCCTCGGCCTTATCACTGACTTTTTCCACGTTCAAAGCGAAATAACGCAGGTGGATTTTATGGGCTAACTCAAGAGAGCTGGCAAAGATGGTGCGCTTCAGAGCGTCGCTGATCTGGTCTGCTTCTCCTTCGTAATGGTGAACCTTATAAAGGTTATCTTTCACCGATTCTGCATCCCGGAAAAAAGCTCGGGCGGCAACGATGAGAGCCTCCACCGAGTTGAAACTGGCTTCGGCCAACTTCATGTATTGAGCATTCAATTCTGAGGGAATGTTTGGTTGCTCCACCGAAAATTGATGAAGACTGGCTTTGGCGGTATCAATGATATTATCCGCATTTTCCAACAACCCCAGGACATCTCCCCTGTGTTCGGGAATCAGGGACTGAGAATACAAATTTGATTCCACTTCTTTACTCAGTTTGTCCGCCCGCGATTCTAATTTGTCGATGGCCACAATGCGAGATTCAAAATCGGCCGTATCACCTTCAAGGTAGGCTTTAACGCCTTCCTTGTAGACCAGACCACCTTCGGCCACCACATCCAGAAATTCATCGATTTGACTTTCAATTATTTTGCTGCTGCGAAACAAGGGCATCTTCACACCGCTTTCAAAGGAAGAGGATCATCCCGCAGAAAACGGGCTTCAGGGTTTGGCTGCATATCTACCATCATGGTCCCCGGGGATGCCTCCGACAAGTTTAGATTTTGTAACAACGGCCCTTCTATTTCTGAAGCTGCCAGTACGGAATCATCCATAAGAACCACCAAAAAGATGGTCAGAAGGGAAATCACTGTCAGCATCAGCAACAGAGTGACTTTTTTGGTTTTCATTTCAAACCACCTTGATTGGCCTGGGCCATTTTCCCGTTGCCTACCAAGTGTTGAATGGATTGGCGATCAGATTTGAGTTGTAGTAGCGCGCATCTCCGGTCACTTCTTCGCCTACCCAGGAAGGCTTGTCGATCTGTTGGTCTTCAGATTCCAATTCACATTCAGCCACCACCAGGCCCTCGTTCACCCCGTGAAATTCATCAATTTCCCAGATCAAGCCGCCAAAGGCGATTTTGTAACGGGTTTTTTCGATGAGGGGTTGTTCACACAATTCCAACAGACTTTCGCAATCAGCAAAAGGAATGTCGTACTCGAATTCCAGACGGGTGGCTCCCACGGTGATTCCCTTGATGGTCAGGGCCGCTTTGGAGCCCATGGTCCGGGCGCGCACGACACGTTCTTTTTGGGAATTCAAATATCCCTGACGGTAAAGGGTGCCCTCTCCCAGACTTTTCCATTCATCGCCCACCAGCAGGTATTTCCGTTCAATTTCCTTGCCCATTTTGGCTCCGATGGTTGCAGCCCTTGTGGGCTCGGTTATGGATGACCAGCTAGCTGGCTTTCAATTCTGTACCGGATATGGCAACAATTGTGCCCATGAAAGCAATATTATTTTCTTGTTTTATAGCAAGGAGTTAGATATTACGCCCCGCATACAAGTCAATCTAAGTGGCGAAATTTCGCTGGACACGCCACCACCGGCGGTGGATCATTAACACAGTTGTAGCATTCCTTTCAAAACCGAAAGGCCTCACTGTGATCTCCACATCCCACCAAAAAATAACCCCCGGCTTGGTCACAATACTGGTGTTCATCCTGGCTGTATTTCTCATTTGGGGGAATTTTCTGGTTTTCCAAAAATTGTTGGATATCCGTCATAAAAATGCGCCCATGCCCACTCAAAGCTCTTATTTTCAATCTTTGGCCCACCCTCCCAGCCAAACTGTCGTGCGAGTGGGTGTTGTTTCTAAATATGCCCCCAATATTATTTACCGCCTATACCAACCGATCATTGACTACCTCAATATTCACAGCAGCAACCATCACCAGTTAGCCCTCAGCGAAAGTTATCAGGACGCAGCCCGTAGCCTGCGTCTGGGTGAAGTGCAGGCCTCTTTTTTGGGCGCCTGGATGTGTCATAATTTGCCCTCAGATTCAGGTCTCATACCGGTGGCC
Organism: Candidatus Krumholzibacteriia bacterium; assembly: GCA_016744705.1. Taxonomy (GTDB): domain Bacteria; phylum Krumholzibacteriota; class Krumholzibacteriia; order LZORAL124-64-63; family LZORAL124-64-63; genus LZORAL124-64-63. The sequence continues at coordinate 34,869 of JADGDU010000024.1, forward strand.
ATGCCCCTCAACGCCCAGGGAGTGTCCCAGTTTCAAGTGGTGCTCGTCACAGCAGAGAACTCCACCGTTCGGGGCCTTGAAGACTTGAAAAGCTGCAAAGTGGCCGTGCCTTCTGATCAGGCATTTTCCGGAAACTGGCTGCAAAATGGAGGGCTGGAATCGGCCGGCCTTAAATTAGCCGACCTGGACACCATCCAACATTTCCAACACCACGAAACGGTAATCTGGCAGGTTTTGCGAGGCAATTTTGCAGCCGGTGTGGTCAAAGAAAGCCTGGCTTTAAAATACCAAACCAGGGGCTTGCGGACCGTAGCCATATCCCCCGCCATTCCAGGCCCCCCTCTTGTCATCTGCAAAACCAACCAGAGTGCAGAGGTGCAGGAACTGATTCAGCTAATGCTGGATTTAGACTACAACAATCCTCAGGATCAAGCGTTGATGGAGAGCTGGACCCCGGAGTTTGCCTATGGCTTTATTCCCGTAAGCAGCCGGTCCTTCAAGGAAGATTTTCTTAAGCCCCAAATTAAGGTGGGGGCTTCTCCATGATGATGCGATCAAACCAACACACTGGGCTGCGGGGGCGCATATTGCTCACAGTGGGCATCACCACTATTCTGATTATGATGCTCATGTCCTGGGGAATATTGTACCGCTGGCGACAAGGGCAAATTCAGCGGGAAGAGTCTTCAGCTCTGGCCGTCAGCCATGCCTTCTCTGTAGCCGTCATCGATGCTCTGGTTTATGCAGGTCAGGGCTTTGACCAGCCCGAAGGCCTTTTAGATCATTATGTAGAACTGTTCATGGTCCAGAATCAACGTCTGCGCACTATCACCATCCTGGATCCGGAAGGTCAGATCGTGGCTCAAAGTTGGGGGCACCTGCCCGGTCTTTGGGTATCCGGCGAGCTGTCCGCCATCATGGCTGTGCCTGGCCCCCGTGTGGTGATCGACCAAACTGATGAGGGTTCATGGGCCCTTGAAACCATTATGCCCATGCATTCCGGCAACCACCGGTGGGGAGTCTTGGTGATGACTTTTGAAGCTGACTCCATCCGCTCCCGCATTGCCCAGGGCTTCTTCCTTTTACTCTTGTTTTCCACCGCCGTCACTTCGGTCCTCCTCCTCCTTCTCTGGATGTTGCTGAGCCGTATTCTCAACTCCCTGCATACCCTGGTCACGGCCATGGATCAGGTTGATTTCGAAACGGGCTTCGTACCTCCATTGCCTTTTCGCAGTGATGAAATAGGCCAATTGAACTTAGGGTTACACCAAATGGGCCAGCGCCTGCAACAAAGCCGCCAAGATGTCATTCGCGCTGAGAAACAGGTCTGGCATGCCGAACGACTGGCCACCATCGGACGGCTGGCATCAGGGTTGGCCCATGAAATCAACAACCCCATTAATGGTGTGCGAAATTGTATTTTTGCTATCAAATCCGATCCCCAAAATTTAGAACAGACCCAGGAATATCTGGATATGATGGATGAAGGTTTGTCCCATGCTTCAGGAGTCATCGAAAAGCTGCTGGGATTTGCCCGCAAGCAGCAATCCGGCTTGGCTCCAGTGGTTTTGAATGACGCTGTAGAGTCTGTTGTGCGCCTGGTGAAATTCAAGTTGGAGCGAAAAAGCATTTCCCTGGAAACCGAACTGGCGCCAGATCTGCCTGCGGTGGTTGCAGACCGCCAACTCATCCAGGAAGTGATCATGAATTTATTAATCAACGCTGTGGATGCGGTGCCTGAAGGCGGGCTTATCTGTATCAAAACAATGGTCGGCGGAGATGATATTTTACTATCGGTTCAGGACCATGGCCACGGCATTCCACCCCATCTTCAGGACCAGATATTTGATCCTTTCTTCACCACTAAAGAGACGGGTGAAGGCACTGGACTGGGCTTGTCCATCAGCCTCGGAATCATCCAGGCCCATGGCGGCCTTCTGGCTGTATCCAGCAACCCGGAATCGGGGACCACTTTCACGGTTCAGCTTCCCATCGATCGCCCCATTCAAACCGAGGAAAAAGAATGAAAATTCTGATGGTTGAAGACGAGCGTATGACCCGCATTGCCTTGACCGGCACCCTACGCAAGGAAGGCCATGAAGTGCTTCCCTGTCCCGACGGCCACGCCGCCATCGCCGCCCTGGACAACAATCATTTCGATTTGGTTTTGACGGACCTGAATCTACCAGGGCCCGATGGTATCGAGATTTTGCGCCACGCCGTACTGGTCAATCCCGATATAAAAGTTATTATCATGACCGCCTACGCCTCCACCGAAACTGCCGTCGAAGCCCTGCGCATCGGAGCTTATGATTACCTGACCAAGCCCTTCCAACCCGATGAAGTTCTGGCAAGGGTGGGCCACATTGCCAAGCTGCTTACAGTACAAGAGGAAAACCGCACTCTCAAACGACGCATTGCCGATATCAGCCAGCGCAATATCGTGGGCGACTCCCCCGTTATGGCCCGACTGGTGGAAACCATAACCACCATCGCTCCTGGTGAATTCAGCGTCTTGATTCAGGGACCCAGCGGAACAGGCAAGGAATTGGTCGCCCAAGCGATCCACCAACGCAGCAACCGACGCGATAGCCCTCTGGTGGCTATCAATTGTGCCGCCATCCCTGAAACCCTTCTTGAAAGCGAACTTTTCGGGTATCGCAAAGGGGCCTTCACCGGGGCGGACAGAGATCATGACGGGTACTTCAAGCGGGCCCACGGCGGCACGCTCTTTATCGATGACATTGACGACCTTCCCATGACCGTGCAAGTCAAACTGTTGCGCGTGATTCAGGAAAAAGAAATTGAACCCTTGGGAGGCCGCAGCACCGTTGGGGTTGATTTCCGGTTGATCTGCGCCACCAAAGTCAATTTGCGAAAATTAGTGGACGAGGGGAAATTCCGGGAAGATTTGTACTACCGCCTGAATGTTATTCCCCTGTTTCTGCCCACCCTGGCCGAACGCAAAGAAGACATCCCTTCGCTAGTGGAACATTTCAGTCGCCGGATGGGCCGAAAACAACCGTTGCAACTGACCAATGAACAATTCACCACCTTGATGAATCATCACTGGCCTGGCAATGTCCGGGAACTGCAAAATGTGGTGGAACGCATCACGGCCTTACCTAACATTCCCGTGGCAGAGCTATTTGATGGCCCCCTTGGCAGACAGTCGACCCACCAGTTGTCTTCCGATGACCTGGATCCCGCCACCTTTTCAAGCTACCGTGAATTCATGCAAAACTGTGAAGACCGCATTGTTCAATGGGCCCTGAGGCAGGCCGCTGGAAACATCAGTACAGCCGCTCGTTTGCTGGATCTTCCCCGTAGTACATTACGCAGCAAGCTGGAAAAGAGATAAGGGGACATTTGGCGAATCATCGTGACCAAAGTGGCGACATCTCGCCACCCCTCTCAAGGCCATACCTTGATATGGGGCGGGAATCGTTTAATCAACCTCCCAACTGGCTGTCACCCAATGAGTAACCTTTTTTTAAATGATTCAATGAAATATCCAAAGTTGGTATGTGGGTTGCAATCTCCTTCTCTCTTGAGCGGGAATACTGTTGATTTCAGACCCCAGAAGTGGAATGAAAGGCCGGAGATGATCAGAACGCGATGTCATTTGATATTTATTCTCGTGGCCTTCTTGCTATGCAGCTTCGCTCTACCTGCTGAAGCCACTGACCTGGCCTTGGATCACCCCCTGGACCATCAGGGACGCTGCATTTCCGGTCACGGATTCACCGTCATCACTCACAGCGAATTGGAATTGTCAGCCCAGGTCACCTCTGCCGATGGCAGCAATTGCAGTGGCGTGGAAGTCAATTTTGTACAGGTGGCCCCCAGGGAACGGGCTCTTGGCAGCGCCATCAGCGACAGTGAAGGGGTGGCTGTTCTTCACTATTCGGCTGGTAAAAAAGACAAACCAGTGACCATTGTGGCCAATATTGCCGGCAGCGATGACCATGAAAGCCGCATCGTCTACCAGATTCCGGTTCGGAAAAAAACGTGGGTCATGTTCATGATTTTTGGCCTGCTCGGAGGCCTGGGCCTTTTCCTTTTTGGCATGGAAATGATGAGTTCCTCCATGCAGCGCTCGGCCGGTGGCAGGATGCGCTCTATCCTGGGAACCCTGACGTCCAACCGCTTCATCGGCGTGGCCGTGGGCGCTTTTGTAACCATGGTCATTCAAAGTTCCAGCGCCACCACCGTCATGTTGGTCAGCTTTGTGCAAGCCCAGTTAATGACCTTCGGGCAAACCCTCGGTGTGATCCTTGGAGCAGATATTGGCACCACCATCACCGCCCAACTCATTGCTTTCAAACTCACCGATTATGCCCTGCTGATGATCGCCATTGGTTTTGGCCTGAAATTTCTCGCCAAGCGGGAAAAACTGCGCAACGCCGGTGATGTGCTGCTGGGATTTGGTCTGCTCTTCTATGGCATGCATGTGATGAGCAACGCCATGTACCCCCTGCGCACTTACACTCCATTCCTGAACTTGCTCACGGAATTGGAGAACCCCCTGCTGGGTATTCTGGTGGGCGCGGCGTTCACCGCCTTGATCCAATCTTCCAGTGCTTTTACGGGTATTATCATCGTATTAGCCCAACAAGGATTCCTCACTTTGGATGCAGGAATTCCCCTCATATTTGGCGCCAACATAGGAACCTGTATCACAGCAGCTCTAGCCAGTATCAATGCTGACCGAGAAGCCAAACGGGTGGCCCTGGCTCACACCATGTTTAAGGTTATTGGAGTGGCAGCCGCTATTGCTTTTATTCCTCTTCTGGCCAAATTCATCCGAGACATTTCCCCAGGCGGGGTCATTGATCCCACCGACCAAGCAGCATTGGCCAAATACATTCCCCGCCAAATTGCCAATGCCCACACGGTGTTCAATGTGAGTTTGACATTACTTTTCCTACCCTTTACTGGCTTGTTTGGAAAGCTGATTATGCGTATGCTTCCCGACCAGCAAGAGGAGTTGGCCGTGCGATACGACGCCCGCTTCCTCGAACCATCCTTGCTTAGCACTCCAGCTCTGGCTTTGAATCTCGCCAAAGTGGAAATCATAAAAATGGGAGAAATGGTCAAAGAAATGGCCATCAAATCTATCGAACCATTTTTCTCTGGAGATCTTTCAGAACTGGATGAGCTTCACGAGATGGAAGACCGCATAGATGCCCTGGATGAGCAGATATCCGCTTACCTTATTGAGATCGGTAAAAAAGCGCTGAATCAGGAGCAAGCCGATGAAGTGTATCTCATGCTGCATGTGACCAAACAATACGAACAAATCGCCGACATCGTCGACAAGGAACTGCGGCCTCTGGCCCAGAATAAAACAGCAAAGGCCGCTTCGTTCTCCGAGGAAGGTGCTGCCGAGGTGAAAGAGTATCACCTCAAAATGATCAAGCAAATTGCTCGTAGCATTGATACTTTTACTGACAGCAGTTTGGAAAAGGCCATTAAGATGACCAAGAAACAGGCCAAATATGTGGCCCTCGAAGGCGATCTGAGACAGCACCATTTCCAGCGCTTGCAGTTGAATGTTCGGGAATCCGTAACCACCAGTGGGATCCATCTGGACCTGATGGATTGCATGCGCAAGATGAACAGTTATTCCGCCAACATCGCCCGGGCGCTGGTACAGCGTTATGGGGAAAAAAAAGAACCCGGTACAAAATCATGATAAAAAAATGCCTGACCCTTTTATTGCTTGCCGCTGTCCTGTCTGCCGGTCTGCCATCTGGCGTCCGTGCGGAGTATCCGGACAAACCCATTGTCATCATCGTGCATGCCAAACCTGGTGGAGCCATCGATCTGACGGCCCGGATGATTGCCAAGGTGGCCCGCAACTATACGAAAACGCCTTTCGTCATTGAAAATCGTTTTGGCGGATCTGGTGCTGTGGCCATGCGCGCGGTGTTGGGAAAGGATCCTGACGGGTACCATATGCTGGCCTTTCCGGCCACCTTCATCTCCACCGTGAAAGTCACCCGCAGCAAAATTGATATGGACGACTACCGTTTTCTGGCTTGCATGGTGGAAGCACCAGAAGCACTTATAACAAATCGCCACAGCGATGTAGTCTCTCTTGAAGACATTATTCGCGATGCCAAAGCCAAAAATGGGCGGCAGATTTGGGTGGGGCCTGGTGTTGGCAGCCTGGATCACCTCATGGCTGTTAAAACCTGGGACAAGCTGGGCATCAGCGCAACCTGGTTGCCCTATGATGGTGGCGGGGAAGCCGTCGCCGCACTGATGGGTGGCCACGGCACCGTTTATGTGGGTAACCCTGAAGATGTCCGCGGCCGACCGGACCTGCACATTGCCGCAGTTTCAGCCCAGAAAAGACTGACCCGTTTTCCCGAATCCCCCACCTTGCTGGAATCGGGTTGCGACCTGCCCAACGAAATCATGTGGCGCGGCTTCGCTGTGCACAAAGACACCCCCGACCCCATCTGTCTCTGGCTGACCGACTTGCTGAACAACGTTTCCACCGACACAGAATGGGTGGATTTTGTCAAATTTAACTCCGCCCAAAATGTCTTTTACGAGAGAGAAGAATTTACGGCCCTGGTCACCCGGGACAGCGAAGAGTCCATCAAGTATCTGAAGATGGCCAACATCATCGCCGGTGATCCCGACCAGCAGGCCAAACAGAAAAGAATGATGGGTTGGTTCTCAGTCCCTCTGGTTTTTGCCGGATTATTTCTGGTGATCCGGTTCGGGCGTAAAAAGCTCACGGGCCAAACCAGCATTGCCACCTTTACATTAGCACTGGCGTTGCTCTTCCTCTTCTATGCCTTCAGTTTTCCACCGCCCGCCAATGACCAAAAAGTGGGAGCGGCCTCCATTCCGATCATCTGGGCCCTGGTCTTGATTGCCTTTTCTATCATGCAAATCATTGGCGGCATCAAAAATCCCCAGGATAATTCCCGGGGCCGAATCCGCCTCGTATTGGTGATCATCGTCCTGATGACTCTGTTCGTTTTCCTGATGCCCGTGGCGGGATTCTTTCTCTCCATGCTGATCCTGCTTGTGGGTGGTGTTTACGCCATGGGATATCGACGACATATTTCCGTGGGCCTGCTATCTGCCGGCATGATTGCCTTCTGTTGGTTCATCTTCATCAAAACTCTGGGATTACCCCTGCCCATGGGCAACTTATTCGGATAGGAACTGGTAAACAGGAATGGAAATTTTACAAAATCTGATTGAAGGATTTGCATCGCTGGTGGGCGCTGGACTGGTGGGCGTCTCCTGGTGGGAGCCCACATTGGTTATAGCCGGTGGCATTGTCATTGGCATTTTTGTGGGCGTGATGCCCGGTCTCTCAGCATCCACAGGAGTGGCCCTCATGGTGCCCTTCACTTATGGAATGCACCCGCTCATTGCCCTCATTCTGCTGACAGCGGTTTATACCGCCAGCGCCTACGGTGGCTGCATCACGGCCATCGCCATTAATACCCCCGGGACGCCAGCGGCGGTGGCTCTTTCTTTCGATGGTTATGCCCTGACAAAAAAGGGTGATCCAGGCAGAGCCCTGGGCTCCGCCGTCATCGCAAACTGCACCGGCGGCATCATCGGCACCTTCATCCTGGTTCTGTTCTCCGTCCCTCTGGCCAAAGCGGCCCTGGCTTTTGGCCCGCCTGAGTATTTCGCCTTGGCCATTTTTGGTCTGACCATTGTGGTTTCCATGGAACAGAAAAACATGCTCAAAGGTGCGGTCAGCACCGTGCTGGGTCTGCTGCTGATGACCATGGGGCTGGATCCCATTTCCGGTTACATGCGCTTCACCTTTGGCATCCCTGAGCTCACCGATGGGGTGGCTTTTATCCCGGCCCTTATTGGCCTTTTTGCCGTGGGCGAGGTCTTGCTAAATATCGAACGCTATGAACCTGTTCAAGCGGGGCTGCAATCATTTTCCAGCAAAATGCCTGGGCGTAAAGAACTGTTGGGGCTCAAGCGGGCCATCATGACATCTTCGGTGCTCGGTACCGTCATTGGTGTGGTTCCCGGAGCCGGGGCCACCATTGCCGCTTTCATTGCTTACAATGAGGCCCGGCGCACCAGCAAAAAACCTGAAGAGTTTGGCCACGGCAGCCTCGAAGGCGTGGCTGCTCCGGCCGCAGCCGCTGGTGGTTCGGTAGGCGGCGCTCTGGTTCCCCTGCTGACCTTGGGTATTCCCGGCAGCGCGGCCACCGCGGTCCTGGTGGGGGCCCTGATGCTGCACGGCGTCACCCCCGGTCCGGAATTATTTGTGGGAAAAAACTCGTACCTGGTTTACGGACTGTTTGCCAGTCTGGTGGTGGGAAACGCCATTCTTCTCGTGCTGGGAATTCTGGGCAACCGGCTCTGGGTCAAAATTATTGCCGCCCCCAAGGCCCTCCTCTTCCCGGTCATTTTGGTCATCGCATTCATCGGCAGTTACGGTGTGGCCAACTCCATGTTCGATGTGGTGATCTGCCTGGTGTTTGGCATTCTGGGTTGGATCCTTCGCCGTTACGGATTCCCTACGGCCCCACTGGTGCTAGCTCTGATTCTTGGCTACATGGCAGAAAGCAACTTCCGCCGCGCTCTGATCATGGGCGATGCCAGCATCTTTTTGACCCGCCCCGTCAGTGCCATCATGCTGGTTCTGGCTCTGCTCTCCTTTTCCATGCCCTTTATCAGAAACCGGAAAAACAAGCAGGAAAAGAAATGATTACTGTTGAGATTCAGTAGGTTGGGCCCACCTCCCTACTGAATCTCAACAAATTCAAACGGCCTACTCCAGGTTGAAAAAAAGGACCGATCCGGCAACGTATCCCGCCGTGTTCCATAGAGTCGATTCTGCATCACACGCACCGCATTAATGGGCGACATGGCAGGCCAGCATGCCTCCGTACTACCATCGCCCATGCGCAGCGCCAGGAGAATACTGAACCTTTCCTGAGCTGCATCCTTTGAGGGTAATGCATCCTCCCACTGCAACAAAGAGGCTGGTCCGTGGTCTCCATGGACCAAAATGACACTAGGCCGCCCGTTGGCCAAAATGGCATCCACTGCCTTAAGTAAGCGATCGTTAACTGCCTCCACTTGGGCACAATAGGCCGTCCGGTATTGTTCCACACTGAGCCCCCCTTCATGCACAATGTGATCGCCATCGGCCATGGGCACAACGGACCCGGAGGTGGCGCTCACCGGTGCATAAACAAAAGGCGGATGGGGAGCCACAATGTGGGCAAAAGTGAAAGCCCGAGGTTGGGATCCCACCGGCACCGCCATATTTTCAAAGGTGAACTCCACCCTTTGCCGGTGCAGGATATTCCCGTAGCGAGACTCTACCACATTGAGCACCGCATCCAATGGAGTCAAAGCCACCAAGGCCCGTTCAAATTCATTGAGGGAAATCGTGGGACTGAGAAACTCATCGGCATCCAGAATTTCTGTGGCGCTGTACCCGGTGGCAAAGGCCCGTAGCCAACCACCCTCCACCACTTTGGCACGCTGGTGAACCATGACCTTCAACCTGCGCGACAGATGCCGTCGGTAAGCCCAGCCATCATTGTCGGCTGGAATCTCTCCGGCCAGATACTGTCCCGACATGGTGGCCAAAACAGAGAGCAGCGTCTGGGCATAATTGCTGCGCGCACTGTCGGCAATACAAAATCCGCGCTGGCCTAGAGCTTCCAAAAATTGACTGTTATCCATACCGAAAAGCTGGTGCAAAATATCTGCACGGGGATACCCATCCAGAACAATGTGATAGATATCTTCTGAAGGTTGTAAAACGGGTGCGATGATGCTGTCAGGGTGGTCCCCTTCCAAGCTCTTGAGAGGACTACGCGCCTCCTTCCACAACCCCATGCCAATGTTAAAAAGGGAAAAGCCCACCAAAGTAAGGCTCATGCCTTTGGCCCCGAGGGTGAGAAAGCGGATTCCGGATGACGGCAGCCGCCCGCTCCGCAGAGAATAAGCCAATGCCCCCAGCAGAAATCCCCCCAGAGGCACCAGGACCCGGTGATGTTTCAAAACTTTCCCCACCCAACCTGACTCGGGCAGCAAGGCCAGAAATTGCCCGTATGTTCCCCAGAAGATGACCATGGCCGCAGCAAGCAAGGCTCCAGAAACAGCATCCTTTATCAACAAGCGGGCACACAACAGAGCCGCAAGTCCCATGAGCAGGGCAGCCACCAAAGAACGCCCTATGACCCCGATTGGTAAATTGGCACTATTATGGGCATAAAGAAATAGAACTGGATAAAAGGCCAGGAGCAGGGGGTACCAGCGTTCGCGCAACTCACTCGCCCTCTCATGTTTGGGGAAGTCTTTTATAGTGGAACGGTCCTGTGAATTCTGATTCTGGAAACGTTAAGCCATCATCCATCTGGCGTCAATTAAGCAAGCCCAACAGGTTTCCAAAGGGCACTTGGCTATTCATTTGCCCATTGGCCTTGCCTTTTCTAACTCGATCCAAGGATTAGCATACAATTTAATGATTGACAATATCACCCTTCTTTCGATAGCCTGCCTTTGGGTTCAATCTATATTTCTGCCCCCTCAAGGAGTCTCCCCCATGAAAAAATTTCTGATATTGAGTCTTTTGTTAGTTGTGACCATCAGCATGGCAGCCGTCTCCGGTGATGCCCAGGCCGCAAAGAAATTCAAAGCGAAAATCGGTGGCGGCCCCACTGGTGGCACTTTCAATACCTTCGCCAACGCCATGGCTGTCTACGTTCCCAAAAACATGGACGACATCAAACTTTCCGCGGTGGGTTCGGGAGGATCTGTTGAAAATGTGAAACGTGTCAGTTCCGGCGAAAGCAATTTCGGTCTGTGCTACGCCGTAGACAGCGCTCTGGGCCGCGGTGGTAAACTGCCTAAGGATGACAAACAATATGAGGGAACCATGGCCCTGGGTTTCCTGTACGGTGCACCGGCCCAGCTGGTGGTTCGTGCCGACAGTGGCATCAACACCGCCAAAGACCTCATCGGCAAACGCGTGGCAGTGGGAAATGCCGGCAGTGGCGCTTCAGCCAGTGCTGAACGCTTTTTCCGTCATCTGGGAGTTTGGGAGAACTTCAAGCCTCAATTCCTGGGTTACTCTGCGGCGGCCAGCGCCTTCAAAGATGGCAAGATTGACGCTTTCTGGGTTCTCGTGGGATTTCCCAACCGTTCCATCATCGAAGCCAGTGTTCAGGTTGACATCCGCCTGATTGACGTGGGCGCCGACGCTGCCCAGTTCGGTTTTTATGATGCCTACGCCTACATCCCGGTGACTATTCCAGCCGGTACCTACGGCGATGATATGCCTGCATGCAGCACCTTCCAGGATGCAACATTTCTGTGTGCCAACAATGAAGTTCCCACCGATGTGGTTTACAACATTATGAGCACCCTCTGGAGTGAAGACGGCATGGCTGCCATGGTGTCCGCCAAAAAGACATTCAAAACCATGACTTTGGAAAATGCCTTTGATGGTGCCTCCATCCCTCTGCACCCCGGCGCTGTGAAATTCTGGGAAGAACAAGGAAAATCCGTCCCGGCCAACTTGAAATAGCGGACACGCTCTGTTGTGACAATTGTGCGGGGAGGGGGTTAATTCTCCCTCCCCGTTTTTATAAAGAGAGAGTTCCATGACCGAAAAAGATCAACCCACACCTCCAGAACCTGAACTGGAAGAAGCCAATCAGGAAATCCTCGATGAATTGATGGAAAAGGATGCTAAGACCGGCCGGGAATTAAAAAACTTCTGGTACTGGTTGACCTCTGCTCTCGGCATTTTCATGGTGATGTTCTATGTCTACAACGCAGGTGTCCTTCCCGTGGACACCCAGTACTTTCTGGGTGTTTATGTGATGCTCACTTTTGTTCTGGTTTTCCTCAACTACCCCATGACCAACAATTCCCGCTTTGATCGGCCCAGCCTTTCCGACTTGGCCTTAGCTCTCCTATCGGTAGCGGTGGTGGGTTATTGGATTGTGGAATACGAAAATCTCAATTACCGCATGGGCAGTGAAACCAATCTGGATACTTTGGTAGCCACACTGGGTATCGCCATTTCCCTGGAAGCGGCCCGCCGTGTGCTGGGCATGGCCATGACCATGGCCGGAGTTGGCTTTCTAGCCTATCTGCTATTAGGAAACCTGATGGAAGATGTTCCCGTGCTGGACGCCTTTGCCCATGATGGCTTCCGCATCACCCGGGCCCTCAATTTTCTGTTCTATAACCAGGACGGAATATTCGGAATCATGGCCAACGTACTGGTCAGTTACGTGATTCTGTTCATCTTCTTCGGGGCCTTCCTAAAAGCCTCCGGTGCCAGCAAATTCTTCATAGATGTGCCCCTGGCTCTGGTTGGCAATAGCGTCGGCGGACCAGCCAAAGTGGCTGTGATTGCCTCGGGCTTTTTTGGCTCCGTTTCCGGTTCGGCCATCGCCAACACCGTATCCACTGGCGCCTTCACCATCCCCATGATGAAAAAAGCAGGCTTCCGCCCCCATGTGGCCGGTGCCATTGAACCCTCAGCCTCCATCGGTGGTATGTTCATGCCTCCCATCATGGGCGCCGGCGGCTTCCTCATGGCCGAAATGACGGAAATTGCCTACGTGGATATTATGAAAATGGCTATCTTTCCGGCCATCATGTATTTCCTCTCGGTTTTTGTGATGATCCACTACGAAGCCAAACGTTATGGCCTGTACGGCATCAATGAACCCGATGCCCCCTCCGCTGGCGAAATCCTAAAAAAAGAATGGTTCCTGGTGACGCCGTTGGTGCTCATTGTGGTGCTCATGCTGGTGGGCAAGTCGGCTGGATATGCGGCGGTGCTGGCCATCGTCAGTTGTGTGGTGGTCAGCTGGTTCACTCCCGACAATAAAATGGGCTGGCGTGAAATTCGCGATGCCATGATTGAAGGAGCCCGCAATACCCTGATCATTGGCGCCACCGTGGGTGTCATCGGCATCATCGTCGGCACCATCAGCCTTTCGGGTATCGGCCTCAAATTCTCTGACATCATCATAAGCCTTTCCGGTGGCTATCTGCCGGTGGCCATTCTCCTCATCGGTGTGGCCTCGTTGGTTTTGGGTATGGGTGTGCCGGTGACGGCGGCCTACCTGATCACTGCTGTGCTGACCGTGGGGTCTGTCTCCAACATGATCGCCATGCAACATTTTGGCATGCCTTTGGCCGACATGGAAATCACCAGGGGGATGGTCGAGAATGTGGCCTGGGTGATGATCTCATCTCACATGATTGTCTACTGGTTCAGCCAGGATTCCAACATTACACCGCCAGTGTGCGTGGCCGCTTATGCCGGCGCCGCCATCGCCGGAGCCGATCCCTGGAAGACCGGTTGGACAAGCTTCAAGTTTGCCAAATTCCTCTACATCGGGCCGTTCCTCTTTGCCTATAGCAAGGGCTTCCTGCTCAATGGAACTCCTCTTGAAGTGATCATGACCTTTGTGACCATCACCATGGCCACCATTGCCTTTGGCAGTTTAACCATGGGGTACTTATCCTGCGGTATGAACATTCCTGAATGGGTGATCATGGCCATCGCCACTATCATTCTGTTCTTCCCCCATGTGGTGCACAAGGTTGGGCTTGATCTGCCAGATTTGGCCATTGATGCCTTGGGTATAGTCCTTTGGGGTGTGGTCTTCCTGATGCAGAAGGCTCGTATCAGCAATGACCCCTCCCTTACTTTGCCCATTCATGAAAGAAAGAAACTGCAGAGTGCCTGATATTTCGCATGAGATGGATAAAAAAAAATCCCCCGAGTGCTTTCACTCGGGGGATTTTTTATTACCTGCGAATTATCGGTCCAGAACCATCCGCTTCAGAAAAACCGATTCATCTGTTTTCATCATAAGGAAATAAGTTCCGTCCGGAGCATCTTGGCCATCCTTGCGGCAACCATCCCACCATGTTTGATGAGAACCACCAACCAGGGTAGCATCCACCAAGGGGGCAATCACCTGGCCTTGCTGGTCGTAAATACAAAGGGCCACCTGCTGGGGCGCGTCCAGGCTATAGGCGATGCTGCCCAAGCGATCATCAGAAGGGCAACAGACCGCCAGCAATTCAGTCTTCTCGGCATTGTCTGGGTAATGATGGTCCCCAATAAAAGCCCCCACCAAGGACGCTTGGTCCAAATCAGTGGCAGACTCAAGTTTATCCAAAGCCATAGCCGCCGAGGGCACCATACAGGCCAGCATTAGAGCACCGAGCAACAGCATTAATTTATTTTCCAAACCTGCGGTCATGTTCATCCCAAAAAAGTTTTATAGTCTGCCAGTGAGAAGTCCATTGGCTGAAAGACAGTCATTATCTTACTGATATTGTCCTCTATTGGCAAATGGACCCACGATCTCCTAGGCATTCATATCATTCCAACGCCGCGCCATGCGTGCAAAAACCACCAATGCAATGATGGCCACCACTCCAATGGCGGCGAAAGGCAGCCAGACTTTGTACTGGGGATTGTAAGTGTTCCACAGCAACTCCGTAGCCGCCACAGGATCCAGCCCGGTGACTTCGCACATTTGCCCGAACGCTTCGGTGCGCGATACTCCCAGCAGATTATCCAGGGAGGCCACTTTGCCATCCCAGATTTTCCCGTCGGCGAAACCTGTATGCTCGGCCAGATACTTCTGGGCCAGCACGGCTTTTTCGCCAAAATTTCCGTAGAAATATCCCTGCATTTTTGCGCCTATCATTCCCCCAATGCCCACGGGAATATTCACATAGCCCAGGTACAGGCCTTTTTTCCCGGGAGGAGCGATCAGGCCCAGGTATTCATTCTTTTTGGGACCGGTGAGCATCTCGCCCAAACTGAATCCCACCACGCCCAGGAGAAAGACTCCGCCCACATTGGTCAATCCACCAATCAGAACGCCAGCCGTGGCCATGCACATGCCGATGACCATGGATTCCAAAGTGCGCAGCTTGCGCACAAACCAACTGATGGGAATGACCAGCAGCACAATGAGCACGGCATTCAGGTTCATCAGAATTTCCTGAGGCACCATCAGACCGCGATCTGTTTGGTACACCCAGTTGTCTGGAAATGGTGTGGAGAGAAAGAAATTAGCCACTCCCTGGCTATCGTTCCAATCGGTCAGGAAGTTGGGTTGCAAATCCCACAAGGTGTACATCATCAGCCAGAAACAACTCATGATGAGCAGCCATGTGATCAACCGCGCATCCCCCAGGTTTTTCAGGGTGTTGATCATGACCTGGCCCGGCGAATCGGTTTTGTTGGCACCGCTGGAAAAATCTTTGAAGGTGAAAAGCATGAGATAGTTCAGAGACATGGTGGCTGCTGCAATGTAGAACAAGGCCGGCCAACCCAGGTCGGTGCGTACAAAGCGAGCCAGAATGGGACCGATGGCTGCGCCCACGTTCACAACCCAGTAGAAAATGCCCCAGCCCATACTACTCTTATCAGGCGTGATATTCTGGGCCAGAGATCCTTGCAAAGATGGCTTGAAAAAAGCCGTTCCCGTAGCCAACACCACAATGGCCATGGTGAACCCGAAGAAGGTGGTCTGGGTGGCCATGAGGAGATAACCCATCACGTTGAGAGTGATGGCAAAGAACAGGGTTTTCTTGTACCCATAACGATCGGCATAGCCGCCGGTAAAGGTTGGCAATACCGATTGGAAGGCAAACCAAACCAGATAGATAGTCCCTTTGTCAGCCGCCGTCAGATGCAGCCCACCCGGATCGTCGGCCTGCATGATGTAGATGGCCACCACCGAACGCACCAGGTAATAAGCCAGGCGCTCGAACATTTCCACACCGTTGAGCATCCAATAGCCCATGGTGAAACCGAGAAACGACTTGCGGCCCGCCAAGGGGTCATCAGTTTGCAAATTGGACATGAGTAGGGAGGGCCTTTCGGATCGGGTATGGATTGATGGCCAGCATTATAACAAATCCTACTCAATAAATCAGCATTCAATCGGAAGTGCCGTAATCCTGACAATGTGTTAATCTGATATTTCCAATCAATCCATTCCGTTCTGGAGGGAACTTTTATGAAAATGCTATACATCAAACACAGCACCTGGGTGTTCGTGGCGCTGGCCCTGCTATGGTTGGGCACCACCAGTGAAGCCCTGGCCATACACTGTCCCAACTCTCAATTGCCCAAACCCACCGAAGATTTCGCCATCACCCAGGCCAAACTGGAAGCCCAGGGCCTGTGGCAAAAGAACCGCTCCGTCCCCGACGATCCCCAGTTGGGCGACACCTGGGACTGGTACATCTGGGACCTGGGCGGCATGCCAGTGGCCAACCTCAAGCCCTGCACCATCCGCGGCGAAGGCACCAATGTCTTTGTGGTGGTGGATGATGAACAGTGGAATGTCGGGGGTATGGATCAGGACGCGGTGAACCGCATTGTAGATCACTTCGACAACCAAAGTGTGGGCTCCTTTCCTGACCAGGGCATTTGGGAATTGAACACCTCCCACTTTGGCGATCCGCCCAATAACCTTGATGGCACCGAAAAAATTTTCCTGTTGTATTACGAATTCAACATATCTAGCGATGGTTTCTTTTGGGCATTTGATCAATACCCGGACGGCACCCAGGCCTGGGCCAGCAACGAAGCGGACGTCATCTACATGGCCACCGACAATGGTGACCCCGGTGGCGATTACATGCTGGCAGTCATGGCTCACGAATTCCAGCATCTCATCCAATTCAACACCGATCAGAATGAAGATTCCTGGGTCAACGAAGGGCTCAGCGAATTGGCCATGTGGTTGTTTGGAAACCCCGACAGCATCAGCAGTTTCAACAACAACACCGACAACAATCTGACGGTATGGAATGGCAACTGGGCCGACTACATAAAAACCTACTTGTGGACCCTCTACCTTTACGAACAGTACGGCGGGCAGCAACTCATCCATGCCATCAGCCACAACCCCGCCAACGGCATGGATGGGTACCGAGATTCCATCGCCAACCTTGGTGGCAGTCCCGACATGGGCGACATCCTTGGCGACTGGTCCCTGGCCAATTTCCTGGACGATACCACCATCGGTGACGGTCGGTACGGCTACCAGGGGGATGAAATGCCCTTGTTTTGGGCCTGGCGCATCCACTCCGCCTCGCCCGCCAGTGGAACCGGAACCATCAGTGGCTGGGCTGGGGAGAGCGCCCGCTTACTGAATTTGGATCAACCTGTGCAAGTCAGCTTCGATGGCATTGATAGCCGTGATTTTCGGGTCTTTGTTTCAGCCAAAGGGCCGGGACTTCCCACCATCGTCCAACAGATTCAGTTGGATGATGAGAATATGGGTATCATTAACCAGGGCCTGTATGGCTATAACGAAGCGGTGCTAACAGTCTGCAATGTTCAGTCATCCGCCACTGCCAGCTACACCTATGCCTCTGATATTTATGTGGTGCCAGTGCCGGATATGGACGTTGCCACGTCTCCTTTGACGGTTCATCCCAACCCTTTCAATCCGCAGACGGAGTTGAGCTTCACCCTGGCCGATGAAGCTTCAGGCCGGGTGTTGATCCATGATAGCCGGGGGCATTTGGTGCAGGTTATTTATGATGGTGTGATGAGTGCCGGCCAACAAAGCTTCCGCTGGAATGCCCGTGGTTTTGCCAGTGGTGTGTATTTCAGCAGTTTGGAAATTGGCGGGGCCGTGCAGTCGGTGAAGAAACTGACCTTGGTTCAATAACTCTTTCATGATCGATCCCCCTGGCAGGAACTGCAGGGGGATTTTATTGCCTGATCCAAATACTAGATATCAAGTTTCTATTGAACCACCAATGATGCAACTGCCACCCCAAGTTCCCGATGGTCCTTACTATTGGGATCCCTTTCTGCAGGGACAAAGACACTGCTTATTAATTCCACCGTCAAGTGATTCTCCATCTTAATGCTTTCCAATGAAATTCGTGTTTCCCAGTGACCCCGCTGCAAATCTTCGGTCAAGAGTTGGGTCCCATTGACATACACGGAAAGAGTCCCGCCGGAAGAACCACTGCTAACAATTTTTATGTCCAAATGCCTTGGCTTCTCCCCTTCTTTAAGTGGAATATCCCAGCGCCCGCTGCCGTTAGTCCAGCGTACCCTTTGGCCATCCCAATTGTGAGATTTAAACAATCCCTTTTCACCAATCCCACTGACCGGACGTCCCCCCACATTCACCCCAAGATATGATGGCATTAACATCGGAACCCGTGTCAACCGGGGGCCATCTGCAAGACTGGAAACCAAGAAGAGTTCTGCCCTGTTGGAGCCATTTTGAAAGGCACTCAATGGTGCGGTAATCTGCCAATTGATGATGCCTGACTCAAGCTTTTCTAAATAAGTTTCAGAAACTCCCACAATGACATCATTGAGGGCCAATGCCAACTTCAGCCGATCTGGTCCATCATAACCATGGAGAGTTCCGTTAAATTCAGCAGGGACAAAAAGAGAGCCTAAGTTTACATTATTCAATTTTTCAGCATCCAGAATCTCACATTGCAAAGAACTGTGGTCCTTCACCAATTTCCCGATGATTCTTTCCCCCACCAGATTGTCAGTATCACCGAGATTGAAAAGCCGCTCAAATGACCCCTCATCACCGAACAGATCATGCTTCCATTGGACAATTTCATTTCTGTCCAGCAGTTTGACCGGATCAATTATTCTATCTTGATGGGTGTCCTGATCTTTAAAGTCCAACTGGCTGCGGTTTGGAGATTTTGATAAGAGGTCCATCCCATCAAAGCCCCATTCTGATTTTGTACCCAAAGCAGAAATCAATGTTGGCAAAATGTCGACAGATTGGGCAAAACGGTCGTCAATACGCCCCATTGACTGTCCTGGTAATTTCAAAAATAAAGGAACAGACATAATATCAGCTTCATTGCCGTCATTCAGGTGCCGACCGCTCAGCCCACTGCGGAAACATACCCCATGATCAGCAGTAATAATCATGGCCGCATCATCAAACAAATCCAGATATTCAAGGCGGTCCAATAAATTTCCCAACAACTGATCAACCGCCACAACTTGGAGAATATGGCGCCGGTAGCTGTGTGCAATGAGTACGTTATCATTTCCCCAGGTGCCATCAGGCAATGTGGGCACCCTTTTACGCCAATTGTATATGGTTCCGTTTGGAAAAAAGTTAAAAGGGTTGTGAGGCAAAAGAATATGCGCCACCACCAAATTAGGTTGTTCGTGTATTTCGATTGAATTTACGAAATTATTGAAGTGATCAATTTTGGTGACAGGACGGCCATTCGACCTGGACTCATTTTCTGCCCCTCGAAAATCACACCACTTGTTTGAAACAGGGACCAAATTCTTTCGCCAGATTTCGGGAACCAAAATGTGTTCATAGAGGACAAACAAATCTGAAATCAACATTTCCTGACGTTCCAAAAAGTTTGGTATAGGCCCACTTTTCAAATCTTCCGGGCAAAGATTAGTCTGACTTTCCAGTGATGAGATATGATGAGAAGAGGCCAATAGGGTGAATATATTTTGGGGATGCGCAGCCAAAGTAGGTGGAGCTGTCCATGTGGGAAGTTTTCCAGTCATTATCGAGGGAACTGACCGTAGTGTTGCACCACTAACAGTGGTGGCATTGGGGTACCAGATGGCGCGTTCAGCCAATCTGCAGAAATTTGGAAAAAGCTCACAATCCAATTCCAGATCAGAATTCAAGAGGGATGAAGTTGGAAACTCATCAAAAACAATTAAGACCACTGGATGAACCGGCGATTCTGAAAGGCTCGAGGGAAATGATTCGGCAGATGCGAAAAGGGCTCTAATCGAGGTAGCCCCCAGAAACATTAAAAGAAAAAGCGGCACCACAAGCGCGAGAAAAGCCAGGTTTCGGCTGTGCAACAATGACTGGCCTAATCTCAAAACCAAAAAGGAAGCCGGAACAAAGGCCAAAACAAGGGTCAGCCAACCGCCCATCCCCGGTATTTTTTCAACAATTGGCAGCAATATCAGAGAAATGAGCCCCCCGAGGATGAGGGAATGAGCAGCCCTGCCAAATATTGGCCGAATCAGTCCAGCCAAAAGAACCACCACAAAAAGCAGAAGCGGTGGAATGATCAAAAGGGCCAAAGCCTGGATGAGTACCTCCACCCCACCGAAGTGATGGACCACAAGGAACTCAGGATTCTGACTGACAAGTTGCAAAAGAGGCTGAGCAATGCCCAAAGCCGCCAGAGCAGCCATTTGCAGGAAAACGACATGGAGTGCGGGATTTTGGCCAGAAATCTTTGAAATTCGCAATTTTAAAACCTTCTACTACTTTGATCCATAGAAAAATTCAGGGAACGCATATTTTTGAATATTTCATTCGAATTTTCTGGCCCCCCTTGCTGATTTTGGGCCTCCACCCTTCCATTTTCAAGGAAATTCGCCTAAGGCAATACCAACTTTCTCCAATAATGTTCATACCTGAGTGTGGACAGTTGGCAAAGATCATCTATTATTGCCTTAAATCGTTAACCACCCCTCAAGCCAAAGAGGTTATGAAAGTGTGCGGCCGCATCGTTCTATCATCACCCCCTGCCGTTGTGGCTGCCCGTTTCTTTTTGGACAACGTTCCGGAACTAGAGGCCCGTTACAATATTTGCCCTGGCCAGAATATTGCTGCGGTGATTCCTAACCCCCATTCTGCGGGCAGCATCTTGCGCATGTTCAAATGGGGTCTTGAATTGCCCTGGGATAAAGGCCCGCAAAATGGCCCCAAACTGGTAAACGCCCGCAGTGAAACGGTCAATGAGAAGGCTGCTTTCCGCGACGCTTTCTCCCAACGCCGGTGCCTGATCCCAGTTGACGGGTTCTACGAATGGAACAAGCGACCAGATGGCAGCCAGCCTTTCTTCTTCAGCCAAAAGGACAGACGACCTTTTGCCTTGGCCGGCTTATGGGAAAGGCACGAATACCCCGGTGGCCGCATTCTGGAAAGCTGTACCATTCTCACCACAGCTGCCAACAAACTGATGCGACCAATCCACCACCGTATGCCGGTTGTGCTGCCTGAAGCCGACTGGAAATTCTGGCTCTCCATTGAACCGGGAAAAGCCAGCCACTTAAGTGACATAATGAAGCCCGACAGTACAGATTTGTTACAAGCTTGGCCCGTTTCCCGGGATGCCAACAGTAACCAGAACGATGGTCCCCAGTTGCTGGAGCGGGTATGGGATAAAAAAGATGGACAGTTTAACTTGTTCGGATAAACCGTGAATGAATTGCGATTGAACCGAAGCCACCAAAAAGGAATAGCATGGAATTGTTTGAAATGGCCGATGGCGAGATAGACATTCCTGAAAATGGACAGGGAATGCAGCTCTATCTTGATTCCGCAGACCCAGCCGATTGGGCGCGCTTTCTTCCTTTGGGTGTATTCAGGGGAGTGACCACCAACCCGGTCCTGCTGGAGCGTGCAGGCCAAGCCTGCACGCTGCACAACCTCGAGAATTTAACGCGCCAGGCCGTGGAAGCCGGGTGCGGAGAGATTCATTTGCAAACCTGGGGCCGGACTGCCACTGAGATGATTACCAACGGTAGCCAGCTGGCATTGATGGCCGGGTTGGGCATTGCCGTTCTGGTCAAAGTACCCGCCACGGAAATGGGACTGAAAGTGGCTGAGAAATTGGCCGCCTCAGGTTGCCGCATCACGCTGACGGGAATTTTCAATCCGGGCCAGATCTTGTTAGCAGCGGGTTTTGATGCTGATTTCGCCGCACCCTACCTCGGACGTCTGAATGATTCGGGGCGCGATGGCATGGCCGCCATCCTTAAAATGCACGACATTCTGGTGGGCAGTGGTTCCTCTACCCGCCTCCTTGTGGCCAGCCTGCGCTCTGCCGATCAAGTCATTGAGCTGGCTTCTCAGGGATTGGACACATTTACCATTGGTGCCCCCGTGGCAGCAGCTCTATTGGCTGAAAAGCTTACTGAGGACGCAGCGGCTGATTTTCAGCGAGCAGCTGAAGCGATGGGTGATATATCCTAATTGATACTACTGAGTATGAAGCCTCATGGAAGTGGCCAGCTAACCTAAAGCTTCTTTACAAAGAGTATCAACTCCAATAATGTTTCCCATCATTGGTTCCTGACTAATTCGTAAGGAATTCTCTGTTTTTTAGTCCATCAAACGAACTGGATTCCTATGAAATCGTTTCATTGCTTAACTATGTTGATCGCCTACATCGACCCCGGCACCGGCAGTTTCCTGGTCCAGGGCATCATCGCCGCCGTCATCGGCATTGGCGTCACAGGCAAGCTCTACTGGTCCAAAATCAAATCCAAGCTCACCGGCAAAGCCATCGAAGAAGATGACGACGACGATGAGTAACATCCTATCCGCCTCATTCCGGGATCCGAGCGGTTTTCTTTTCCGCTACGAAGGCAAACTCTACCGCCAAATCAACAAAGTCTACGCCGACGACTATCGTCAGCTAAACGAATCCGGCCTGTATGACCGTTTGGTGAAAAAAGGTCTGCTCATTCCCCACACAGAGGCCCACGAAGAATTGGCCCAAACCGGCGACGCCCTCTGCATCATCCAGCCGCAGTTAGTGCCCTTCATCAGCTACCCATACGAGTGGTCATTTTCCCAACTCAAGGATGCCGCCCTGGCCACCTTGCGCATCCAGAAAATTGCCCTCAAAAAAGGCATGACCCTGAAGGACGCTTCGGCCTTCAACATCCAGTTCCACAAGGGCAAACCGGTGCTCATCGACACCCTCTCCTTCACTAAGTATGAAGAGGGCAAGCCTTGGGTCGCCTACCGTCAGTTCTGCCAGCATTTCCTGGCTCCCCTGGCCCTGATGGCGTTGCGGGATGTTCGTCTCGGCTCGTTGCTGCGCACAGGCATAGACGGAGTGCCCCTGGACTTGGCCACCAGCTTGCTGCCCATGCGCACCAAATTGAACCCGGGCTTGCTGATGCATCTGCACGCCCACGCATCCAGTCAGAAAAAGCATCAGGATGAGCGTAAATCCGCCAAGGGAACCAAGGTTTCCCAACAAGCACTGCTGGGCATCATTGACAGCCTGCGCGGCGCTGTGCGCAAGCTGGAATGGAAACCAGCAGGTACCGAATGGGGTGCCTACTACTCGGACACCAATTATTCAGACCAATCTCTGGCCCTCAAGCGTGAACTGGTCAAGAAGATGCTGAGCCAAACCGATGCCAAATCGGCCTGGGATCTGGGCGCCAACAACGGATTTTTTAGCCGTGTGGCCAGTGAGCAAGGTATCCCCACCGTCGCTTTCGACATTGACCCTACTGCTGTGGAAATGAACTGGCGGGAAGTAAAAGAAAAAGAAGAGCAGGATATTCTGCCCTTGTTGATGGACCTGACCAACCCCAGCCCCAATCTGGGGTGGGGTCATGCAGAGCGCACATCCTTCCTGGGCCGTGGTCCGGCTGATGTGGTTTTTGCGCTGGCCCTGATCCACCATCTGAGCATTAGCAACAACGTACCCCTGCCTCTGTTGGCTGGCTTTTTTGCCCGGGCCGGCCGGTGGCTGATCATTGAGTTTGTGCCCAAGAACGATTCCCAGGTCGAGCGACTTCTGGCCACCCGTGAGGACGTTTTCCCTCACTATACCAAGGAAGGCTTTGAAGCGGCATTTGGTCGAATTTTTGACATTGTGGCCTCCGAAGCCATTGCCGGCAGCGAGCGCACCTTGTATTTGTTGAAGCGGTTATAATCCCGCCCTGCTCACCTAAAAAAAGCACCCACCTTTTGACAAGGTGGGCGCTTTTTATTTCACCAATTGCTCTGCTGAAAATCAGATCAGCAACGGAGCAATCACCACACTGATCACAGACATCAGCTTGATCAGGATGTTCAGGCTTGGACCAGAGGTATCCTTGAAAGGATCGCCAACGGTATCACCAATAACAGCAGCGTGATGGGCGTCACTGCCCTTGCCACCGAAGGCACCACCCTCAATGTGTTTTTTGGCGTTATCCCAGGCACCACCAGCGTTGGACTGGAACAGAGCCAGCAGCACACCAGTGGCGGTCACACCAGCCAGCAGTCCACCCAGCATCTCAGTGCCGCCAATGAACCCAACAGCCACAGGTGTGAGCACGGCGATCAAACCAGGCACAATCATTTCCTTGATGGCTGCAGCGGTGGAAATATCCACACACCGGCGGAAGTCGGCCTCGGCCTTACCTTCCATCAGACCAGGAATTTCGCGGAACTGGCGGCGCACTTCTTCAATCATAGCGAAGGCGGCGCGGCCCACGGCGTCCATGGCAAAACTGCTGAACAGGAACGGCAGCATGGAACCAAAGAGAAGACCAACCAGAACCTTAGGTTCCAACAGATCAATGCTCTGCAAACCAACAATTTGCTGGTAGGCGGCAAACATGGCCAAGGCGGTCAAGGCAGCGGAACCAATGGCAAAACCTTTACCGATGGCAGCGGTGGTATTACCCACGGCGTCCAGCTTGTCGGTGCGCTCACGAACTTCGGCGCCCAGGCCAGCCATCTCACTGATGCCACCGGCATTGTCAGCAATGGGACCATAAGCATCAACAGCCAGCTGGATACCGGTGGTTGAAAGCATACCCAGAGCAGCAATGGCAATACCGTACAAACCGGAGAAATGGTAGGCCACCAAAATCACAAAACCCAGCACGATGATAGGCAGTGCAGTACTCTGCATACCCAGACCCAGTCCACCAATGATGTTGGTGGCAGCGCCGGTCTCACTGGCTTTGGCGATGGACTGCACAGGCCCACGGTCTTCAGCAGTGTAATATTCAGTGATCATACCGATGGCGATACCCCCGGCCAAACCAACCACCGTGGCGATGAATACGCCCATGGGGTTGTAAGTCAGGCCGTTGAAGACCCACTCGCTGGGCAGCATCTGATTGATCACAAAGTAGGAAGCCACCATCATGATACCACCGGCACCAAAGGTACCAATGTTCAGGGCAACCTGAGGGTTTCCACCCTCTTTGGTTTTCACAAAGAATGTCCCGATGATGGAGACAACAATACCCACAGCAGCCAGCACCAAGGGCAGCAAAACGCCACTGAGGTTTCCGGCGGGCAGGAACACAACACCCAAAATCATGGAACCGACGATGGATCCCACATAACTCTCAAAGAGATCGGCACCCATACCAGCCACATCACCCACGTTATCACCCACGTTGTCGGCGATGACGGCGGGGTTGCGGGGATCGTCTTCAGGAATTCCAGCTTCAATTTTTCCCACCAAATCGGCGCCCACATCGGCAGCCTTGGTGAAAATACCGCCACCCACACGGGCAAACAGAGCGATGGAGCTGGCTCCCAGGGAGAACCCTGAGATAACCTGGATAATGCGGGTCACGCCCCAGGTTTCACCATAAAGATGAGTGAAAATGATATACAGCAGGCTCAGGCCAAGAACGCCCAACCCCACCACGACCATGCCCATGACGGCTCCGCCACTGAAGGCCACTTCAAGGGCTTTGTTCAGGCTGTTACGGGCCGCGTTGGTGGTACGAACGTTGGCCAAAGTGGCAATTTTCATACCGATATAGCCGGCCAGTCCGGAAGACAAAGCTCCCAGAACAAAAGCCACACCAATCAACCAGTGAGAACCTTCAAGCTTGGCATTACCCACGGCCAAAAGAACACCCACGACAGCAACAAAAACGGCAAGCACCGAATACTCTCGCTGGAGAAAGGCCATGGCGCCTTCCTGAATGTGACCGGCAATGGTCACCATTTTTTCATCACCGGGATCCTGGTTTTTAACCCAGGTGGCTTTGAACGCTGCAAAGAGCAGCGCCAAAACACCCGCGGCTGGGATGAGGTAAATTAGCACTTTGGTCCTCCTGTTGGACGGCTTTTTTGGACACACCGCAACCTGCCGGGAAGTCTCAACTTAAGGCAGGGCGGAAATTAATGAACGTGCAGAAGTCGTAAAGAACAGACGCCTCATTTTCAGAGACGCCTGTTCAAAATCGGCGTAAATTTAACAGAGATTGAAGCTTGCTGCAAGCAAAACCCCAAAGTCCCAGTAAATCACATCTACTTGCCTTCGATACTCACCAATTCCACCTCAAAGATGAGATTGGAGTTGGGCGGAATCCGGTTTCCACTGCCCCGGGCACCATATCCCATGCTGGCTGGAATGATGAGATTGGTTTTTTGGCCAATTTTCATTCCCTGAACGCCTTGTTCCCAACCTTGAATAACCTGGCCGGCTCCCAAAGTAAATTTGAAGGGGCGTCCCGTGTTGGCCGAAGAATCAAACTGGCTGCCTTTGGCGCCATTTTCCCACAACCAACCGGTGTAATGCATATTCACCTGGTCGCCTAATTCAGCCACGGCGCCAGTGCCTTCCACGAGGATTTCGGTCTCTACCTTAGGCAGGCTAACCATTTCCACATCAAAGAACAGAGTGGAACTGGGGGGAATGACAGGAGGGCGGCCAGCTTCGCCGTAACCCATGGAAGGTTCGATCAGCAGAGAACGTTTGCCTCCAACAACCATACCAACCAGTCCTTTATCCCAACCGGGAATCACCATGCTCATACCCAGAGGGAAAGCAATGGGTGCCCCGCGGTCCACCGAGCTATCAAACTTTTTGCCTTTGCCCATAACGCCTGTGGAATCGGCTTCCCACAACCAACCGGTGTAATGAACTTCCACAAAATCGGAGGGCCCACACACGGCGCCATCGCCCATGGTTGAATCCACAAAACTGAGGCCGGGTTCCATGACAACCCACTTGCTCACTTCTACTTTCTTCTCTTCTTTACTGCATCCGGCCATGAGTAAGGTGGTCCCTACAACAACAACCAGAGCGATCAGTGCGATTTTACGCATGAATAATCCTCTCATAATTTTAACAGTGACTTTTAGCGACCCAAATTAGGCACATTCAGAGTTGGATATCAAACCTCTCCTTTAGCATCCGTTTTTAGACTATTTCCCAAGGCCAGTCCACACCCAAGTATGAAATACAGGAGCATTTCCACTTCATCGTCAGTTTGGTAGACCTGGAAAAAGCCTGCCACACTAATACCCAGTTGAATGGAGACTCCCGCCAGTCCCACCCACGCGTACGAGCTTCCACTTTTCCATAGACGCCAGAGCAGCATGGTCGTCAGGCCCAGAAGCGCCAAAGCCACCAACAACCCCACCACTCCGCCGTTGACTCCATGCATCAGGAAATCGTTGTGGGAATGGGCGCGTGTATTATAAAAACCCTCCACCTCGAATTTTTCCATCATGCTGCCAAAGTTGCCTGCCCCAAAACCAAAAACCGGCCGGGCCTTGATCGCCTCCCAGGAGCTTTCCCACAAATTGTACCGAGTCACATTCCGGTGGTGCGAAAAAGTTCGAAAAAGATGCTCTCGCAAAGACGGGATGGACAGCGCCACCAGCACAGGCATCGGCAAAAGA
Source organism: Candidatus Krumholzibacteriia bacterium (assembly GCA_016744705.1). GTDB lineage: Bacteria > Krumholzibacteriota > Krumholzibacteriia > LZORAL124-64-63 > LZORAL124-64-63 > LZORAL124-64-63. The sequence goes on from JADGDU010000024.1 coordinate 62,294, forward strand.
GCCAACCCAATTTTCCGGCTTCGCCCTTTCACGGCAAAGACGAGGACAAGCGCCCCAAAAAACACACCCAACTGGGGACTTCTGGCGTGAGACCAGAGCATGGCCAGGGCCAGCAAGGCCAACCCACTGCTCCACAAAACCTTCTGCTTTCGCTCAGGAGTATGGAGAACCAACGATGCCCCGAGCAGCAGATAGAGGAGCAGTTGTCCGCCATAGCTCAGTTTGTGGCCAAAGAAACCAACAATTTCGTTATGGCCAAATTCCGTCATCAGCGAACGCCCTCGCACCAGGTCCATTCCACTGAAGTGCTGCCAAATAGCATAAATCCCCACGATAAAAGCCATAAACAGAGACAGCTTTAAAACCCTGGGAACATGGCTTCTGTACGGGCCCACCACCACAGGAATGGTTACCAAAATGGTTTTTAGCCACAATTCTTCAATCCATTTGTGCCAATGAGAACTGTAGGGAGAAGCCAGGGCCGTAGACAAGGCATAGGCCACAAACATGGTCAAGAGAACCCAAAAAACCGAAGCTGGGCAAGATCGCCTGGCCTGGAAATCAGTAGCCAGAACAATGAGGGCCACCAATAGGACGATGGCCGCAGCCACACCACCGGCGCTGATGGAAAAGGGCAGCACCGCGGCCATCAAATATAGTGGTAATATCCGTAACAGGACCATTTTTTGGGGCATTTTTCGCTTCTTGGATTGAATACTCAAAGAGATGGAATATGAAATATACAAGCTTCCGGTATTTTCTGTAAAGACAGGAAGTGAATCTTGACGCCCCCAAGACCGCCACCTACTGTACGCCTGCGCGAAAGGAGGCAACTATGCGCGGCACAAAAGGCGTCATCCACAACCTCAGTATTTTGACCACAGGACAAGTGGCCAGCCAATTGCTCAATGTCTGGGCTTTGGTTTTTTTGGCCGAGCATCTGGGTGCCCATTGGTTTGGAGTGGTGCAAATTGGCGTTTCGGTTATGGCCTATGCTCTCATCACCGCCGAATGGGGCATGATGTCTCTGGGCATTCGCGAAGTGTCCAGACTGGACAATCTTTCCGCTATCCAAGTCTACGCCCGAACCCATATGGGTATTCTCTCCCTCCAGGCCCTGGTGGTGGCTGGAGCTGCTTTTTTCTTTCTGCCCAGATTGGCTTTTTTCCATGAAGACCCTTTCATCTTCTTTGCCTACGTCCTGACTGTATTTCCCCAAATCTTTATGCTCAGCTGGGTAGCCCTCGGCATGGAGCGTATGGCATGGGTGAGTGCGGCCAAAACAGGACGCTCTCTCTTCTACGCCCTCTTCATCCTGCTGCTCTGGAAACCCCTGGGGATCTGGACCGGCCTGCCCCCTCAACATTTGGTCCCCATTTTGTTGATTTTGGCCATGATTCTGGGAAACCTTGTGATTGCCATTCCCCTGGCCAATTTGTTTGGTGCGCCGCTTATACCCAGTTGGCCAACCCTGGCAGAGACATGGCGACGGTGGCAACAAACGGCTCCCCTGGGATCAGCCATCCTCATTCTGCGGATTCTCCTGAATATTGATATCATCATGCTGGGCCTGCGCGCCACCGCCACCGAAGCCGGAGTCTATGCCGCCGCATCCCGGATTATTTTTCTGATAGTAATCATTGTGGAAGTTCTCTGGTCGGCATTGCTGCCTCGATTTAGCCGACTGTTCAAAAATGATCCTGTAAAATTCAACACCTCATTCAATTTGTATCTTGGGTTTGTTCTGGCTGGTTTGTTACCGGTGGCATTGGGTGGTGTTCTGCTGGGCACAGACCTGATTCAATTCATCTATAAGGGCCAATTCCCTCAGGCTGGCGCGGTCTTCCGGGTCTTGTCTGTCAGCTATACCTTGCTGGCTGTGGGGACCTTCCTGGGCAATACATTGATTAGTGAAGACCGGCAAAAGAGCTATTTGCCCCCGGTGATATGCAGTGCCCTTGTGGCTATTTTGGCCACCTATTTCCTGATCCCACAAGCCGGTGGTTTTGGTGCCAGCCTGGGCATGCTGGCCAGCCATCTGTTGCTACTTGTCCTGTTGGCCATTACACTACGCAAAAGATTCCACCATCTACTCGGCCAGACTTTGCTTCTGATGGTCCCAGCCTTGTCGTTCATGGCTCTGGTTGTGTGGCTGGCCGACCCCATCCACGTGGTGGGACGTGTCATTTTGGGAGCCATGGCATATGGCTTCCTGGTAGCCTGGCCCCTACTGAGATTCCGTAAACTTGTGCCTCTCGCTACCGTTAAAGTCCCAGAAAGATATTCATGAAAATCCTGATGCAGAACAGTGTCTTTTTTCCCAACGTTATTGGTGGCGCCGAAATGTCCAGCCACCTCTTGGCCTTGAAAATTCACGAACGAGGCCACTTGGCTGACGCCCTGGCCACCACCGGCAGCAGGCAAAGCGCTTCTGAACTCACCACCAGGCCACTGGGTGACACCCCGGGCCTTGTTTTTGAAAGCTCCAGCAATGGGTTTTATGATATTTTCAGTGCTGATGGCACCATCCCCCGGCCCGGAATTCTCGTGCGGGGCTTGCATCACTTTGCGGCCGTTTATTCCCCCCGCTGGGAGAAATTGGCAGGCGAAGCCATGGACCGCAGCCAGCCCGACATTCTGCACACCAATACTCTGGTGGGCATGACCCCGGCAGTTTGGAAGGCTGCTCAGAAGCGGAAGATTCCCATCGTACACACTCTGCGCGATTACCACCTTTTGTGTCCCCGCACCACCCTTATGCGCAGCAACAATACCGACTGCGTATCCGCTCCTCTTCCCTGCACTATTTTACGACGCTTTAAATTGGCCAAAACCCACGGCATTGCGGTGGTCACTGCCCCATCTCAGTTCGTCCTCGATACGCACACCAATGCTGGTGGCTTTCCAGGAGCCAAGCCTGTCCGTGTTCCCAATGCCTGCGAAAATATTTTGCCAGCCATTCCCGAGGGGCGCAGCCAGCATCCGCCCCGAGGAATATTTCTCGGCCAGCTGGATGAGCACAAAGGAGTGGGCCTCATTTTGTCGGCTCTAGAAGAGCTCCTGAAAGAAGACCTGCCAAATTTTGGTTTTGATTTTGCCGGCGTAGGACCTATGAGTGATCAGGTGGAAGAGTTTTGCGCCCGCGATCCCCAGAGATTCAAATATCACGGACTGGTTCAGGGAGAACAGAAATTCAGCCTCCTGAGAGAAGCCTCATTTCTTTTGGTGCCCTCCCTCTGGAATGATAATTTCCCGCGCACCATGCTGGACGCCTTCAGTAATGGTTTGCCTGTCATCGGCAGCACCCGAGGCGGTATTCCGGAAGTGGTTGGTCATGAAAAAGAAGGCATTATCATCAAGCCCGAAAGTGCTGAACTGGCCCAAGCCATCCGCAATTACCTGGTGAACCCGGATCTGCGTTTAAAGCATGGAGCCGCCGCTTTCCAGGCTGCAAAATTATACACTCTGGATAATCAAGTGGATGGGTTTATGGATATTTATCACTCTTTGATGGGTTGAGCAGATTCTCTGGTGTCCTGGCCCAGAAAAACCACAAAAGCCCAGAAGACCCAAATGAGCGAGAGCCGGAATGTAGGAAAAGCCACAAAATAGACACACACCAGAATGAAACCAGCGGCCACAGTTAGTTCATGAGCTCGGATCAAGCGTTTCAATTTCAAATACAAGAGAGCCAAAAAGAGCAGCCCCATCCCCAGACCGTGCTCGCTCAACACTTCCATATAAACATTGTTGGAAATGGGTTTGAAATTGTTAAAATCGGTGATCAACCAAGTGTACAAATCCGGATAATAACCAAAGAAATAGCCAAAGTTTCCCATGCCCACTCCCCAGGGAAAATCCAGGAAGAGTTGCCAGGCATGGTACGATTCATTCAATCTCTGGATGAGGGAAACGTTTTTGGTATCAGTGACACCCCCAGTGAACAAGAGGCTGAACTTATCCAAAACCACGGACTGAAACAGCCCTGATTGGATCACAAAACCAAAAACTACCACGCCAGCCACAATGGTAATGTTGCGCACTGAAGAGGAAAAACCACCCGTCAGAATGGCCACAATCACCACCGCCACAACCCCCATCAGAGCCGCAGGCGAAGCTGTCATGACTGTGCCCAAAATCAACACCGGCAGGCACCAGCGATAAAAACGATGGGGTGATTTCTGTATGGCATAGAGGTTGATGACCACCGAAGCCAAAAGATACAATCCGAAATAATTACCTTCTTCAAAAGGTCCGGTTCTGGCGACCAGAACTCCGCCAATGTTCATAAAATCAACAGCACTGAAGCGGAGCAAAAGACTGGCCGGCAAACCCACCAGGAAAAACAGGTTGAGGACGACCCCATAAGCAACAGCGACCACAGACCCCATGAGCCACCATTTGCAAAAATCCAAAAGAGAAAGGAGTTTGTTCTCCAAAGCGTGCAGTACCAAAACCAATAGGCCAATGTCGAAAGCCAGATAGCAGTAATGGAAGATAGTATTGATCAGGGGATTGTATCGTCCGTGAGCCCATTCCAGCATGCTCAAATCTCGAGACCAAAGTTCGTTCAACCCCCAGGCCGAAGCCACCATGCTGCCAAAAAAGAAAACACCCCACAGCAAAGGGATGCGCTGGCTTCTTCCCAGCCGAAAGCCACCTCCAGCCAGCAAAAGAACCAGGGCCAGAAAACCGACCCCTTCATAAATTTTCAGAGGAAAACCAATAGGCAATGTTGCCGAATTGGTGAAAGCCAAGGTCAGAAGGATCAACTTCAAAAGGTTTTGAAGCTTCATATTCCTGATTCGTCGGCCATGATGGCCACGCGGTTTCTGCGTAGAAATTCCCAACCAAAGACCACGAAGATGGACCCCATAAAAGCTAGAACCGTCAGGATAACCAGGGCCCGCATCTTCCTGGGCCGCACTGGTTTTTGAGAGACGGTGACACGCCCCACCTGTTCCAGAGGAGAGAGCATGTCCAACTGGTTCTGTTCCGCCAGCAGATCAGACTCAAGATGGTTTTTCTGGCTGTTCAAGTCCACATCCCGCTGGATCATAAGGTCATCCATCTGCAATTCAAACACTGCTCTCTTTTGCACGAGATCGACAGTTTTTTTCAATTCCAAATCATTGATCTGGGTGAGCAATTTGGCCGAAGCCTCACGTAAGCTGTCAGCACGCACGGTGCTATTGTAGATATAGGAGCCCAATTCGTTCACTGTTGAAAGCAGTTCTCCAGCCAGGGCTGCTTCGTTGCGCTGGACCGACTGCAATAGAATTTCATCCACGGGATTTCCATCCCCAGACGAAGAAATATTCCCCGCCGAATCGCCTGCCAAAAGTGTGACCAACAAAGCCTCGGCATCGGTGCGGCGCACCCGGGCGGCTTCGGCCTCGGTCAGGGTTTTTTCCACCGCCGACAATCGCCATTGCCTGCTGAAACTCAATTGCTCCAGTTCACTGTTGATGCGTTTTTCCTGGGCGTCGACTTTCAGAATTTCTGTTTGAATATTTTTGATTTTGAGGCTGGTCCGTTCCATCTCACCTTCAATTTTGTTGATTTCAAAATTGATTTTCTGCTGGCGAACTTTGGCCCCACCAATAGTCAACTGCAACGTGCTGCTGATGCTGTCCAAACTGGCTTGATGGTTGAAGGAGGCCACCGCAATTTTGAGCGCTTGCACGGCCAGTAAAGGATCGGGTGAGAGATTGGTCAATGTGATGACATTTCCCCCTCGAGACTGTGGTCCCGAAGAGATGAATTCGGCCAGCAAAAGAGGGGGGCCTGGAGCCTCATCAAAGGGAGATATTTCCCGCATTTCATCCCAATAAAGCCCGGTGCGGAACCAACGCACGATATCTTTGAGGGCCCACTCCCGTAAAGGAGTGCCTTCGGCTGAATAGGAAACAATTCCCGGGCGAACCTGAGCCGTGGCCCGGTACAATGGTTTGGTGAATATCCCGTAAGCCACCCCTGCCAAGACCCCGGCGAGAGTCAGAATAAATATAATACGCCGGCCCCTGAACAGAATATTCAGTATCTGAGGCAAGCCAAAACCGGCTGGGTTTTCGGCTGCATTATGAACGGTGTCCTGTGACAATCTGTACTCCCATTCTGGAATCCTGGCACTTTGGCCCACAAACCTATAATTCTTTGAAGAAACCCTACAACACACCCGTCTCGATTTCCAGATTTTCCTGCCCTACAAAAATTCCCCACAGCACCGGATGTACCATGGGGAATGATCGAGATCTACCGTTAGGGCAGCAGTTTATTCAATTTTTCCGTGGAAGCCTGCAAAACATCGGCATGCAAGGAATTTCCGTGAGAATCCATGGTCACCACCACCGGAAATTTATCGACGACAAATTCCCAGATAGCTTCCGGCGCTCCCAGTTCATCCTTCATGTGCACATCGGGAACATCCACCACCCGTTCGGCCAAAACCTGAGCCGCACCACCGATGGCATGGAAATAGACCCCACCAACTTTTTGGCAGTACTCCAAAGTCTTGGCTCCCATGCCACCCTTGCCAATGACAGCACGGATCCCATACTGCTCCATCAAAGGCCCCTGATAAGGTTCTTCACGGATGCTGGTGGTAGGCCCGGCTGCCTTGACCACCCACTTGCCCTTTTCCTTCACCACCACTGGGCCACAGTGGTAAATGATGCTGTTATTCAGATCGACAGGAGGCTTGCCCCCGTCGTGCAAATATTTGTGAACCGCGTCGCGTCCGGTAAAGATCAAACCAGAGATCTCAACCTTATCGCCAACTTTCAGGGCGCGGATCTTCTCTTCTGTGAAAGGTGCTTCAAGCAACATGATCCGGCCTCCTAGGATTCGTATAACCAGCGGGAAATTTTCCCGCCTTCATTCATTAAGATACCATTGCGACGGAAGGCCCAGCACATGTAGGCCACCGAAACGAAATATGAAGCAGGCACCCGATTGCGATGGGTGATTTTCACACCCAGCAAAGTGGTTTCCCCACCAAAGCCCATGGGACCGATGCCCAGAGTATTGGCTTCCTTCAGAATTTGTTTTTCCATTTTGGCCAGGCCTTTGTCCTCATTCACATCATCGAGGGTGCGAAAGAACTCTTCCTTGGCCGCCACATAACTGCTACCCCGGTCTCCACCAATGCAAACTCCCAGAATGCCAGGACCACAGCCCTTGCCCTGGGCGTTCAACACAGCGTCGAGCAGACATTTGCGCACCCCATCCAGATCCCGGCCAGCGCCAATCCGGTTGTCAGGCAGACTGTACTGGGCACTCATGTTTTCGCTGCCGCCACCCTTAAGCATCATCCGGACTTTCAGGCTCTTGCCCTTGGCCGGGTGAAAATGATAAGTGGGGTTGCCAGGCCCCAGGTTGGTGCCTGAGTTTTCACCGGTAATGGAATCTACAGAATTCTGCCGCAGATATCCCACCTTGGTGGCCTGAACCACGGCTTTGTCGTAGGCCTTCTTAAAGGTTTTTTCATCCATCCAGGCGGGCAAATCCGCGTAGCAGATGATGGCACCGGTGTCCTGGCAAAGAGGCTGGCTCTTCACTTTGGCCATACCAATGTTTTCTCTAATCACTTCGAGGGCATATTTGCCCGATGAATCTTTCTTTTCCTTGCGCCATCCTTTATCGATGACCCGCGCTACATCAGTGGGAAGCTGGCTGCTCGTCCGCCGAATAAGCTCAAGGAGATTCTGCTGCAGAACTTTGGCGTCCATAAGCACTCCTGTATCTTGTGGTAAAGGGTTCCGGTAACTCTACAGAACCTAACGATTGTAGCTCCCCGCTACCACCAGGTCAAAGGTTCATGACGATGATTCCAGGGAAGGATTATTCAAGATCAGTAAGGGCGGCAGAGGCCCAAATGGCCACAGGATAGGGAAAAAGGAAATTGCCTGCTGACCAAAACACTTTCAACAGTTATTGTAAGCTCAAACCACGGCTTTGAATCCAAATCAGGGATATGAATTTTGAAGTACCTACTGCTCGGTGCTGGCCTCCAGGGCACTGCCATTGCTCACGATCTGCTGGACCAGGCTGAAGGAACCACAGGCCTGACAGTGGTTGATGGCAATGCAGAATCTTTAAAGAAACTGAGCGAACGCTTTGCCGACAAGCGCCTGAGCACCGTGTGCTGCGATGTTCGGGATGCCGCGGTTCTGGGTCCCCTGATGGAGACAGCCCAGGTGGCTATCTCTGCCGTAAACTATTGGTACAATGCTGATTTGGCGGCCATGGCCGTGGCTGGAAAAGCTCATTTCCTGGATCTGGGCGGCAACAACGATATTGTGGCTCGTGAATTCGAGCTGGATGAAGAGGCGAAAGAACAAGGCGTGAGTATCGTGCCCGACTGCGGGCTGGCCCCGGGATTGGCTGGCATCCTCGGCTACTGGTTGGTCGAAGCCCTGGACAGGGCCGATTCCCTTAAGCTTCGTGTGGGAGGACTTCCCGCCAAACCCTTGCCCCCCATGAACTACAAAGTGGTTTTTTCGGTTCAGGGGTTGATCAACGAATACATCGAACCAGCAGTGGTCATCCGGGATGGGAAATTGAAAACAGTGCCTTCCCTGAGCGAGCTTGAAACGCTGGAATTTCCCCCGCCGTTTGGCCAGTTGGAAGCCTTTCAGACCAGTGGCGGCACCTCCACCTTGCCCCAAACTCTGGCGGGCCGCGTTCCCGACCTGGACTATAAAACCATCCGCTACAAAGGCCACTGCGCCCAATTCAAACTGCTTAATGATCTGGGATTCTGCGACTCAGTCCCCCGCCAGGGAAAAGAAGGCACCATGTCTCCACGGGAGATGTTGGCCCAACTTATGGATGAAAAGCTGGATCTACCGGGGCCCGATGTGGTTCTGCTCCAGGCTGAGGTCGTTGGCTACAAAAGCGAAAAAGCCATCCGCCGCACGGTCCGGATCATCGACCATCATGATAGCACTCACGACATCTCTGCCATGATGCGCATGACAGGTTACCCTGCTGCCATCATTGCCCAACTGTTGGCCAGCGGCGAAATTTCTGCTCCTGGCGCCCATCCTCAGGAACTCATCGTCCCCGGGGACCGTATGATAGAACTACTTCGTCTGCGTGGAGTGGACATTGAAATCACCGAAGGCCTACCGGGAGAACCCGCTTGAACTTGAATCCAAACACTGATCGGGGTAGCCGCATTCCCTGGCTAATCTGGACAGGCATTTCCCTGGCCATTTTGTTAGCCCATGCCCTGAGTTTCCGTTTTGTTATCGACGATGCTTTCATCAGCTTCCGCTATGCTCAGAACCTCGTGGACGGCCATGGACTGGTTTTCAATATCGGCGAAAGAGTGGAAGGTTACAGCAACTTACTCTATGTGCTGTTGTCTGCTGTTGGCATTCGCCTGGGCGTGGACCCTTTGCTTTGGGGCCGCATCTGGAGCACTCTGGCCATGGGAGGCTTGCTGGCCATGCTGCCGGGTATCGTCAGGTTGCTGGCCCCCGAAGAAAATGCTCACCGCGGGCTTCCCGGCCAAGTGGCCCAAATTCTGACGGCCCTCACGGGAGCAGTGGCCTGTTGGATGCTGGCCGGCCTCGAAACTGCCTTTTTTGGCCTTTTCACGGTTTGGGCTTGGCGTTCGGCCCTCAAAAGACAAACGATTCTCACGGGAGTTGCGGGATTGCTGTTGATCCTCACCCGCCCCGAAGGTCCCGCTTTGGCATTTCTTTTTTCCGCCTGGTCTCTGTTGCCCTCCGACGCCCTGAGCGTTGGGTATTATGGTAGCAACCGAAAACGTTGGGCTGGGCCCATCCTTCTGGGATTGGGCACGGCGGCATTTCTGCTCTGGCGTCATAGCTATTTTGGCTGGTGGCTGCCCAATACTTATTACGCCAAAACTGGGGATTTGGCCGGACAATTGAATACCGGTTTGCCCTATAGTTTGAATTTCCTGAAATGGTACGGGGCCGGAATTTTAATCACTGCCGTGGTGGCGGTGATGCGCGGTGGCCCGAGCTTGGTCTTCCGCCGGGATATGCACCTCACGCTGTCTTTGGTTCTGATTTGGTCTGCCTATGTGACCATGGTTGGCGGAGATATGCTGGGAATGTTCCGGTTCTTTGTCCCGGTGCTCCCCATGTTGCTCACTTGGTTGACCGCCCTTTTATCGGGAACCAGCTGGCTGTCCAAGCCTCGAAACGCCCTTCTGGTCACTGCCATTCTGGCCTTGATTCTGCTGCCCGCCTCGTTCCAAGGCAGAGAAAGGCGATTGATCTCCATCCATATGACAGAAGCCAATCTGGGTGGATGGTTCCTGGCCGGCGACGCCATGGCCAAAAAGTTTCCAGCCGGCTCCAGCATTGCCCTGGGCCCTGCTGGCTACATCCCCTACGTCACCGGTTTTAAAACCTATGATTATTACGGATTGGTAGTACCAGCCATTTCACACAAAGAAATATCCTTCGAACAAGGTTATGCCGGGCATGAAAAGCACGACGGAGATTATTTGTTGTCCCAACTGCCGGATTTCTTCCTCATCGGCAACGTGGATATCACTGACGGCCCCCGCAAAGGCTTGATTCCCCTTCTGGAAAGTGAAAAGGATATTGCCTTTGATAAACGCTTTGGCCAGAACTATGAAATGATCAGCATTCCGGTCGCAGGTGGCAAATACCTCAACCTCTTCAAGAGACGAGACAAATTTATTTCAAGGCCGTGAAAAAACGGTCTTTTCGCGGCCTGAAATGGTTGTCATGGTCCAGCGAAAAGGCCAAACC
>JADGDU010000025.1:0-270 GCA_016744705.1 Candidatus Krumholzibacteriia bacterium
GCGTGAAGCTCCTCCTGAGATAAGATCTCCCGGGAATTTATTCCCCTAAAGGCTCGAGGAAGACTACCTCGTTGATAGGCCAGAGGTGTAAGCGTAGTGATACGTTCAGCCGACTGGTACTAATAAGCCGTGCGGCTTAGTCATCTTTTTTCTTTCTAATTAATTAGGAACAAAAATTACCGTCATGTTCAGAAAAATATCTCAAACTACTCTCCATATTCAGTTGTCAAAAGGACAATAACGTCTTTTCGGCGGCGATAGCGCGTGGGT
>JADGDU010000025.1:280-71765 GCA_016744705.1 Candidatus Krumholzibacteriia bacterium
CCTGTTCCCATTCCGAACACAGTAGTGAAACCGCGTTGCGCCGATGGTACTGCAGGGTCGCCCTTGTGGGAGAGTAGGAAACCGCCGAATTATCTAAAGGCCTCGAGCATAAGCTCGGGGCCTTTCTTTTTGCCTATTGGTCAAGGCCTCCGGATGCTTTTTGAAGTGGATGGAGGAGCTTCTATGGTTACTAACAACCGGGTGCTGTTTTGACTTTTTCCCAAAATTCATCTTCTGAACATGCCGCTTTTGGTTGGTGCGGAACATGCCAAACTGAACACCGCCTTGATTCATCCCGTGCACGCCCATACGCCTTGGCTTTAATGAGAGAGCTTGAATCTCTGAAGCGGCTGGATGGGGTTGAACACCATGAAAGCTTGGAACCTTGTTTCTCCACTGATTATCTATGGGGAGATGCACGAGGACAAATGTTTGGTGTTTTGGAATGTGAAGACAAGAATGGCCAAACAGTCATTCTGAAAGCCTTTTCCTGCCAATACAATGGTCAGTGGTTTATTAAGGGATGGGCGCCTCCAATTTTTGACATGGTGGCTTATGAAGCAAAGATGATCCCCGGCGATTTGGTCATCAAAGAGTTGACCAGAAAAATGGAATCCCTGGATGATGGTTCCGTTGAATTTTCAGATGTTAAAATGCAAAGAAAACATTTATCCCAAAATCTTATGAAAGATCTTCAGGGGCTCTACCTGTTGAGGAATTTCCATGGGGAACGCAAACCTTTGATGGACTTTTTCCATCACACCAATGGACCGCCCACCGGGGCCGGTGATTGTTGTGCCCCAAAGCTTTTGAACCAAGCCGCTACTCTTAAACTTAACCCCATTGCTCTGGCTGAATTTTTTTGGGGCAAAAGTAACCGTTCCAACACCCGCCAGCATGGCTCATTCTATTCCAGTTGTGAGGATAAATGTCTGCCCATTCTGGGATTCATGCTTTGTGGAGCTGAATTGTGAAAACACTGGATATTATCCATCAGGAATCCAATCTCGTTGTAGTCAACAAACCAAGTGGCTTTCTCTCTGTGCCCGGGCGAGGCCCTGATATGCAAGATTGTGTGGTCAATCGATTGAAAGCCCTTTTCCCCCAATGCATGGATCAGCCTTCAGTGCATCGATTGGATATGGATACATCTGGTCTTTTGGTTTTGGCTCTTTGCAAAGAGACCCAGCGTCATCTGGCCATGCAGTTTGAAAAACGAAAAGTTGTTAAGACTTATATCGCATTGCTTGATGGGGTTTTGTCCAGCGATCATGGTGAAATTCAATTGGCTTTTCGGTTGGACCCCGATAATCGTCCTCACCAGGTGTATGATCCAGTACAGGGTAAGGTTGGCACCACAAAGTGGCGGAGGTTAGGTGTGGAAGATGGCAAGACTCGAGTGGAATTTAAACCCCTGACAGGCCGTACCCATCAATTGCGCCTTCATGCCTCTCACGAACTAGGCCTGGGAATACCAATTGTGGGCGATCGACTGTATGGCACAGGAAGTGAACCAGGCCAACTCAAGCTCCATGCTACCACTTTGGCTTTTGAAAATCCAGAAAATGGCCAGTGGTTGAGCTTTGAAAATTGTCCTCTGTTCTAAAATTGGGCATTTAGAGGATAGGCGTTACATTAGGTTGGAAATTCCCTATTCTCATCCAGCCATTGCGGAGCCATAAGTGAGCATTAATATCCCTAAGAACTCTTCAGATAAATTACCACGAAAACCGGTCCGCATTGATCCCAGGGTTCCTTGGTTGGCTGATGTCCGGCGTATGTTATCCCCCATGAGTGGTGTCACTGACCGTCCCTTTCGGGATCTCTGCCGTCCTATGGGGGTGGATATGGGGTTCTGCGAATTCGCATCCGCCTCTGGCCTCATGTTTGACAGCGAAGCCACATGGAGGTTGGTCGATACCACCGGGGAAAAAGGCCGCGTGGGCATTCAAATTTTTGGATCCGACCCTGAACACATGGGCACTGCCGCTCGGCTCCTCAGTAAAATGCATATGGATGTTCTGGATATTAATTTTGGCTGCCCCGCGAAAAAAGTGGTCAAAAAATGTGGAGGCAGTGCTCTGTTGGCTGACTTGCCTCTGTTGCAGGAAGTTCTGCATGCAGTCATCGACAACAGTGAAGTGCCGGTGACGGCCAAAATTCGCACGGGGTGGGATGAAGAATCGGTGAATTATCAAGAGGTGGGGCTTTTGCTGCAGGAGGCCGGTTTGCCCTGGGTCACCATGCATGGCCGCACTAAAGCCCAAAAGTATACGGGCAAGGCCAATTGGGACCGTATTGCCGATCTGGTGGAGACCCTTGATATCCCCGTTATTGGTAACGGAGATGTGGTCGATGGTAAAACCTACCGGGAAATGGTTGAGCACACCCGATGCCATGGAGTGATGATTGGTCGTGGAGCTATCGGTCATCCCTGGATTTTTGAACAGATGCGTGCTGTGGATGAAGGTCTTCCTGATCCTGTCATTGATTTTGCGGAAATGTGTCGAGTGACTTGTGATCATATTTTAGGGGAAGTGGAACTGCGTGGCCCGGTAACGGGTTGTTATGTGGTAAGGAAACACATCGCCAAATGTTTTAAAGGTTATCCTGGGGCAGCGTTTTTGCGCCGAAGGCTATTTACCACCGAAGACCCTGATCAGATGATTGCCATCTTGAATGAAGCTGCTGCCGCGGGAGATCCGCGTGGAGAAGAGGAATGATGCGATCCCGAATTTTTCTGATGTTGTTAGCAATTCTTGTTTTGTCGGCAGGTTGCTCCAAGCAAGTAGCTAAGCAAGGTGCCGAAACGGAAGTGCATAATCAGGGGCATAGCCTTAAGCACACTGTGGTTGCTGGGGAAACATTGCGGCGCATTGCCGAAAATTATTTTGGCGACCCGGAGCTGGCTGATGCCATCGCGGCTGCCAATGGGATAACCGATCCCAACCGCATTGTGCCAGGTTCGGTGTTGGTCCTGGACTTTGATGAAAGTCAGTGGCGGGGCACTCGCCAACGTTCGGTTGCCCTGGAGGCCTATAATAAAGGCGTCGACCTGATGGCTCAGGATCGGTTGGCGGAAGCTGAAAAACAATTCCGCTTGGCTCTAGATACTGAACCAGAGTTGGAATCTGCCAGTTATAACCTGGCTTTGGTATTATCCCAGAGGGGCAAAGACAGTCAGGCTCTGGTTTTTCTGGATGAACTCACGGCCAATCGTCCTGAGAATACGGACTTCCATTTTGCCAGGGGCCACAGCCTCTTTCTGGTGGCTCGTTTTTCCGATGCGGCCCAGGAGTTTGCCCAGGTCCTGAAGCTGGACACCAATCACAAACGTGCTGCTTTTGGATGGGCCCGGAGCCTGCAGGAGGATGGTCAGAAGCAGAAAGCCATTCTTGCCTGGCAGCAATATTTGGAGATGGATGGGACATCCAGCTGGGCGGACGTGGCCAGACGCAACTTGAAAACTTTGCGCGATGATTCCTGAAGGATCGCTTCTTTTAGAATTAAAGAATTGGTCTCTGATGAGACGCTCAGGTGGGCGTGAAATCTGTCTGCTGGAAAACATTGACCTGCCTGTCATATCTGGCCGATGGCTGGCGGTAGTGGGGGCCAATGGTTCGGGGAAAAGCTCTCTGCTGAAGTTTCTGGCATCGGAGGACTCTCCTTTGCAGCAGGACTCAGCCATTATGTTTCAGGACCCTGATGACCAAATCATTGCTTCCACTGCTCTTCGAGAGCTGAGTTTGGGCCGGCCCGGCGTTGATGCCCCGATAATTCTGGAAGAATATGGACTCCATGGCCTGGGCGATTTGGACCCACGATTGCTTTCGGCGGGGCAAAAGCAACGCTTGGTGCTGGCGGTAGCTCTTGCAGGCTTGCCCAATGTGCTGCTGGCCGATGAACCCACCGCCCTTCAGGACCCCAGGCAGACCGTTTGGATTCTGAATCGTTTAAAAAATTGGCTTTCCGAACCTGACCACACTTTGATCACCGCCACCTGTGACCGGCGCGAAGCGGCTATGGCCGATGACATTTTGCTGCTGGAAAATGGTAAGGTGGGGCTTTTCGGGCCTGCTCGGAAGCTGATCAACCATCCCCGTGTTATGGCTCTGCTGGGGGACGACAAGTTTTCTCCATCCGAAAAGGCTAAGGCTACCAGGATAGCTCGAGAGAACCACCCCATTTTGCAAGCCCGAGATCTGAGCTGCCATTTCCACGGCCCCAAACCTGGTTTTTTTCTGGAACAATGGTCCGTTTACCCTGGCGAGCGTCTGGGGGTGACAGGAAGCAATGGCTGTGGTAAAAGCACGCTGCTGGCCTCCTGCGCCGGAGCCCGCAAGCCTCATAGCGGCAGTATCCAACTGGGCCAGAACAATCTCTATTCCCGGCATGCTTTGGATTTGGACCACGGCATGGCCATGCTGGCTCCTCAATTTCCTGAATATCTCTTTACCCGTGAATCGGTTGCCCTGGAAATTGCGGTGGACCCGGCCCTGAAAGCATTCACCGCCGAGGACTTTTTGAAGAAACTGGGAATGGGCCCTGAGCTGGCCCAGCGCAACCCCCACAGCTTGAGCAGTGGCCAGCGTCGGCGGCTGGCCTTGGGCATGGTCCTTTTTTCCACCCGGCCTCTGTTGCTGCTGGATGAACCTACAGCGGCTCTCGATCTGGAAGGGCGGCGGCGCATTTTGGAATTGCTGGCGGAGTTGCCTTCTGACGTCGCTCTGGTCCTGGCTTCCCACGATGAAAACTTCCTGCGGGAGGCTGGTTGCACCATTTTGAATCTGGACAATCACCCCCTTGTTTCTTGAATTCCTGAAAATACCCGACAATTCCCTTGCCGCTTGGGCGTCCTATTGATATTTTCTCCCCGAACCAAAAACTATCGCTAAGGAGGCTTCTCAGCACATTCAGCATGGACCACTGCGCCCGTGCTTTTTTTTGTGCGAATTGGAAGCCCTGAACTTGACTGTGTGGCTTTGGCCGCGCCTGTTTCCCAAAGGGAGCATCATGAATTTTGTCCAAAAAGCCGCCATCATGAATTCCCATGAAATGAACCGTGCCATCAAGCGCATGGCCCATGAGATCATGGAAGCCAACAAGGGTATCGAAGATTTGGTCTTGCTGGGCGTCCAGCGCCGGGGTGTTCCTTTGGCCAAAATGCTGGGCGAAGCCATCACTCAGGTTGAAGGCTCTGAAGTGCCCCAAGGTGCCATTGACATCACCTTCTATCGTGATGATTTGTCCACACTGGGTCCCACCCCTCAGGTGGCCAGCACCGAGATGCCTTTCGACATCACCGACAAAATCGTCATCCTGGTGGATGATGTGCTCTACACCGGGCGTACTGTACGTGCGGCCCTGGACGTGATCATGGACTGGGGACGCCCCAAGGCTATCCGCCTTGCTGTTCTGGTGGACCGTGGTCACCGGGAATTGCCTATTCGTCCTGACTTTGTTGGAAAGAATGTTCCCACAAGCGGCCGTGAAATCATCAAGGTGCGGGTGGCCGATTTTGATGACTCAGAGGAAGTGGTTGTGGGGGAGGTCGTTGACTCATGATCCTCAAGCATAAGGATGTCCTTGGCCTGGAAAATATGTCGGCCGAGGAAATCCTTGGTGTGCTGGAGATTGCCGGGCGTTTTCGGGCCGTCTTTGATCGGCCCGTGCGCAGCGTTCCCATCATGCGCGGACGCACCGTAGTCAACTTTTTCCACGAGCCCAGCACCCGCACCCGGATCTCCTTCGAATTGGCGGAGCAACGTCTCTCGGCAGATATCATCAACTTCAGTTCCGCCAATAGCAGCTTTTCCAAGGGTGAAACCCTGCGCGATACCGCTGAAAACCTGGCGGCCATGAAAATTGATATGCTGGTGATTCGTCACAGCTCCCCGGGGGCAGCCCAGTACTTGGGTAAGGTGTTGAAGTGTTCGGTGATCAACGCTGGTGATGGGGCTCACGAGCATCCCACCCAGGGCTTGCTGGATATTATGACCATGCAGCAAAAACTGGGCGATCTGCGGGGCAAAAAAGTCACTATCATTGGTGATATCACCCACAGCCGGGTGGCCCGATCCAACATCTGGGGCCTGAATAAACTGGGCGCTGAAGTGACTCTCTGTGGCCCACCGACCATGATCCCCGGGGGCATTGACAAACTGGGTGCCAAGGTCGAGTTCAATCTCAAAAAAGCCGTGGCCGAAGCCGACGTGCTGAACGTTCTGCGAATCCAACTGGAGCGTCATTCCTCCAAAAGCTTCCCCAGCAATCGCGAGTATCACCGGGTTTATGGTATCACCAATGAGGTACTGCGTGGTCTTAAGCCAGACGCGTTCATCATGCACCCCGGGCCCATGAATCGTGGCGTGGAAATTTCCAGCGAAGTGGCTGATGGTCCCCGCCAGGTGATTCTGGATCAGGTGGCCAACGGTGTGGCTGTGCGTATGGCATTGATTTATCTGCTCTCCGGTGGTGACCCCGGCGCTTTGGGCAGTTAATCCTTTAAAATTTTTACCCGTTTTGGAAAGAGGTTTGGACAATGCAGTGGAGCTGGAAGCGCATTCCCGCTGAATACCTGGTGACCAATATCAAATTGTGCCGCAACGGAAAGCTCGGCAAACGCAAGAGTTTCCTTCACGTGCGCAAAGGCCGGATTGAAGGTATCGGAGTGGGCACGCCAACTTTGGAAGGCTTACCTGTGTTGGATGCCGGCGGCCTGGTCTGTGCACCCGGCTTCATTGACACTCATGTGCATTTTCGCGAGCCAGGACACGAGAGCAAAGAAACCATCGCCTCGGGGTGCAAAGCTGCAGCTGCTGGCGGGTTCACCGGTGTGGTGACCATGCCCAATACAACTCCGGCCATCGACAATGCGGGTATGGTGCGTTATCAGATTGATCGGGCTCGGGAAACGGGTTTGTGCATGGTGTATCCTGCCGGGGCCATCAGCCACGAGCGCAAGGGCGAAGCCATGACTGAGTTTGCAGACATGATCTCTGCAGGAGCTGTGGGCTTCTCGGATGATGGCGACCCAGTGGCCAGTGGTGGCCTCATGAGCAACGCTTTGAAATACACCCGAGAGCTGGGGGTGCCCATCCTCACCCATGCTGAAGACAAATCTATTGTGGGTAAGGGTGTTATGCATGGCGGGTACTGGTCTGGCCGTTTGGGCATGGCCGGAATGGCCCGCGCCGGTGAAGACTCTGCTATTTTCCGGGATATTGAATTGGCCCGCAGCACCGGGGGACACCTGCATGTGTGCCACGTTTCCACCAAGGGCGCTGTGGACATCATCCGTCGGGCCAAGAGCGAGGGCATCATCGTGACTGCCGAGGCGACTCCGCACCATTTCAGCCAGGATCATAGCAAGTGTCGCGATTTTTCTCCTCTTTTCAAAATGAATCCGCCCTTGCGGGAACAAGATGACCTCATGGCCATCGCTGAAGGTCTTGCTGATGGTACCATCGACTGCATTGCCAGCGATCATGCGCCGCACACGGTGACGGAAAAGGAATACCAATTTGACCAGGCTCCGTTTGGAACCATCGGATTGGAAACAGCCCTGGGTGTGGGAATTACCTATCTTGTGAATACGGGTGTTCTGGACCTGGGCCAGTTGATCGATTGCATGACCTGCAAGCCGGCCAAAGCTTTGAATCTGAATGGTGGAATTCTGGATGAAGGTCTGCCGGCAGATTTTGTCTTATTCGATCCTAAAGGGCAGTGGGAAGTGAAAGCTGATGGATTCCAATCCAAAAGCCGGAATTCGTCCTACATTGGAGAGACTTTGACCGGAAAGGTGGTCGCCACTTTCCTGCGCGGTCGCCTGACATGGCACGAGGACAGCGAGTGAGCGGGAATGATAATTGCTTACTAAAGTTAAGTCATTCCCATAGACAATCTTGGCAGAACAGGTAACTTTTTGTATTTTCGTGCGGGCATCCCTTTGGGCCTGAGGTCAAACCGGCAACCCACCTCTCTGGTGGCTGTCTGGTTGGGGCTCATCCTTGTCCTGTTATTTGGGGCTGGCTGTGCCAAATACAACACCTACTACAATGCCAAACGTTCTTTTGATGATGCCGAACATGTGCGTAATGAAGCCATCCGCAAACACGAAGATCCCCCAGAGCCCACCGGTGCCCAGAAGAGCAATTACCTTGAAGCCATCAAGAAATCGCAAAAAGTTCTGGATGAATATCCCGGCCACAGCCTCACGGACGATGCTCTCTTTCTCCAGGCCAAGGCCCATAGCCGGTTGTCATCCTACCGGCAAGCGATCCAGAAACTGGATCTTTTATTCCTGAACTATCCGGCCACTGAATACAACGAAGAAGCCCTTTATCTCCAGGCCCTCAGCTATCTCATGATTGGGGCCCTGGACCGTAGCCAAGAGTATTTGGACAAGCTGGCCGTTCAATATCCTGATAGCAAATTTCAAAGTGAAACCTTGAAGGTCAGTGGGGATAATTCCTACACTTTGGAAGATTGGGAAGCCGCGTCCCAAAATTACCAGAGATACATGGACGAATTCCCCGACGATGGCGAAATGGATCGCATTGGCCTGAAGCTGGCCGAGTGCTACTGGGAAATGGATCAATACCAGGAGGCCAGTGTTGTACTGCAGACAGTAGGCCAGAATACTTCCAGTGCTGAGTTAGGTTTCCGCGCCCGTTTGCTGCGTGCACGGGTGCATGTGCACTTGGGAGATTTTGAAGTGGTGGACCTCTTGCTGTCCGGCCTGGAAGATGAAGCCACCATTTATAGTGCCAATGGAGAAGTTGTTTTGGCGGGGGCGGAAAGTCTGGTGGCCCAGGATCGTGGCGACGAGGCCGCTCCTCTGATCGAGAGCATGCCCGAAGAGTGGAACAACCCTGTGGTGAAAGCCCGGGCTGCTGATATTCTGGGGTATTTGTATTTGGAACGGGGCGATCTTGAAGATGCTGCCACCCAATTTGCCATTGCTGTGCGGGGCCGCGATGAACTGGATGATTACAACCAGACCCGTATCCTGGATCAGAATTTGAAAGATTATCTGGCTGCAGAAACGGCTTTGCCAGATGCCCGGCCTGAACGAGTGCCCCGGTTGAAATTGCTGCAGGCCAATGCGCTGCTCTTTGGTTTCAACCGGCCGGCCGAAGCAGGCCTTTTGTTCCGGGAGGCGGGCCTGGACTCTGCCGCCGACAGTTTGCTGGCTCCCAGGGGATTGTACGGTGCTGTGGTGGTATACCGGGACTATTTGGATGACCCTGATTCCGTTGCTTTTTTCAGTGCCATTTTGGAAGAACGTTACCCTAAAAGCCCTCAGGCCTTTGAAATGAGCATGGGCTCCGATGGAGATTTGCTCGGCTTTCTCCTGGCCCAGCAGGACAGCGCCCAGGTCACTTATCTGGCTAGCCTCAGCCCTGAAGAATTGGCAGAACTGCAAAAAACATCATTGGTAGCAGGAGCTGAAAGGCCAGGTCGCAGAAATGAATTTGAAGGTGTTCGCCGCCGTATGGTATACCTTTCCAGGCGGAAAAATCTGATTTATAATCCCCCTGAAGGGGCCATGGCCGCAGCCCAGATTCGCTTGGAGGCCCAACGCCAAAAAGCCATCGTGGATGCTGCTGAAATTGAAGCCATGGATGAGCAGCTGCAAGCCGAAGGTTTGTTGAAGATTGACCGTCCGGATACCAGCTTTTCCGGTGGCGGCGAATTTCTGGATGAAGAAATGAATGGCCAGCAGCTGGAGGCGCAGGCCCTGGAAAATCCAGAGCCCATTGTTGAAGAAGATCCGGCCCTCTTAGAGGAAGCCGCAGAAGCTGAAAAAGAAAAGAAAAAAGAAGAAGACGGTGGGTACGACCTGCGCTCACCCTGATTCATCCTGGGGAATAAATCATGAACAATAAATCCACTGATGCCGCTCTGCGTTGCGCAGCCAGAGTGCTGAACAACCATGCCGTTTCCACGGGACTCATTCGTCTCGACATGGAGCTGGAACAGAAGCAGGATTTCAAACCCGGTCAGTTTGCGATGATCAATTTACCGGGGTCTGCTGCTTTCGTTTTCAGCCGCCCTTTCTCTATTCTGCACAGTCATGAAAAAGTCGTCTCTTTGCTATACCGGGTGGTGGGGCAGGGCACCCAGGCACTGGAACATCTTCGCGCCGGGCAATACGTTACTTTCCTGGGCCCTCTGGGCCGGGCTTTCGACCCTCCTGCTCCTGATCAACCAGTCATTCTGGTGGGTGGTGGAGTGGGCCTGCCACCCGTTTGGGCCTGGCTGAAACGTTATGGCCGATCTGTTGATAAAGGTTTTTTTGGTGCTCGCGACGGAGGCGATGTGCCCTGGGATCTGCTGGATGAAAACTGGAGAATCAGTGTCGATATAGATCAGGGCGTGCCTGACCATCGTAAAGCTTGGCAGGGGCGGGTGCCAGATCTGGTGGCCCGGGAAATCTCTGCCGAAGATAAAACCTCTCGCCTGATCATGGCCTGTGGTCCCATTCCCCTGCTGAAAGCCGTGGCTGATTTGGCTCGCACTCGCGGGTGGGATTGTCTGGTTTCTCTGGAGGAGCATATGGGGTGCGGATACGGGGCCTGCAAAGGGTGTGTGGTTCCGGTGTTAGACTCGACTGCCAGCGGCGATGGTTGGCGTAACGCCACATGTTGTCAGGAAGGTCCTGTCTTCAGGGCCGAAAGTATTGACTGGTCTCGTTACGGCCAGCGAGATTTTGAAATCGTTGGTTAACCCGGACAAAGGATTTTACGGTGTCACTTCCCTCATGGTTCACCCTGCGCGCCGATGACAGCTTCCAACTGGGTCCCCGCCTTTTTCCCGGACGGATTTGGACAGCCAGCGGTTGTTTTTCCTATGGTTTGAGCGGCCATGAAATGAAAACATCCCAAGGGGGATCCCCTTATTCAGGGCTGGGGGCCGTAGTCACCAAAACGGTCACTCCGCAACCACGCTCTGGTAATCCCATGCCTCGCCTCTGTGAACTGCCCAATGGGGCCATCAATAGCATTGGTCTGGAGAATGTGGGATTGGACGCTTTTCTGGAGAATGTGCTGCCTCGTCTGGAAGAGTTGGCGGTTCCTACAGTGGTCAGTCTGGCGGCTACTGTGCCTGAAGAGTTTGGTCTGATGAGCCAGAGACTGCAAGAGGTCGCTGCCGGATTCAAGCATTGGCACGGGGTGGAAGTGAATCTCAGCTGTCCCAATGTGGCGGAAGGTGGTCACGACTTTGGTCGGGATCCGGAAACCGTGGCCAGCTGTGTGGCCCTGACCCGTGCCCAACTTCCTGACCGGGCCCTGTTGGTCAAATTGACTCCCAATGTGGCTGACATCGCCTCTCTGGCCGCCGCAGCCGGGCAGGCGGGTGCTGATGCGGTCAGCGCCATAAATACGGTGGTGGGACTGGATGTTGATCTGAGCACAGGACGTCCGGTATTACCTCGCCGCTTCGGTGGTTATTCCGGGCCGGGAGTCTTACCCATTGCATTGGCCAAGGTGGATGAAATTGTGAACAAGGCCAAAGTGCCTGTCGTGGGGGTGGGCGGCATTTCCACAGCGGAAGAGGCCATGAAGTTTTTTGCCCTGGGAGCGGTGGCTGTTCAGGTGGGAACCGCCCAAATGCGGGACCCATTCACTGCTGCGGATATTGCCAGACAACTGTCGTAGAACTAGGCGTGGTACTCGTCGGGGTCTGAAAAATCATCTGCATCTTTAAGGGCGGCAATTTCAGCGTCCAACTCATCGGGTTGGTCATCTTCACCGTCCAATTCCTCACTGGCTCCCAGATCAATCTCTTCGTCTTCGGGTGGTAGGCCATCGGGAAATTCCGCTTCCAGAAGATCGGCCAAGGCATCCCCGCTGCTCATCAATTGCATGGCCAGGCCGGCTCCGATGTCGTCGTACTGGGCCAGGGGACCATTGACCATGATGCGGTTGACGCACGCTCCGGTGGATCCTTCGATGGTCACTTCTTTGCCGGTGACCCGGGCCAGAACTCCCACAGGCAAATCTTGATCGGATATCATGCGTCTGCGGAAAGCCATCTCAGCTTGAATTTCCACCAGGGTGGCAGGGCAGTGAAGGGATGCCAGGTCTTTTCGGGTTTCTTTGTCATTTGAGCGGCCCATGACCACCAGCGAACCCTGTCCGGGACCTGGGAGGATAAAGCCAGGTTCGTATATCTCCGCCACGATACCCTGAATGCCCAAATGTTCGGTGGCCGCGGCCGGAAGCACTAAGCCATCAATTTCGCTATGGCGCATGTGGGTTTCCATGGCCTTGTCCACACCACCGTGCATGATTTGGAAATTGATATCAGGCCAGAGGTGTTCCATCTGGAATTTGGAGCGATTGGAGAGCACTCCCACACGGCTGCCAGGATCCATTTCATCCATGATGTGTCCCTGACGATTCAGGTAGGCATCAAAAGGTGTAAAACGGGGGGGAGCGCAGAGAATATCCATGCCCTCCGGAGGAATCAGAGGCAGGTCTGCCACTTCCATAACCACGGCATGAATCTGGTTGCTGGTGATCAGGCTGGCCAGGTATTCAACTTCCGTCGCACTGACGGCGGTGAATACCTGGTTGGCCTTATCTTCTTCATCGACGGTGGAAGGCAGCACCGTCAATTGGCAAGTCAGCCGGGGGATTTCCCGATGGACAAGATCGATGAAAGACTGGGTCTGATTTCGCACCAGCGACGACGACAGACTCCCGAAACTCAAGACCCGTGCTTTCACCATCGAACTCTCCTCGGATTTACTTAGGATGCCGCAGAAGCGGATTCCTGAGCCAGAAATTCACCTACGAGTTTGCCCACTTTGTGAGCATCTTCGAAGGGAAGTGCAGCGTGGATAGGAAGAATAAGCACTTCACGACCGGCCCGTTCGGCTTCGGTCATGGGGCCACCTTCACGACAATATTCGGCCAGCACATGGTGGTTCATGGGCGGGTCATAATAGATTGCCGTATCAACACCGTTTTCGTCCAGTAACTTTTGCAACTCATCGCGGCGGGTGGTGCGCACCCAATACTGATGGTACGTGACGTGATTGCCCTGGCCGGGGTTGATATCCTGCAGACGGTGGGCGGCAGGAATATACCCGTCATAAATTTCACCGACGCGGTTGCGGTCGCGCTGCTCTTCAGCAAAACGTGCCAGACGCACATTCAGGACCATGGCCTGCACTTCATCCAGGCGGCTGTTCCAGCCGGTGTACAGATGATCGTTCATGCGCACAGCCTGGTGGGCTCTGATTTTCCGGATACGAGCGGCATCTTGTGGGTCTTTGCAAAGCACCATTCCGCCATCACCGATACCGGGCAGATTTTTAGTGGGATAAAAACTGAGGGTGCTCATGCGTCCGTAGGAGCCCATGGGTTTGCCCTTGTAGAGAGTTCCGAAACCCTGAGCCATATCCACCACAACCTCCAGGCCGTGTTTCTCGGCGATGGCGTTGATGGGATCCATATCGCAGGGTGCCCCATAAATAGGCACCGGCATAATGGCCCGGGTCTTGTCGGTGATGGCTGCTTCGATGGCTGCTGGGGAAATATTCAGATCTTCGGGCTGGATGTCCACCAGCACGGGAACGGCATCCAGCAGGATGATGGCTTCGATGGTGGCGTCAAAAGTATAGGGGGTGGTGATGACTTCATCACCGGGCCGGACGCCGGCCATGCCCAAGGCGAGAAACAGGGCGCTGCTGCCGGAGGCCACACCAACACCTTCGCAGACGCCGCATTGCTGGGCCATATCCTTTTCGAGAGCATCCACTTCCTTGCCCAGGATATATTGTCCTGAAACGAGGAATTTTTCAAACTTCTCCATGATTTCATCTTTGCAGGGCATCATGGGAGTGACAAGGTCATAACGACCAATTCTTTTGGCACTGGAGTGGCTCATTCCATCCTCTTTTTCAGTTCGGTGGGGGAGCCTTTGTCTGGCTTCCCCCACAGAAGTTTTCAACCGAAATGCTTGTGGCTGAGCCGCCCCCGTTAAACGGTCTTTTGGTCGGCCCGTCCGAAACAATCGTACTTAAACCCGGATTTTTCCAGATGGGATCGATCATACACGTTTCGGCAGTCAAGGAAAGCATTTCCTGACATGGTTTCCAGAAGCCAGCCAAAGTCCAGCATCCGGTATTGATTCCACTCGGTTACCAGGATGCAGAGGTCGGCCTTTTCGCAGGCTTCGTAGGGAGATTTGCAGTAAGTCAGGTCATCGTGGAACAGCTTAAAATTCTCCATGGCAGCGGGATCGTGCCCCCGCACCGTGGCTCCTTTTTCATTCAGCAGCCGGACAATATCCAGGGCCGGGGCGCTACGGATGTCATCGGTGTTGGGTTTGAAAGCCAGTCCCAGCAGGGCTACGGTCTTGCCTTTGAGGTCGCCAACCATGTCCTCCGCTTTGGTGATGGCCGTCATGGGCAGGGTGGCATTGACGCCGATGGCTGCCTTGACGATGGTCATTTCGGTACCGGCCTCTTCGGCGATGTGCACGATGGCGTTGGTATCCTTGGGCAGACAACTGCCGCCAAAGCCCAGGCCTGCGTGCAAAAATTTGCTGCCAATGCGTTTGTCTAGTCCCATGCTGCGGGCCACATCGGAAATGTCGGCTCCCACATTCTCTGCCAGCCGGGCCATCTCGTTGATGAAGCTGATTTTCACTGCCAGGAAGCTGTTGCTGGCGTACTTGATCAGCTCTGCTGTTTCGATGCCCGTCTTGACGATGGGTGTATCCAGCAAAAAGAGGGGACGATAAATTTCCCGTAAAATTTCTTCACTGCGTTCGGTCTCAGCGCCGATGACGACCCGGTCCGGGCGCATGAAATCCTCAATGCTGGATCCTTCCCGCAGGAACTCGGGGTTGCTGGCCAGATCAAAAGGCACCGGTGTTTTCTGGGCGGCTTCAATGACCTTTTTCAAATTCCGGGCTGTGCCCACAGGCACGGTGCTCTTGGTGACGATGACTTTGTAATCGGTCATCAACTCGCCAATTTCTTTACCTACATTCATGACGTATTGCAGATCGGCCTCGCCGGATTCCGACATGGGCGTCTGCACGGCAATCATGACCACGTCAGCATCTTTGATTCCTTCAGCCAGTTTGGTGGTGAAGAACAAACGCTTTTCTTCCACGTTTTTGAGGACCAACCGGTCCAGACCGGGTTCGTAGAAGGGGATGATGCCTTCCAAAAGACCGTCAATGCGTTTCTGATTGATATCCACGCAAGTGACATGATGACCAAAATCGGCCATACAGGCTCCCGAAACCAATCCCACATATCCAGTACCGACCATGCAAACCCGAATCATGATAGCTCCTTCCGGGCCTCTTCCAGGAGGCTCCCGAGTGTGTAGGCCAGGTCCCATTCGGGTTGCCAGCCTGTTTCTGAACAAAGCTTTGAATTATCTCCCAGCATGACCGGTGTATCGGCAGGCCGCATCAGAGCGGGATCCTGCCTAACCGAAATATGGCAATTGGCCATGCTGACCATTATCTCCAGTCCATCTTGTATCGTCAACGATTGCCCGGAACTTACATTATATATTTCTCCCGGGGTTCCTTCTTTCATCAGGGCCCGGTAGGCGCTGATGACATCCATCACATGCAGAAAATCCCGCACCACAGAGAGGTCTCCGGTGAGAATTTCCGAGGGCCCTTTTCCGGCCTCGGCGGCGGCAATTTGCCGGGCAAAGGAAGGAAATACAAAACGGGCGTCCTGGCCCGGTCCGGTATGGCTGAAAGCCCGCACCGGAATGATGGGCAGATTCCAGGCCCGTACATACTGCCGGCAAAGCAGAGTCTGGCTCACCTTGCTGACGGCGTAGGGGCTTAAGGGGTTCAGGCTGGCGCTTTCCACCAGAGGGTAATCGGCCTCGTTCTGCGGACCATATTCTTCACAGGATCCCACCGAGAGTACCACCGGATGGCAGGATTGGGGCAGGGCCCGCACAGCTTCCAGCAGATTCACCGTTCCCAGGACATTGCTCTGAAAGGTTTCCCCGGGATGCTCAAAGCTGAACGCAGCAGAACTCTGGGCCGCCAAATGATATATCATCACGGGCCTGAGGGCCAATACGAGATCCCGGATGGGGGTGGCTTCTTCCAGAGCCATGGGCAGATATAAAAAGGATCCGGCTGGGCCTTCGTACTTTACTGATCCAGGCCAGTCGGGGTTCCCGTCTTTCAATTGGAACTGGCCCACCTTCCGTGGCAGGGGGTTCCCTTTGTCGTGTTTGCCAACACCCACCACCTGGAGCCCGGCCAAGAGCAGGCTGCGGACCAGGTGGCAGCCTACAAATCCCAGGGCTCCAGTGATCAGGTTGCAGGTATTTAGCGGAGTCTTTTTCGTCATTTGAGTCGCAGCCATTCCTTGTACAGGCAAACGTCCATGAGTACATCCATGCCGGCGGCCTGGGCAGCGGCAGCGGCTTCGGGGTTGATGACCTGTTCCTGCATCCAGACACATTTGTCACCCCGGGCTATGGCGGCATTGACAATGGGGCCCACCTGGTCGCTGCGCCGGAAGATGTTAACCACATCCACCTGGCCTGGAACATCTTCCAGGGTGGGATAAATTTCCAACCCCAGGACAGATTCTTTCAGGACGGGATTGACACCTACCACATCAAAACCCTGGCCCACAAGGAAGCGAGCGATGCCATGGCTGGCCCGGTCTTCTTTGGCGCTGATTCCAACCACTGCAATGCG
The DNA here is from genome assembly GCA_016744705.1 of Candidatus Krumholzibacteriia bacterium. Taxonomy (GTDB): domain Bacteria; phylum Krumholzibacteriota; class Krumholzibacteriia; order LZORAL124-64-63; family LZORAL124-64-63; genus LZORAL124-64-63. The sequence goes on from JADGDU010000025.1 coordinate 16,994, forward strand.
TTTCATCTCTGACAATATGCTTTTGATGCGTTCATCAGCAGGGTTGGCAAAGGGTGTGTTTTCTGGCATGAGGAAGCCTTTCACGAAGGATCGGGAAACAAACCCGAATTCATTATCTGTAACAACCAATAGGGTACCAATCTATACTCGCTCGAGGCCTCTGTAAACGCCTGAAGAATGAGAAAAAGCACTTTCATTATCATTTTTGCTTTAAATAATTGCAAAAATCAAGTAAGATGCATAGATCAAGCCTCGCCCGCTTACAACAGTCCTGAAATACCTCGTCTACGGTGCAACTCCTGCTGGGGATTTGCAATGGAGGAGTGTTTGATGTACGTGCGTTTGAAATCAAAATTGGCTGCTTTTTTTGTTATAATGTGTTTAAGCACTTTGGTCCCTTCTCCTGAAGCCCAAACGCAGTCATTTGAATCTGCTCCCTTTTCCCCAGTGGATATCAGAGAAATCGAGACTCCCATTGATGACGCGGCGATTTTTGAGGCTCCAGGTGGGGATGCTCAGGTTAGAAAGTTTAAAGCCCTCAAGGCCATTTATCGTTAAGCAGGTATGATGTCAATGCTCGCGGGTCTCTGGGCCCGCGTTTTTTTTTACGATTTCTCTTCATTCAGCGGACCACATGATTTAAGGTTTCTGAATCGTCATTCAGTATAACTGGCTGCCAGGTTACCGTCCGGAAGGTGTTGTCGTGAGCCCCCTTTTCATGTCCATCCTGCTTTTCTGCTCCCTGTCCCTCTTTGTTGGCACAATGGCCGACCGTTATTGGCTGATGCGTGCGGGAGAGGCGACCAATCGTCTGGACCGGCTCGGCGATCGACTCAAAGCTTTAATCAGCATCGGATTTGGCCAGAAGCGTCTGCTGTACGAAACCGGACCGGGTTGGATGCATGTGGGCATTTTTGCCGGCTTTTTGGTAGTTTCCCTGCGGACGATCACCCTGATCGGCCGCGGCTATGATGCCCATTTCAACTTGCCATTTTTTGATGGGCCTGTGGGACTGGCCTATGCGGTGGTCAAGGATTCCTTCGCTCTGATTCTGCTGGCGGCCCTGGCCTATGCGGCCATCCGTCGTCTGGTGACCCGGCCCAGCCGTTTGCATTTGAGTGCCGAAGCCAATCTCATCCTGCTGTGGATTGCCTCTCTCATTGTCAGCGATCTCTTGGGTGATGCGGCCATGATGCGCCTGGAGCCCGGCAGCCATGAAGAGGGTTACGCCTGGGTCTCCACAGCTCTGGTGGGTGTGTTTTCCGGCAGCGAAACAGCCACGGTGCAAACCTGGTTCAACGTCATGTTCTGGTATCACAACATTGCTGTCCTGGCCTTTCTTAATTTCCTGCCCTTCGGTAAGCATTTCCACGTGCTGACTGCGCTGCCGGCAGTCTTTCTGGCCCGCCTGACGCCCAGCGCGTCTCTGGAAAAAATGGAATTTGAGGGCATGGAAACCTTCGGCGTGGGCAAGTTGGAAGATTTCAACTGGCGACGCTTTCTCGATATGTACACCTGCACCGAATGCGGTCGCTGCACCGATATGTGCCCCGCCGATGTGACGGGAAAACCCTTGAGCCCAAGGGCCATCATTGTGGACGAACGGGACAGTGCTTATGCCATGGCTGATCATCTGACGGCCGTAGGCAAATTGAAAGGTGCTGGCAAAACAACTGAAGCAGCAGCTTTGATTGAAGCATTTGAGCGTCCTTCGCTCATTGGCGACGTGAATGATGAAGAGGCCATCTGGGCGTGCACCACCTGCGGGTACTGCCAAACCCACTGCCCGGTGATGATCGATCACATCCCTAACATCATCGACCAGCGTCGCCATTTGGTTATGATGGAAGCCAAGGTACCCACTGTGCTGCAAGGCGCCCTGAAAGGGTTGGAAAATAATAGCAACCCCTGGAATGTGAGTGCAGCCGGACGGGAAGACTGGATCGGCGAACTGGATGTGCCCCGTATGCGCGACAAGGGCCAGGCCGACTATCTGCTCTTCGTGGGCTGCGCCGGCAGTTACGACAGCCGCAATGTGGAAGTGATGAAAGCTCTGGTCAGTTTGCTCAATGAAGCGGATGTCGACTATGCCGTGCTGGGCACTGAAGAAGGTTGCTGTGGTGACCCTGCCCGCCGGGTGGGGCATGAATATCTGTTCCAGATGCAAGCTCCTCAGAACATCGCCACCTTCCAAAAATACAAGGTGGGCAAAGTGGTGACGGCCTGTCCGCATTGCTTCAACATGATTGCCAATGAATATCCTGATTTCGGTTTGGAAGAGGTGGAAGTGATTCACCACAGCGAGCTGTTGAGCGAACTGGTGGATCAGGGCAAACTGAAACTAAAGGGCGGCGAAAAAACCAAAGTTACCTTCCACGACTCCTGCTACCTCGGGCGCCATAACGACATTTATGAAGCCCCGCGCAAAGTGTTGAATGCTGTGGATGGCCTTGAGATGGTGGAAATGGAACGCCACGGCCGGGAAGGGTTCTGCTGTGGAGCCGGTGGTGGCCGCATGTTTATGGAAGAGGATATCGGCAGCCGCATCAATCACAACCGCATTGATGAAGCGGCCGAAACGGGGGCCGATGAAGTGTGCACCGCCTGTCCTTTCTGTTTGACCATGTTGGGCGATGCCATCAAGGAAACAGAGCGGAGCGATACTCTGAAGGCTCGGGACATTGCTGAGGTGATGTTGGAGAATTTGGAAAGATAGAAATTATCAGGCGCTCAATCGACCAGACCGCTCTGCTCCAAATAGGTCCCGATTTCATCCTTTAACATTTGGATGCGGTCGGGGCCTAAATTCAAATGGGTGCAGATTTTTTCAAAGTCGCTGGAGTTTTCTGCCAGGGCCGATTCAGGTTGCGAGCCGTAGGTGTGACTCAGGAAATTTCCCGCTGCAATGATAGAGGGAAGTAGGTTTTCCTGATTGGATTCCAATGGTGAATGATGATGCTTCACACAGGCCTGCAAGTTTCCCGGCATTTGCCACTTAGCCAGCAACAATTCTCCCACGTCGGTATGGTCGAAGCCCAAAATGGCTTGCTCGGCTACGGCAAAACTCTCCTTGGCTGAAGCCTGTCGTTTTAGGATTAGCCGGAATTCATCGGGCTTATTCAGAAGAATAACCACCTTGCCAATGTCGTGCAGTACACCGGCGACAAAAGCTTCCTCAGGGTCCGAATATCCAGAAATCTGGGCTACCCGACGAGCCGCCAAGCCACACTCCAGTGAGTGTTGCCATAGAGATTGGCCCCAGACCCCAATGTTGGTTTTATCCAGAGGGAAGAGAGATTTCATGGAAGCAGCCATCACCAGGCTGCTCAGGGTTTTGTTGCCTAAGCGTACCACTGCTTGGGTCAGGGAAGTGGTTTCCTGACCACGGCCGTACAAGGCAGAGTTGCTGACCCGGATCATGCGGGCCACCAGGGTGGGATCACTGGATAAAACTTCGACGATATCGGACATCTTGCTATCAGTATCTGAGAGCAGTTCCATGACTTTGGAAACCACATGGGGCATGGGTGGTAATTCGTTGACGGCGGCCACCAGAGCATCGGCCGAGGAGGCGGGAGCAGCTTCGGTGGTATCTACAGATGGTTCTGGAGGTGCTGGTTCATCGGCGGCTGTTTTCTTTTCCGATGAGGGATGATCATAGGAGCTGGGGGTATTGATATGCCAGTTGATCATTTCCAGATAGTGCAAGGGGCCGGGCATCAGATCTTCCTGATCTGATGAAACAAAAAGCAGGAAGTTTTCTTCACCCTGGGCCATCAATGGGATGATGGCGCAATCGCCGGTGGGGGTGGGTTCTCCCAATCCTTGCAGCACTGGCGAAGCAAAAGATTTGCCGAAAAACGAAGATTGCGATCCGGACACACATTGGAAGGTTGGGTCGCTTCCAAGGTGAACTTCCAGATTGGCCAATTCGCTTCCCTGAAGTTGGCCTTTTTCGTCCCGCTGGAAGCGGCGGCAGCGGGCGGCCTTGTCCTGCTTGAAAGTCAGGAGCAGAAAATAATTAAAATGATCTCGGCAGTAGCTGAGAATTTCTGCAACTTGACCTTGTTTATCCGCCGCTTGCAGGACCTTGAGTGTTGATCGTTTGTAGGAGAGGAATAATTTTTCATCCGGAGATAAATCGACCACTGCAGCGGGTTCTGGGCTTTTGTTGGCCTGCAGTGAAACCCATTGGTGGTCCAAAGATTCCTGCACGGCTTCCATTAGTTTAAAAGTGGTGAAGGGTCCATCCTTCATGACCTGCCGCACAGAATGGCCACCCAAGGCATGGTCCAGTACAAAGCGTGTTTCGGGGGTGCAATTCTGGGCTTGCTGGCCTGCTTGAGTCAGTTTCAGTATTAATTCTTCCGAGCCAATGTTGCGCAGGAATTCCCGGAATTCATCCACTTGTCTGGCGGCGTCCATGGTCATTCCCGTACCATCGTAAACCTTGTCAGAGGCGGATGGCTCCACGGTCAGTTCGTTGAACTGGAATTCTCCTTTATCCCACAGAAATAGCTGGAAGATGACTTCCCTGATTCCGGTTTCGAAGGTGGGCAAAGTGGCCTGTAAGTCGATGGTGTCTGAATCGGCGATGATTTGTTGCAGGGGCAGTCCGGTTTCCCGGCGAGCGCGTTTCAGGCCAGACAATTGTTCCAGAGAGAGCAAGCCGAGGCCTTGGATGGAGTGCAGCACTTTGCTGTCGGCCTGTTCTGAATAGGCCGATACAATGCTACCATTACTGAAGCCTATGTTGAGGCCCTCATCACCACGGTGGACCGTCAGAACACCTTCCTGGTTCATATGGCCCAGGAAGGAGAGCAAGTCCCCCGGTGAGAATTTTGTTAGATCGCCCTTCAGCATCGAATCATCCCTGCCTGCTCAGAATTTTTTGTGAATATATATCCGATATCGGCAGTTTCAGTCTGGACTCAACCCAAATTCTACCGGATATCTGATGGGGCTTGAAGATGTTGCCAAATCAAACCAATTCTGTTATGAATGTTGCCAATCAAACCATTTTGGCCCGTCTCTGACGGGCCCTTTTTAAGCCTTTCAGGAGGATCCACATGACCGCCCAAGCCCCAGTCAAATCCACCGAGCGCCTCAACCGAATTTGGTCTCGCGGGAAAGACTTTCTGGGTTCCGAACTGCCCATCATGTGCGGGGCCATGACCTGGATCAGCGATCCCCCCCTGGTATCATTGATGAGTAACCTGGGCGCCTTTGGTGTGCTTGCAGCGGGCAATATGCCTCCGGAATTGTTCGCCGAACAGGTGGATAAAACCAATAAATTGACTGATAGACCCTTCGCCGGCAACGTGATCACCATTGCTCCTAACTATCTGGACCATTTGGAAATTCTGTGTCAGAAAAAAGTTAGCCACATTGTCTTTGCCGGCTCCTTACCACGAGGTGCAGAGATCAAGAAGGCCAAGGAGAGCGGGGCCAAGGTTTTGGCTTTTGCCTCTACGGCCAGTATCGCCAAAAGAATGATCAGCAATGGGGCCGATGCCCTGATTCTGGAAGGCAGCGAAGCCGGGGGCCACATTGGGCACATTTCCACCATTGTGCTGCTCCAGGAAATTCTCTTCCAGTTTCCCGATGTGCCCATTTTCGTGGCCGGGGGCATCGCCACCGGGCGCATGATCGCTCATTTGGGTTTGATGGGTGCTGCGGGAGCTCAAATGGGGACGCGCTTTGTGATGGCCGAAGAGTGTGGTGCCCATGACAAGTTTAAGGAAATTTTCATCAGATCCCGGGCCAGAGAGGCCGTTTCCACTCCTCAGTACAGTGCCAAACTGCCGGTGGTCTCGGTGCGAGCCCTGAATAATCATGCCATGAGCCACTTTGGTGAAATTCAGATGGACCTGTTGGAGCAACTTCGCGAAGGCACTATCACCCGCGCCGATGCCCAGTTCAAGGTGGAGGAATACTGGATCGGATCCCTGCGCAATGCGGCGGTGGAGGGTGATGTGGAGCACGGCAGTCTCATGGCCGGCCAATCAGTGGGCATGCTCAACAAAGTGCAACCCCTGCGTGACATTTTGCAGGATATTGTAGATGAAGCTGACCAGAGCCTGGGCGGGGTGGCTGAGCTAGTGAAGGGGCTTTGATCCTCCCTGTTCCTTATGATGACTCTTGATTTCCAACGAGGACACCCTGCCTAGGGGAGTCCTCGTTTGGCATTGTTTTTGATAGATACCGGGAAGCCAAGAATTTTTCCGTGTTCGTCCACTAGATTTTGGGGAGCCTCACATGTATCGATCAAAGCCCGCTATCTCTTTCCGTATCCGTTGTCTGATGTTGATCCCGGTTCTCTTGTTAATGTCGTCGGCCCTGCAGGCTGCACCGGTGTATTCCCGGGTTGAAGGTGAGCTGCGCATTGCCGAATTCCCAGAGGAGGCGCTGTATTACATCCAGTACGCCAATTTTCTCATGGGCAAAGGCGAATTTAAAGATGCAGCTCACATGCTGCAAAAGGGAAAGACCCGAGTCACACCATCGGCCGATCTTATGGTAAAACTGGGCGAAGCCTACGAAGGACAAGGCCTGATGGCCAGGGCCCAGTCAGCCACCGAAGAAGCTCTGCAAGTGGATCCGGATCACGTGCTGGCCCATGTGCGCATGGGTGAAATCTACTTTCGCATGGGACGCAACGAGTCCGGTTTGAACAGTTACCGTGAAGCCATTGTCTTAGCCCCCAGTGAAGATTTACCCAAGGTTCGCCTGGTGGGTGGACTTTGCCAGGATGAACAATTGGTGGCTGCACAGGATCAGTGTATGGAGTTCATTTCCACCAACGCCCAGAGTCCCGATCTGTGGCTCTCCCTCGGTCAGGTTTTTGAAGTGCAAGAGAAGCGCCGCCAGGCCTTCACCACCTACGGCCAGGTGCTGACCATCGACCCGGAGAACAGCCAGGCTTATGCCCGGCAGGGACGTCTTTTCTGTGAATTTGGCCAATTCCAATCGGCGGAGTCTGCCTGCCGCCGGGCGGTGGAACTGGAACCCGAGAATGCCTTGGGTCATGCCTATTTGGGCATTGCCTGTGCCAAGCTGGGGCAGAATGATGAAGCCCGGATCCATGCGGAACTGGCTGAAAATGCAGGGATGAATATGGTCTCGGTTTGGAAAATCATCGGCAATTGAAATGTTGGAACCTGAATATAAAAAAGCCTCCCGGATATTCCGGGAGGCTTTTTTATTGAATATGGCAGGCTAGCTTTTGAGCTTGCCCACTTCATCGGTCAGAACGGGAAGCACCTCGAAGAGATCAGCCACCACGCCATAATCAGCCACCTTGAAGATGGGGGCGTTGGCATCTTTGTTGATGGCCACAATGCACTTGCTGCTACTCATGCCAGCAAGGTGCTGGATGGCACCACTGATTCCGGCGGCGATGTACAGGTTGGGCCCCACAGTTTTACCTGTCTGTCCCACCTGATGCGAATAGTCGACCCATCCGGCATCCACCACTGCGCGGCTGGCACCGGCGGCAGCCCCAAGAGCTTCGGCCAGTTTTTCGATCAACTGGTAGTTTTCGGGGCCTTTGATTCCCCGGCCACCAGAGACTACGGCCTCGGCTTCAGTTAACTCCACTTTGCCACCAGTGGCGGCTTCCACACTTTTGACCACGGCCTTAAGCTCGAGGCCGTCAATACCGGCATCAAATGCTTCGGCAGTTGCTGCGGCACCCACTTCATTCAGCATGAAGGCATTGGGACGGATGCCCACCACCGTCATGGCACTGGAGCTGGTCAGATCCACGAAGCACTTGCCAGCAAAGACAGGACGGCGGAATTCGAAACCACCGTCAAAGGTCAGGCCAACGGCGTCGCTGATGCAGCCACATTCCAACTTGGCAGCCACTTTGGGACCCAGATCCTTACCCATGGCAGTGGAACCCACCATCAACAGGTCAGGATTGTTGGATTTGCAGAAATTGGCCAGAGCGGCGCCATAAGCTTCGCTGTTGTAGGTGGCCAGATTGTCTCCACCGGCGGTGAACAGTTTGTGCGCACCATACTTTCCGGCTTCGGCGGCAGCATCGGCTGCTTCGCCCAGAAGCACGGCCCACACTTCGCCACCATGGGCATCGGTGATCTTGCGGGCTTCGCTGATCATTTGCCAGGCAACCTTCTTCAGGGAGCCTGAGCGTTGTTCGATAAATACGGCAATGTTCGGCATATCGAAACTCCCTGGTTTAGAGCACTTTGGCTTCTTCGTTAAGCAGGCGGGCCAGTTCTCTGGCTGCGGCTGCGGGGTCTTCGGCGTCAATCAATTTGCACTCACCGCGAGCGGCGGGAGGAGCATACTGTTTGATGGTCACCAGGTTGGCAGGAACTTCGATTCCCAGGTCGGCGCAGGTGACCATTTCCATGGGCTTCATGCCGGCTTTCATGATGTTGGGCAGGCTCGGCAGGCGGGGCTCATTTAAGCCCTTCTGGCAGGTGATGGCCGCGGGGAGAGAAGCTTCCACCACTTCCTTGCCGCCTTCAATTTCCCGCTCGGCGGTGAGGTTGCCCTCGCCCAGAGTCAGGCCCGTGACGTTGGAAACGTGAGCCATGCCCAGTTTCTCGGCCACGATGATTCCCACCTGGCCACTGTCGTCGTCAATGGCTTTGATTCCGAAGAGAACCAGGTCGTAGGCGTCTTTTTTCAAAGCGGCAGCCAGCACGGTGGCGATGGCACTTTGGTCGGCTCCGACCAGGGCGGGATCATTGATGATCATGGCCTTGTCGCAGCCCACGGCCAGACAATCCTTCTTGAGGGTTTCTTTGACTGTATCGGGTCCAATGGTGATGGCCGTTACTTCGACACCATCTCCTGCTTCTTTGATTTTGACCGCTTCTTCAACGGCATAGGCATCGTACGGATTCAGGATCCGGGTGAAACCCGACTGGTCCAGCTCGGCAGCTGAGGCAGCAAGGGTAATCCGAGTCTCAGAATCGGGTACCTGTTTGACACACACGGCAATCTTCATGATTCCTCCTGGCGCGGCAAGGCCCAATAGGCACTAATGGGATGAACCCGCAGAATAGCGGGAGACATTGATGAATGTGAATTCATAATAGATCCTGTCTGCCTTGGCGTCAATGATTGGTGCTGGGTGAATAAAGGTGTTATTAATAGAGCCCAATTATAGGCCTTCAGTATCCTGAAACGCTCTTCCTCCTGAATCGCCAAAGGAGCCGCTTAATGGCTGCAAAGAACACGAAATCATTTGATCTCATTGTCATCGGCGCCGGCCCTGGCGGATATATCGCAGCCAAACGCGCAGCCCAACTGGGGCTTAAAACGGCTCTCATCGAAAAAGACGATCGTTTGGGCGGCACCTGTTTGTTAAGGGGCTGTATCCCCACCAAAGCTCTGATTCACGCTGCAGAAGTGTGGCAATTGTGCAGCAAAGGTGCCCGCACTTTTGGCATCGGTGTTGAGGGGGCCACCTTTGATTGGGCCAAGGTTCAGAAGCGCAAAGAATTGGCCACCACCAAAGGCACCAAGGGCATCGATTTGCTCATGAAGAATGCCGGAGTGACGGTCATTCAGGGTACCGGGCGTTTGGCTGGCCCAGGCTGTGTGGCTGTGGAATCAGCTACTGGTATCGAAGAATTTGAAGCAGAAAAGATCATCCTGGCTACGGGATCCACCATTGCCAACCTGCCGCGTATGGAACCCGACGGGGTGAAAATTCTGGACAGCGATCTTTTGTTGGAATTGGACCATGTGCCCGCTTCCATGGTGGTGCTGGGCGCAGGGGCTGTGGGATTGGAATTGGCTTCGGTGATGCAGAGTTTTGGGTGCAAAACCACTTTGGTGGAGCTCATGGATCAGGTGTTGCCACTGGAAGATCCGGAGTGTGCCGCCGTGGTGGAAAAAGCCCTCAAGAGGCAGAAGATGAAGGTGCTGACAGGCACCAAAGCCACCGGTGTGGAAAAAACCGAAACCGGCGTTCTCTGCACCCTCGAAAATGTTTCCACCGGAACCAGCGAAACCGTGGAGGCAGAGTGCCTGTTGGTGGCCGTGGGACGCAAACCTGTGACCCGGGATCTGGGTCTGAAAACAGTGGAAGTAGTGGTGGACGTTCGGGGCTACATCCAAACCGATGCCATGATGGAAACAGCCACACCTGGCCTTTATGCCATCGGCGACATCGTGGCCACACCCCAGCTGGCCCATGTGGCCAGTCATGAAGCTTTGGTGGCAGCCGGACACGCCGCCGGTCAGCCTGAACACCCCATCCATTATCACCGCATTCCCGCCTGCACCTACAGCAACCCTGAGGTGGCTTCGGTGGGCTTGAAAGAAAGCGATGCTCTTGCCGCAGGCCATGAAGTGCAGTGTGGTCAGTTTCCTTTTTCAGCTCTGGGCAAGGCGTCCATCCTCAACGAACCGCACGGTTTCATCAAGGTGGTCAGTGATGCTGGCAGTGGAAAAGTTCTGGGGGTGCACATGGTGGGCCCTCGGGTGACGGAACTGTTGGGAGAAGCGGTCACGGCTTTGGGTTTTGATGCTGATCTGAAAACCTGGTCAGAAGTGGTTCATCCGCATCCCAGCCTGAGTGAGGCCATGGGCGAAGCCATCGCCGCTGCGGCCGGTCGTCCGGTCCATGGGGGATGATCGCCAGAAACTCCTGGCCCAGCTAAAAAAACTGCTGGGGCCTGAAGGGTTGCTAGATGATGCGGCAGCCCGGCGGGTTTATGCCCAGGATTCATCCCATTTGCAGTGGGGCCGGCCTTGGGCCATCGCCCTGCCGCGGTTGGCCAGTGAAGTTGCCCACATTGTGGAACTGTGCACCCGGGCAGGTGTGCCTATCGTTTGCCGCGGCAGTGGTACGGGCTTGAGTGGGGGGGCCGTGCCGGTGGAAGGGGCTTTGGTGTTGGGAACGGCGCGTTGCCAACAATCCGATCCCGTTTGCCCAAGCGATCAGAGCGTCCAGGTTCAGGTGGGCGTGCTGAATGATCAAGTCAGCACCATGGCCTCTGCATACGGTTTCCATTTTGCTCCCGACCCTTCCAGCCAGAGTATAGCCTCCATTGGCGGAAACATTGCCGAGAATTCCGGCGGTCCTCATTGCCTGCGTTACGGTGTCACTTTACAACATGTGCGGCAAATGCAATGGGTGGATGCCCAGGGTGCTTTGTCCTACTCCTGCCGAGGACTTCCCGCCGAACGGGGCTTTGATCTGAAGAGTCTGCTATGCGGCAGTGAAGGCACTCTCGGGGTGGTCACTGCCGCCAGACTGAAACTTGTAGCCAATGCCCCGGCTGTGACCACTCTGCTGGTCTTTTTCCCTCTTTTGCACGATGCCACATGTTCGGTAGTCTCTTTGCTGGAGGCAGGTTTGCAGCCGGTTGCTGTGGAGATGGTGGACCAGGCCATGCTTCTGGCCGTGGAGGAGGCTTTCGGATTTGGTTTCCCCACCGATGTGGAAGGAGCCATGATTGCTGAATTCACCGGCACTGCCGAAGAGGTGGCCGAGGATGTGGAGCGAGCCACGACCATCCTGAATGATGGTGGTGCCAGCGAAGTTCGCCAGGCCACCGATGATGACGAGCGAATGGAACTTTGGAAGTGCCGCAAAAAAGCTTTCGGAGCAGTGGGCCGACTGGCACCCAGATATGTGACCATGGATGTGGTGGTGCCGCTGGGCCGTTTGCCCGAATTAGTGGCGCGCATTCAGGACATAAAAATCAAACTCGGCGTGGGGGTGTCCACGGCCTTCCATGCCGGCGATGGCAACCTGCATCCGGGAGTCCACTACGATGACCGGGTGGAAGGGCAAAGCGAAAACGCCCACCGGGCTGCTGATGAAATCATCCGCACTGCCTTGGGAATGGGTGGATCGGCCACCGGGGAACATGGCGTGGGTATGGAAAAAATACACGTGATGCCCTGGCAGTGGGATGCGGTGACGGCCTCTCTGCAGCGGGGCATCAAAGAAGCCTTTGATCCCCAGGATCTAATGAATCCAGGAAAAATACTTCCCCCTGCTGATGCCAAATATGCAGATTGCAAACCTCTGCCCCAGTCTCCTGTTTTCCGTTGGGACAGCATGACGGTGACCGCACCTGCCGACACCCCCTTGGCCCAATTGCAGAGCGCGGCCTTGGAACGGGGGCTTTGTTTGCCGGTGGGTGTTTTTCGCACCTCAAAAACGGGCGAGTTGGGTTTGGGCGCTGCCACCAATGTGGGCGATCTTTTTTCCCAACTGGTTCCCGGTCCCGCTGTTCTGGCCATGGGGACGGCCCGTGATTTTCTCTTGGAACTGTGGGCCCAAACCGGCGACGGCCAACTCTTCCACACGGGGGCCCCGGTGTTCAAAAATGTGGCTGGCTATGGTCTGGGACAAAGCCTTTGCGGATCTGGGGAGTACTTTGTCAAGCCCCTGGCCGCTACTTTCCAGCTGAAGCCCGTGTGCGAAAGCATACTGGCCCTGCGCTTCAGCCACCAAGGTGAACGCGGCGTTCTGGAATCTCTTCTGCCGATGCTTCCGGTGGATGATATTACTTCTCCGGTGGTTATTTTTGACAACCAGGGCCTTTGGATTCTCGTGGGTGGACGCAATCGTAGCTGGGGATTGGATTCTCTGGCCAATTCCCTGATCGAACATCTGGCCGGGTGCACCCTGGAATCCCGGCAACTGCTGGCCCCCTCGGATATGGGCGACTTTTTGGCGTCTGATTTCTTCCCAACCTGGGCGGTGGCTTCAGAGAACTGGACTATGGTCTGCAAACCCGCCGGCCATAAATCTTCCCATGAGATCCCGTCTGCGGGACCTCTGGTGTGGCAAGCCACTCCCGGTTTGTGGTGGGTGCCGGGTTCCGTGGAGCTGCGCGATGGTTGGTATGCTGACAAACTGCTGGATGGTGGTTTGATAACACCAACCCCAGCGCCCAGCCCGGCTTCGGCCACCGGCATGCTTTCGCGACTGAAAAAGCTCTTTGACCCCCAGCAGGAGTTTCCACCCTGGAAAGGTGTTGGTCTTGAAGACTGACCCCAGACAACCTCAGGAATTAGCAGATTTGTTGCGGCGCTGTGTGGGCTGCGGCCTCTGCCTGCCCCATTGCGCCACCTGGGCCGAAACCGGCAATGAAACACATTCACCCCGGGGCCGTTTGTTGTTGCTGGGCGATATGCTGGAAGATCCCAATCCCGAAACCCAGGCTTCTTATGCCGAAGCTTTTGATCTTTGCATCGGTTGCCGGGCCTGCGAAACCGCCTGCCCCGGTGGCGTTCCCTTCAGCCTTTTGGAATACGGACAAAGCCTGGTGGCCCCCCATATGGAGAAACCCTCTGCGGCCACGGCTTTTCTCAGCCGCCAATTGGATTCCCGGATCTTCCTTTCTCTGCTGGGGTCTTTCGGCCGAGGGATGCGCACGGTGCTGAAATGGGGTTGGGGCACCACTTGGCGGCGGCGTCTGGATGACGCACCCCTGGGGGCTGACAACCTGGTCCGTCTGCTGGGAAGCATGCCTGTGGCGCCGCGAAACAACGAAGAGCTTGTGGCTCAACTGGACCGCCTGGTGGGCATGTCTTCGCAAATTCATAAAAGTTTGCCCACTTCTGGATCTCCCCATGATGTGGCTTTTTTCATGGGTTGCGCCAACGAGGGACTGCTGCCTGCCAGCAGCCGTCGATTGTTGGCTGTTCTGGAGGCCACCGGCCACCGGCTGCATTTTCTGGAAAATCAAGAATGTTGTGGGGCTTTGGCTGCTCATACGGGCCGGCCGGGCACGGCAGTCAGACTCCAGCAAGCCAACATTCAAAGCATGGCCTCACTCCAGGATGATGAGATGCCTGTGGTGTTGGAAGCGGCAGGCTGTGGACTCCAAATGAAGAACTACGGACCCGATTTCCAGGATCGTATTGTGGATGCAACCGTACTTCTGGGAGATCTTCTTTTGCCCTTCAAGCGTGAGGTTCCCCTGAAGGTGGTCTATCACGACCCCTGCCACGCGCGCCACGGCCAGGGTATATACCAGGAGCCCAGAAACATCTTGAAACAAATTCCGGGCTTGCAGCTGGTGGAACCTCTGGAGTCTGAAATGTGCTGCGGCAGTGGTGGGGCGTGGGGACTGCATCATCAGGAGATGTCGGAACGTTTGGGTCGGCGGAAGGCCCGCCATCTGCGACTCAGTGGAGCTGATCTGGTGGTTACAAGCAATCCCGGCTGTCTGGGACAAATTGCGGATGGGCTGGCCATGGAAGCCCCTGGGTTGCCGATTTTGCCTTTGGGGGATCTGCTCTGGTATGCCCTTCTCACACACCCTATAAATTAGGTTGTGCCTCTGAATTTGTGTCTGGTTTGTGTTTTGCCACAGACCAGATATGAATACTTAAAAAAGAATACCTGATTCATGGACTCCTCCCTTCTGCCCAAACCCTAAGTGTTTATACCACAATGGACACACTGATCAGTGGCCCATTAAATTGATTGGCTACTACCGTAGACAGAATCCCCCGAACTGTGTACAGCGGTTTCTATGCAAGGCCAGCAAAAGAAGCTTCAGCACCCAAACTTTTGCGCAAAACTACTGGCAAAAGCGTCCAGACCTCGATGGAAAGATCATCATGAAGACTGTCGGTGGTATGGCAAACCGCCAAATTGCCCGTGACCTCAAGGTCGCCCCGGAGACAATCAACCGGCACATTGCCAGGTTGGGAAGACACTGTTTTCTCTTCCATCAAGAGCAAATGATAAATGCCCCACCAGTAAAAATTGTCGTTGTCGATGGCTTTGAATCATTTGAGTTGAGTCAATACCACCCAATCCACCATCACGTCGCCGTTGAAAAGGAAACCGATTTCTTTGTCTACTTCACTGATAGTGAATTGCGACGTAAAGGCCGGATGACAGCACCACAAAAGCGGAGGCGAAAGGAACTGGAGTTTCTACTGGGACGTCCTGATCCCAAAGCCATTGAAAATGATATGAAGGAGCTGCTGGAAGTGACCTTGGGGGATCAAAATGCAGCCCTTGTTCACAGTGATGAGCATCCAGCTTACCGGCGGTCAATAAAGCGGTTAAAGATTTCTATTGATCACCGCATCACCCCCGGCAGCAATCACAGGGACAGTAGAAATTCACTTTGGGAGGTAAGCTTATTGGACCTTTTGATCCGTCATTGCAACGCCAACCACAAGAGAGAAACGATTGCCTGGTCGAAGCGGAGACAGGCCAGTGCTGCTCGGCTAGCCATCCTGTTGGTGTGGCGAAATTATATGAAAGGTCGGCGTGAAAAGAAGAAAGATAGTCCCACCCCAGCGATGGTTCGGGGGATGATGGAAGCACCGCTTGAGATTGAGGATCTCCTATTAAAAAACCCGCTTTGCCATGTGTTCGGCAAAGCGGGTTGGAGATAGACACAATTTCAAAGGCACAACCCAAGGCTAGAAGAACAGGTAGGTCAGTCCTAAGGACAAGGCCCACAAGTGAGTGTTATTCCAGTCTTCATTAACATTAACCCAAATAGTTTCATCCTGTGTGGCAAAGTAACGCCACATCCATTCCACTTCGAGGTTGATGTTGGGCTTCAGTTCGTATTCGGTACCAATGCCAAATCCGAAGGAGAGGTCTTTACCTAGGAGGAGGTCATCGTCAATGTCGAGGACCTGGGTGCCACGTTCTCCGGCGGTGACTTCCCAGCTGGCTTTACCCAAGGCCGCGGTCATGTAGGGATTGAATCGAGAATCTTCATTGAAGATATTCCCGAAGTATCCCGTGACGCCCACTTCCCAGCCATCGAGTTTGAGATTGCTGTCGGATGTCAGCCCGAATTCCTCGAAAGCGGAAAGCTTGTTGGCATCGTCGGTGAAACCCTGGTTGCCATGATAATAACGTCCGTAGATGGCAAAAGCATCCATGGCATGCCACCGCAGAGCGCCGTCATAATTCAGCTTGCTGGTGGTGATGTTATTCATGGTGTAGGTCTCGTCTCTGACCATGTGCATGGAGGCCCAATAGCTGAAACGACCGGTGACCGCAAAGTTGTGCTGGTGACGCACACGCTGTGGCTCGATGATTTCTCCGTCAGTGGTGCGTCCCAGAATAACAGTGCTGGGATCACGACGGAATTTTACAAAGCGGCTGGCCCCACGTTGTGAGAATGAACCGGAGACCCGATCCTCAGCTGCAATGTAAGTGCCTGTGAAGTGACTGGGATAGTCAGCTCCAGTGGGGCGGAAAGTGAAACTGATCATGGTGTCGTTCACTTTGATATCCTGACCCCTGATCGTATCAACGAAAGGATCTTCCAAAGTGATGACATACTCCCCATTGGGGTTGTCAATTGTGAGAGTCACTTGGGACTCTTCACCATTGGCGGCCCGGACTCTGCCGAACCAAATGCCTTCGGGGCCGCTGCCGACCTCATATTTCTTTTCTTCGACTTCAGCTGTGGCGCCCTCTTCCCCTTCGGATTCAGGGACCTGAAGGTCCACATCCGGGGCCGGATCCATGGTATCCTGAGCCAGGGAAACACCAGTTAAAAGGGTTGCAAGGGCAACAACGATCAAAATCGACAAAACCTTGGGGTTTCTACCCAATGTCATCGGCTTTCTCCTCATGAAATACTCCCGAAACGGTCTGAGGTTTGGTGAAGCAAATATACAGTTTGAGGTTTTGCTTGTCCAATGCCATAACACTTCATTGCACGGATATGGCCAAATTTTTAACTACTGACTTGCATTTATGGTCCCAAATTCTGTATACTTACAAGCAGGTGGATTCCAGTAGTTAGGTATGCATTACCTGCACGCCTATTTTTGCCGGATCACCCCCTTCTTTTTCGATGCGGGTTTTTGTCGCCAACTTGGCTGGTTGTCGATGAAGAATTCGAAGTTGACCGGATGGTCCCAGGGGAAATGAGTCGCCTCTTGGATACTGGATGGTCGCCGCTTCGCCCGCATCGATAATTTTTTATCCCCCTGATCGCTGCTCCGCCAGCCCGAGGATTTTCATGGCCAAATCATCATCCCGCCCCAGTATGGACTTTCTTCACGCCCTGCCCAAAACCGATCTGCATGTTCATCTGGACGGATCTCTCCGTCTGGAAACGGTGCTGGAGCTTTCCAAACGCTTCGATACGGGCTATGAGTGGGAAACGGTGGAGGATGTAAGATCCATCTGTGAGGTTCCCGATGACTGCGAAAGTCTGGTGGATTACCTGCGTGTTTTCGACATCACTCTGAAAATGATGCAGGAAGAACCCGAGCTGACTCGCATCGCCTACGAATTGGCTGAAGATGCGCACCAGGAAAATATTCGGTACATGGAGGTGCGCTACAGTCCGCTGCTGCACACCAACAAAGGCCTGAATTACGATCAAATTGTGGCCGCTGTGCAGAAGGGTCTGGACCAGGCTCGCCGCCAGTATGGCATCATCACCGGGCAAATCATCTGTGGAATCCGGCACATATCTACCGAATCCAGCCTGGAGCTGGCCGATTGTGCGGTGCGCTGGAAGGGCCGTGGAGTGGTGGGATTCGATTTAGCTGGTGCCGAAAAAGATTTTCCCGCCAAGGACCACATTGAGGCGTTCCAGAAAGTTCTGAACAATAACATCAACATCACCATCCATGCGGGTGAGGCATTTGGTCCTGAATCTATCCACCAGGCTCTGCACTATTGCCGGGCTCACCGCATCGGACACGGAACCCATCTCTATGAAGATCCCGACCTCATGAACTGGGTCAACGACCACCGCATCCCGGTGGAAGTTTGCCTGGCCAGTAATTTGCAGACTAAGGCTATTCCTGACTACCAGAGCCATCCCATTCTGCGATTCATGGATGAAGGCATGCGTGTGACTTTGAATACGGACAACCGCCTGGTCTCGGGCACGACCATGACCAACGAGTTTGCTTTGGCGGTTGAAAATTATGATCTGAGTGAGGACGATGTTCTGTCTCTGATCATGAACGGATTCAAATCGGCGTTTCTGCCTCTCAAGGAGAAGTCTCTGCTTATTGATTCGGTGCTGGCTGAATTCGCTTCTCTGGGCGCCAGCTTTTCCGGAGAAATTAGCCGCCGCCGCCGGGTTCACCTCTAAAATTACTTTAGAGCAGGTACCAAGCGGTTATCAAAGTGGCATCGGCCAGTGCCCACAGGGTGAGGCCCCGGTACATCTTCTTTTCCATTTGCGCCGTGCTGAGCTGTGGCTGATGGGCCATCCACACTAATAGGTGGCCCAACCAGGCCACCATGACGGCTGCGGGCATGAGCAGCGGCCATCCCATTCCTTTGGAAAGCAATCCCCAGGCAAAAGCGGCAGAGGCCAGAAACCCCAGAACGATGGCTAAAGCCAACGCTGGCCGACCTCCCATGTGGGTGCATAGGGTGCGGTCGCCACGTTCCAGATCTTCCTGCATTTGATACAGCTGGGTCATGGGGTAAAAGGAACCAAAGAGCAGGCCAAATCCCAGAACAATCCAGCCCGGCCCCCCGCTGAGGGCACTGTCCAGTTGTTGTATGGCCGAACCTTGCAGCCCAGGCCAGGGCACATGACGCCAGCCGCCGGCTGCGCAGGCATTGCCGGTGGCTCCAAAATCCGCAGCCTTGCCCGCCAGCAAACCGGCCAAAGTGGTACCGGCTCCATAGCCCAGCATGTTCACCAGCAGATCAAAACCGGGGCGGGCTTTGAGGCGGGTCAGAGGATGAGAATAGAGGATAGAGAGCAGGACACATGCACCCACTACCAGGGCAAAGCCTGATCCTACGAGCAACCAGCTGAGAGCCACACCGGCCAGCATCATCAGCGTGGAGGCAAGCGCCAGCCAGGTGGGTGGTTGCGGTGGGTTGGCCAGATAAGCTACGGGTCCTTTGTCCTTATCATAAGCACTATTGAAGGCCAGAGTCCCGCCATTTAGCAAAACAACCCAAACCAACCAGGCTACGGCCAGCACTGCACCTGAGGCGGGGTTCAACCAACAGCCGCCACCCCTTGCCCCTGGGGAGACCAACATGACGGGAACCATGAATTGGAAGGTGAGGATGGTCCATTGGTCGGGGCGGGTCAATTTCAGGGCGTCCCGTATTTCAGAAGTTCTGCTCATGAGCCCGTGGCCGCCTTGGCCTGAGGCGGGGCTGGACAAACCAGGGCCAACTGCTTTTCCAGCCATACCAGATCCACACTGGCATTGATGCACATTTTTTCCATGGGGGGCAGGGGAGCCAGCAGGGCCGGGTATTCAGGCACCGCGCGCAGGGCTTTCACCAATCGGTTGTGACAGGCTGTGGCGATGATCAGGTCCGGATTTCGGGTGCGCGCCAATTCAAAAGCAATGTGGCTGCGGAAGGCCACCAAGGCCTTGATGCCGTATTGGTCGCATAGTTGGGCCACATCGCCAAGGGGGCACTGCATGCACTGGAGGCATTCTTCCAAACCCGCCTGGACATTGGCTTTGCACCCATTTTTTTTCACACAGCGGGGCATGATCAGCAGCACGTTCTCAGGGGGCAAAGTTTTCAGAAAATTGATGACGCGCTGGTTTTGGCTGGTGGTCAGTTTTTCTACAAATTTGTTTTCCAAGGACCCGAAGGGACGCAACATTCTCATGGAAAGGGCGACGAAAGATCGGTAGGGGGCCCATTGCCAGGGTGACTGAAAACTCATGGCTGCTGCTGTAACCAGCGCCTGCGAATCTGGTAGGCCAGTATGCCGAAACTCACGGCCACATTCAGGCTGTGCTTGGTGCCAGCCATGGGGATTTCCACCACATGGTCAGCCAGATCGAGAATTTCCTGACGAACACCATTGACTTCATGGCCCACCACAAAGCAGTGGGGAAAAGGGAATGCAAAATCGTCCCAGTCCACGGATCGCGTCGTTTGCTCCAGAGCCACCAGCGCAATGCCCTGCTCCTTGATGCGGTGGGCGGCGGCCAGAGAGTCCTGCCAATAATCCCAGGGAACGGTCAGAGTGGCACCTAATGCTGTCTTTTCAATGTCTTTGCGCGGGGGGGTGGCGGTCATGCCGGTGAGAAAGAGGCCACCCAGGCCCACGGCATCGGCGGTGCGAAAGATGGATCCCACATTCCATACGCTGCGGATATTATCCAGCAATGCAAACGAAGGCAGCCGGCCTTGATCGTCGGTCAATTCCAGATTGGGGCGTTTCTGCGGGGTGATGATGCCGTTTTTATTCTCTGTCATGATGGCGGGTGCGCATTTCTCGGTTCGGTGACTGGAGTTCAATATTTCCCCCATAGTGGGGGCGATTCCCGGGTTTGGCAACCCCCCGATAAAATTCCTATAAAAACCGGTAAACATGGGGCTGATCATGACGATACAAGATCAGAGCTTTGAATGGATTCGAAGTGGTATTCATCTGCCGATAACAAGGAAACAGCAGCAGCCTATGAATCGCAAAACCGTGAGCTTGTGTCTTATTGCCAGAGATGAAGAGGCATCCATCGGGATGACCATAAAGTCTGTATTGGCCCTCGTTGACGAGGTTATCGTCGTAGACACGGGATCAAAAGATAACACCCGCATCATCGCCGAAGGTTATGGAGCCAGGGTTCTGGACGTGGCCTGGGAGGATGATTTTTCGCAGGCCCGCAACGCTGGCCTGGACGAAGCTATGTGTGATTGGGTCCTGATATTGGATGCGGACGAATTTTTGCAACCGGTTAGACCAGTGGAGTTTCAGCGTCTGTTGCACGATCCCAAAGCCGCCGGGTACCATCTGCGCATGGCCAGCCCCCTTGGCGAAGAGGTCGTTCGCAGTGACACCATGATTCGCCTGTTCCGCAATGATCCTAAGGTTCGTTACCGTTATCCCATTTTTGAGCAAATTTCCGAAAGCCTGAACTGGTGGGCTGATAAAGAATGCCTACAAATCAAAGACACCAATTTGACGGTGGTTCATGAGGGCGGCAAACCGGAACACCAGGCACGTAAGCGGGAGCGGAACCTACGAATATTGCGCAAGGCCATCATTGAATACCCCCAGGAACCCTATTTTTCCTATAAAATGGGCATGGCTGGCATCCAATCTCTGGACGGCGAAGTTTTACCCATGGCCGGGCTCAAGACTGCCCTCAGCCAGTTGCACAGCGCCTGGATCAGGATTGCTGACAAAGATCAGGGTTATTTGCAGAGTTTGCCCTGGCTACCTGATCTGGGAGCCAATTCGGCTTCCGGGCTGCTGGCTTTGGACCGGGTGGATGAAGCTCGCACCTTGGTGCATCGCATGAGCGAGCTGTTCCCCGATCATCCCATGGTAAGGTTGCAGCAGGCGGCCGTGGATATCCGATATTTGGAGTTGCACTCATCCGAGTTGGGTGTGGAATTGTCTCGCCGGCTGGAATCAAAAGCCCGTAAAAGCCTGGCCAGCCTCTTGGTGAGCAAGGTCCAGGATAACGGGATTGCCACCGACCGCAGAATTCTTGATCTTTATCCCTTGCGTTACCTGGGAGAGCTTGCTCTCTTGGGAGGACACGTCAGCGAAGCGGTGGGACATTTTGAGCAGGCGCTCAGTCTTGATCCTGATTATTCTTTCGGATGGTTGGGGATGGCGGAGAGCTCCCGATTTGCCGGAGACCGCAAACGTGCCCTGAAACTATATCTGCGAACCATAACCGAAAACGAATGGAACCATAGGGGGTGGCTGCGCGGTTGCGATCTGATGAGGGAGATGGATTTCCAGGACAATGCCACCAGTTGGTGGCGCCGGGCTGGCACCACCTTCCCCGAACATCCAGCTTTGGAGCGGGCCGAACAACAGGCCCATGATACATCGCACCAGCTGCATCCTGTGGGTTGATCTGTTCCAGAAAGACCAGAGAAATCACATGACGGAATTTGTTGAGCCCCGCATTGGGAGCATTCCTCCCCAGCGCCGCATTTTCACCAATCGCAATCTACGCATGGAATCCATCGAGGCTATCGGCTTCGACATGGACCACACCCTTGCTGTTTATAATACTAAAAATTTCAATCATCTTTGTTTTGATCTGGCACTGGAACGATTGATCAGCGACCACGGCTATGACCCCATTATTCGCACCGTGCGCTGGGACCCGGATGCCGTGATCCGTGGCTTGATTGTGGACAAAGATAACGGAAACCTGCTGAAGCTGGACGCCTATAACCATGTGACTCGGGCTCGACGGGGTTTTCGATTTCTGGATAAGGAAGAAATACGTGAAGTCTATTCTCGGGGCGATTTGCGTTTAGGGTCTGACCGTTACCGGGTCTTTGATACGCTTTTTGATATGCCCGAAGGTTGTATCTTTTCCGGTCTGATGGAATTGAAAGAAACTGGCGCTGCAGCTCTGAACCGTTCGCCCGGCCAGATTTACGACGAAATCCGAAAAACCGTGGACACCATGCATGCTGATGGAACGCTGAAGGCCCGCATCATTGCTGACCTACCCCGTTTCTTTATTCCAGATCCCGACCTGGTGGCCACTCTTAAGAAAATTAGCGCGGCCGGCAAAAAGCTTTTCCTGCTCACCAATAGCGAGGCCGATTACACAGGTGCGGTGATGAACTACCTCGTCGGTGGTGCGGACGGTTCCTGGGAGGAGCTGTTCGATCTGGTGATTTGTTTCTCCTGCAAACCTGGTTTTTTCCTGCCCGGAAAGCCGGGTGTGCCAGTGGAAGCAGACACGCTGCCGCTGTTGCCCAATCGGAAAGGCCATGTTTTCAACGGCGGCGATTGTTTCTTTTTGGAGAAAGTTCTGGGCATCGAGGGCGACGAAATTCTTTACTTTGGCGACCATACTTACGGCGATATTCTCAGCAGTAAGAAAAGTGTCGGTTGGCGTACGGCCATGATTGTGCCTGAGGTGGAACATGAAGTGGAGAACTTGTGGCTTTTGCGGGACCAGTGGCAGGAAGTGGCCAGCCTTGAAGATGAGCTGGATGACCTGGTGCTGAAACAGGATCAGTTGGAAGTGGCTGAGGATACAGATAAAAAGCAGCTGGATGAATTGAAAGAGGCCATCGGGGATGCCCTGGGACGTCGCTCCCGCTTACAGAAAAATCTGAAGGCAGCCTACAATCCCTATTGGGACAGTTTGTTCCGTGAGGGACGCGCTTCCAGCAGACTGGGGCGGCAGACCATGGAATTTGCTTGTATTTATACCAGTAGGGTGAGTAACTTCCTTAATTATCCGGAAGATAAGTTTTTTGCGAGGCACCTGGAATTGCAGCCCCATGAGCGGTGGGCCCTGAATTCTTAAGACCTGAATACACTGTCAACAGAAACCAAAATCAGAAACCAAGGAGAAAAAAATGCTCGGCGCCAAGAACGTGATCGTCATCGGAACAGGAACCATTGGGGAACCCCTCATTGGTCTGCTTTGCAACTTCAGGGCCCAGCTGGGCATTGACGAAGTACTCTTCCACAAACGCACGCCCTTGCTGACCGATCGCTCCAAGGTGCAAAACCTGCTGAAGCGTGGTGCCCGCCTGGTGACAGACGAAGAGCGGGTGGACCAATTCGAAATAATGGGATTGCGGGTGGATTACACCACTGACGAAGCCATGGATGCCTGCCGGGTGGTCATCGATTGCACCCCTTCGGGTAATACTATGAAGGAAAAACTGTACTCCCGCTTCGAAGACAGCACTGATCTGTTCATTGCTCAGGGCAGTGAGTTTGGCTTCGGGAAAAAATATGCCAGGGGTATTAACGACAAGGTTCTGGTTCCTGGCGAAGACAAGTACCTGCAGGTGGTCAGTTGCAATACCCACAATTTGTCCGTGCTGCTCAATACCCTCGGCATTCATGATGAAGGTCCCGAAAATGTTCGCGAAGGCCGCTTTGTTTGTTTGCGCCGGAGCAATGACATCAGCCAAAATGACAGCTTCATGCCCAGTCCCCAGAGCGGAGTGCACCAGGATGATCGCTTCGGCACACATCATGCCCGTGATGCCTGGCATCTCTTCGAAACCCTGGGATATGATCTGAATGTTTTCAGTTCGGCCATGAAGCTGAACACCCAGCTGATGCATGTGATCCAGTACCACCTGAAGGTTGAAAAACCCGTCACCCGTGACGAATTGATCAACCGCTTCGTGGACGATGATCGCATTGCCATCACCTATAAGAACACCGCCAATAGCATCTTCTCTTTCGGGCGCGACCATGGTTTCTGCGGTCGGATTTTGAACCAGTCGGTGATTCCGGTGGACAGTATGCATGTCAGTGAAGACGGCCGGGAAATCACCGGTTTCTGTTTCACCCCTCAGGATGGCAACTCTTTGCTGAGCTCGGTTTCAGCGGCTATCTGGGGATTGTATCCCGAGACATATGAGCGCATCGTCCAGTGTCTGCGACCCTACTTCTTCCAAGAAGTCTAAGACTGGTTTCCAAAAAAAAAAGAGGGCTCGTTGCATCCCGCAGCGAGCCCTCTTTGTATCTGAATCCTGATATTAGGAATTGCCCTCCAGGTCGACCACCCGTTCTTCCAGCATGGCTGCTGTTTGACGAGCGTAGAATGCATCATCCGACTGCTGGATGCTCCACTTCAATTGTTCCAGAGCTTGCCTGGCCTGGGGGATGTTTTCCAACGCAAGATCGGTTCTGACGGCGAGAATGAGCGCTGGGATCAGCCGGTTGTTGGCTTCCAGAATGGGACGAATTTGTTCTTGGGCCTGCAATGGTTCAGCATTGTCCATGTAGGCCCGGGCCAGTTTGAGGCGGGCATTCCATTGGTCATGGGCCGGTATCTTATCCTGCATGTAGGCTACCAAACTGCCCCATTTACGGACGCGGGTGGAGGGTTGGTCGGCCAGGTCGGCCATGTAGCCCTCGTATCGTTTGGCTGCCATATCCACATTGTTCCGGGAATTTTTGCTGGCGTGATACATCTCATGGGAACGCCAGGCCGTGAGGGTGGAGTCCATCAGCGCCTGGCTTTCGGTCATTTTGTCCATGTGGGCCAGGCGGATGCTACGGAAGTAGGGGGAGAGTTCATGGTCAGGATAATTCACAATGTAATTCAACGTGGTCTGTTCAATTTCGCTAACCATATTCATTTCCAGGTAAGTGAACATCAAAGTGTGGTCGATGGACAAGCCCAGTTCTGAGCCGGCAACCATGTCCTGAACCTGATTCATGATGTCGGTGCCGGATTTGAGCATACCCCGGTAAAGATAAGATTTTCCCAGATTAATGTAAGAAAAGTGGAAATCCGGTTGCAGGGCTACGGCGGCGCGGAATTCGCTGGCCGCCTCTTCGTACTGCCCAATGACCATAAGGACATCGCCCAGACTGTCATGGGGGTTGGCCAGGTCGGGCGCCAGGAAAGCATATTTTTTCATATGTTCGATGGATTCCTGGTAGTGCCCTCTGTTCAGTTCAAAATAGCCCAGTCGGTTATAAGCTTCTGCGTAATTGGGGTTCTTTTCCAGAATATGATGCCAGGTTTCGAACTGTTCTTCATACAATCCGGCTTCACCCAGGCGTTGGGCCGTGGTGATCATGAAGTGAATGTCGTCGGGTTGGCTCTTCTCCAACTGAATCATCAGGGAATCGAGCATTCCGTTGAAACGGCTTTTGTGCCTGACACCCAAGCGCATCTGGGCCAGCATGCGGCGGTCATCATTGGCAATCTGGGAGGTGAGGCTGTCGGCCATGGCCACAGTGACTTTATAATCGTCATTTCTGCCCAATCGCCAATAGACATTGGCCAGGGAAATAGCCGCTTCGGCCAGGGAGGGATCCAATTCCAGGGCCATTTCCAGGTTTTGGGCTCCTTCAGCGAATTTGAAAGACTGGACCTGGTCGCTGCCCACTTCACATAGCTTAATGGCTTCGGCACTGGGGGAGATGTTGCGTGTGCTTCCTGTTTCTGTCAGTAGAAAACCGGCGCCAACCATCAAGGCCGCTATAAATAATCCAATTGCCATCCACTTCAAGGCCGCGTCCTTCCGACGAAAAAAGGCACAAATTCGAGAGGGTACCTACCGAATTGTGAGATTCCTGGGAATTTACGAGAATTCCGGGGAAAAGGTTTCAATTATTGACCGCTGGCTTCGGCCACTGCGGCCAAGCTGGTATTACTGACTTTCAAACCAAGCATGGTGATGTCATCGTCTGCATCTTCGGTGCCACTGAAATTGAAGAGTTGGTGGCGTAATTCTGCAAAGAGTTCGCCCACGTCTTTTTCCTGGGATTTGCGCAGCATGTCGTTTAATCGGTCTTCACCAAAATCTTCATCCCCGTCGGGTCCTTTGGTTTCGGTGACACCATCGGTATAGAAGAAGACCAAGTCCCCGCTGCACAGGTCGATGGTTTCTTCTTTGTAAACGCCGAAGTCGAAAGCACCCAGAGGCAGTCCGCCGGCTTCCAGCAAATGGATGTCGCCATTAGCCCGCAAGACCACGGGGGGATTATGTCCACCGGAGCTACAAAGCAGGGTGCATTCCACCGGGTCGAAAATGGCCAAAAAGAGTGTGGCAAAGTGAGCCGGGTCGGTGCTGGCATGGATTTGCCGGTTGACTCTTTCGAGCACCAGACCGGGAGATTCACAGGTGTCGCACTGGGCACGCAGGGCCGCTTGCAGGTTGGAGGCCAGGATGCTGGCGGGCATGCCTTTGCCACTGACATCGGCAATGATCATGGCCAGTTTGCCATCGCTGCGTTCGATGACGTCGTAATAATCTCCGGAGACCTGTTTGCTGGAGATGTTGATGGCGTCAATTTGGATGCCCTCAAAAGAGGGGATGGATTCGGGCAAGAGGCGGGCCTGGATTTTGCGGGCCATGGCCATCTCTTCTTCAAGCTTCTGTTTGGCCACTTCTTCTTCATAGAGGCGGGTGTTTTCCACCTGCAGGGCCACTTGTCCGGCCACAATGTTCAGCAATTGAATTTCATGAACCTGGTATTCTTCGCCACCGGGGCGCGGGGGCAGGGCCACGATGCCAATCAAACGCTCGGAAGTTCGCAAAGGAACGAGCAATTGCAAGCCGCAATCACTGAGAAGGGCTTGCTCCTGATGCTTGTTTTTCAGGTCGGCCTGTTCTTTGGTGATGGCTTGGCGGCCATCAAGGGGTTGGCTCTCTCCGGCGTCTACAAATAAGTGTTCTCCGGATTCAGCCAAATTGGGGCCCAAAGTGGGCAGGGTCAGTTTGTCTGGATACGAAAGTTCTGGGGTGATGCTGCCCAGGGTTTGGCTATGATGGATATCCAGGGGGCCCTGATCCTGGCGTGGGGAGAGCTGCACCGTGCCGGCCAGCCTGAAGTCGTAAGATACTTTTTCTTCACCAGCGAGGTAAACCACAAGCCCAGGCAGTTGCAGCACATTGCAAAGGCGGTTGCCAATGCGATCCAGGAGCTCATCCCGTTTGATGATGCGTGGGATGTCCTTGCTGAACTCTTCGATGAGGGCCGTCATGTTATCGCGGGCATGATAAAAGCCGTGGTCCAATTTGGATTGCAGGCGGCGGCGCAGAGGCCAGACGGCGGCCGCCACACCGAGGGAGACTCCGGCAGCCACCAAAGGGCTGGCGTAGGGAAAGAGGGCCAGCACTTTACTGCCCAACCACCAGGCCATGCCCAGATATCCAATCCAGACGGTGGCGGTGAGCAGGGCGTAGGAGAGGCTCTTCTTCAGAAGCAGATCAATTTGCAGAACCTGATAACGGGCCACGCAGTAGCCAAAGGAAATGGGGATGGCAGCCAGGGGCACTACACCGAGGCGGGCCAGGGCCGGTTGGAAGGTGAGCTCTTCCATACCAATTTTAAAAATCAGAAAGGGGATGACGGCAGCCAGGGTTCCGAAGGTCAGAATGCGCACCCGTTGGCGCATCATGGGATCACGATAACTGAAATAGCCGTGCAGCAGGGCCACCAGTCCGAAGACATAGTAGAGCCCCAGAATCATCCACACCGTGGGGTGAATGTGGGCTCCGCGTTCGCCCACAAACTGATCCAGAGTGAACCGCAGGTAGAGCATCATGGGCATGATGTACAGCAGCGGCGTCAAGAAAGGATGGCGGGTGAGCATGGCCTTGCGGGTGGGGAAAATCAGAAAGAAATGCAGGAACACCGCAGGCAGAGTGAACCTGGCCAGAGCACCAATGTTCTGGGTGATGATGGCACCCAGGTAATAACTGACTTGGTTTAAATTGGTGACAAAGTAGAGGGTAAAGAAAAGGCAGAGCATATAGAAAAGAGCAGCAGGCCGTTCGTTATCACTGCGTAGGTACACCCAGAAGCCAATGCCCAGGTACACCAGTGCCAAGACCAGGTTGACGAGGTAATCGGCCAGGTTGGCCCGGGTGCTGGTCAGGGGGACATTCAGTTGCAGGTGCTGGTCGCCCCGTTTGATCAGGTAAGGTACTGTGGTGCCAGGTTTCTGCGTCCGCAAAACACCCGCTGCATCCTGGGGTGAGGCCACGATGCGGTTGGCGATGCCCTCAATTTTGTCGCCGGTGCGCAGGGGAGTGGGGGCGCCACTGGAACGTTGGGCCACATCCAATACTTCCAGAGTGGGACGGCCCAACAGCCAAACTGTTCCGTCGCTGGGACGGGCGCGGGTGGCATCAAAAATACAGAAGAGAGCAGCCACAACCACAAAAACACCAATGCTTAAGTGCAATTGGCGTGAAAGCAACAGCCGGAGGATACCCGACAGGGGATTGGGGTTCAGCCGCTCTGACGGCATGATTCTCCAATGGCATGGACCCGCTCAAAAGCGAGTCCTGTTATCGTCGTGGGATGGGCATTCATATTCAACATCCCCCTAAAAAGTTCCCGTAATCCTTAGAAAAAGTATACTGTGCCTGGAGCTACGGGGCATCTATTAAGTGTAATGAGATCACTTTACCCGAACCATGGTGCCTTTATTTGGTGCTATTTGGTAAATGTGTGATGTGTAAGTGAGACGTATGAAGATCCCGGAGGGTTGCATGTGTGATGATAATCGAGGCCAGATGGAGGAACCAGGCCACGCTGATTCCCCCGCCGGAGGGTTCCTGGAGCAGGTTGAGGTGGGTGAAGATCGCACCCTGGTGAATTTGCGCATTGACCCCCTCGGAAGGGATTGGCTCCTGCGGGTGACTGGAGGCGAGGCCCATGTGGGGGCCGTGGCCACCGCTGCCGAGGGGCAGGTGCAATTGTCGGTGGTGGGTTCTCACAAGGAAGGGCCACTGGCGGAAATTTGTGCTGGAGTGTGGTCCCGGCTCACGGGACGAGTGTGTGTGGCGGTAGTGGGGATTCATCAGGATCAGGCCACTCGGTCAGAAATTGACAGCATCGTGGATAATGTGCGGGAGGGACTGGACATTCTGGAATCTCGCTGGCGAAAGGCCGGTCATGCAAAATAATACAGATCTGGGACTACCTTTGGAAAAAATGATGATTCAATGGTGTGAGGAGGGGGCAGATATAGCCCGCCGCCACCATCGCCGCACCGGTAAGCTGGCCTTTAAATACGCCAGTGAGGCAGTGACCGAAGCCGATGGAGAGATTGAGACCTTGTTGCGCCAGCGCATTGCCACGGCCTTTCCGTCCGATTGGATAGTGGGGGAAGAATTTGGCGGCCCCGAGGCTACTGAGATTCCGAAAGGCCAACGTGTTTGGCAGATTGATCCCATCGATGGCACCTTAAATTTTGCCTTGGGCCTGCCTAACTATTGCATCAGCCTGGCGTTGTTGCAGGGCGATAAAGTGCTGGCTGCCTGTATTGTTCAACCTCCTACCGGTGATGTCTTTACGGCCCTGTTGGGTAAAGGTGCTCGATTGAATGGGGCGCCCATGAGCATCAGCACAGAGCGGGATTTGAAGGATGCGGTTGTCTGTCTGTCGCTCAAGAAAAAAGGACAGGTGATGCAAAGTCCTGAGTTGCTGCACGCACTCTGTTCAGCACCTCTGAGGTTGCGGCGTTGCGGTGCAGTGGCATTGGAGATGGCTTGGGTGGCGGCGGGTTTCTGCGATTTGATGGTGGCCAGTTTCAAAGGGGAAATTCATCCTTGGGATATTGCCGCAGGCTTGTTGCTGATTCAGGAAGCGGGAGGCGACACGGTGGATTTTCAAGGCCAACCGTATGTGATGAGTGCACCGGAGATGATGGTGGGATCCCCACGGGTGGCCCGCCAAATGGCGGGCCTATTCCCGTCAGGTCTCTAGAGGTATTGCAGGGCCAGGGTGCCGTACCCACGCAACCCGTAGCTTAACCAGGCCGGGTGCTGGCTGCCCAGCTCCTGGCGAATATGTTGGGATGCATTCCAAACCGCAGCTCCCGTACACCAGCCATCAGCCAAATTACTGTATAGATAGCTGGCAAAAATACGAGCGGGACGACTGAACAGGGGAATGATGGGGCCGACAAAGGTGGAGGCTCCGGCAGTGGTAAAGCGCATTCCCAGTTGGGGCAGGGCCCGGTAACTGTTGGAAAAAACCAGGGGCGGCATCCCGCCGTTGGCGCCGAGGCTTTCGGGCTCTACTGGGCCATCGTCCAGCAGCCAGGTATGGGCCGGGGGTTGGGTTGACCCGTTGCCTGGTGCGATGGACTGACCACCCATTTTGGCAATGCCCGCGCTGCCCACCCGGCTGTCGGTGAGTCCTTCCGTATCGTACTTATCACAAACCGAATCCAGCAGCGAGGTGATGGGGTCCACTCCGATCACTTCCCCTTCCACACCCATGGCCTCTTCCAATTCCAAATCTGCCGGCGCATTGACTTCATCGATGAGTCGGTTCATCCAGAATTGGCCTTCGGTGTCTGAAACGGCTGCCGGTTGGCTGGTGGGGCCGGCAAAATGAATGGCCTGGTAGTTGATGCTCTGGGTTTTCAGTTCCGAGGGGGTGATGGATTTTTCGGGCAAATCCAGATTGGCGAGATTTTGACCCAGCTGGTTGTGGCGCAGGGCACCCTGGATGGCTTCGGCTTCACGCTGGATGAGCCTTTTGATTTTTTCGTCAGTGTGGCCGGGTACAAAGAGAATTTCAGGAGCGGCCAGATTTTCGGGGCGCAGTTGGTCCAAAGTATTGTACAGATCGCTATCTCCGGCCTCATCCACCAGGAAATCGGCGCGCACCCAACGGGACATCCACGGGCGCTGGCTGGTGGCTTCGGGCACTGTGGAGGCGGTGGTGGCGGTGCAGATGGGATGCTTTTCCATCACAAATTCGAGGCCGTTGTGCAGCCAGGTCCAAGGTATCGCGGCATATTCACTGTCGGTGACAATGTGATAGCCCACCAGTTCATCATGCTCGGGAATGCCCACTTGAGGTGTTTGAATGGTGGCGGCGTTCTCGGCGGGGGTGAAGGCCTGTGCATCGTGACTGGTGAGGGCCTGAAAGAGCCGGCGGCCCACTTCGGCCATTTTGTCGACGACTTTGGGACTATCCAGGCCGTGTTGTTCCTGCAAGACCAGTAAGTCACTGGAGAGGTACAGGGCTTCGGCCATAAATTTGTCAAATTCCTGGTTGGTTTTTGTCTCAGGCAGGATGATATCGATCCAGCGCATCAAGTCCTCCGCTTCCAAATTATTGCGTTCCGAACTCAAAAGTTCGTTCAAATCCAGTTTTCAACCCTGTTTTCGGCATTTTTACCGGGAACTGAAGCCTGGAATTGTTGTTGTCTGAAAGAAGAACTGCACATTTCGTGCCGCTGAATAAAAGGCACAAAAAAACCATCTCCACTCCAAGGAACAAATATTGTCCCAAAGATCAAGATGGTCTGTCTTGTTTCCAGAAGCCTTCTACCGAAGATTTCCGAATATTCAGAAAAGAATATTTCTGAACAAATTTCTGAAAAATCTAGAGATTGTATGGTACCCAGAGGGAGACTCGAACTCCCACGAGGTTACCCTCACTACGACCTGAACGTAGCGCGTCTACCAATTCCGCCACCTGGGCACCTAATCTCTAACATCCATCACAGAATGGCGATTCCGTTGATGGGCGGTCAATCTAGTGCCTGGATCTGGCGGTGTCAACCTGCGGCCCACATTTTTTCAGGGAAATGCGTCATTTGCAGGAACGGCCTGGAGAGGTATATTCTGACACCTCAATATTAGTCAACGCAGTAATCGGAGAATAGTGATGGCACGCAAGGACGAACCCGCAGGGATCAAAATCATTGCCAAGAACCGCAAAGCCTGGCACGAGTTCGAAATTTTGGACACGTGGGAGGCTGGTCTTGTGTTATTGGGCACCGAGGTGAAGGCTCTGCGCAATGGCCGGGTCAGCCTGGGTGACTCCTATGCTGAGATTCGCAAGGGCGAAGCCTGGCTCCAGAAAATGCACATCGGGCCTTACGAAATGGGCAACCGGGAGAACCACGAACCTTTCCGCAGCCGTAAGCTGTTGTTGAGCAAAAGGGAAATCCGGAAGATGCGCCCCAAGCTGGAGGAACAGGGCCTGACCTTGGTTCCTTTAAAGATCTATTTTAAAAAGGGCCTGGTAAAGATCGAACTCGGTCTGGGCCGGGGTAAAAAAGTTCATGATAAACGCGATTCCAAGGCCAAGAAGGACGTCGATCGTCGCATGGCCCGGGAACTTGGCCGCCGTGAATAAATGATGGGATGAGCACAGGGATGTCTGCAAAATCCAAATTGAAATTGTTGCTGGTGGGAGTGGCTTTGTGCGCTTCGGCCGCTGTGGTGTTGGGACAGGATGCTGCCCCGCCGCCGGTGCAGGGTGATCCGTACCTGGATCCCATGGCTTTTTTGCGTGTGGATGAAAGCGCCGGAAATTTGCCGCTGACGGTGCGCCATCAGGCCACTGGCGAAACCCGAAAAATTGAAGGCCGCCACTTGCTGGTGGGCAGCGAGGAAATGTATTTGCCCTCGGCCGCTGTGGCCAAGGTATTGAAGGCCGGAAGATTCTGGGATGGCAGCCTGCGCCGCCTGACCATCAAGATAGGATCAAAAAACTTCATCATGATGGGGAACAGCCGCTTGGTGATCACCGGTGAAGGCGAAGCCTTGCTGCCGGTGGCGGTGCTGGATCACGAAGGCGACTTGTGGTTGCCGATGACCTTGGTGACCACGATCATCGGTCCTCAAATTCAGGAAAAGGTGAGCTGGGATCCTGGCGCGCGCCGATTGGAGCTGGGCAGCGCAGAATACAATGTCACCAGCTTGAAGGTGGAAAGCTTGGGACGCAGCACGGCGGTGCACATTCAGTGCAGTGCCCCTTTGGGGTACCGGGCCAGCAGTCCCCAGACCGGTATCATTGAACTGAAAATTTATGGGGGAGAAGTCAATACCTCCCGCGTGGCCCGGCAGGGAAGCCGGGGCCTGGTGCGCAACGTGCGCAGCCGGCAGTACAGCGATCATGCCATGGTCAAGGTAATGGTGGATGATCTGGTGGGACATTTCCGCACCTACACCGCCGCTGATGGCATGGAAATAGTTCTGATACTGGAAGAGGAACAGGTTTCGGCCCTGCCATCGCCTGTGCCCCACGGACACGCCAATGTGAATGTTGATCAGGGCCTGGTGGATATGACCAACGCCATCCGGGTGCGCACGGTGGTGATTGATCCTGGCCATGGCGGGCACGATGCCGGGGCTGTGAGCCGGCGGGGCATTTTGGAGAAAAATGTCAATCTGGGAGTGGCTAAAGAGCTGCAACGATATTTGCGCCGGGAAAGTGATCTGGAAGTGGTTCTGACCCGTGAGCGGGACGAGTATCTGGAATTAGCCGACCGGGCAGAAATCGCCAATCGCAATGGAGGGGATCTTTTCATCTCGCTGCATTGCAACAGCTGGTTTAACGATGGCGCCCAGGGGTTGGAAACATTCTTTCTTTCTCCTGCCAAAAGTGATTGGGCCAAGAGCGTGGAAGCGGCAGAGAACAGTGCCGGCGGCGAGCCCGGTGATGTGGAATTTATTGTCTGGGAGTTGGTGCAAAACCGATTCATCAGCAGCAGCAGCCAGCTGGCCGAGGTGCTGCAAAAAGATGTGTGTGAAGAAATGAATTTGAACAACCGTGGTGTGCGCCAGGCCGGGTTCCGGGTTCTGGTAGGGGCCTACATGCCAGCGGTTTTGGTGGAGTTGGGTTTCCTGACCAATCCTGATGAAGAAAAACGTTTGGGCGATAGCTCTTACCAACGGCGCATGGCCCGGGCTTTGGGCGACGCTGTTTTGGCCTACAGCCATCAGATGGCCGCCACCGTGCCTGCCGATAGCACCAATGCCGATGATGGGGAAAGCGAGGACGATGATGAGTGAGCAACCCTCCCTTGGGGATCGCCGCCGTCCTTCCACTCGTCGCCCCAAAAAACGCAAAAGTTTTCCCTGGGCCCTCTTGGTGTGGGCCATCATTCTGGGCTTTGCCGGACTGGGCGGGAAGTGGTATCTGTCGACTATGTCGGATACTGAAGAACCCGCAGGTTTCAACTCTTTCGTGGTGGAAGAAACATCGGCGACATCGCTCATGGGTGACCGCTCGGTGGTCCTGGTT
Organism: Candidatus Krumholzibacteriia bacterium; assembly: GCA_016744705.1. Taxonomy (GTDB): domain Bacteria; phylum Krumholzibacteriota; class Krumholzibacteriia; order LZORAL124-64-63; family LZORAL124-64-63; genus LZORAL124-64-63. The sequence continues at coordinate 51,370 of JADGDU010000025.1, forward strand.
TATCCCGAATGGGACGCCACCGGTTATGTAACCGAAGAACGCCAAATCATCAGCCGGGACCGGGCGGGGGAGGACCTTCTGAACCTCATGCGTTTGCTCTGTGCGGGGCCCAACATCAGTGGTTCCGTAAGTCCTTTTCCTCAGGGCACGGTTGCCAACGCTGCTTTTTATAATCCGGAAGATCAATCTGTTGTGCTGGACTTCAGCATGGAGTTGGTCACCGGTCACCCTGGGGGCAGCACAGCCGAAGCCGCCACTTTGACCAGCATTCTGCGCACTGTTGCCTTAAATTTTCCCAACACCCGCAGCTGCGTCATTTTGGTGGATGGATCCCAGGTGGAAACCCTGGCCGGGAATGTGAATTTGGAACAAGCTTTTGATCCGCGAAGGTGGCTTTGATTTGGGAAAAATTTCCAATGATGCTCCCATCGGTGTTTTTGATTCCGGCCTGGGTGGCTTAACTGTTTTGCGGTCGCTTCATCAGCGTCTGCCCCATGAAGATATTGTTTATTTTGGGGATACGGCCCGGGTTCCTTATGGGACCAAGGGCGAGAACACAGTGCGCGCTTTTGCCCGGCAGGACGCCGGCCTTCTGGTGGAGAAAGGCGTCAAGGTTGTGGTGGTTGCTTGCAACACCGCCAGCGCTTTTGCTTTGGATTATTTGCGGGCAACTCTGCCTGTGCCTGTGCTGGGTGTGATTGAACCTGGGGTGGCCGCGGCCCTGGAGGCAACCCGCGGGGGTGTGGTGGGTGTGATCGGCACCTCGGGCACCATCCGTTCGGGTAAGTACCAGGCTGGATTGCGCGCCGGGGGTTTGCATGATGACCAGATTTTGGCCGTGGAGTGTCCGCTCTTTGTGCCTCTGGTTGAAGAGGATAAAATGGGACAGACCCTTATGCAGTTGGCGGTGCAGGAATATCTGCAACCTCTGAAAGACGCCGGGGTAGATACTTTGATTTTAGGGTGCACGCACTACCCCTTGTTGAAAGATGATATCGGCTCTTTCATGGGGCCGAAGACGGCGCTGGTGGATTCGGCTGATATGTTGGCTGAAGCTGCTGTTGTGTTGTTGCGTCAGGAAGAATTGTTGCGAGGGCAGGAAGTGCCTCACACAGGTGAATTGGATTTTTATCTCAGCGATCTGCCCTGGAAGTTTGCCCAAATTGGCGAACGTTTTCTGGGACGGCCTATTGCTGATGCCACAATCGTCGGCCTCGATGAGATGGAGGCTGCCGGGAACAAACATGAGGGAGATAACCCATGATTGAACGCGCAGAGAACAGAGGACTGCAACAGTTGCGTCCCACCACTATTACCCGTGATTATCTGCCCCACGCCGAAGGCTCCTGCCTGGTGGTGATGGGTAATACTCATGTGATTTGCACTGCGAGCATCGCCAACGGAACGCCCCGCTGGTTGAAAGGCTCAGGCCAGGGCTGGGTCACAGCTGAGTATGGCATGCTGCCGCGCAGCACCGGCGACCGCATGCGCCGTGAAGCAGCTGGCAATGGCCAGAGCGGGCGCACCATGGAAATTCAGCGCCTGATTGGCCGCAGCATGCGCGCCGTGACCGACATGTACGCCATCGGCGATCTTACTATTACTTTGGATTGCGATGTGATCAAAGCCGACGGCGGCACCCGCTGCGCCTCCATTAACGGTGCGGCCGTAGCGCTTTATGATGCCCTCAGTCGCTTGCGTTTGAAGCGCCATCCCATGCGTTCCATGGTAGGGGCCATCAGCCTCGGTGTGGTGCAGGGTGAAGTGTTGATGGACTTGGACTATCCCGAAGACAGCAATGCCGAAACCGACATGAATTTGGTCATGGCTGAAGGCGGCGGGTTGATTGAAATTCAGGGGACCGCCGAACAGAAGCCATTCACCCGGGAACAACTGGACCGCATGCTCGATTTGGGCGGCGCCGCCATCGGAAAAATCAATGAACTGCAACGCCAGGTTTTGGGAGCATAAGTACGATGAGTAATATCCGACGCAAGGTGGTTCTGGCCAGCCGCAATCAGGACAAAGTTCGCGAAATGCAACAGCTCTTTGAGGGCCTGGATTTTGATGTGCTTTCGTCCGCCGATTTTCCTGGCTTGCCTGATGTGATTGAAGACGGCACCACCATTGTGGGCAATGCCCGCCGGAAGGCAATTATTACTGCGGCGTATACTGGAGAAATTTCAGTGGCCGATGATACTTCTCTGGAAGTCAGAGAACTGAACGGGTTCCCGGATATTTTTGCAGCACGTTTTTCCGGTGCCGAAGCCACTTACGGAAGTAATGTTGATTTGATGCTGGAGATGATGGCTGGCGTGCCTGCGGAATTTCGGCAGGCACGTTTTTCCACTGCTTGTGTGTGGGTTGATCCGCGCCCGGCCCATGATGATTTTGACGTGGCCCGGCCGGCTGTTGGCCGCTGGCTGAGAAACCCCTGGGCGCGCAGCATTGGTGTGCGCGATTCCGGCGAAGAGTGGGATTATTGGAACGGGTTTGTGGATCGTCGCGCGGCCTGGGACAAATACCGCCGGAGTATGGAATTGGACCTGAACAGTTGGGGCCATGATAAGTCTCGGTTGAAGAAAATTGCGGATGGATTGTTCCTTGGCTGTGCGGATGCTTTGCGGCCGGGGGAAGAGCTTGATGAGAGTTTGGTTGAGGATGGAATGCGTCTGCCTGATAGTGAAATTTGGGCTGTGCCGGGGCCCGAGATGGGTGGACAACCTTTGACTGTGGTGGCCCCTGGTGGGTTGCCTGCTGAGGCTCCGGGGCGAGAGTTGAATGGGCCTTATTGGTATGAAATTTCTACGGTGGGGCGTGTAGTTGGGGATATTACTGAGCAAGCCATTGGGTCGCGTGGGTTTGGATATGATCCGGTGTTTCAGCCGGTGGGCGAGATGCGGACTTTGGCGGAGATGCCGGGTGGGGAGAAGAATGCTATTAGCCATCGGGGGCGGGCTATGCGCCGGTTGATGGATGGTGTTGGCGGGATTTATTGATCATTGCTTGGCTGGGATTGCCCCCCGGGGGGCATTGCTCTAATAAATCATTGAGAATGAGGGTGCCAATTGAAAAATAGGCACCCTCGATTTTTTAAAACGATTCCAACAAAGCCCGGTACTGCGCAGTCTTGACCTGCAAATCCTCTTCTGAAATTGCCCGCTCAAACTGATCACCTTCGGGCATCACCGAGTGGACGGCAAAAACCGGGCTCCATTTCATGCTGCAATACATGGCGGTGAGGCGGAAGGGGATGAGAATATCATCAAAATCTGCTTTGAATGGCCCTTCTTTGGTGTAGCCTCCTTCGGGAGCGCCCACTGTGAGAACTGTTTGCCAGATTTTGCCGGCCAGCTTGTCGCCCTCTCCAGGAGGGAAGGCAAAGCCTTTTTCCAGGACGGTATCTTCCCATTGCTTTAGTAGCGCAGGGCTACTCAGCCAATATAAAGGGTGCTGAAAAATGATGACGTCGTGAGCGGTGAGGATGCTTTGCTCGCTGGCAGCGTTGATTTGGAAATCTGGATACTCTTCATACATGTCGCGGATGGTGACGTTGGGCATATCCTCGACGGCCTCCATGAGGGCCTTGTTGCCGCGGGATTGCTCAATATTGGGATGAAAAATATTGATGAGAATTTTCTTTGCGGACATTGAAGCTCCTTTGGCCGTGCCAATGTAGGTGATTTCAGGTTTATTTCAGTTTTTGTTTGAGAACACTATTAACCCGATATCGTTAAATTGTAAAGGGTCTGACTCCTCAAATGGGCATGAAATGAAAATAAGGCAACCTACTTTGACACTCGGGTTTGACAGATGGCTGTTCAGAGATGATCATTGTGCCCGGTCAGTACTCCTGAAGTTGTTCGATTGTGCTTGAATTTGGCTGTTTTATTAAGGCCAGAGTAGCGCAGAGGCTTTTTAGCCGGAATGGTTCAGGATTTGCATATCGGTCGGGGCGTGGCGCAGTCCGGCAGCGCACCTGCTTTGGGAGCAGGGTGTCGGAGGTTCGAATCCTCTCGCCCCGACCAATTTTCGCAAATGATGGATGCTTGATGACTTGACAGAAGTCAGCCCGTTGTTCATTATTCGCGTCCGCCCGCAGGGTGAGGTCTCTGGTTTTCCAGAGAATCCGGCGTGATGCGGGTCCCGATTCCTATCGGTGCGCCCGTAGCTCAGTTGGATAGAGCAGCGGACTTCTAATCCGCAGGCCGCAGGTTCGAATCCTGCCGGGCGTACCAAAACGCAATATTATGGTGGTGGCTGTAGCTCAGTCGGCAGAGCCCCTGGTTGTGGTCCAGGTGGTCGTGGGTTCGAATCCCATCAGCCACCCCATTTTTTTATCCGCTTTCAAGCTGTTACCTGCTACATTATTCCTCCCGCCGCACAGCCGGCTTGAAACAACAATCAGTTGAAGGGCTTAATTGCGCCCAAAAATAAGGAGATCAGCATGGCTGGCGTCAACAAGGTTATTATTATCGGCAACCTGGGTCGTGACCCGGAAATCAAGTACACCCAGAGTAATGTGCCCGTAGCCAACTTCAGTGTGGCCACCAGCGAGAGCTGGAAGGATAAGACCAGCGGCGAATGGCAGGAGAAGACCGAATGGCATCGCATCGTTGCCTGGCGTCACCTGGCCGAACGTGCCGAGAAATATCTGCGCAAGGGCAAGCAGGTTTATGTAGAGGGCAAGCTTGAGACCCGCAAATGGCAGGGGCAGGACGGACAAGACCGGTACACCACTGAGATTGTGGCTGTGCAGCTACAGATGCTGGGCCGTAAGGATGAAGACGGACAGTACAGCGGCGGCAGTGGTGGCGGCGGTGGCGGCGGCGCTGCAGGCGGAGGCGGCTTTGGCAGTCCTTCCGGTGGCGGCGGCGGCGAGTTCAACCCCCCAGCCATGGGTGGCGGCGGCGGAGCGGCTTCTGAGGATGACGACTTGCCGTTCTAGATTGCCCCAGTTGGAATTGATATGGAAGCCCTGCTCTATTAAGAGTGGGGCTTTTTTTAGGCCCTGACCTCACACCAGCGGTAGAGGATGCAGTTGTCGCACTTGGGCGCACGGGCGCGGCAGGTTTTGCGGCCGTGATCGATGATCAGGTGGCCAAAATCGGGGGACTCGTGCAGGGGCACACACTCCAGGAGTTGTTTCTCTACTTTGACGGGGTTGTCCTGGTCGGTGAGTCCCAGTTTGCGGGTGATGCGGCCTACGTGGGTGTCCACGACCATGCCTTCAGGAGTGTTCCAAATTTCGCCCAGAACGACGTTGGCCGTTTTGCGACCTACACCAGGGACCTTGATGAGTTCCTTCATGGTGCTGGGAACCTGGCCATCGTGTTCGGTGAGGATTTTGATGGCCGCGCCCTGGAGAGATTTGCTTTTGTTGCGGTAGAAACCGGTGCTGTGGATGGCTTCTTCGATCTCTTCGATGGGGGCGTCGGCGAAGTGTTGTGGGGTGGGGAATTGGGCGAAGAGGCCGGGGGTGACTTTATTGACTCTGGCGTCTGTGCATTGGGCGGAAAGCACCGTGGCGACCAGAAGTTGCCAGGCGTCTTCGTGGATGAGAGAGCATTCGGTGTGGGGGAATTCTTCCCGGAGTGTGGCGATGATGAGTTTGAATTTTTTGCGTCGGGTGGCCACGGTTTTCAGGGGTTTGGGGGAGGGCATTATTTGAGGGTCCTTTTTCGGGGTTGGCTTGACTTTGGGAGGGGCTGGTGCTAGTTTTCGGCTCCCGTCTGGGAAGGTACGCTGAGTTGTGCCTCTAAGGTAGGATTAAAAATTCTGGTGCGCCACTAGCTCAATTGGCAGAGCAACTGACTCTTAATCAGTAGGTTCGGGGTTCGATTCCCTGGTGGCGTACCAATCGTAAATAAAGGACTTACAGATTTTGTCGTAAGTCCTTTTTCATTAGAAAAACAGGACCCCAGTTCCCCAGGGCCCCATCACAATCCAATCAAATTTACCGATACAAACTCTTCACATTATCCCAAGACATATCTTCCGTAGCCACAATATTGTTAGCCGGACACCACTTGGATTGAAGAACTTCATTCTTAATAGGCATATCCCCATAAGAACAATCCTGGTTGTGGTTGATGCCGCCGGACTGGCTGACCCAGGCCGCGACGCCCATCAAGCTATAATCCCAGTCACCTTGAACTTCAAAGGTGTAGGTCATTTCCACAGATTCGCCGGCCATCAAAGTAAAGTCTTCGCCTGTCAAAGGTGTCATGTAGGTTTTGACATGACGAGGCAGGCGGGACATGCCGGAAGCCGAGGGCACTTCTTCATCCAAAGTAGCCACCATAAAGAAGGAAGCACCAGTCACATTCTCTTCAGCGACAATAGTGGCGGTGAAGGTACCAAAACCCTCTTCGGCCAACAGGATGACCAAAGGCGAGGGGCGGCTCCGGTTGATCTCGTAGTCTGTCTCCAGGCAGGTGACGGGGTAAACATCGTTCACTCCATTACCGGCGATGGTGGGCCAGGCTTCCACATTGTAGAACGCCACGCGGTCCGTATTAAAGGTATCATTGAAGTCGTTTTGAATGAGGCAGATTTCGGAGGCATCGTGGCTTTCGAGGAATTCAGTGACCGCAACTGCGGCATCTGGGCAATAGCCTCACCAATCGGCGGTGAAATGTTCGAAATGCACAACTCTTTCGGCTGCATAAGCTGTGGTACTCACAGCTAAGATAGCCAGACAAATGATTAAGCCTTTTTTCATGGAGATTCCTTCCAACTCAAGGGTAAATCAAACACGGCGAATGGCGCTGGCTGAGTGCATAAGTAGTTTAAGAACAACCTAATACTCCCAATGCCAACTTGAAGATTTTACCTGAAATTAAATCCTCGGTCAAGCATGGCGAGAAAAAACGTTAACTTTTTATCAAAAATTCGATAATTAATTTTCATAATGCATTCGGTAGACCAACATAAAGTTCGTGAATTTATGTTTTAGGGCTATTGGGACAACAACATCACCATCAACTGCGTGGCGACCGTCACAATGATCAGCGCCACGGGGTAAGAAGCGGCGTAGGTCACTGCCGGGATGTCCGAATCTGTCTTTTCGGTGATGGCGCCCATGCCTGGGGTGGAGGTCATGCTGCCGCAGATTCCGCCCAGCAATTGCAACAGATCAAGTTTCAGCACCTTGGATGCGAAGACGTAGCCTGTGGCCATGGGAACGATGGCCACCGCAGCGGCCATGGCAAAAAGAGACGGGCCAAATTCCTGAAGAACGCCGAGGAACCGTCCGCCAGCCAGGACGCCGGCCTGGGCCAGAAAAAGACTCAGGCCGATTTCCGTGAGCACCAACCGTGCAGGTCGCGGCAAGTGGCCTTTCAGTTTGCCGATGCCACCGAAGTGACTCAGACAGAGGGCCGTCAGCAGGGGGCCGCCAGCCAGGCCCAGCGAAATACGGGCGCCTCCAGGTATGGGTAGAGGCAACGAGCCAAGGCCAATACCCAGCAGGATGCCGATAGACAAGGAGATCAAGTCGGTTTCGTCGAGCAGCCGCATACGGTGGCCAGCAAATTCGGTGAACTTCTTTAGCCGGGCGGTCTGCCCCACCACGTGCAGCAAATCTGCTTTTTGGATGCGCGTGTCCAGGCTGGGCACAAAACTCACATCGTAGCGCAAGACGCGGGTGACAATGACGCCAAACCGGTTGGGCAGGGCCAATTGGGCCAGGGTACGGCCCACCATTTCTTTGGAGGTGACCACCACCCGACGGCGTTGTGAATCGGTGTCCATGGTGTAGGGCAGATCGCTCGGACGTCCGAGGAATTCAACGATGTCAGGTAAATTTTCGTTATCGCCGATGACAAGTATTTGCTGGCCCTGTTCCAGGGGAGCTTCACCGTCAAAAGGCACCAACTGTTCTCCCTGAAGGATGCGGGAAATTTGGCCGCGGGCGTGGGCCAGAAAGTGAATGTCGGCCACACGCCGACCGAAGACGGCGGGGTTCATCACTTCCACCAGGGCCCGGCGGATCTCACGTTGGTTGACGGTGGAAGATTCGATCAGCCCGGCTTCGACATTCAGGTCGCGGCCCAGCAGACGCGGCAGGAGTTGTACAAAGAGCACCACGCTGACCACACCGAAGGGGTAGGCCAGGCCGTAGCCGATGGTCACCACCGAGTCGGGAGGTAGGTTCTGAGTAGCCGCCGCCAGGGCGGGAGTGGAGGTCAGTGCACCGGCAAATATGCCCGCCGCCAGATCCACCGGTACGTGCAACGCCTTGGCCAGAACCGTGGCCGTGGCGGCGCCCACAACTGTCAGAAATATGGCCAACTGGGCTAACCGTGAGCCCTGCCGCACAAAGGCCTGAAAGAATCCGGGGCCTGCGCCGAGACCTACGCAATACACAAACAGCACGAGTCCCAGCGAGCCCAGAGCCTTGGGCAAATCTGCCCCCATAGCGCCCAGGATCAGTGACGAAAAGATGATGCCACTGGTGCCAAGGGAAATACCACTGATCCGGATGCGTCCCAGCAAAAGACCGGAACCGATGATCATAAAAAGGACGACTACTGGCTGCTCGAGCATGGGATTCCTTCTTCACTCTACAAATTTAGCGGGTATTCATAATTCAATAAAACCACTGGCTACAATGATGCGCGGAGGAGAAAAAGTCAGGTGCATTTTACTTTGCTTATGGCTTGGTCAATCTGGCTGCCGCCCCGGTCCATTCAGATCATGCCAGACGGCCGCTGTGAGGCAGTGATTTAATAAGCATGTTTTTTATTTGGCAATTCATTAATCGTGTATTAGGCTTGCCTAACGAAAGGCAGGAACCGTGACAAAAGGCACATCAAAACTAAACCTCTCGGGCTCTCTCGAGGACTACCTCGAGACTATCCTGCTACTGGGCCGGAAAAACGATCAGGTCCGTGTCAAAGACATCGCAGCCGAACGTGATGTGCGGGCTCCATCCGTATCTCTGGCCTTGGGTAAATTATCCGACCTTGGCCTGGTGGATCACCATCGCCGGGAATTTGTGGAACTCACTCCCGCTGGCCACCGTGAAGCCCAGCGCGTCTATTCCCGCCACACAATACTGACCCGGTTTTTCTCCGAAATCCTACAAATGCCACCCGAAGCTGCTGATAGCCAAGCTTGCGCCATTGAGCATGTTCTAACTGATGATGGCATGGACCGATTGACTCGGTTTTTCGAATACCTAACGGGGTGTCCCAGTGTTTCCAAGGATTTCCTGAAGGACTTCCAACAGTGCCCCATTGTTAATAACAGCTCGTCGCATTGTGGGACCGGTACTGAAGGATCGTTTATCTGCAATGAGCCTTGTCACCACGACATTGAAAACCTTAACCCCCAAACGAGGACCATTATGAGCCTTTCTCAACTGGCCCCTGGCACCACTGGTGTCGTGGCCCGGATTGATGCCCAGGGAGCCATCCGGCAGCGGTTGCTGGACATGGGGCTTTTGCCTGATGTGGAATTGACAGTGGAAAGAGTCGCTCCCAGTGGGGACCCTATTTGGATCAAACTCGAAGGCAGTCAAATTGCTTTGCGCTTGAAGGAAGCCCAGGCTGTTCGATTGGTTACTGTGTAGTTTTTTTTTGCACACCAAATTAGGCTCGCCTAACAAGTGATAATAGACAATCAAGGAGAAGTTGATGAAGATGGAATCACTGGATAGAACGACCAAAACCATCAAGGTGGCACTGGCGGGAAATCCAAATTGTGGCAAAACGAGCCTCTTCAATGCCATGACAGGATCGCGCCAAAACGTAGGGAACTACGCGGGTGTTACGGTGGAGAAACGTTCCGGGCGTTACGACTGGCAAGGGGAACAATTTGCGGTTCTCGACCTGCCTGGGACCTACAGTCTTTCTTCATTTTCACCCGAGGAAAGAATCGCCCAGGATGAATTGCTGACTGGGGACCTGGATGTGGTTGTGGTGGTGGTAGACTCCACCAACTTGAAACGAGGCCTGGTGCTCATGACTCAGGTGGCGCTGGGGGGAGCCAATCCGGTTCTATGTTTGAATATGGCCGATGAAGCGCACCAATCGGGACAGCGCATTGACATTGTGCAAATGGAAGCCCTGTTGGGGTTTCCCGTCATAGAGACCATCGGCCATCTGGGAGGCGGAGTTGCTGAGTTAAAGGAAGCAATTTCCGGAGCTGCTACCAGGCCGGCTCGCGAGAGTCGCATTGTTTTGGGAGCGCCTCTGCAAGAGGCCCTCGACAGCATCGTCGAAAAACTCCAGGGCCTGGGCTTTTCACAAGCAAAGTTGCCTTGGATTGCCGGTCGGTTGCTGGTGGACGATTCCCACTATGTGGAAATCATCCAATCCCAGGGCTCAGCCGGGATCGCAGCACTCTCAGTGGCCTCGGACCGAGCCCAGCAACTGGAAGCTGCCACTGGTTTGGATGCCGCCCTGTGTTTCACCGACGCTATGTTTGGCTTTGTGAGTGGTTTGTTGCGTGAGGTGGTCTATGAGACATCGCGGGCTAACGCTCGGCTTCGCTCTGATCGTATCGACGCTATCCTGGCTAACCGGATCATCGGGTTGCCTGTTTTTGGCGCGGTCATGTACCTGATCTTTTGGGTCACATTCACCTTGGGCGCTATCCCCATGGGATGGATCGAAAGCGGTTTTGGAGCTTTGGGCAATGCTGTGGGCAGTCTCTGGCCCGCAGGGTCTGAATCTCAGCTGCGGTCTCTTTTGGTCGATGGAATCATTGGTGGCGTGGGCGGAGTGTTGATTTTCCTGCCCAACATCCTGTTGCTCTTTCTGGGCATGGCCTTTCTGGAAGACTCCGGTTATATGGCCCGGGCCGCCTTTCTCATGGACAAAGTGATGCACCGATTTGGGCTCCATGGAAAGAGTTTCTTTCCCCTCATGACGGGTTTTGGTTGCTCCATTCCTGGCATCATGGCCACGCGAACTTTGGAGAATGAACGGGACCGTCTGACGACCATGTTGATCTTACCGCTTATGTCTTGCGGTGCCCGCTTACCCGTGTGGATGCTCCTCATTCCTGCCTTTTTTCCCCAGGTTTGGCGAGCGCCCATGCTGTGGATCATTTACGCAGTAGGCATCGTTCTGGCTCTGGTGCTGGCTCTCATTCTGAAGCGATCTTTGCTGCGTGGTGAGGACGCCCCCTTTGTTATGGAGTTGCCCCCATACCGTATGCCCACCGCCCGTGCCCTCTTTACCAAAATGATGGAACGATCCTGGATCTACGTGCGCAAGGCCGGCACGGTCATCCTGGCTATCTCGGTGTTGATGTGGGTCATCGCCAACTATCCGCAGGTTAATAAATACAGTGTTGATGAGGCGATTGCCGCGGGTTCCATTGTGGTGGGGCAAGAGACCGTTGAATCTCGTTCAGGGGTTGAAATGATCACACCTGGAGCTGTTATCAACCGTCGTGCCTCTGAAGATTTGAGATACTCCATCGCTGGGCGAATCGGCCAATTTTTGGAACCGTCGCTGAAGCCCCTTGGGTTTGATTGGAAATTGGGCACAGCCATGATTGGGTCCTTTGCGGCCAAAGAGGTTTTTGTGGCCCAGTTGGGAATCGTCTACTCCATGGGAGAAACAGACGAAGAATCGATCAGCCTGACCGAAGCCCTGCGGCGTGATTATTCGCCACTAGTGGGATTCTGTTTGATGCTTTTTATGCTCATATCCACCCCTTGTATGGCCACCATCGCTGTGACCAAACGGGAATCGGGTAGTTGGAAATGGGCCTTTCTGCAGCTTGGCGGCCTGACGGGCATTGCCTACGTGTTAACCCTTGTCACCTTCCAGGTGGGATCACTCATAATCTGATGGAGCGTAATCTTATGGAAACCATTCTCATTCTGACCATTGTTACGGGAGCCGCAATTTTTGTTTGGAAAATGGCGGCACGATCATTGGCCTTATTTCGTTCTGAACCGGCTTCAGGCAAAACTGACAGTTGTGGGAGTTGTGGTGGTTGTAAGAGTCGTTGCGGCACTGAAATTAGCCAGATCATTACGGGCATCAGCATTCTCATAGCCATGGGTGGAGCTTTGACAACACAGGCAGCCGATACGGTGGAAACCTGGGATGTTGGTGCCACAAATGTTGACGTATATATGGGATCTGAAAACCTGGGACACACTCGGCAGGAGGGAGTGATATTTGGGGACATCCTGCTCGGATATGGCCTTGCCGAACGCTTTTCCGCATACATCGGTACGACTCTGCAGGCAGATCGTACTTTGGGCCAGAGCGATCATCAGCATTACTTGGGCCTGTTCGGTACGCCTTTGGATAGCGACCATGTGGATTTGGATCTCTTTTTGGACTTCACTGGGTCCAATTCGGGCCTAACCATAACCCCAGTTTTCGAGTTGAACCTGGACCGGGATCCCGACATGAGTTCCTATGGCATTTATTTGAGAACAGGGATGGTGTTCAGTCATATTCCGGTTGACCCGGAGGTTGCTGATTCGGCAGATGAAGTGGGCACCGTTGTCGAATTAAATCCGGGCGTTTATTGGAGTCTCGCCCCTGGTAGCCAGGTATTTCTGGAATACAACACAGGGTATCTTCCTAGCCCAGCAGCGGATCAGGACAATTGGACCGTGGGTCATATGCACTTAGGTTTTAATCAATTACTGACCGAATCCATTGAATTGATCACCGAAGCCAACTGGACCCTCGAAAAAACCAACGAAAAAACCGCTTGGGGAGGTTTCGTTGGAATCATTGTGGGCCTCCCTTCAGCAACCCCAAACCGTTGAAGCCATGAATAGATTTACCTAAAGCCGGCCCCATTTCTCCCGAAATGAACTCCAGTTACCATTTTACGCCCAAACAGGGAAACACACTTCAGTGTTACTTGCCCCTGAGTTTTGGGTAAGCGGATGGAAAACCAGGAGTCAATCCATGAGTTTCGGTCAGAATAATAGGGTTTCTCAATTGTTAGTCCTCGTCTTGTTCTTGACGGCAACCTCACTGAGTGTTTGCCATGCTGCAGATTTGCAGAGCAGTGAGGATTCTATTTTGGAATTGAGCATGGAAGCTCTTTTGAACATGGAAGTGACTTCCGTTTCAAAACGGCCCCAATCTCTCCAGGATGCCTCGGCTGCTATCTTTGTGCTCACCAGTGATGATATTCATCGCCTGGGAGTGACCAGCGTGGCCGATGCCTTGCGCTTTGTTCCTGGCCTCCACGTGGGGCGCATTGATTCCAACAAATGGGCCGTCACGGCCCGCGGCTTTAATGGCCGTTTTAGTAACAAACTTCTGGTCCTGGTGGATGGGCGCAATGTCTACACCACATCCTTTTCAGGCGTGTACTGGGAAGTTCAGGATCCTCTGATGGAAGACATTGACCGCATCGAAATCATCCGCGGTCCAGGCTCTACTCTGTGGGGTGCCAACGCAGTCAACGGTGTCATCAACATCATCACCAAACACGCTGCAGACACTCAAGGTGGCCTGGCTGTGGTAGGTGCCGGAGACATGGAGAAGGGGTTTGCCGACTTGCGCTGGGGGACCAAACTGGCTGAAGGAACTTATGCCAAAGTTTACGGCAAAGCCACCAGCCGCGGAGAATTCACTCTGGCTAATGGAGAGGATGCCAAGGACGATTGGAATATGTTCCGTGGTGGGTTCCTAATCAATTCCCAGAGAAATGAATCAGAAACACTAACTTTGCAGGGGGATATTTACAACGGTTTGATGAACCAGAAAACCAGTATTACATCCCTTGAATTCCCCTATTCCTCTGTGTTTGATGACGAAGCCAAGGTTTCGGGTGGCCACATGCTGGCCAGAGCGGTGCACACTCTTTCGTCCGATTCAGAACTCTCTTTTCAAGTGTATTTTGATCGTGCTATTCGTGATGAAGCGGTGGCAAGGCAGGCTACGAGCACCATCGATTACGATTTCCAACACCAGTTTGCAGCCTCAAAGCACATGATTGTTTGGGGACTTGGCTATCGTTTTATCAGTGATGATTTGACCGAAAAGAGTGCCCACATAAAAACCGAAGGACGGACTGATGTTGACCTCAATGTGTTCAGCGCGTTTGTTCAGGATGAAATTGATCTGGTGGAAGACCGTTTGGCTCTCACCCTGGGTAGCAAGTTCGAACATAATGATTATACCGGGCTGGAGATTCAGCCCAGTGTGCGTTTCCTCTGGCGAGCAAGCAACGAGCACCGGGTGTGGACTTCAGTTTCCCGTGCAGTGAGAACGCCGATGCGGGCAGAAAATGAATTTGAAGTCTTACTGTTTTCCCTTCCGCCCAATACTCCTACAAATCCATCGCCCTTGCCTGTTGGCGTAATGGTAACAGGAAACGAAGATTTCGGTTCCGAAGAGTTGATAGCTTATGAACTGGGATACCGTTTTGCGAAATCCAGTTTCTCTGCCGATGTGGCAGCTTTTTATAATGACTATTCAAACTTGCAAGACAATTCCGTCGGCGATACTGAAGTGCGGTATTGGGAAGACCCGATGTATGTGGCGCAACCAACACCATTTGTAAATACAGGATCCTCAAACCAATACGGAGCGGAGTTGGCTTTTGCCTGGCAAACCAATAGTTGGCTTCGTTGGGACTTGGCATATTCGTATCTCACTGAAGAATTGGATGATGTGGATGTCTTTGATATCAGTGATGAACTTTCGCCAGAACACATGGCGTCCTTGGTCGTCAGTTTGCAGCCGGCTACCACTGTGAGCATGAGTGCCGGTTTGCGTTATGTCGACCAGTGTATTAGCCGGGGACCGTTATCTGCGGAGGAGCGAACCGTTCCCTGTTACACCACCATGGACGCTCGCATCGGTTGGCATTTCAAGGAAAACCTGGAGCTTTCTCTGGTTGGGCAAAATTTGTTGGAAGAAAACCATCTGGAATACGTTGCTGAGAGTTTTACCCTCGCCACCGAAGTGCCGCGCAGTTTTTACATGAGACTGCAGTGGGGATTTTAAGGTGAACAAGGAATGCTGATGCAACTCTATAAAATAAAACCACCCACTTTGCTCATCAGTTTGCTGGTGTTGGCTGTATTTTGCTTTTCAGGGGCCCTGGCTGGATCTCTGCAAGAGGAATATACCGTCAAGGTGGCATTGGTTTTTAACTTTGCCCGCTTTTCGGAGTGGCCTGAGCAAGACTTGAATGATGATGAAGATGTTTTGCGTGTGGTGATTTATGGCGATAAGGGACTGGAATCCGTTTTCTCCTCTATTGAAGGAATGCAAGTGGGAGAAAGGAAGATCCAAATTATCATGGTCGAAAATCATGAAAATATTCCCGACTGCCATCTGCTGTTCCTGGCCAAAACAGAGAGGGACGACTGGCCCCAGATATTGGCCATCCTGCAAGATAAAGCAGTTCTCACGGTGGGTGAAATGAATGGATTCATTGAGTCCGGTGGAATCATGAACTTTACGTTGGACAACAATAAAATCGGTTTTGAAGTGAATCTGGACCAAGCCAGAAAGAAAAACATAGTGATCAGTTCTCGAATCTTAAAGTTGGCAACTTCGGTCATACAGGACAAGGAGGCCAAGAAATGATGCATTTCAAAAACTTTAAAATTAGGGACAAACTTATCTCGATCATGGTCTCGACGGGAATGTTTGTTCTCTTGATGGCCATGGTGGCCATGGTGGCCACGGAGTATTCGCGTACTAAAAATACCATGGTGGATGAGTTGAATACTTTGAGTGCCGTGGTTGGTTGGAACTCAGGAGCGGCCCTGGCTTTTTATGATGAAAAAGCCGGCCAGGAAATTTTGGCTGCTCTCAGTGCTAAGCCAAGTATCACTGCGGCCTATTTGTATGATAAGGAAGGGAAGATTTTTGGGTGTTATTTGAATTCGGCACCAACCGAAACAGCATCAGAAGAGAGGCCATTCAGTATGGACCCTGCTGATGTAAGCACCCTCAGCCATCTGGGTTGGGAGGATGCTTATATTGATGAAGGTTACCTTCATTTGGTACGTTCGGTCGAACTTTTTGATGAACACCAGGGCACTCTTCACATCATCGATGATCAAAGTGAAATGGCCCAAATGATCCATGGTATTTATTGGGTGACCTTGGGAATTATAATGGTGGCCCTTGTTCTAATTATTGTTCTGGCCGCGAGATTGCAGCGGATTTTTTCTGACCCTGTTAAACGCCTTATCGCCACCATGAAAGAAGTCACCAGGGAAAAGGATTATGCAACCCGGGTAGAAGAAGTCAGTCAGGATGAATTTGGAATTCTGGCCGGTGTTTTTAATGAGATGCTGGGTGAGATCCAAGAACGAGACGGGCTTCTGGCTGGGCACCGCCAGCGATTGGAAGAGACTGTGGAGAAACGCACTGCTCAGCTTTCCCATGCAGTCAAAGAAATGGAAGTGATTTCCAGCGAAGCCATCGAAGCCAAGGAGACTGCTGAAGCAGCCAGCCAGGCCAAAAGTGAATTCCTGGCTACCATGAGCCATGAAATTCGCACACCTATGAACGGTGTTCTGGGAATGGCCGAATTGCTGACAGCATCCAAATTGTCACCCCAGCAGGCCCACTTTGCCAAAACCATCCAAAACTCTGGCCACGCTCTTTTGGATGTCATCAATAACATTCTGGATTTTTCAAAAATCGAATCGGGAATGTTGAAAGTGGATGTGCACGATTTTTATATGGGTGAACTGATGGAGGATATCACCGACCTGATGTTCGACCAGGGAAACCGCAAGGGATTGGTTATCACCTTGGATGTTCCCACTGAGGCAAGGATTGCTTTACAGGGAGATTCCCACCGAATCAGGCAGGTGATGGTGAATTTAATTGGTAACGCCATCAAGTTTACCAGTGAAGGACAAATAGTTATCCGGATCGTTCCGGAAGAAGGGCAGGCCGGACATCTGGCTTTCAGATGTGAAGTGACTGATTCGGGAATCGGCATTTCAGAGGATGCTCAGGAAAAAATCTTCGAATCGTTCACCCAGGCCGATGGCTCCACAACCCGCCACTTCGGGGGAACTGGACTGGGCTTGGCCATCTCCAAACAGCTCATTGAAATCATGGGCGGAACCATGGGAGTGGAGAGCGTCGAAGGTGAAGGCGCCACCTTCTGGTTCCAATTGGAACTTCCCTGCCGTGAATTGGCTTTGGGGGAAGATGTCATGATGTTGGGCGATTTGGCCGGACATAGTTTGTTGTTGGTGGACGACACCATGTTGAATTTGGAAATCCTCACGGAATTTGTGACTTCCTGGGGAATGGAATGTGCCGGCGCCGGCAATGCTGATGAGGCCCTTGTGGCCCTCAAGGCTGGAGCTCCCAATGGAAAACCATGGGATGCGGTTGTGCTGGACCTTCACCTTCCCGGAATGGATGGAATCGACCTGGCAGGGGAAATCCAGAAGTGCAAAGGGTATGCCGACATTCCCATGATCATGCTCAGTTCCACTCACAATGACCGGGACGTGCAAAAAGCTCTGACCAACGGTATCAAGCAATATATGCACAAGCCTGTGCGTAAAAAAGCCCTGGGAAAAGCCATGGCGAAACTACTTCAAGTTGAGCCTGGCCGTGAAAACGCTGAAGCTGAGGGTCATGAAACAGAGGAAGTTAAAGTCTTCAGTGGAACGGTCCTCGTGGCTGAGGATAACGAAGTGAACCAGGAAGTGGCCAGCTTCATGTTGGAAGATTTGGGTCTTAAGGTTGTCATTGCGGAAAACGGACATGAGGCCGTGGAAAAATTTGGGCAACAGGACTTTACACTCATCCTGATGGACTGTCATATGCCTGGAATGGATGGCTTCGAAGCCACCCGTGCCATTAGGGCTCTGGAAGACGCTGAAAATGCGAAAGTTCCGGGTGGAAACCAGCGCATAGGTATTGTTGCCTTGACAGCCAATATTCAAAAGGATGTCACTGCCCAATGCCGTGGAGTGGGGATGGATGGTTACCTCAGTAAACCATTCACCAGAGAACAGTTGGTGGCAGTATTTGAAGAATGGGGCTCCGGGGATTCTGAGCAAGTACCCGCTGAAGCACCCATTGAATTGACCACAGAACCGGAAGAAATTTCTTCATCTTTGGATATTCTGGATATCTCCTGCCTGGAGATTCTGCGCTCTATGCAACGACCAGACAAACCAAATATTGTGCATGTTGCCATCGGTAAGTTCTTCCTGAATTTTGATGACAAATGCAATATTATTGTGGAGGCCCTGGGTTCTGGAGATTACCAGAATTTGGCTGAAGCAGCTCACTTTTTGAAATCCAGCAGCGCCACTCTGGGGGCTTTGGCCTTGGCCGATATGTGTCGCGAACTGGAAAGTATTGGCAGGAACGAATCTGCTGTTTTGAATGAAAACCATGTGAATGAATACATTCGCATCAGTGATCTCACGCGATCTGCTTTGGAAAAAGAACTGGAGATGATTTCCAATGTATAGTTCAAAGTACTGGGCCCGGGATGAAATCCTGATCGTTGATGATGACGACCTACAACGGGAATTGATGAAAAATTCTCTTGAGGATCTGGGCATGGATATCCGGGAAGCAGCCAATGGAGCAGAGGCTCTGGAGGTCTTTAAGGATCGAAGTCCCATGCTGGTGGTTATGGATATTAACATGCCAGTCATGAATGGTTTCGAGGCCTGCGAGGAAATGCACAAACTATGCGGTGGTGATGGTGCGGCCATCATTTTGGTCACAGGATTGGAAGATTTAGCTTCCGTGCAAAAGGCCTATGATATGGGCGCAATAGAGTTTCTTACCAAGCCTTTTGATTGGCGCATGCTGTTGATGCGGGTTAAGTATATTTTGCGCATCCAGCAAAGTTATCTTGTGGTGCAAAAAAACATGGAAAGACTGGCTTGGGGCCAACGGGCGGCTGGTGTTGGGTCCTGGAGACTTGACCTTGATTCTGAGTGCGTTCGGGTTTCTGAGGAAACGATTCATCTTTTAGGTCTGGGTGATGATAGCTCTTGCCTTTCTTTTGAATGGATGAGGGGGGCCGTTCATGGCGGAGACCTGAAGACTCTTCAAGGGGCCTTTAATCAGTTGGTGAACGAGGGTTCTTCCATCGATATCGACATGAGTTTCGATTTACCGGGAAATCGATCAGTCATCCTGCACATTTACGGTGAGCTGATTTTGGATGAAAAGGGCAATACCAGAAGTATTATCGGTACGGTTCAAGACATCACCGAACGCAAACAGGCAGAGGATAAAATTCGCCAGGCATCGGCCTTGAAAGATCAATTTCTGGCAAATATTAGTCACGAATTGCGGACTCCCGTCAATGGTGTGATGGGCATGGCTGACTTACTCCAAATGACAGATATGGATGAAGAACAGGGAATGCTGACTGGCAACATTGTAGACTCTGCCCAGCATCTGCTGGTCGTTCTCAATGATGTCTTAGATTTTGAGGCCTTGGAAACGGGTAGTGTCAGTTTAAAAACGGATCAATTTCATCTAGGCCAGACAGTGCAGTCGACCAGCAAAATGGTGGAAAACATGGCTCAGGCGAAGAACCTGAGGCTGTCCATTATTCTGGATAACAAATTGCCTGAAAAAGTCATGGGAGATATGGGGCGTATCCGGCAGGTTCTATTGAATCTGGTGGGAAATGCCATCAAATTTACGGAACACGGCGGCGTTCAAGTTTTAGTTTCCCAGGAGAATCGGGAATCACAAAATGTTAACATTCGTTTTTCCGTAAGAGATACGGGAATTGGTATTCCACTGGAAAAACAGGCCACAGTTTTTGACCAATTTGTGCAAGTGGATGGATCTCTGACTCGCGAAGTGGGGGGCACTGGATTAGGTCTGGCTATTAGTCGTGATCTGGTGGAACTCATGGGTGGTAGCATCAGTTTGAAAAGTCGAGAAGGTGAAGGGACCGAAGTTTGGTTCGACCTGCCTCTGAAGGCCGTCGGTGAGGTTGAGGTTAAAAGACCCCTGAAAAATTCCTTATCCCCTGACTCATCTGCCCTCAGCGGCCAGCGCAAAATTCTATTGGTAGAAGACAATCGTATCAATCAGCTCTTCACTAAAAAGGCCCTGGAAAAATTGGGGTTCCAGGTGGATGTGGCTGACAATGGTCAGGAAGCTCTGTATTTGATCCAGGAGGAATCCTACGGGATTGTGCTCATGGATTGCCAGATGCCTGTCATGGATGGATACGAAGCCACCCGGCAAATTAGGCTGCTGGGCCCAGATTATGAAAATATTCCCATCATCGCCCTGACTGCTCACGCGCTCAAAGGTGATCGGGAAAAATGCATTGAATCAGGGATGGATGATTACATGACCAAACCATTTGTGGGCGCGGGCTTGGTGGAGTTCATCAAGAAGTGGCTCTCTCTGGATCAGACTGTTAATTCATAAATTATCGACTTGGCGGTTCCGGAACGAACTGTGCCTACG
>JADGDU010000026.1 GCA_016744705.1 Candidatus Krumholzibacteriia bacterium
TTCTGAGCCAGGATCAAACTCTCCGTTGTTAATATTTAAATTAACAGGAAATTTCCTGTTTTTTTCGCTTTAGACATCCCAAAGCTCTTCCGGTTCAAAGTTGCAATAAATTGCCCCTCTGCCCCTTCACAAACTCCGAGATGAACTCAAAATTGTTTAAAGGCTCTCGCACGCTATTCTGTTGTCAAAGAACTGTACCGAGCAGTCGCTGCTGCTGGTCCCCTCTAGCGGGAGGAGGAAGATACTCAGAGGACCCCAAACTGTCAAAGGAATTCTTTAAAGTATTTCATCTTTTTCGATTTAATTAATAAGACCCTGTTTTTGCACCCTAAACGGTGTTTTGACTAGATTTTGTCAAAAAAATAACCAGTTCGTTTTACTAAAATCCTTGAATTAAAACTCTCTGGAAGGTTTTGGGCTCCTCTGCACCCTCTTTTCAAATACAACAATGCCCTCTTTCGCTAATAAATGTGGGGAAATATTTCCATTTTGACTGAAAATTCCATTCCGAACCACCCAAACCTCAGTCCAATTGTGGAAAATCCTGGTCGCCAGGCCCTAAAACCAAGCGTCCATATATACAGTCCAGTCCTTACCTTCGCCTCAGGGGAACAAAACCTACTGCGAGAAACCTTTGCGTCCTCCAAATGGCAGCTTACTTTTGGAGAAGTATTGAAAGAGATGCGTAATACAATCTCCACGCAACCAAGGTCCCTATAAGGAGGTCACCATGCATACAAACTCCGATATCCGCCCCTCCTTTGAAGAAGTGTATATGAATTTCGCCCAACTGATTTCCAAACGCTCCACCTGCAAAAGGCTCCAAGTGGGTACGGTTATCACCTCCACCGACTTTCGCAAGGTCCTGGCTGTGGGGTATAATGGCAACGCATCCGGATTGCCAAACACTTGCGACCGTGATGAGCAGGGAAATTGTGGCTGCCTGCACTCTGAAGAAAACGCGGCTATCAACTTCGATTCACCCCGACAAACGGAAAAGTACGTCTTTGTCACTCACATGCCCTGTCCAGCCTGTGCTAAACGATTGATCAATCTGGGGCATATCAAACGGGTGACCTACAAGGACAATTACCGCAACCAGGAGGCACTGGATCTTTTTCAGGCCGTGGGCATAGAAGTGCGGCAATTCCAGACAGAAGAGAAGTGACTTCCCATGCCTCAGCCCCATCTTTGCTTTGTCAACTCTTTGCGCACCTGGGGCGGCGCCGAAGTGTGGTTTCTGGAAACGGCCTTGGCTTTGCAACAACGTGGCCACCGTGTGAGTATTGTGGCCCAACCCGACTCCGAATTGCTTAAAAGATGCCAAGCCCAAAACCTTGAGGCCTACCCTCTGGCCATTCGCTTTGATGGAGCCCCTTGGACTTTGGCCAAACTGGCCCATTATTTTCGCACTGAAAAAGTATCAGCCATTCTTACCAATTTGACCAAGGATCTCAAGGCCGCCGCCATTTCAGGGCGCCTGGCTGGGGTGCCAATCATTTTGGGCAGTAGGGAGAGTGACTTCCCCCTTAAAAACAAAGCATATTACAGGTGGTACTTCAACACTCTGGCCACGGGATTACTGGTCAATTCAAATGCCACCCGAGACACCGCCCTGCAAAGCGCTCCTTTCTTAGATCCTCAAAAAGTTCACCTATTATATAAAGGCATCGACCTGGATTATTTCAGTCCTGGAAAATCGCCCCACAATCCCACAGTGGGATTTGCCGGACAACTCATTGAGCGCAAAGGATTATCCACTTTGATGGAAGCCTGGTCGCAAGTGGAACACAATTTCCAAGCCACCCTGCGTTTAGCCGGCCAAGGTCCCCTGATGCCCAAATTGCAAGCTTGGCGTCAAACCCTCCAATATCCTCAGCGTGTGGAAATTTTGGGCCCCATTGAAGATATGCCCACGTTCCATTCGGGATTGAGCATGCTGGCCATGCCATCCCTGAGTGAAGGTTTTGGGCTTGTGGCCGCTGAAGCCTTGGCCTGCGCTGTTCCCGTCATTGCCACCGAAACCAGCAGTCTGCCTGAAATTGTCACTCACCAGAGCACGGGCTTGTTGATACCAACCAACGATTCTGAAGCTTTGGCCCAGGCAATGCTGTATCTATTGAATCATCCCCCAGTGGCTCGGAAATTGGGTCTGGCGGGCAGGCAGTTCGTACAAAAGCATTTTGATAGAGAGAACACACTCCAGCAGTTGGAAGTATTAACATCCCTGAGCCCCGAAAGGTATCCCTCATGAAAACTCTGACAGTGGCCTCTATCCAGAATAGTCCCGAATTTGGCAACATTCGCGCCAACCTGCACGACCTCATGGGCCTGCTACCCCTTGGTTGCGACCTGGCTGTGCTGCCCGAATTATGCGCCACAGGATATCAGTTTCGTTGCCGCGACGAAGTGATGGAAATGGCGGAAGTGATCGCACCCGGCCAACAGCCTGGCCCTATCACCACCCGTTTGAGTGAAGCAGCTGCTTCCAGTGGAATCACCATCATCGCTGGCATTGCTGAACGGGATGGTGACAAGCTTTACAACAGCTCCGTGCTCATCCGCCCCGATGGCAGCCGCCACATTTACCGCAAAATTCATCTCTTCCTGGACGAGAAGAATTTGTTCGATCCAGGCGATCTTGGCTTTTCGGTGGTAGATGCCTGTGGCGTGAAAGTGGGCATGATGATTTGTTTCGACTGGATATTCCCAGAGTCGGCTCGCACCCTGGCCCTGAAGGGTGCCCAGATCATTGCCCATCCTTCTAATCTGGTGCTGCCCTGGTGCCCCGAAGCCATGATCACCCGCAGCCTCGAAAATCGGGTTTTCACCATGACGGCCAACCGGGTCGGGCGTGAATTGCGTACCGATACACCCCTGGAGTTTATCGGCCTCAGCCAGGTCGTTTCTCCTACAGGCATGCGCCTGGCCCAACTCGGCAAAGAGGGAACTGGCGCGGCGTTGGCCACCATCAACATTTCCGAATCACATAAAAAAATTACGGCGGCCAACGATTTGTTCGCTGACCGCCGTCCCGAGTTTTATCAAGAAGATATCAGCTGAGGTCTGTCAGATCCATACCCTTGGGAATGATCACAATGCCCGAGGCCGAAACCTTGAACATACGCTCATCTTTTTCTTTATCAAACCCGATGCGCATGCCTTCGGGGATGACCACATCTTTATCCACGATGCAGCGGTTTAGCTCGGCGTTACGCCCGACAACCACGTCGTCCATGATAATGCTGTCGGTGATGCGGCTGTAGGAATTGACCCGCACTCCGCGTCCCACCACAGACCGTTCCACCCGGCCACCAGAGACGATGGAGCCGCTGCCCACAATACTATCCTCCACAATGCCCGGCAGAGTGCCATCTTCGGTGACACCATGCACCGATTTGAACGGTGGCAGTGGCGGCTGCCAGGCCCGGAACAACCATTGGGTATCGTACAACTCAAACCGGGGTTGGCGACTGACCAATTCCATGGTGGTTTCGTAGTAACTCTCCAAGGTCCCAATATCCCGCCAGTAACAGCTCTCATGGGTGTCTTCATCACGGAAGGGGTAGGCATAAACCATCTCTTTTTCCACCAAAGATGGGATGATGTCCTTGCCAAAATCGTGCTTGCTGCCGGCGTGCCGGGCATCATCACTCAGTTCGTGCACCAAACAGTCGGTGTCGAAAACATAGACCCCCATGTTCACCAAACAGTGGTCAGGATCTCCGGGAATGGTTTTCGGGTTTTGGGGTTTTTCTTCAAATCCCACCACGCGCCAATTCTCGTCCACTTCCAGGATGCCAAATTCATCGGCCCCTTCTTTGGGGACCACTGCGCAACTGAGAGTCATGGTCCCGGCCGTGCCGCTATGGAACTTCAGAAGTTTTCCGTAATCCATTTTGTATATGTGATCGCCGGAGAGAATGAGCACGTGAGCCGGTTTGCGATTTTCGAGCAGGTAAACATTCTGGTACACGGCATCGGCAGTGCCTTCATACCACTTCTGGCCAATACGGTGTTGGGGAGGAATGCGGTAACAGAACTCACCGCTCTCGTAACTGAAGACGTTCCACCCGCGCTGCAGGTGCTTGTCCAGACTGTAACTTTTGTACTGCGTCAGAACATAAATCTGACGCAGGCCACTGTTGATGCAGTTGGATAAAGTGAAATCGATGATGCGGAAGGCGCCGCCAAAAGGCACGGCAGGTTTTGATCGATCCTTGGTCAAAGGATATAGCCGTTCACCCTGACCACCGGCTAGAATGAGAGTCAGGGTGTTGCGCACAAGTTCAAAGGTGCCCACTGTCGTCCTCCACTGGGATTGGTTAGACCCGGCAGACGATACACATGCACCAGTAGATGTCTAGTTCCGAGCTGCCATCCTGGCATTCAGGATTTTATCGACAGTCTCAATAAGCTCGGTCACATCTGACGATTTGGTCACGTAGGCATCAGCAGCCCAGGTCATGTAGTTGTCCTGATAACTGGAAAAAGCCGTGTTCAAAACCACTGGCAAAGTATTGTCTCGCTCAATGATTCTTTGCAAGGCTTCGATACCGTCCATCCCAGCCATGCGAATGTCAAGCACAACCAGATCCGGCTTCATAGTTTCCACATATTCAAGGCCCTGAATGGCACTGTCGGCAGTCATTGTTTCATAACCAGCACGGCGCAATTCTGTTTCATATAGCAATCTCAGATGGGGTTCGTCGTCTACAATAAGAATTCGTTTCACCTTAAAACCTCCTGTGGGATTTCGCCGGGGGGCGAGTGAGGATTTCTTTAAAGAGCTTACCCCAACCCCCGAAAAACCGCAATGATAAATCTGACCCTCTCGGGTCCCATTTCTCTCATCTATTTAGGGAGCGGCAAGATGAAGAAAAACTCCGCTCCAGAAATATCTCGATTTTCTGCCCCGATCACTCCCCCGTGGGACTTGATTATTTGAGAGCAGATGGTCAAGCCCAATCCTGAGCCCGTCGTTTTGGTAGAAAAGAAGGGCGAGAATAGCTTTTCTGAAAACTCTTGTGCAAAACCCGGACCAGAATCCAGAACTGAGACTTTTATTCCACCCTCCAGAACCCTGGTTTGAATTTCCAGGGTCCCGCCACCCTTCATCATTTGCATCGCGTTCACCAGAAAATTTTGCAAAACCTGCTGTATTTCCCCTGGATTGGCATTCAAGGCTGTTTCTGTACTCTGCAAATCCAATTTGACATCAATTCTCTGATCTGAAAATTCCACCTGAAAACCGGTGATGGTTTCTTGCACCAACTCGTCCAGCACCACAGATTTTCTCAGTTGTTTGCGGGGCCGGATGAAATCCAGCAGGTCATGGATAATTCTCTCCATGCGCCCCACTTCATCGGAAATGATGCGAGCGAATTCCCGGTTGGGGTCATCCTTTCCCAAACTGCGCACCAAAGTGCGGGCAAATCCACCAATGGCCACCAGGGGGTTCCGCAACTCGTGAGCCACAATTGCCGAAGTTTCACCCATAACGCTGAGGCGTTCCATGCGCAGCAGGGTCGCCTGATCCTCTTTTTGTTGCTCATGGGCTTTGCGCAAATCGATGAGGCGTTTTTCCAATTCGAAATACAGGCGGTTGTTTTCGATGGCCCCCGCGCTCTGGTTGGCAAAGAGGTGAAGAAATTCCAGATCCAGACTCCCAATGTCCGCATGGCTGATGGCATTGTCGGCCACAATCACGCCCAATGGCCCCCGGCGGGTCATCAGCGGAGCCAAAGCAAACTCTTGTGCCCCCAACCATTGGCGGATGGTATCCACTCCTGGTCGCACCACATCTTTGGTGATATGCAAA
The DNA here is from genome assembly GCA_016744705.1 of Candidatus Krumholzibacteriia bacterium. GTDB lineage: Bacteria > Krumholzibacteriota > Krumholzibacteriia > LZORAL124-64-63 > LZORAL124-64-63 > LZORAL124-64-63. Next base: position 5,822 of record JADGDU010000026.1, read on the forward strand.
ACCTTACGATTGACCATGGATTTGATCAGCAAATTTTCACTATCATCCAAGGATATTTTCATATTGCGCACGATGCTGTTCACCGCGGTATCTGTGGTCTTAATGGACTGATCATAGCTGGTCATCATCTCGAACAGGTCCACCTGTTTGTCGGCCAGGTCCAACCAGATACGCGAAGCCTCTTCTGCGTCACTGGGGCCAATGGCCAACTCTCCCTGCAAAGTCAGTGATCCTTCATCTATCAACAGAAGAAAGGCCCGGTTGAATCCCAAACCCTGACCCGAGGTGATGCAAATCAAAACAGCCTGCAGAATCTGATCCAAAGTCAGGTGCGCTCCGTAGAGAGCCTCACTCACCTGATTGAGCAAAGAAAGCTTGGCCAGGCGCATCATGCGTTTTTCATCTTCAAGCTGCTGACTGAGAATGTCGGTCAGCAAAAGCAGCCCATGGGATTTGTATTCATCCTCTTCTTTGGTCGCCACCAAAGGCTCAGCTTGAAAAGGAAGACACCGTGCATCCACCGCTCTCACTTTACCCTGGCTGTTTATGATCTCCAGAGTTCTGTTCTCACTGGTCCCCGAGTGCCATGCCTCGCGGCATTGGTCCAATGTTTCCGGCCTCAGAAAGAACTGCTTTAGCTCTACCCCCACCAAATCGGCACGAGCCACCCCCAGCAATACACCCGCCCCATCACTGGCCAGGACAATATTACCACCCGGGTCAATCACCATCATGGGTTGATCGCTGGCCTCGAAAGCCTCAGCCACCAAACCATTACGTTTTTCTAAATACTCGCTGTGTTCCAACGAAATTCTCCCTGCCTATCGAGACTGTTTTTTGATGACTTTGGAATAGAGATCTTCGTAACTTTGCGCGGCCACATCCCAGCTAAAATCGCATGCCATGCCTGCGGCTTGCAAATCTTTCCAGCGCACCTTGTCTGTGAACATGGTTTCTGCTCTACGCAAGGCAGCCAAAAAGCTTTCAGGGCGTGAATCATTGAAGACAAAACCGGTACCCGACTCGGCCCCGGCATCGGAAACGGTATCAGCCAGCCCTCCGGTCCAGCGCACCACCGGCGGTGTGCCATAGCGCAGAGAATACATTTGAGAAAGCCCGCACGGTTCGAACAAGCTGGGCATCAGAAACAAATCACTGCCCGCATATATTCTGTGGGCCAGGGCTTCGTCAAACTTATCCACGAAAGCAATGCGTTGAGGATACCGCGATGCCACCTCTTTGGTGGCCTCTTCCAGGTGCTGTTCTCCGGTGCCCAAAAGAGCAAAGGCAAAGCCATCATCAGCCAACCGGCCCAGTATGGGCAACAGAAGATCCATGCCCTTTTGCCCCACCAACCGCCCCACAAACCCACAAACAGGTTTGTTATCTTCGGGTGAGAGTTTCAGTTCACGCAACAAAGCTTTTCGGCATTTGGTTTTTCCTGCTAATTTTCCAGGGCCATAATTGGCTGCCAATGCTTTGTCCCTGGTAGGGTCCCAGGTTCCGTAATCGCCCCCGTTGAGAATGCCGGAATATTCTTTTCCCCGGCTTTGCAGGATTTCCTGCAGACCACAACCATATTCGGAGCTGCCAGTGGTTTCGCGAGCATAATTAGGGCTCACGGTGTTGACCAGATCGGCCCCCAAAATGCCCGCCTTTAAAAGGTTGAGCTGGCCATGAAATTCGAGCAGCCCAGGATAGGAAGCCTGAGATCGGGCCATGCCCAGAGTCTCCACCGCATCCAGACCGTGGACCTCCTGGTGGGCCAGATTGTGAATGGTCAGCAAGGTGCCGGCGGGACCGGGCAGATGGCGCCCGGCGTACCATTGCTGCCGGTACAGAATGGCTGTGGCGGCGTTGGCATCGTGGGAGTGAATCACATCCACCGGCCAGTCCAAAAGCCGGGGCAATAACAAAGCCGCTTGGGCGTGCAAGCTGGATCGCTGCAAACTGTCTTCAAAACCAGAGCCATTGGCATAAGTGTAGATACCGGGTTTATCAAAGAGGGTGGGGCATTCCACCAGGTAGATTTTCACCGCTGAAGAAGTGGACCCGCGCACATGGAAACGGATGTCGTGAACCTGCTGCCCCACCCGCAGAGACATAGGGGGTAGTTTCTTCAGGGGCCTGATATTCTCAGCTTTTCGGTCCAGATCTCCGTACAAAGGCAATACCACGCGGACATCGTGGCCGCGGCTGGCCAAGGCACGGGAAAGGGCGGCAGCCACGTCAGCCAAACCACCAACCTTGGCAAAAGGAGCCATTTCTGCGCTGACCATTAGGATTTTCACATCATCTGCTTTCCCGGCGGAGAATGACCGCCGCTTCTTCCGGAGGCAAGCTGTTGATGGCAAACCCGGTGCCGGCCTCAAAACCTGCCTGTCGGGAGAGCCTTGGTAAAATTTCCACATGCCAATGGAAATGACCAGTGGTTTCCCCTTGCAAGGCATCGAACCGTTCATTGCCATATCCCCGACCATCAGTGGAGGGCAGTGCGGCATTGTGAATCACAATATTGTACCCCGCTCCGGGCCGGTGGTTATCCAGCCCCTTCAAGCACAAACTCATCAGGTGGGCCAGACCGTCTAATTCGTCATCGCTCACATCTTGCATACTGGAACAGTGCCGACGGGGAATCAACTGCATTTCACAGGGAAAACGGCTGGCCCAGGGAGCCAGCCCAACCCAGGTTTCGTTGGCAGCAATCAAACGGGACCCTTCGGCTTCTTCCTCAGCCAGAGAATCGCATAAAAGACAAGACCTAGTGGCGGCACTATACCTGAGAAAATTCTCAGTTTTATCCACGACCAGAGCCGGAATGACAGGTGTGGTGATGATTTGCAGATGAGAATGGGCCAGGGTGGCTCCCGCCTCCGGTCCCTGATTCCCAAATGCCAAGACGTAGCGTGAACTGGGGTTTTGTTCTGCTAGAGAACCTATTCTCTGGCGAACCACAGAAAGCACTTCCGCCAAATGGTCCCCAGAAAGTGTGCCAAGGCTATCGCCGTGCCGAGGGCAACAGATAACCACTTCGTGCCCACCCTGCGCTGGACCCTGGGGTTTCAGAAGTATGGGATCGGAAGAAATTTTAAGGGGAGTTTCGGGCCGAACAGCCGGGTATTTGTTGGGAACAACTCTTATTCGCCACCCGGGACCATTAGTAGCCAAACCTGTGGCTCGCCCAGTGGCCATCATTTCCGGCGGAGTCATGCATTCCTGCCCCGGGCAGAAAGGACAATTGTCCCCAGCTTTTTGTGGTGAAACTGGCCGCTGCAAGGGGCCACGGAAATCATTGGGCCGCCCCTGCCTCTGGGCGGCGATGATTACCCAGCGACCCGAAAGAGGATCCTGGCGAAGCGAAGACATGAGATTCGGTTCCTTCCGAATTAATCTTCAAAAAAGTTAAATTACAGGGAACTTCCCTTTCCCTCCAACGTATCATACACCATGACCGAAGAGAACAACAACTGCTTCTCCCCCCTTAGCGGTGTTTCCATTTCGGACGCGTGATTCAAAGAGCTGAACGACAGAAGCGGACCTATGGCGAAGGGTCCGCTTCTGTTTGCATAGTGATTATTTCCTGGTTATGGACCAGACCGCGATCAAAAGATATCAAACACCAGCAGCTTCACCGGTACCGTGCCATTGAGAAACTGCACCTTCTTCTGAGGCTTCAAACGAATGGCCTTGAGTGGTGAGTCAGAAGGAGCCAGAATCGCGCAACGCCATCCTTTGTATTTATTTTTGAACATCTCCCCCATCTCCACCAGATACTCTTCACCGATTTCTTTTTCATCCATCCGGACACCGTAGGGAATGTTTGCAATCAGCAAACCACTCTCGGCTGGTTTTTCGGATTTGAAAAAATCCTGGGTAGAAAACTGGATGTTGGATTCCAGTCCCGCATTGGTTGCCGTTTGACGGGCCAAACTCAAAAAATCAGGACTGATATCGGAAGCAAAAATGGTGGATTGCATAGGCCGTTCTGCGCTCCTGGCCTTCGTCCTCACAGATTGCCAGAGAGACGCGTTAAAATCGGCCAGATATTCGAAACCAAAGCCGCCTTTTTCCCGATGAATAAGTGGAGCTTGGTTGACCGCCACCTGGGCAGCTTCCACCACAATGGTACCACTGCCGCACATGGGGTCATAAAAGGGAATGCTTCCGTCATATTCACAAACCGCAAGACAGGCCGCGGCGAGGGTCTCTTTCAAGGGAGCCGGGTGTCCCTCCACACGATAACCCCGCCGGTGCAGGCTCTCGTTGGATGTATCGACACTGACCATCAACCGGTCTTTTTGGTAAAATCCGTTGATCCCGATGGGCGCTTTGTAAGAGCTCTGATTGGGTTTTACATTTTTGTGATGCTCAAAACAGTCGTTGATGGCTTCACGCAATTTGCTGCCAATAAGGTGAGTCTCCACCTTCCCGCTTCTTTGTCCCGAAGCCACCTGGATGCTGATAGGCAGATCTGGTGAGAACAAATTGTCGTACCGAATTCTGCGAGCCTTGTCGAAAATGATCCGGGGTGATTGGGCTGGAATCTCTTTCAGGACTCGGCAAATTCGTCCAGCCAGCCGCAAGCACAGGTGGGCCTTGTAGTAGACTTCTTCGTCAGCCTCGAAGTACACAACACAGTAGCCAGTGGTCACGTTTGTACCGCCAATGGCAGCAATTTCAGCGCCCAGCAAATCGGTGAGTTCATCGGGGCACGGAGCAAATAGTTTGTACTGCAAGGAAGGCCTTTCAAAAAGGTTAAATTTTATGTCCTAGAACTAAGCGTGCATTCCCACGGGCAAATCTTCCTGGGTCCGCAAACGTTCCACATACTGCTGCAGAGTTTCAAAATCGCCCTGCCGCAGGATCCGTTCCAACTTCACCGGCATACTGGCTTGACCGCCCTGACTTCTGACGCTGGTGGTGGCTGATAATCCAACTTCGGGTTTGAAGCTATCCAACTCCCAGGGGTGCAGATAAACAATACACGGGATGCCCTGAGAAAAGGCCATGCTGCGTAGCATTTTAAAAGCCGGCCACGGCAGCATTCTCAAATACCCGCCACCGGAAAAGGGAATGTTCTGGCCCAGGACCCGCCAAGTGGGCATAGGCACTTCAATCATACTGTCGGCTCCAGCATCCAAGCGAAAAGGACGACGCGGGCTGCCGGGTTGACCATAGCGAGGATGCCGCACAGGAAAAAGGCTGCAGTCGTAAGAGAAGCCGCACTCCTGAAGAATCTCGAGATAATTATGCACTGGCGGAGTGATGCTGAAACTGGGAGCGCGGTAACCCGCCACATCCAGCACCCCTACCTTTTCCAGAGCTTCTCTGGCCCGCAGGCAATCGGCGCGAAATTCATCTGCGGTCATTTCGAAAATGACCGGATGGGAATAACTGTGGCAGGCCACTTCGTGACCGGCGGCCACAATATCGTGCACCACATCGGGATGCCGCTCGGCGGTCCAGCCCAGGACGAAGAAGGTGGCTTTGACCTGGTGCTTGTCCAACAATTTCAGACAGATGTCCATGCCCTGGCGCACCCGTGATTCCTGATTCTCCCATTGATCCAGGGGAACATGGTCCAGATAGTTGTGCCCATGGAACCATTCTTCCACATCTACAGTGATGATCGTACGAGGCTTCATGGCCAAAACGTCTTTCCCCAATCTTCAGTTAAAATTCCAGAGTTCAGTAACCAGTGTAAGGCTATTGGCTCAATTCCTCCACCCACCAGCCCAGTTTCTCACCCAGCCCATCTGAAAAACCAACCTCTTCAAAACGTATATTTCCTTCGGCATCGATGGCACAGATATAAGGAATGCCCTCCACCCCGTAGTTGCTTGCCAAGTCATGGCTGCCGAAGAGCAGCTCCATGGCATAGTCATTGGAAGCAATAAATTCGGTAGCACCGGGAAGGTTGTTTTCCCAAACATTGACGGAAAAGACCCGCACACCTTCGGGCATTTCATTTTTCATCCAGTGGTCCAGCACAGGCATGGCCATGCGGCAGGGTCCGCACCAGGTGGCCCAGAAATCCAAAATGATAATTTCGCCCTTGAGACTGGTCAGGCTGATAGAATCACCGACGGCATCGCCTAAGGTCCATAGGGGAGCTGGGCGAGAAAACTTGTCAGCCAAAGTTTCCGCTTTGCGTTCCGGCGCCCCAGCGATCCAATTGGCTTGGACCAAGGCCAGGGTTTCCAGATAACGCTCATCTTGGGCAAAGACATCAATGCCGGTGATGGAATTCAATTCTGATTCTGAATCCAATCCATTTTCTGCTGCTGCATTCAAATGTGCCAAAGCCGTGTCCATATCCAGTTGGATGGCCTTGGCCCCGGCCAAAACCACCAAGTGTCCCGGTTTTGCTTCCCAGCCCGCATGACTTTTGACATAAGTATCCAGATGACTCCACAGACGGTCACGCTGCAGTAGTGCGGTGTAACGCACAAAGATATATTCGTCTTGCTCCGAGGCTTCAATTTCCTCTTCTGCCAGAGCTTTGGCCGCGCCGTCCACAAACTCCTGCAACGCTTCATCGTACTGACCCAGTTCCATGCGCATTGAGGCTATGTTCCAGTCGGAAGCAAATCCCATATTCAGGTCCTTGCCTTTGAGCAGAATGACCAGGGCCTCTTCCTCGTTCTTGTTGTATTTCTGAAAACCATAAAGATTGGACCAGGCCCAATCGGCCCCGGGATCAATCATCACCGCTTGGTGAAATATGGGACTGTCAGTTTCTAACTGACGCTCCAGCCAAAGGAGATCCTCTTCATTGCCACGGTCCCGGAATAGAGATTGGTAGGCTCCGCCGATGAGTTTATATCCGTGGGCAAACTTGAGATCCAGGGCGATGGCCTTGCGACCGGCCATCACTTTTTCCTCGGCGGATTTGAGCATCCAACCTTGCAAGTATATATAGTGTGGAGAATCGGGGTTCAATTCTGCAAGTTGGTTGACGGCAGCCAGAGCAGCTTCTTTATCCCGGACAAACCATTCAAGTTCAATTTTCTCAGCCAGGTCCGTGTCTGTCGTTTCAGTGAGGTACTGCCGGTAGATCCCGGCCAGCACCTGGCTATCGGTGATGCCCTCAACAGCCGCATCAAATGATTTTTCATTGTAAACTTTTCGTTCCCCAGAACAGCCTAACAGGCCAGTCAGGACAAGGGCAAGAGTCAGCAGCAGAAGAGAACCACGGCGAAAAGAAAACATGAAACAAGCCTCCGGAAAAAACGGGGTTATGCAGATTTTTAAAATCCTAAAGGAAAAAACGGCCATATGCCACGGAATTTAATCATCCAGAGAGGCCACCACGGCAAACTGAAGAAACTTCATATCGGACCACCGGCCCAAGGTCAGCACATTCATCAGTTGGAATTTGAGGGAGCCGGTGGGATTGATGCCCTGCATGGACTCCACCCGATAACCCTTCTGCTGAAACATTCGCTTCATGCTGCTGCGGGTAAAGAACCGGAGATGGGTTCGGTCCAAGATGCCCTCATCTGTGTAATCCCAACGGCCGCCCGCCACTAAGTTCCATACATTGAAGAAGTAGCGAACATTGGGAATCGAGGCGACGACCACGCCCCCTGGAGCCAAAAGCGGCTGGATACGCGCCAAGACTTCCTCCGGATGTATCACATGTTCCAATACATCATTAAGAACTATACAATCGAAACGGCCCAAAGGCAGATCCGGCAAAACCGAGACAATATCCCCGACTAAAACCTTGTCCAGAACCTCAGTAGCAAGTTTCGCAGCTTCGGGAGTCATTTCTACGCCCCAAATTTCCAAGGATCGGCCATCCTGTTTCAGGCCGGCGGCAAATGCCCCAGCGCCACAACCAATATCCAACATCACCTTGGTGCTGCGAGGTACAAAACCGGCCATCTCCCGCCGGGGGTGCCCATAGTACTCTGGGTTATTCATTGAGCTCCTCCTTAGTCCCTGGAAAAAACCGAGGATTGATTTCCGTCAGAAGTTTATCCAGATCCATGATTTCTCCCACCACGATCAGGCGGTCACCCAATCGGATAGACAAATCCGGGTTCGGGACCTCTGTCTGCACATTGCCAAACATGGACCGGTGCTTGATGGCCAAAACGGAAATGCGGTATGTTTTACGCAGTTCCAACTCTTTCAGGGACCGCCCGTACCAACTCTCTGGGGGCTGCAGCATTTGCACCTTGTAGGTCTCCGGCAGTTCCACACAATCATGCATGCGCCCCTCGCCGGTCACCAGGTGAATGCCCATATCCTGATGGTGCAATACGTCGCGATTGTACACTTCCAGAATGGCGCGCCGAGACACTGTTCCCACCAAAACCGGATGATCAACATTATAGATCACCGGTAAATCCACAGTGTCTTTGTGCCCAAGAGCCAGCAGACAATCCTCCAGATTATCCTGCCGAGCCACCACATGAGCAACCGGGCTGATGATATCGCTGGCAATCAAAACCCTGCCCAAATTTTTCTCGTGCAGAAGCCCCTTCACATCGTTGATGCCGATGAGTCCCGCCAGCATGCCCTGATCATCCACCACATAATAGTGTTCGTCGTCGTTGGAGAGGAAGAGATTCAGGATGTGATTAAAGTCGTCGCGCAAACTGATGGTGTGAGGGCCCACTTCCATGATGTCCTGCACGTGGTGGTCTCGCAGCAGTGCGCTCTCTCTGCCAAATTCCAACTGGCGGCCATCCCGGCTGAACTTCAGAGTAAAAATGCTATCTTTCATGACACTGCGGTACACTAAAGCGGCGCCGATGCTGGCCAGCATCAGAGGCAACATCACATGGTATTCCCCAGTCATCTCAAAGAGGATGAGGATGGCCGTCAAAGGCCCACCGGTCACCGCACCCACCATAGCGGCCATACCCACCATGGCAAAAGCCCCCACCGATTCCACCGATGTAGGATAAACCATCTGCAACAAAGAGCCGAAAGCCCCACCCAACATTCCGCCAAGAAAGAGAGCCGGGGCAAAAATTCCACCGGAAAATCCAGATCCCAACGTCAGGTTCACTGCCACCAATTTGACCAGAACCAAGAGAGCCATGAGTTGCCAGACCATGCCGCCGTCTAAAGCCTGAACCATGGAGTCGTAACCAACTCCATACACCTGGGGAAAAAGGACGAAGAGCAATCCCAGACCCAAGCCACCAATAGCGGGCTTGATCCACTCGGGAACCGGAAGCTTTTCAAAAGCATCTTCAGAAGCGTAGAGAGTGCGTACGTAAAGCACGCCCACCAGTCCCACTAACAATCCTAGGAGAATATAAAAAGGCAATTCATTGGCACTGTGAATGACAAATCCGGGCACAGGGAAAGCCGGGGTATCACCCAGAAACTCCCGGCTGACGGCCGTAGCCACCACACTGGCAACGATGACGGGGCTGAAGGTGCGCACCGCAAAATCCCGCATGAGAATTTCCAAAGCGAAAAACACTCCGGCAATGGGCGCATTGAAAGTGGCGGCAATACCTGCGGCGGCTCCACAACCGATCAGTGTGCGCAACCTTTGGGGAGAAAAACGCAACCACTGCCCAAGGGTGCTGCCCATGGCCGCACCAATCTGGACGATGGGCCCTTCGCGTCCTACAGAGCCACCAAAGGCAATAGTTAGAGCACTGGCGACAATTTTGACCGCTGCCACCACGGGCCTGATGACTCCCTTCTTGAAAATCATGGCTCCCATGACTTCGGGCACACCATGACCTTTGGCCTCCCGCGCGCCAAAATGCACCAGGGGACCGACCACAAGCCCGCCGGCCACAGGCAACAGAATTTTTAACCAGATGGGCAGAGGCTCCACCAAGCCCACTGTGTCTTCACCGTGTCCAATGGCCAACCCCTGGAAAAGATCCACCAGCCACCTGAATAAGATGGCGCCAAAACCACCCATCAACCCCACCAACGCCGCAACAATCACCATGATAGTGGTTTCATCGGGGGTAAATCGTTCGATCAGCCGAAAAAGCTGCCGGCGCACGCGGCTGTAGCCCTCGGGAGGGCTCTGAGTGGTCATGAAATAAAACTCCTAGATGTATCGTTCGGGGTTGGAACGAAAATTGGCCCCTGATTGATCAAGAGTCAACCTCGACAGTAGAGATAGGGATTTACAAACGCTCCAACCGGGCGATAATGAACTCCTACTCCAACCGAATCGAGAGAAGATGCCCGACCTGTTCAACCCCGATGGTGCCCTGCACCTCAGCCCTCTCAGCAACGGCCTACATTTGGCTGTACTGCCCAACGGCTTGAAAGTGATCATCAAAGAAGACCACCGCACCGCTGTGGCCATCTGTAATGCCTGGGTGAAAGTGGGTTCGAATTGCGAGCCTCTCAAATTACGGGGCTGGTCTCACGGTATAGAGCACATGCTATTTAAGGGTACCAAAAAACGCGATGAAGGCGATTTTGCCAAAGAAGTTGCTTTTGCTGGTGGTAGCACCAACGCCGGAACCGGTTACGAAACAACCAACTACCACATCACTGCTCCCGCAGGAAATTTACCCAAAGCGGTGGACATCCTTTCTGATGCTCTTTTCAATTCCAGTTTTGAGCCGGACAGCCTGGACGCTGAACGTCAGGTACTGGTCCATGAAAACCATATGTACGATGACATCCCCTTTGGATTTGGTGTGACCTGGCGTTGGGCCATGGAATTGGCATTTGATGAAAGCCCATACAGCAATCCCATCGGCGGCCAGGATGAAAATCTGTTGCAGCGCAGCCGAGAAGATATCATGTCCTTTTGGCACTCTTCTTACCGGCCCGACAACATGACTTTGGTCATTTGTGGTGATGTGGATCCCGCACAGACCTACGATCTGGTAAAAGAAAAATTTGGTATTGCCCGGCCGCCGCAGGGCGAAGGAGACCCGGAAGTCAGCCTGGTGGCCTCCCCAATCACAGAACCAGCCCATGACCATTGCCGTCTGCGGGTCGAGTATGGAGATCTAAAACGAGCCTACGCCAAACTCCTTTTCCGGGGTCCTGGCGAAGCTGACAATCAATCAGCCATACTCAGTGTCGTGCGCAGAGTTTTGAATGATGGTCGCAGTTGCCGGCTCCACCGCCAAATTCAGGAAGAATTAAAATTGGTGGACGACTACGCCTTCATGACGGAAACCGGCCCCCGGGAAGGTGCCCTGCTGTTGGATATGGAAACAGATCCCGGTCGATTGGCAGCAGCCATCAAAGCCGTTGCCACTATTTTTAATGACCTGGCTGAAAACGGTTGCACTGAAAAAGAACTGGAAAGGGCCCGCGTCAGGGTCAACCGCAGCTTCCTTTTTGGGGAAGAGACCGTACAGGGGCAGGCCTCTACCCTGGGCCATAACGAAGTCATGGGAGACCTGGCCTCGGCCTTCAACTTTCCCGACCAGGTGGCTTCTGTCACCAGCGATGATGTGGCCGCATTCTGCCGTCAGTATTTCAGACTCAACGAATTGAACTGCGTCATTTACCTTCCCGAAGGATGCGACCCCACCGCCTTCGGAATCCCCACAGAACAAGATCAGCTCGAGGGATTGCTGGGCACAGTGCTCCAGACCAGTAATGCCGACGAAAAAATCCGCACCATTTCCATCCAGAGCAAAGGTCAAGGCAGTTCCAAAACGGCCTCTACCGACCAGCCTTTTGAAATCCACCAACTCAGCGGAGGCACCGAAGTTTGCCTCCGGCATGACACAGCCCTGCCCATCATGACCATGGCCATGACTGCCCGAGGAGGGTCAACTCAGGAAACGACCCAGAACTGCGGACTGTCCACCCTGGCTCAAATGGTACAAATCAAAGGCACCGGGGATCTGACTTCCGAGGATATCTTTGAATCACTGGAAGGTGATGGGGCCAGTATCGCGCCGCGCACGGAACGAGATTTTTCCGGCCTTTTCATTAGCGCACTGAGTGAACGCATGGACCTGGCCCTTGACTTTACCGGTCGGCTGATCAACTCCCCGTCGTTTCCCCAACAGGAAATAGAACAAGAGCGAAGGTTGGCTTTGGAGCAACTGGCAGCCCTTCAGGACAGCCCTTTTCAAGCCGCCGCCGTCAAGCTGCGAGAACTGATTTACGGCAACCACCCCTACGGCCGTCCCCTGGCGGGCACACTGGAAAGCCTGCCCTTGCTCACGCGGGAAATGCTTCTAGCTCAGCACGCAGCCAACTGGACCACGGGTAATTTGCTCATCACCGCTTCCGGCAGTTTTGATCCCGATTCATTGCTCCAGAAGCTTGAGAAGATGCTTCAGAGTCTGCCTGTCACAGCAGTACCCCAGGATCCGCAACCAGGGCCGACCCAAAAGGCTGAAGGCATCATTTCCGAACGCATCAGCAGGCAGCAGAATCAGAGTATCGTCCTGGCGGCCTGGCCCGGGCCCATGAATGTAGACCAGGACCGCATCGGCCTGATGATGTTCAAGGAAATCCTCAACGGTCAGGCCGGTCGGTTGTTTGAATATCTGCGGAACCAGAATTCCCTCTGCTACAATACGGGAACACTGAGCACCGCCGGATATGGTCAGGGGATGTTCCTATCCTATGTGTTGACGGCTCCCGATACGGAGACAGATGCTCGTGAGGCCATGTTAAAAGTGCTGGGAGAAATGACCATCAAGGAAGTGGAAAGTCAGGAATTTGAAATGGCCCGTGCCCAGTTGCTGGGGAATTTGCTGATCGGCTCCCAATCCAATTCTGCCCGCGTCAGCCGCACCGCCAGAGACCGTCTGTTTGGTCGCAGCACCGACGACCTGGCTGCGGTGGTCACAAGCATTGAGCAATGCACCCCGGAAATGGTTCTGGATGTGGCCCGGAAATACATCACCCCCGAGCAGCGATTCGAAGTGGTCATCGGTCCTGAAAAATAGTAAAAAAAAGCGCCCACTCCATGATGGAGTGGGCGCTTTTTTTTTTCCGAAACGAAATCAGATTCAGCGGGCCACATCGTAACGATTGGGAGCCGCCGACATGTCGATCAGAACGGTGCGCTGGCTGAAATTCACCCGATGGTTCACATCATTGGGAATAACATAGGAGTCGCCATCCTGGTACAGATTGGTTTCGCCTTCAATATCGATCATCATTTCACCGGAAATGACGATGCCTTTTTGCTCGCAGTGAGAATGATCAGGAACGCTCACGCCTTCTTCAAAGACGAAAAAAACCACCTGCTTTTCATCATTCTTCAAGCAATAACCCGAAACTCCGGAAACCGGAACCTCCACTTTGGGCAGAGAAAGAATTTCAGGGGGAAAGATTTCAGAGATAGGTAAGCTCTTGGCTGCTTCCATACGTCGGGCCCTCCTTCGTTTTTGAGCTCGAACACGCGGGGCGAACGACCCATCCGTGCGCCGCCGTATGATCACATTTTAACAGAAAATGAACCGATGGCAATAGGGCGCTGGGATTATTCCCTGCCCGGTGCATAATCGGCGCCCCGCATGGGCAGGGCCGGCTCTTCAGATTTTTTTTCAGCAGCGACCACCACACCCACGAAGCAATCATGGTCCCCGGTTTTCACCACTTCGACTTTCCGGCAGAGGAATCGCGTAGTGCAATGCCGCAAAGCCGGGATTCCCTCACCAAGCAAGTCGTGGTCCACCTGGGCCCACTTGTCCACATCCCGGCGGCTTTTCAAGCCAAAGAGGCGGGCCTCTTTAACCTGTGACTCGGCGGGCAAACTGATGGAGAAGTATTCGGAATTGTTCATCAAGTCATAGGTGTACCGCTCGTGCCCCACGGCAACCAGCATCATAGCCGGTTCCAGGGAGACTCTGGTGACCCAAGCCGCCGTCAGCCCTCCCAGCACTCCACCACTGGTCGCACCGATGATAGCCACCGGGGCCGGTAAACTGCGCAAGGCATTTTCCAAAATTTCAGGAGAGATAGCCGAGCTCTTATCAGACATTTTTCACCATCCGGAAGGAAGAAAGTGCAGCTGGCAGGAAAGTTTTTCCACCTGTTATTATCAGTTGATATATCAGGGAGCAAGCTGGAAATCGGCACACACGGGATAGTGGTCCGAAGGCAAAGCACTCTGACGATGCTCCAGGCCTTGGAAATCAACACGTTGCACCGTTTGGATTTCCATCCGTGGTCTATAGAAAACATAATCGATGCGTCGAGGTCCCAGCAGGGCATGCCCCAGTCGGTCCCGCAACCCCAATCCGCGAAAAGTGGCGCCTTCTGGGGATTCTGATCCGTGAGCATCGGCCCAGGCATCAAACAGAGGCTCATGGGGGCGGTTCTGGTCCACCATAGCTTTGATTTCCGGGGATTTGGATACAGCGTTGAAATCACCTGTCAGGAAAAGAGGAATTTTCTCTCCCAACTCTTCCATTTTCTGGCTCACATGTTGGCGAATTTGGGCCACGCTGCGCTGGCGATGCCAACTGTTCACCGCTTCCAGGTGAGTGGTGCCAAAGACGAAAGGCTGGGCAGTGCCAATGATTTCAAAATTATTCCATGTCACCAACCGCGGCCGCGTTCCCAAATGAAATTGGGAGGCAGGCACTTCCGGGGTGGGCGAAAGCCATCGGGCCTCGGAAAGCCCAGAGCTATCCATGGGACGTATGCGATCCCGACGATAAAACGTGGCACAATACCAATTGCTCTCGCTGTGGGCCATACTACTGCCCAAATTACCCTCCCCCAGAAATTCATATCCGGGCAAAAGGTCCGAGAGTTCTTTCAATTGGCGATAATTCGCTTCCTGGGTTCCCACCACATCGGGCTGCCATTGCTCAAAGATGCGGGCAATGTTCCGTTTGCGCAGACGCCACGGATGCCGCCGCTTCTGCTTGGTGGAGGTCAGGAGGTTGAATGTCATCACTCTAAGGTTCATGGCGGACAAGGCGTATATCTCCAAAAATTTGATTTTTCGTTTCAGGATTGATGGTCTTCAACCCCAGGACGGGAATTGGTTCCCATTCGTTTCGTTAGACTGAATGTTGCAAGGTTTGAACCAGAATCCCGTTGCTGAGGAGGAAATCAGGTAAACAGATCCAGCTGAGGCGGTTCGCCGGGCAGATCCAAAGCTTCCAGAACCTTGAGGACCCAACCATCCCGGGTGCCGCCGGGTAATTCCAGACAATCCAGTTGAAACTCAGCCAAGAGTTGGTCGATGAGAGAGTCGATGCCCAACTGGAAATCTACGGATGTATCACGAGTGCCGTCAAATGATGGTGGTGTTATGACCGGTACTTTCACCAACAGGTCATAGGAGCCCATCCAATGGCGGATGAAGGGTTCTATTTCAGGGCGGCGACCTTCAGCGTGGACCATATAGGCGTAGTTGTCGATGACCGCTCTATCACACACGATAACTTCAAAACCATCATTCAGCTCGATTTCCCTGGCCACCTGGGTGTGCAGGATCCAATTCTGAGCGTCTCGAGTTGTGTCTCGGTTGATGGGCAGCGGACAGCCCCGGGCCACCTCTTTCACCAGATCCACACTGAGATCCAGCCTCTTGAGGGCTGCAGCCAATTCGAAACAAAGAGTGGTTTTCCCCACCCCGTGGGTGCCGATAAATGCAATTTTCATATGGGAATTAAAGCCCCGCAGGAGAAAAATGTCAAAGGCGAGAGCTAATTGGCCGATCCAATTCCGTGTTGAAAAATACCCTAACGGCGAGTAGTCTCTGGCTCTCGTTCCCCGAAACCTTTTGCAGCTACAGGAGATGGAATTCATGAACCAGCCCGGCACCCAGAATCTTTGGGCCGAAATCAATGGTGGAATACGCGGTAGTTCTTTACTGAATGCGGGGGCTGTCGTCACCATTTTGGCCACGGTGCAGCTTTTTGCAGCCGGCTTTTTGGGAGAAATTTCTGGACTGCTGGTCAGCAGCGCCTGGCTATGCTGGATCACGGCTCTCTGGCTTTTGGCCACTGGCTTTTTTTGGATAGGGGTTCAACCCCTTCTGGGCAGGTTCGGGCTCCTGGTGGGCACCTTTCATTTTTTCAATGGCCTCTCTCTGCTGTTGGTGATCTTTTTGGGTGTGAAACCCTTTGTACCCAATGCTTCCCTTTCCATTGGCCGAACTTTACTGCTGCTCTTTTTTGTTCTGATTGAAAAAAAATATCTGAAACCATTCCATATCCGGGCCTTAGTCTCCGTGGCTTTTCTCCAGTTCCTGAAAATCAGTCTGCGCACTACTGAGGTGCTCCCATCCTTTGGGAAACTGGGTGACTCCGCTTTGGACTCTACACTCCTCATCCTCATGGCCGTGAGCATTCTCCTCATAAGCAGAGACATCAAAAGAGCGGAGAATGCCTGGGCCCGAGAGTTGCTCGCCGGAAGGGCCTCCGGGTTTGGGGACTTCAACAATCCCGAGCACAAATGGAATGAGTCTTCAGACTGACTTCTTCTGGCCCGCCAATTGCTTTCCTTTTGACTGAGATCACAGGACACCGCCCTGCATGGCGACACATCCTGTTGAAAAATAACAAGTTAAAAGGAGTCCCTGATGAAATTGCAAAACGTTGTCTGTGGATCGCTGTTGGTTCTTCTGGCACTGATGGTTGTTGCGCAACCAGTTACAGCAGCAACTCACCTTGGACGGAACGTTATCGGCCTGTCATCCGAAGCAGACAATACTGGTGTTTTTGAATTGGCAAACCAGCCGGCCGGAAGTCTGCAATTGCATCTGATGGTTTATGGCTACTGCCACACCCTGGGCATCAGTGCCTGGGACTGTGCCGTCGTCATGCCCGAGGGAGCCATCCTTGAAAGCACAGAATTGATGGGACAAGGTGTCAACACCCGTGTCCAACCTGGATATTTTGGGGTGACCACGGGAGAACCCTTGTTGCCCGAAAATGGCATGGTTCACCTGGCAACCCTGAACTTGACCATCACCGATCAGGTGGCCAAGGACTTTTATCTGGTACCGGCCCCTATCTGGGGAAACGTGGGCGGTATGGAATATTCCAGGGCCACAGATGAGAGTTTGCGTTTCAATTTCAATTGGCCACAGAGCTGTGACCAATGCCCCGTCTTCCGACTGACCAATGGTATTCAGGCTGCCGGAGATCGCACTCTGGGCGGGATCAAAACCCTGTTCCGTTAAAAATGCGTATTTTTCTGGCTTCGGCACTGTCTTTTGCCTAACGTCTTACAAAATTCGATGAATTTCGATGAATTTTCAAAGGTGCCCCAATCGGGGGCGTCCTTTGTGTTGTGCGTGAAAAGGAGCAAATATGACACGCAGAAAGATCCTTGTTGATGGCAACGAAGCCGTCGCCTCGGTAGCACACCGGGCCAATGAAGTCATAGCTATCTATCCCATTACCCCCAGCAGCAACATGGGCGAACACGCCGATGCTTGGAGCTCCCAAGGTAATGAAAACGTCTGGGGCGTCGTTCCCAGTGTGACTGAAATGCAATCCGAAGGTGGCGCTGCTGGTGCCGTACACGGAGCCTTGCAGGCCGGTAGCCTCACCACTACGTTCACGGCCAGCCAGGGCCTGTTGTTGATGATTCCCAACATGTACAAAATTGCTGGCGAGCTGACCGGTACTGTGTTCCACATTGCGGCGCGATCCATCGCGACTCACGCACTGTCCATCTTTGGTGATCACTCAGACATTTATGCCTGCCGCCAAACTGGCTGGGGAATGCTCAGTTCCAACTCGGTTCAAGAGGCCCACGATTTTGCCCTCATCTCCCAGGCCGCCAGCCTGGAGAGCCGCATCCCCTTCCTTCACTTCTTTGACGGGTTTCGCACCAGTCACGAAGTCAGCAAGATTGAAGAATTGGATAATTCGGATATCAAAACCATGATCACGGCCGACATGATCACCTCTCACCGCGAGCGGGCCATGACTCCCGACAAACCCCAATTGCGAGGAACGGCCCAAAACCCGGATTGTTTCTTCCAGGCTCGGGAAGCGTCTTCCCCTTTCTATGCTGCCTGTCCTGAAGCTGTGATCAAGGCCATGGATACCTTTGCCGGCCTCACCGGACGCCAGTACAACTTGTACGAATACCACGGCGCCGAAGATGCCGAACGGGTAATCCTGGCCATGGGCAGTGCCTGTGATGCCATCCACAATGTTGTGGACAAACTGAATGCCAATGGTGAAAAAGTAGGCGTGCTGAAAGTTCGCCTCTTCCGTCCTTTCAGTGCCGAGCACTTCCTGGCAGCCATGCCCAAAACCGTCAAATCCATCAGCGTACTGGATCGTACCAAAGAGCCCGGCGGTTGCGGCGAGCCTCTGTACATGGACATCGTCACCACCATGGCTGAAGCCATGACCAACGGCACCAGCCCCTTTGAAGGCAATGTGAAAATTGTTGGTGGACGTTATGGTCTCTCCAGCAAGGAATTCAACCCGGCTATGATCAAGGCCGTGTTCGATGACCTGAAAAAGGATACTCCCAAGAACCATTTCACCATCGGTATCAACGATGATGTCAGTGGCACCTCTTTGGACTATGACCTCAGCTACGACATTGAAGATGACAGTGTTGTGCGGGCCATGTTCTACGGTTTGGGTTCTGATGGTACCGTGGGTGCCAACAAAAACTCCATCAAGATCATTGGTGAAGGCACTGAGAATTACGCCCAGGGTTACTTCGTCTATGATTCGAAGAAAGCCGGCGCCGTAACCATCAGTCACCTTCGTTTTGGTCCTGAAAAACTGCGCACACCTTACCTGATCCGTCGGGCCAACTTTGTGGCCTGCCACCAGTGGTCTTTCCTCGATCAGTTCGAAATGCTCGACACCTTGATGGAAGGCGGCACCTTCCTGGTCAACTGCCCCTTCGGCGCTGACGAGGTTTGGGATAAACTGCCCAAGGAAGTGCAAACCACTCTGTTGGCCAAAAAAGCCAAGCTGTATGTGGTTGATGGTGTGAAGGTGGCCAGAGATGCCGGCATGGGCGGGCGTATCAACACCGTCATGCAGACTTGTTTCTTTGCTATCAGTGGTGTGCTTGAGCGGGATGAAGCCATCAAGCAAATCAAGGGTGCCATCGACAAGACTTACGGCAAGAAGGGTCAGAAGATCGTCGACATGAACTATGCCGCCGTAGACTCTTCCCTGGAAAACATGCACGAAGTGAAACTGCCCAATGCAGTGACCGCCACCAAAGTGCGCTCGGCTATCGTGGCCGACGACGCGCCTGAATTTGTCAAGCAGGTTTCGGCCATGATGCTGGCTGGTAAAGGCGATCTGCTTCCCGTGAGTGCTTTCACCCCCGACGGCACCTGGCCCACCGCCACTGCCCGCTGGGAGAAACGCAACATCGCTCAGGAAATTCCTGTGTGGGAAGACGAATTGTGCATCCAGTGTAATAAGTGTGTCTTTGTTTGTCCTCACGCTGCCATCCGGACCAAGGTTTTCGAACCTGAATTGTTGGACGGCGCCCCTGAGACCTACAAATCCATGGACTACAAAGCCAAGGATTTCCCAGGCACCAAGTACACCATCCAGGTTGCACCCGAAGATTGCACCGGTTGCCGTCTGTGTGTGGAAGAGTGTCCTGGCAAAGATCGGGAAAACCCAGAACGCAAAGCTCTCTTCATGGCAGAGCAAATGCCTCTGCGTGATGCCGAGGCGGAGAACTGGGACTTCTTCCTGGGACTGCCCAACCCGGACCGGACAAAAGTCAAAACCAACATCAAGGGCAGCCAGTTCCTCGAGCCTCTGTTCGAGTTCTCCGGTGCGTGCCCCGGTTGTGGTGAAACACCGTACATCAAGCTGGTCACCCAGCTCTTTGGTGACCGGACATTGATTGCCAACGCTACCGGTTGCTCAAGCATCTATGGCGGCAATCTGCCCACCACTCCTTACACTCAGAACTGTGATGGCCGTGGCCCTGCCTGGTCCAACAGTCTGTTTGAAGACAATGCCGAATTTGGTATGGGCTTCCGCCTTTCCATCGACATGATGGTTGGCGAAGCACGGTTGCTGGTGGCTCAGCTCAGCAATGAGATTGGTGCTGACTTGAGTGAAGCCATTCTCAAGGCCACCATGGAAACCGAGCAGGACTTTGCAGACCAGCGTCAAAACGTGACCCTGTTGCGCCAAAAGCTGGAAGGCAATACATCCGAAGCTGCCCACCGTCTGAACGAACTGGCTGACTACCTGGTCAATAAGAGCGTCTGGATTATTGGTGGAGATGGCTGGGCCTACGACATCGGTTTCGGTGGACTGGATCACGTCATTGCTTCAGACAAGAATGTCAACATTCTGGTGCTGGACACCGAGGTCTACTCCAACACCGGTGGACAGGCTTCCAAAGCCACTCCCATCGGCGCAGTTGCTAAATTTGCCACCGGCGGAAAAGCCACGGGCAAAAAAGACCTGGGTGTGATTGCCATGAGCTATGGTCACGTCTATGTGGCACAGATTGCTTTTGGTGCCAAAGACGCTCAGACCATCAAAGCCATCAAGGAAGCAGAAAGCTATGACGGGCCCAGCCTGATCATCGCCTTGAGCCCTTGTGGAGAACATGGCTACAACCTGGCCATGGGTAATGAGCACCAGGCCTTGGCCGTCAAGACTGGCTACTGGCCCATCTACCGGTACGACCCCCGTCGCACCAACACTGGTGAGGCCGCGCTGAAACTGGATTGCAAAGCTCCTCAAGGAACCTTTGCCGAATATGCAGCCACTGAAAATCGTTTCAAGATGCTGCAGAAATCCGATCCGGAGACGGCGGCCCAGTTGGCCGCGCTGGGACAGCAATACATCGATCGTCGTTGGGCGACTTTGGAAAACATGGCCCAGTTGAAGTTCGAAGATAAGTAAGCCGAACTTTCAATCGGTAAATGACAGGGCCGCCCTCAAGGGTGGCCCTGTTTTTTGTCCCTTCTTGTAATTATCTGAGAGGTGAGGTTACAATGACAATCAATTGAACATTGAAATGGAGTTAGCGTGAACCCCAAGCCCACACACCAGCCAGTTCCCACTTTGCGAAACGTCCCCATTTGGATGACCACCTTGGTTGGTGCTCTCGCTCTTTCGCTCTTGTCCATTCCCCAAAAAATCATTCTCCAAGCAGATCCTCTGGAGCCAACCGGTTTTATTGTACCCATTTTTTTTGGTGGTGCGGCAGGCCTTGTGATGGGCCTCCTCTACAACCGCCTGCGCTCTTCATTCCAGCAACAACTAAAAAACCAAGGTTTGGCTCTGGATGAGTTGGCCCTCAGTGAAGAACGTTTTCGTCTGCTGGCCGACAATGCCCAGGATGTGATTTTCCGCTGGCTGCTGAAAGAACAACGATATGAATATCTCAGCCCCTCGATCTTCACTCTCACTGGTTTCCCGCCTGAAGATTTTCTAGCCAAACCCCGCTTGATGGAGGAGCTCCTCATTTCAGAAGACCGAGAAGTTTTTGCTGAACTAAGTCAAAATATTTCCAATGAAGATGTACCGCCCCATGTGGAGTACCGCATCACTCATAAACGGGGACATATTGTCTGGATCAACCAAAGACACTCCATTGGCTTCAATGAAAATGATCATGCTTTTGCCCTGGAAGGCATCTGCACCGACATAACCGAGTTCCGGGCTGCCAGACTGGAACGACTGGACCTGGAAAGCCAATTGGCTCAATCTCAAAAAATGGATGCTATTGGCCGGCTCGCAGGGGGAATCGCCCACGACTTCAACAACCTCCTCACCGTCATCAATGGATATTCCGATTTGCTCTTGGATGATTCAGAAAACCAGAGCCCCCCGCCGACGGAACTGATGGAAATCCAGAAAGCAGGGCGCAAGGCCGCAGACCTTACGTCCCAACTGCTCGCCTTCAGCCGCAAGCAGATCAATACCCCTCGCTTGCTGGACCCGGCCCAATTAGTGGATGAAAGTCTACGCATGCTCTCGCGCATGGTTGGTGAAGATATTCGCATGGATATCCAGATTGCCGATCATTTGCCAGGCATTTATATGGATAGCATCCAACTGGACCAGGTGATGCTGAACCTGGTGGTCAATGCCCGTGAAGCCATGCCCGACGGCGGCACCCTCACCGTAAAACTCTACAGCGAAAACATCAGCCAGTACCATTGCAACCTCTGCCAAAAAGATCTGACGGGAGTATATGTTTTCCTGGTTATCACAGATACGGGTTGCGGCATGCAAGCGGCTGATATGGAGAAGATATTTGACCCCTTCTTTACCACCAAAGAGTCGCAGCTGTCCACGGGCATGGGACTCTCCACAGTCTTCGGAGTGGTCCATCAGAATGAAGGCCATATCGATGTGAAATCCACTCCGGGCCAGGGCAGTTGCTTCACTCTTCTTTTCCCGGCCGCCTCTGAAAAACCCGTAAGCGAAATTCCCAAACCTGAAAGCTTCAGCAAACGACTCTTAGGGTCCGAAACCATTCTGGTGGCGGAAGATGAACCTCTGGTTCGCAGCTTGGCCACCACCGTGCTACAACAATATGGATACACCGTTCTCGTGGCCGAAGATGCAGCCAAAGCGAAAGAGCTTTTTCAAGAGCACCGAGACGGCATTGACTTACTTTTGACTGATGTGGTAATGCCGGGACTCAGTGGTGTGGAATTATCAGGTGACCTCCTGAGACAGGCTCCCCTGTTGAAAGTGATCTTTATGTCCGGATATGTGGACGGTCATCTCAACATGACAGGAATAGCCAATGGCAGTCACCCCTTCCTGAAAAAGCCCTTCGGGACAGAGGCCCTTGCGCGTTTGGTCAGGCAGACCCTGGAAGCCAATCCTGCTTGATGGAAGCAGCGGGTTTATTCATCAGGAATTGGAAAATCAGAAAGCCTACCAAGTACATCAACAGATCCCAGGGATCGGCCACTGCCGAAGCCTTCAGACGTGGGAGCAATCCTTCAAAATAGAGGGCAAAGAGCAGCAGGGTCCAGAGCCCGTGGCTGGCTGGCAAGACGTACTGTTTATTCTGCTGGATCATTCGCCGGTGGCACCACAACACAGCTCCAAGGACCAAGGGAAGGCATAAAATGTCGTCGGCATAACTGGCCGCCAGAACAGGCAAATGGTCTGTTACATCCAAAAAGCGTATTGAAAATAAAAGGATCAGAATAATTTTCATTACATGGAGAGAGCTGTGATCAGGATAGCGGCGCCCGCCACCAGAAACAAAGTGAACCCCAGAGGCTTGTTCCTGAAGAATACCATTTTTGAATCCCCTTAATATTGGGTGTCATGCATGGACTCAGTCCACGGGAAGCTTTACTGGCTCAAAATGGTACGGAATTTAGCATATGACAAGGAGGAGGAAATTCCTGTAACTTTTCAAGATTCCTTTCGTCTCATATCAACAATGCTATTGCACACCCAACCATGAGGTTTCCTATGTTTCAATTTTTAATGTCCAAAGTAAAATTTCCCGGCACCTTGATTTTGGTCCTGCTGTTTGCTTTGTCTTTGTCCCCAGCTTGGGCTGGCGGACTGGGTGTCCCCACAAGCCAAGCCGGCTTGGGCTTTGGAAACCTGGATCATTTTTCAGGGGTGCGTTTGAATTTCAGGGATCGGGGGATCCAAACATCTCAGGGCCTGAATCTTACAATCTGGGCTCACCAGGATAACCAACAAGCCATTTACCAGGGCATCAACATTGGCCTTGCCGGCGTTGGCGGCCGGCAATTCCAGGGAATCACCCTGACAGGAATTGGCAGCCGTCATGGGCAAATGCAGGGCATCACCATCGCCGGCGTTGGCATTGGCGCTCAGGATATGCAGGGAATTGGAATTGCCGGCATCGGCCTAGGGGCCCATAACCTGCAAGGAATCTTTCTCACGGGCTTGGGCATGGGAGCCCAGGATGTAGAGGGTATTGCCCTGGCCGGCCTGGGTATGGGTTGCCAAAACATTTCTGGCCTCGCCTTTGGTGGCTTGGGCCTGGGCGCACATGAGATTCAGGGCATTGCCCTGGGAGGACTGGGCATCGGAGCCAATGACATCACCGGTATTGCCATTGGCGGTTTGGGAGTTGGTGGCAACGACATTAAAGGCCTGGCCATTGGCGGATTGGGCATTGGCGCCAATGACATCACTGGCCTGGCCCTGGGAGGACTGGGCATTGGTGGCAATACCATCAAAGGATTGGTGGCTGGTGGCGCCATTGGGGGCGATGACATTACGGGTATCGCCCTGTCCCTTGGATATTTGAAAACCGACTCCATGCAGGGATTTGCCACCGGCGCCTATACCAAGGTCAAAAAATCTCAAGGCTTATCCATCGGCATTTTCAACCGGGCAGAGGTTCTCCAGGGGGTTCAAATTGGCCTATTGAACTATGCGGGTAATAATCCCTCGGGCTTGCAGTGGTTACCCGGAATAAATGCCCATTTTTAAAAGCAGGATTTCTTGACCCACCGTGAAGGATGATTATTTTTTAACAAAACATCCTTCACGGTTTATCCAGGAGTTCTCATGCCTATTCTGCAGCGCCGGCGTTTGATCCTCGTACTCATACTGGTCCTCCTGATAACCCTTCTGGCCCTCAATTGGTCTCACCTCATCAACTCCATGATGCCCGCGGACAGCCGCCCGGCCGCCATACCTCAATCGGCACCGGTAGCCACCGCCTCGGAAATGCAAACCATGGCTGATGAGCTCCACTCTGAGTATCCCCATTTGAGTGATGAATTTGAGCATATTGACCGCTTCAAAACGGAAGGTTTGCTGGCGTATGAAGGTCCCGTCACCTGCCTGAAGTGTCACAAAGACATTCACTTCACCAGCGTTGATGGCCAGCAAATCACCACCGATCTCATGGGCAATCTGACCGACTCAGCCCACTACCGCTTTTTCACCACCGACCATGACAATGTCTGGGGCTTCAACGGAGAAAAAGCTGATAATTTCGCCATGGGGAAAATTAACCGCCCCTGCCCCAAACCCGGATCCTTCGCCATGACCGCTTGGGCAGAAATTGTTGTCACCACCGCCGGCGATACTTTGAGCGAAGGCTGCGGGCAGTGCCATATCGGAGGGCAGTACCAGGCTCCCCTGGGCGAGATGATGCCTCTATACAAAACACTGGATGTGGAAAAAGACGCCATCGACTGCCTGATTTGCCACGCGGCCGCTTACGATATGAACCGCAAGCAAGTGGTCATTGATGACAACGGGCGCACCCGTTGGAGCCAGGATCGCAGTTTGAAAACGGCCATGTCCGTGACCACTCCCTCGGCGGAAGCCTGCCTGCGCTGCCACCAGCACAATATGGGTGGAGATATTTATGTGGACCCGGCCGGTGCGGAATACTCCCAAAGCTTGCAAAATCTGGGCAAAGAAAGACCCCGTATCCAGCATCCCGGGTCCAAAAGAGGCACGCCCTATTCCCCCACCTGGGATGTGCATGCCGCCGCGGGCATGAGTTGTTTGGAGTGCCATCAAACCGAAGGTCATTTCATAGCCAAAGGCACCCACACCACCACCATGATGGCCAACGACCTGCCCCAGGTGGAAGTCTCATGCCTTAACTGCCACGACGACCCGCCCCACGAAAACCAGGACCTGAATGACCATCTGGCAGCCCTGGCTTGCCAGACCTGCCACATCCCCTCTCTGCATCCAGACAACGTGACCCGGCGCGATTTTGGCATCACTGAATTTGAAGACGATCCGGGCATCCACATTTATCATGATGAGCTGAAACTGAATGCCGCCGGCGAAGGCATTGCCTATGTGTGGTGGAATGGCGACGGCACTTTCCTAGGGAACCCCATTGGCGACAACCCCAACGGTGCTGACCTGTACACTTTTTACGATGCCGACCACCGCTGGCCGGAATTTCAGGATTTTGATTACAAGGGCTGGTATGAAAAGACCATGCGCCCCATCGCCAAAGCTGGCCGGCCATCAAAAATTTATCCCATGAAGAAATTCAACGGGCGGCAGCACATTGACCTGGGTAACATTGGCCCCTTCGGTGGCATGTTCGTGCCATACAACCTGCCCGAATATTACCGCAATGGTAACCCCGAACAAGCCGCAAAACTTGAGATGGACAAGAGCATGATGAGCATGATGTACGGCTGGATGTTCAAATTCTACATGCTGGATCGCTTCATGTCCTACATGGCTGTCGATGGCTGGAATACCAAAAGTCTGGCCGATGTGAAGGCTGGCAAGAATATGGAAGCCCGGTGGCTTCCCACAGCGGCCAGAATGGAAATCAGCCACGCTATCCGGCTGGAAGGGGCCCTCAGCTGCGACGATTGCCACGGGCCCCATGGGGTGATGGACTGGCAGGCTCTGGGGTATACCCCCCAAGAGATTGACGAACTAGCGGCCGAGCGCTGAGTCCTACCAGTATTTCTCGACGTGAACCTGACCGGGGCTCTTTTTGGTATGCTCCTGGAAGCCCTCAGCTGCCAGGGACTCCATCATTCCTTCGATCATGGCTGGATTCCCGCACAACATGATATGGGTGTTGTCAGGACTGGGCCGACCACCCCATGTTTTTTCGAATTCCTCACTCTCCCACAAAGACTGCACATACCCGGTCTGGCCACTCCAGGCGACAATTTCTTCCTCAGGTCGGCTGATCACCGGCATATAATGGAAAGTGGAACAGAATCGCTGCATGGCTATCAGCTCACCGCGATAACCCAGATCCCAGCTGTGGCGCGCGCCCAAGAGGACCGCGGTCTGCAGGTTCGGATGACAATCCAGTTCTCCGCGCAACATACTCATGTAGGGAGCCAAACCCGTACCTGTGCCAATGAAGACCAA
Organism: Candidatus Krumholzibacteriia bacterium; assembly: GCA_016744705.1. Lineage (GTDB taxonomy): Bacteria > Krumholzibacteriota > Krumholzibacteriia > LZORAL124-64-63 > LZORAL124-64-63 > LZORAL124-64-63. Next base: position 32,518 of record JADGDU010000026.1, read on the forward strand.
ATTGTTGCCTTCGGGAATCTGGTCCAGGGTGAACAGGCCACTGATGCGTTGTCCCATGAAGACCCTGTCCCCTGGCTGCAAGTGGAAGAGCCGGGGCGTGAGGGCCCCGGAATGAACCAGGGTTATAAAAAATTCCAGATAGTCTTTTTCTTCACTCGAGGAGGAGATACTGTAAGCTCGCTTGATCAGCTTATCGGGTTTCAATTCAGCTTCTTCAGGATCTGAAAGCCGGATGCGCTGGGCAGAAACCGGCAGTCCCAAAATACCGAACTGTCCCGATTTCCACTGGGGCAGATCCCACCCATCGGGTTTGACCCTCAGAACGATCAACCCGGAAGCCACTTCAATGCGCTGGCTGACGATGGCATTTGTTAAGTCTGACAAGGGCAGTTCCTTTCCTATAATAATCTCAATGAAAATCGGTGCGCACCAATTCAACCCGCCGGTTGATGGCCCGTCCCGCCTGGGTGGCATTGGTAACGATGGGACTATCAGCCCCATAACCCACCGCTGTCAAACGGGAAGCTGCCACACCTTTCATTTTTAAATAAGCCAGGACGGCTTCAGCTCTCTCCTGAGAGAGTTTTCGGTTTAGCTGCGCACCGCCTGTGTTGTCCGTATGGCCCTGGATTTCCACTTTCACTTCAGGCCAGGCCAAGAGCGATTTCACAACTCTATCCAAGGTCTTAAAAGATGATTCCTTCAACTGGGACTTACCGGAAGCAAAGGTCACACCCTCCAGAATCAATTCGTCCTTCAGCACTGCCACCAAAGGGCAACCGGTGGCATCAACGTCCACCCCAGCTGGTGTGCCAGGGCATTGGTCTTCGGTGTCCAGCACGCCGTCACCGTCGTTGTCCGGATCAGGACAACCATCAGTGTCCTGGAAGCCGTCCATATCCTCAGCCTCATCGGGACAGCTGTCATGGGCGTCGATGATACCATCACCGTCGTTATCAGGATCGGGACAACCATCGTCATCCTGATAGCCGTCCCTGTCTTCGGGTCGGTCGGGGCATTGGTCGCAATCGTCGTTCAAACCATCACGATCATTGTCCAACTCAGGGCAACCGTCTTCGTCCTTGTAACCATCCGGATCTTCCGCCACTTCAGGGCAGGCATCCACATCGTTGAGAATGCCATCGCCATCCCAATCATCGGAACCGCCAAAATAAATGGTCAGGCCCAGAGACAGCTCTAAAAGCCCACTGTTGGCATCCACGTGATCGCGGCCCCATATCTCACTGGTGCCGATGTTGTCCACCTCACTGCTGGCCAGGTAGCTGTAGCGAGCTGCCAGATCAAGGCTGACGGCATCGCTGAAAAAATATTCCATACCCAGGGCGGCGCCGAGAGTCAGGCTGCCTCTGCTCAGGTCAGTGCTATTTCCCGCTTCATCAAAACCGACCACCGTTTCGCCATCGGGCATCAAGCCAACATCGGCGTTGCCCACTTCGTCCCTCACGTTCCAGTCGATATAACCAGCGTGAAAACCGGCGTAGGGGCTAAAGGATTTTTGGGGAGAGAAATGGAACCGGGCCCCCAGAGTTCCGTGCAGAGTCGTCGTGTAATAAGCATGGGTGGCATCGAAACTCAGGCCGACATCTTCACCGGGAGCAGGAGAGCCGGGACGAACATATCCGTAACGAAGAGCCCCTTCGAGGGACCAGCGGGATGACAAGCCGTGGCGTAACCAAAGCCCCAGATTTTGATCCACGTTGGAGTAGTCGTGCTCCCCTCCCACCAGCTTCATCCAGCCATAGGTGGCGCCGACTCCCCATTTCCCCTCAAGGTCATTGGCCAATGCAGTGGAACTCGTCAGAAGAAGCACCATCAGGAGTAATAAAAATCGTTTCATGGTAACCCTTCAATTTGAAATGGTGCTCAGACTTCAGGATTGTCCGGATGGAGTTCTGAGGCAGCGGCCTGTCCCCCCACCCAGCCGGTGGAAAAGGCCCCCATCATATTGAACCCGCCGGTGTCCGCGTCCACGTTGAGCAACTCGCCGATGATGTACAACCCAGGTACCAGTTTCGATTCCATGGTTTTGGGATTCACCTCGGCTGTATCGACACCCCCCGCGGTGACGATGGCCTCTTTGAAACTGCCGTAGCCACTCAATTTGAAACGGTAATCTTTGAGGAAATTCAACAGGGTTTTGCGTTGTTTGGCGTTGATCTGATGGCACGGAGTATCTTCGGCTGCATCACAGGCTCTCAGGGCCACAGGGATCAGGCCTTTCGGCAGCAATCCGCTTAACAAATCCTGCCAGGTGCGCAATTCCTTGTTTTCAAGATCCCGGATCAATCGGGCATCCAGTTTTTTGCGGTCCAGTGCCGGCTTGAGGTCGATGGCCAGCTCCAGTTTTTTACCTTCGTCGAGAGCCGCCACGGCGATGCGGCTAAGCTCCAGAATGATGGGACCAGACAACCCCGTTTCGATAAAAGTGAGGTCACCAAATTCCCGCCGAGCCAGTTTGCCTTCAATCCAGAGAGTGGCTTCGATGTTGCGCAGGGCCAAGCGGCGCACTCCGGGTGGAGGAGCACCTGGAGCGCAAAGAGGAACCAGGGAAGGGCGCGGCTTGATGATGGTATGGCCCAGATCCTCTACCAGGCGGTAGCCATCCCCACTGGAGCCCGTGGAAATGTAGGACATGCCTCCGGTGGCCAACAAGACCACGGCTGCTTCCAGAGAGTGAGCCCCACGCAAACCGCCACTGCCTTTGGTGCCATTTTCACTAAAGAGGTCGTAATGCAAACCACTGATGCGCCCCTCAGCTACATCCAGGCCCCTGACTCTCACGCCGCGAATGACTTCCACGCCCAGATTTTCGACCCATTTCTCCAATGTCTTAGCCACATCCACAGCACTATCACTTTGGGGAAAAACGCGTCCCCCGCGTTCCACTTTCGTGGGCAGGTCTTCCGAGTGAAGCAGCTCCAACAGATCTTCGGAAAAAAAGCGCGCAAAGGATTGGCGCAGAAAGCGCCCTCCCTTGCCAAAATGTTTGATAAATTCGCCCGAGGCCAGGGTATTGGTAATGTTGCACCGACCCTTGCCGCTAATGCGAATTTTACGGCCCACCTGGCGCATACGTTCCAGCAGGATAACGTCGGCTCCGAGAGAGGCGGCGCGGCCGGCGGCCAGCATGCCAGCCGCTCCCGCTCCCACCACAATAATTTTCCGGCACTCTGACACTTTAACTCTACTTCGTTTCCAGAAGGGATTGGACATCCGCAGGCAAGTCAAACGTACCTTCAGGGATCTCCACATCAAATGTTTGCTCGTCAAAAGTCATGACCATTTCCTGCATGCCCATCAAGATCTGACGCACATGAAAGGGTGAAGTCACACCTTCGACTTCTCGGTAATCTGTAAGATAAGCATCGACAGTAATGCGGCCCATTTCGTTCAACAGAACAGAGCTGGTTTTCAGCAACAGGCCACTGTCCACAGCGAAGAAATTTAATTCCGGTTCGCCTTCGCCCTCAAGAGGAAGCATCTCCACCTTGTAGCAATCCACTTCTTCCACTTTTTCCACACCCAAATTGGTGGCGCTCTGGTAATAATCTTTCCAAACAGCCCAGGGGTTAAACTGCGCCATACGCCGGGACATGGCCAACTCGGTACCCGCCTTTACTTTGGACCCCGTCATCATGCTTTTTTCCCAAGCCACAGTCCCGTCAAATCCCTCTTCCATATTGCCAAAGGCATCGGAGGTGATGGTCGTGTGGATCTGGTTGGGTGCTTTTTTATAAACCAGGATTTTGGCGCTGATGCCCATGGCCGGCATGGAGAAAGTGCCTGTAGCCGACATGGTTGAGCGGCCTTCCCATACTTCGAGCCCCCCTGATGCGTCGATAAATTTATTGATAACTTTTTCTGCTGTGGGCAGGTCATCAGCCCACAAGATGGAAGGCAGCGACAGCAGCAACAGAACCAGACTCAGTGTAGTAATTTTCTTCAAAAGAATTCCTCCGTTTTATGGTTGAAGCAGCCACTTGCGAGCTGCTTCCAGAATGGGATCGCCTTGGGATTGCAAATTTTCACGGGTGAGCAATACTTCCACATCGGGAATCACGCCCACTCCTTCAAGAACTTCTCCGCCTTCGGAGATGTAATTGGCAATGGCATACTGGAAGCCATCACCGTTGGGAAGCTTTTCGATCATGGATGGCAAAGCCGCTCCGGCTGTACCCATGCCAAAGACCTGCACAAGCCCCAAGTCCTGCAGACCACCGGCAAAAATCTCACTGGTGGAAGCACTCAGATCATCAATGAGCACCGCCACCCGGCCATCATAACCGTTGGCCCGGGGATTGATGATAAAGTTGAATTCGCCGGTACGCATGATCATAGTACCCAGGCGAGAACCTTTTTCTTCAACAAACCAGCCAGCCATGCCCATGGCCATGGCCCCGAGTCCTCCAGGATTCCCCCGCAGATCGATGATCACGCCGGGCAGGTCACGGAAAGACTCCATCGCCTTGTTGTAATCGCCCATGACGGTCATCACGTCCAGAAAGAAATTAAAACCGAAGTAGCCGATGTCGCCATCGATAATCTCCTCGCGGGTCCAAACCATGACCTCAGGCAAGTTGCCCATGGTGAAAGGATGACCAGGAGCCAGACCAAGCTCCAATTCAAATTCCACTTCCTGATTGTTGAAATCCAGGAAAACGACAGGAATGACATCGCCTTCATCACCGCCAAGCCTGGCCTCCACAGAACGGCTCATCACCATGCCGGCGGTGGTCTGACCCTGCACATATTCCAACAACCTGGCCAGGCGTTCATCCAGACTTACGGATTCGATGCTGATGATTTCCCAACCGGGCTTAACTCCCAGGGCAGCGGCGGATGAGGCCGGGTCCACACGGGTGACCAACGCATGTTGATCCACAACCCGCAGATCCAAGCCACTGTGGCCCGCAATTCCGGAATGGCTGAGTTGTCGGCCATCACCTTGGCCGCCACCGGTACCGGTACCGGCGGCATCGTCGTAAACATCGGCCGGGTAGATGACAAAGTGGGATTGCTCAAGGCGTTGGATCATGTCCTGCATGGGACGACGGGCTTCGGCCATGGTGGCGGCGGCCTTAACCTCGGGCCGCAGTTCTGCACCAATGGCAGGCCAATCCAGGCCTCCGAGGGTTTCGTCGTAGTGTTTTTCGGAGATGGTTGTCCATACCATGTCGAATGATTCCAGGTTGAGTTGGCTTTGTTCGGGGGTTAACGGGAGGGGGCTGTCGTTGTTTTTGGGGTTTTGGTTGGAAGTGGCACAGCCTAGGAGAAACAGTGGGAGGATTAGGCTGAGGGTCAGGGCTTTTAGGGGGCTTATGGGTTCTCTCACGGGAAATCCATTCTTTTGGTGTAGATTTGGGTTTTTCTATTTGCCTAAGTGTGGAAGGAATTTCCAAATCTGTAAACAAAAGGTTGTGCCTTTGAAATTGTGTCTGGGCTGACAATGATGATTTGAACCTTTGCGAGGCGGATTACATCGCCAGAAGTGGCAACTAGAGCAATCTTAGGTGGGAGCAAATTGACGGTTTCATAAAAAAAGCAACCAAAAGACAACCCCTCACCGGAAAGGCATTGCGCACAGAAATCAGACACAATTTCAGAGGCACAACCATCTGTTCAGTCGAGCAAACCCTCTAAAACATCCATAAACTCCCTCAATTCATAAGGCTTCTTCAAGCAAGCCTGAAACCCATGATCCTTATACTGAGCCATCACCGGATCATCAGAATATCCGCTGGAAACCACGACCTTGGCCTCGGCATCCAACCGCAAAATGTGAGTGATGGCTTCCTTCCCTCCCATACCGCCGGGAATGGTCAAATCCATGATGACGACATCAATGGGGTGGCCGTCTTCAATGGCCTGTCGATAAATCTCGACTGCTGTGTCGCCTTCGGCTGCACATAAAGTTTCAACCCCCATGGTCTTGGCAACCGACTCAGCCATATCCAGAATCATTTCCTCATCGTCCATAATGAGCAAGCGACGGCGGCACAATTTCGATTCAGATTCCTCAGGATATTTTGTGACGCCCCGCAAGTTTCGGGCAACGGGCAGCTGAATGCAGAAATTGGCACCAGTTCCCACCTCTGATAACAACTCCAAAGATCCGCCGTGATCATTTATGATAGAGTGCGCCGTGGCAAGGCCCAGGCCTTTGCCTTCGCTGCGGGTGGTGAAAAATGGGTCAAATATTTTTTTAGCCAGTGCCGGTTTGATACCCGGTCCCTGATCGGTGACATTCACTCTGACATAGGAGCCAGAGGGTAAGATCGGATTTAAGGTCGCATTGTGCTCATGACTCCGGCAACAAACATGGATGTGGCCCCCCTCGGGCATGGCTTGCATTGCATTGAGCAAGAGGTTCTGAAAAACCTGAGCCAACTGGCCACTGCAGGCTGCCACCAGTGGCAAGTCGGCCTGACAGTCGATAATGAGATTACAATTGGACCCACTGAGTACCAGGTCCCTGGCTTCGAGAATACAAAGTTCTATGTTCACCGGTTCCAGAGATGGAGTCCCGCCCCGACTGAAGGTCAAAAGACGATCCGTCAATTCCTGCGATCGCTTCAAAGCCTTTTGCGCTTTGTTCAAATGCGTGTTGGATTCCTCCACATCGGCAGTCATTTGTGCCAATTCGAGGTTACCGCGGATGATTGTCAGCAGGTTGTTAAAATCATGGGCCAGGCCCCCGGCCAGGGTGCCGATGGTGCTCAACTTATCAGCCTGGGCAATGGCTGATTCCACATTTTTGCGCTGAGTAATATCAAGATGGAATCCAAGGGCGCGTAAAGGCTTACCCTCTTCATTTCGAGAGATGATTCGGCCCCAGTTTAAAATCCACTTCCACTGTCCGTCGCTCGTGCGCATGCGATGTTCGACTTCAAAATTCTTTTGCCCCTCTACTTCATGAGCCTCAACTGCTTTATTAACTTTTGCCATATCATCGGGATGCACATGGTTTAGCCAAAAATTCAAATCGGATTCCACCTCTTTAGGTGAGTAACCCAGCATTGCCCCCCATTCAGGGCTACGATAGAGCTCATCGGTGACCATGTTGTGATCCCAAAAACCGAGTTGAGCAACTTCGAGTGCCAAGTTGAGGATCTCATCGTTTGTATGCTGAGGTTGTTGAGGCAAGGGCCGATCCTTTCTCGGGAATTTGTGTTGAATGTTGACAGTTTACTCTACTTGTCCATATGTTCCCATCCAATCTTTTCTCAGCCCCAGTGGGCAATTCGGTTTTCTGGAGGCTGCTGGCAATTGAATGAATCGCTCTCCACCCAACAAGCCAGAAAGCTGGCCCTGCTCTCACAGAGAGTGCCACCAAAGAATCAAGCAGGCCCTGCCGTTGCGGCAACCCTCGCCGCCATTGAACACCTTGGATATATCCAGATCGATACTATCTCAGTCATCCAGCGTGCCCATCATCACACTCTGTGGAACCGCAACCCTCGGTACAAAGCTTCCCAGCTCGATCAACTGCTTACTGACAAAAAGGTGTTTGAGTACTGGTCTCATGCGGCGGCTTATCTGCCTTTTCGTGACTACCGATTTAGTTTGCCCCGCAAACATGCACTGGCCACGGGGGAACAGAACCACTGGTACGAGCGCGATGAGCAGATGATGAAATTAGTGCTTAAGCGCATTGCCACCGAAGGTCCGTTGATGGCCAAAGATTTTGAGCACACCGGGAAACGCGTCGGGGAATGGAAAACCAAACCCGCCAAGCGCGCCCTCGAATATCTATTCATGCAGGGTGACCTTATGATTCCCTGCCGTCAAAACTTTCATAAGGTTTATGATCTTACTGAACGAGTCTTGCCCGCAGGAATCGACACCACTCTGCCGAGCCCCGAACAATACGCCAGATTTCTGATCACGGGATATTTGCGAGCCAACGGCTTGGGTCAGGCTTCGGAAATGGCCTATTTGCTAAGCGGCACAAAGCCACTTGTTTCAGCAACCTTGCAGGACATGCTTTCTGCTGGGGAATTGCTACACCTTCGTATCGGCGACCAACTCTACTTTGCCTTGCCCTCAGCGCTGGAATTGCTAAGCAAACCATTAGCGCGCCGAAAGCTAAAAATCCTCTCCCCATTCGACAACCTTCTCATCCAGCGTAAGCGCATGAAGGCACTGTTTGGGTTTGACTACCTCATTGAGTGCTATGTCCCTGAGCCCAAACGTCGGTATGGTTACTTTTCTCTGCCTATTTTGTGGGATGGAAAGCTGGTCGCCCGGATGGATTGCAAGACCGAGAGAAGTGAATCTCTGCTGCATATTAATCATCTTGCACTGGAGCCATCAGTCTTGAAAACGGAAGCGTTGCTGGTGGCTTTGCAAAAGGAATTGGGATCATTCATGCAATTCAATCATTGTCGCAAGCTTCAACTACACAAGACTACCCCAGCTAAAATCAAACCGGCATTACAGGTTTTGCTTAACTCAGGGGCGACTCACAAATCCCCAGGGGCCGGGAGGTTTCCTTCGGATCCAGACATGGATAGTAAGGAACTTGATCAGAACTGATTTCAGGAATAAGAGTCGCCTTTGGACGGAAATCCATTTTCAGCATCTGTGCTGTTATTTCAGAATATCCCAGCGGAACGGATGGTTGCTCGCTCCGTATCCCATCTTGATTCCAGAGGAAGAGAAAGACCAAAGAGGCGGCCACAGCCAAAGGCGCCACAAGCACCCGCCATGGGGAGCGGGACGCCTTCGGCGATTCTTTAAATTCTGCCTGAATTCGCTGGCTGAAATCGGGCGAGACATCTTCACTGGGCAGAGCCACAAAGGCCCTCTTGGTGGACATTAAAAGATCCATCATCTCCTGGCAGGAGGAACAAGTTGAGAGGTGATCTTGAATGACCAAGACCCTGCTCTCTGCCAATTCCCCATCCAGATAGGCGCTGAGGTCAGCAGTAATTTCAGAGCATTTCATAAGCTTGCCTCCCCGTGCAGAATAGGTTTTAGGATCTGAGCCAATTGCAATCTCGCATGGTGCACTCGAGACTTTACCGTTCCCACCGGAACGTTCAAAACGTCCGACATTTCAAGATAGGAAAGCTCTTCCCAATCCCTCAACAGCAAGGCCACTTGGTGTTTGCTTTCTAATTGTTGCACTGCCAACCGAACGGAATGTTCCCGCTCGTGGATTTGCAGTTGCTCCAGCACCCCCGGCCTTTGGTCCGGACAGTCCGGCATCACGTTTGAATCCTCCTGGGTGCTGTCCAGAACTTCAAATTTTCGGCGGCGGGATTTAGTCCTGATCCACCGGTGACAGACATTCCCGGCCAGGGAATAAAGCCAGGTACGGAACCTAGCTTTACCTTGAAAAGATGAAGATGAACGAAAAACCTGCAGGAAAACCTCCTGAGCCAAATCTTCAGCATCCACTCTATCAGCACCCGTTTTCCAGCGCACAAACTGAAAGACCCGGCTTTGGTACCGCTCAAGCAATAAATCCATCGCGCCGGACTGACCAGCGCGATGTTGAAGAATCAGCTTTTCATCGCTGACGGGTGTCATTTTCCGTCTTCGAAGTTCAGGTTCTGTGGGCGTCCAGGTAACGGCCGGGCATACATATCAGTGACGGGAACATCCATCCCCACTGTTTCAACTTTCAGATCATCCCAATAAACCAATCCTTCTCCACTCATGAGCAAGCCCATGGCGATATGGTCACTTTGCTCAGGGACATCTAATACGATGGAAAGATTGTGCCAATCCTTTGAGCCTTTAATGGGGCGAGATTGCATGTTGTCGAAAGCAACCGATTTGCCATCAAAATCTACGCGCATCCACATTCCGGCATAATTCTCCACTTTGCTGCACTTAACATCCGCCGACAACCGAATGCGCTTCCCTTTGTATTGGTCCGGAGAAAAAGTCTGGCTCATGGTGCCAAATTTCTTTTTTTTCGGGTCGTCAGACTTGATGAAAGCCACAGTGCCGCGATCAGTTTTTTCAGTCCCAATGATGTATCCGTTGTAATCAGAACCCGATTTGCTCCATCCCGGTACATATCCTTCACCAGCCAGAGCTGCCCCGGTTGCCAGAGCCACCAAAGCCAAAATCATCACCAGTTGTCCAAGTTTTCCCTGATAATTCAACATCAGATTCCCCCATGTCATAAGTTTCTTTCATCTCATCCGAATGCGTCCGGAAGCTCCCTAACAAATGATGAGTGCCCGGTCCGGGCAAAAAGTTCAAAAAAAAGCAAAATTATTTTAATTCACGAAACTCATGGCCAAACCAATCATACCGCCAAAGACCCCACCCCAAACAACCAGCCACCCCAGATGTTTGCGGATCATCTCCTGGATGATCTCTTTGACCTGATTCGGCGTCAACTCTTCCAGCCGTTTGTCCACCACTGTCTCGACATGCTCGCGCACTGATTCCCCCAGGTCTGAGGATCCCATTTTGCCGGCAATGGCTTCACGAAATGAATCAGATTCGGCAATTTCGATAAAGGCGTCATCAAATTTCTCGGCAAAGGGCTCGCGCAATGGCTCCAGGGCTGCGATACCACCGAGCATCCCCAGCATGCTGCCGAATTGGGATTCTTCCACCACTTCCAGGAATTTTCCGAAGAGAACTTCTTTGTCGATGGAGTCAACCAGGTCTTCCAGATCCGGTCCGGAGCTGCCGCCCGAAGGTTCCAGGAAGGCCGAAATATTTTCCACAGAGAAGAACTGTCCCATGATCAGGTCTTTGATTCCTGCCTTAAATTCCTCAAATCGGGAAGGGATAACGCCGGATCCGTACAAAAAGGGAATCTTCTCGAAGAGCATGTAAATGGCCAGCCAATTGGTGATGGCGCCGGAGAAGGCAAAGAAGCCGACAGACTTCAGCTGGGGACCGTACATGGGGATATTAAATCCGATGGCGATCAAGGCCAAGGCCACCAGGTTGGTTGCTAAACTTTTACTCATAATAATCCTGTGTGTGAGGTTGGAAAATGAACACGAAAGGGCAGAGCCCAAAACCAGAGGTTGAAAAGTAACCTCTGACCGTGGTCTGGGGCAAGCTCAACCGACCAGACGCTATACCAGCTCGCCTCCATGTGGACCGCCACCAGGCCCCAGCTCGATGACGTGATCCGCTGCGGCTATGAATTGGCTGTTATGTTCAGTCACCACCACAGTGTGCCCGGCTTTGGTGAGGTGTTGCATCAGACCAGTCAAAAGTTTGATATCAGCCATGTGAAGTCCGGCGGTGGGTTCATCACAGACATAAAGATCGGGTCCGGCCTTGCTGGAAAACAACCGGCTGGCCAAGTGCAACCGTTGGCGCTCCCCTGAGGACAAAGTGCGAGTCGGTTGCCCCAGGCTCAGATACGAAAGTCCCACCTCGTGAAGCAATTGCAGGCGGGAGACAATCTTCTTTTGGGATTGGAAAAACACGAGTGATTCTGCCACGGTCAGCTTCATGATTTCAGCAATGTTGCGGTCGTTCCAGCGAATGTTCAGAACCCGAGGTGTGAAGCCCAACCCTCGGCAAACGGAACAGGGAGAATGCACATCGGCCATGAAATCCAGGCTGACTTGAAGCTCGCCGGTGCCCAGGCAAGTCTCACAACGCCCGGCTTTCTGAGCTGAGGAGAAATGGCGGCTCGCAAGTTTCGCTTCCTTGGCGGCATCGGTTCCCGCCAGCAGAGTTCGAATTGGTGAGGCCAGCCCGGCGGCAGTGGCCGGATTTCCCGCTCCCCCGGTGGACGCATTACCTTGCAGAATGGGTACGATATTCTGAAACTGTTCCAACCCTTCAATAGCGCGGCATTGCACCGGGGCACCCGCTTCTGCCGAAGCCACCAGCGTGCCAAAGGCCAAACTTGTTTTCCCGCTTCCAGAGACACCAACCAGTGCCGTTAAGCATCCAGTGGGGATGACCACATCAATATCCTTCAGGTTATTGCAGTGTGCACCTTGAATATTCAAAGGCTGTGATTTGGAAACAAAGGAAACTGCTTTCACCTTGGTACTGCCCCCTTGATACTGCCGCAATAGCCTTCCGGTGAGTGAGTGCCCTGCTGTCAGGATCTCGCTCGGTGTACCCTGGGCCACGATCTGTCCTCCATGAACACCAGCTCCCGGCCCCATGTCAATAACATGGTCCGCGGCCATGATCACCTGAGGATCATGCTCCACCAGCACCAGGGTATTGCCCTGATCACGCAACTGCTCAAGCACGGTCCACAAACGTTCTGTATCTTGGCTGTGCAACCCCAGTGTGGGCTCATCCAGCACACAAGTCAGCCCACGCAAAGTGACTCCGAGCTGTTGGGCCAAACGCAAGCGCCGGTACTCTCCCGCCGAAAGCGTTTTGGCCGCCCGGTTCAAATTCAGATAACCCAGTCCCACCCGTTGCAGAGTAGTCAGCCGCCGAATCAATTCGTCCATCAACTGGGGTACGCGCTTAAATTCCGAGCTCGGGTTTGAAGAGAAATGCAGGAGAGCTTCGTCCACGCTCAGGCCACACAGCTCGCCAATGGAATAACCTGCGCAGGTAACGGCCAGCACCTCCGGTTGGTGGCGGTTGCCCAGGCAGGAGGGGCAGGTTGATTCACTCATCACCGGCAAGATGGCGTGGCCTCTTTTATCGCCAAGCTTGCGCTCGTATTCCTCGTTTACCAAACCACAAAATCCAGGCCATGTGCCATGGAATTGATGTTCTCCCTGGTTCTTGCCCCGTTTGAACTTCCATTTCACATCGTAACTTTGCAGGCCAGTTCCGTGCATGGCCACCGCTCTGGCCGAATCCGGAAGATGGTCCCAATCCACGTTGAAATCCATGCCATGTTGCAGACCAACTTGCCGCAAAGTGGCCACGTACTGGCCATCGGTTTCCCCATAAAAACGGCCAGTTTTGTGGCCGTCCATGGCTCCCGCCAGTAGAGAAAGCTGAGGATGGGATACTAATTTTTGCGCAGCACAAACAGTGACCTGTCCCAAACCTCGGCAACTCTTGCAAGCACCGCTATGCTCATTGAAAGAGAAGAAACCGGCGGCGGGTTTTCCCTCCCCTCTATAGCCCTGGCCTGTGCGTGAATACAAAAGTCGCAGGAGAGGATGAATTTCTGCGGCCGTGGCTACAGTGGAGCGGGGATTGGCCGCCGCATGGGATTGGCCAATGGCCACCGTGGGTGTCAGACCCCGGCTGCCAGACAGATCAGCCCGGGCCCGGCCGGTGAGCTGTTGCCGAACATAGGTTGAGAAATTTTCAGCATATCGATTGCGACCTTCCGCGTGCAAGGTGTCCATGGCCAGTGAGGATTTTCCACTTCCAGACACTCCCGTCACCACCGTGATTTTCCCCACGGGTATACAGACATCCAAACTCTGAAGGTTGTGGGTTTGCACTCCCTGAAGCTCGATGGGATCATCCTCCAGGATACGGTCCGAAGGGTCCAGAGGTGCCATTGATACGCACTTCCCGCACAAGGCCAGACCCGTCACGGAGTCCGCGCAGGCGCTCAACCCGGCGGGTGGGCCCGCATAAACCAACTGCCCTCCCTGCGCCCCACTGCCCGGCCCCAAATCGATCACCCAATCAGCAAAACGCAGAAATTGGGCGCTGTGTTCGCTGACAACCACCGTACCGCCAGCCACCACCAACTTGTCCAAGGCCAGTAAAAGCACATCTATATCAGCGGCATGCAAACCGGTGGTGGGTTCATCAAAAACATAAATGGTGCCCCGGGTTTGGGGCCGGCTCAATTCCGCTGCCAGTTTGATGCGCTGGGCTTCCCCCCCCGACAACGTGGTCGAAGGTTGCCCCAAGCTCAAATACCCCAGTCCCAATTCCACCAGCACATCCAGATAGCGTGTCAAGCGCGGTTGGCCTGCAAACAAATCAAGGGCGGCGCTCAAGGGCAAAGCCAGCACCTCACTAATATTCTTGCCACAAAATTTCACGCGGAGAATTTGCTCGCCAAAGCGCTGGCCACCGCAGGCTTCGCAAGGCACTTCCACATCACCCAGAAAGTGCATACCCAGCCGCTTTACACCAGCGCCCTCGCACTCAGCACAGCGTCCCCCTTTGTTGTTGAAAGAAAAATCCCCCTTTCCCAGCTTCAATTCTTTGGCTAGGGGTTCGGCGGCAAACAAGGTCCGGATGTGGTCAAAAAGCCCAGTATAAGTGGCCGCGTTGCTGCGGGGAGTTCGGCCAATAGGACTCTGGTCGATGGTGATCAGTTTTTTGAGGCGCGAGTCCGGGCTGCTTTGCACGGCCTCAATTAATTCCACCAACAAGGACGATTTTCCTGCTCCGGATACACCGCTGACAACGTTGAAGGCTCCCATTTGGAACGCGACATTTAGGTGTTGAAGATTGTTCCGTTGGGCGTCGATCACTTTTACAAAATCGGTTTCGCCGGTGCGGGCAGTGGGACGCACGGTGGGGGCTTCACCCAACAGATGTGAGCGGGTGGCGCTGGCCAACAACAGAGGGTCATCTGTGCTATTCAAAAAGCCCGAGGGTGGGCCATTGTAAATCACCCGGCCGCCATCGGTGCCGGCTCCAGGACCAATGTCGATGAGCCAATCGGCCGCCATCATGGCTAGCGGGTCATGCTCCACCACAAGGACCGAATTGCCCTGATCCACCAGCGAGCGCAAGATGTGCAGCAGGCGCTGTTGATCCCTGGGATGCAGGCCTATGGAAGGTTCATCCAGAACGTAGGTGATGCCACGCAGGCCAGAGCCCACAATGGTGGCCAGCCTAATGCGCTGGGCCTCTCCCGCCGAAAGCGAAGGGGCTCCCCGTTCCAAGGTTAAATAACCTAATCCCAGGTCTTGCAGTAAAGAGGTGCGTTTTAAAACTTCATCCCTGATAGAGCTCAAAGCCGGGCTTTTCAGTTCCAGATCCTGAAAAAACTGAAACAATTGATCAATGCTCATGGCGCTGAATTCTGTAATATTCAAACCACTGAATTTTACAGACCGGGCACGGGAATTCAGTCGGGTGCCCGCGCATTCTTCACAGGGCCCAGTGCGTACAAAGCGCAGAATATTTTTATTCCTATCCCGCCGGAGAATTTGTTCCATCACGGGAATAATGCCGCCATAAAATCCCGTTTGACGGGGCCGGGCAGTGATCCCACTCCACTTCATGCGCGATTCCAAAGTATGCTTGCCAAAAGGAATCTCGATGCGGTCACTGCCGTACAGAATGATCTTCTTTTGTTCTTCAGTCAGCTCAGCCCAGGGAATATCCACATGAAAACCGTGGGCCTCGCACACCTCATTCAATACATCCATGGTCACTTGGGAGTAAATCACGTAACCGCTGTCGGTGGTAATGACCAAGGCTCCCTGGCGCAGAGTTTTCTCCGGCTCGGCCACCAGCAAATCGGGGTCGATGGCATCCTGCACCCCCAGGCCGCCACAAAATTCACAGGCCCCGCTGCTATTGAACGAGAAATCGCTGCGGTGCATGATTGCGCCATCGGGCGTGATGCCCAACCGCGCAAACAATAGTCGCAGGTATCCATGCAGATCACTGATGGTGCCCACTGTGGAGCGGGGACTGCGCACAGTGGTTTTCTGATCCAGAGCAATGGCCGGACTCAGGTTTTCAATGCTCTCGGCATCCCGCTGTCCCAATTTCCCCATCAACTGGCGAGCCCGGTTGGAAAATGATTCCAAATACCGGCGCTGCCCTTCCCGACACACGGTATCGAAGGCCAGGGATGATTTACCCGACCCTGAAACCCCTGTGATCACCACTAATTTATGGTGAGGAATGTCCAGGTTTACATTCTGCAAATTGTGAGACCAGGCATTGCGAACCTTAATGCAGGGGGCATTCTTGGGGCGGGGCATGAATTCTCCGTAGGTGCAGGGATTTAAACCCCGAGAGTTGTTCAAACAACAGCAGTTATCACTGGCTGACCCTAACATGGCGGGATTATCCCGTTCGATCAACCAGGTATTCTGAAATTTCCAGGGTCAGTATTTGATTTTTCCTCATTATTATGATACAATTACCTACTAAATTCACAGCTAGAACGTGACCCCCCAGTATCTATCGAGGTAAATGATGAACAAGGTGGCTTTTAAGCTCATCGTTTTGGTTTTCCCTATTTTGGCCATGGTTTCCCCCGTGCAGGCCGATGTATTGATTTCCGAACTGTGTGATCCCCAGTCCAACTATTTGACCGACCGTTTCATCGAGATTTACAACAGCGGCCCGGATGCCGTCTCTCTCACTGGCTGGTCCGTAATTGCCGTGGGAAATACCAACGACATCTTTACCTGGAATTTGTCTGGAACCATCGAGGCTGACGAAGCCTTGGTTTGCGGCGACCTCAACACCATCATCGATTTCCCGGTGGACTTTCCCGAGGGGGCCTGGTCGGACAACAACAGCACCTGGAATGGAAAAGTTGGCGATGGTGCCAAACTGCGCAACAACTCCGGCAGCATCATTGACTATGTCGTGGTTCCCTCCACTACCTTTGAAAACGCCGACATGGAGCGCAACGAAAATATCCACCAGCCGAATTCCAGTTACAATGCCTCCGAGTGGAGCATTGTTTCGGTCACCGTGCCCACAGATGGCACCCCCGGCTCACATCATGCTCCGCCTCCAGTTGTTGGGCCCACCATTGCCAATGTGATCACCGACCCGGTCTCTCCCCAGACTGGCCAAACCGTTCACGTCAGCGCCAACATTACCGACACCGTGGCCACCATCACCGATGTATACCTGTCCTGGGGTTTGAACTCCGGCGCCCTTGACAATACCATCGCCATGAGCCTCAGTGGCGGCGATGTTTATTCGACAATGACTCCCATCCCAGCTCATTCTGCGGGCGTCAGTGTTTATTATCAGGTAAGCGCCACCAACGATGAGCCAGCCACCAGCCACTCCGACATCCTTGATTTCGGCATTCCATTCACCGTCACCATTCAAGACATCCAGGGCACTTCCACCATCTCGCCACACCTGGGCCACGAAGTGATCACCGAAGGAACCATCACCGCCAGCTTCACCGGCACCTGGGTCATCCAGGATGGCAATGGAGCCCGCAGCGGTGTTTGGGTTGAAGGTGTGACTGCTCCCGCAGTGGGCACCGACGTAGTGGTTCAGGGCCAAGTGGCAGAAATCCAGGGCAATACCACCCTCACGGGTACCGTCTTGCTCAGCAGCAGTCCAGGCAGCTCTCCGGTAGCTGAAATAGTGTCCACCAATATGGCAGGCACTGAAGATTACGAAGGCGTTTTCGCCCAGGTCGTCGAAGCAAACTGCACAGTGGTCGATGAAGCCAACCAGCAATGGTATGTGAATAATGGTGGTCAGTCCCTCAGGGTGGATGACCTTGGCACTGCTTATTCACCCACCCTGGGTTCGGTCTATACCGTAACCGGCCCCTTGAGTGGCAACTCTGGTTTCCTGGGTATTGTCCCCCGCAACTTTAATGACATCAGTTTCGTCACAGATCCCGTAGCCCCCACCATTGTCGATGTTGATGCCCAGGGTCCCACCTCAGTGGTCATTATTTTCTCCGAAGCGGTGGAGATCAACAGTGCCGAAACCGCCAGCAATTATACCATCAGTGGCAGCAGTGTCACCGCCGCCGACGCTATCCTGGGGCAGCCGGAAATGGTCGAATTGACGGTGTCCTTTCTGGCTACCGGCCCACACACTCTGACTATCGACGGTGTGACCGATTTGTATGGCAACTCCATGGATAACGAATCCACCAACTTCGAATTTTACGGTGGGGATATCCCTCCTGGATATTATGATGGCACCGCCGGCCTCACAGGTGAAGACCTGCAGCAGGCGTTGCACTACATCATCGACAACCACAACTCCGTAAGCTATTCCTACCTGTGGACAGCCTTCTATACCACCGATGACAAACCCGACGGTACCGTTTGGGATATGTATTCCGACATCCCCGGCGGCACCCCTCCTTACGTCTACAATTTTGGTGTTGACCAAACCGGAGGCGGCGCCACAGAAGGCACCGGTTACAACCGCGAGCACTCCTGGCCCCAGAGCTGGTACGGCGGTGCCTCACCCATGTACACGGACCTGTTCATCCTTTACCCCACCGATGTGCGGGTCAACGGCATGCGCAGCAACTACCCCTTCGGTGAAGTGGGCAATGCCACCTGGACGTCCATGAACGGCAGCAAAGTGGGCTCCTGCTCCTACCCTGGTTACAGTGGCACCGTCTTTGAACCCATCGATGCCTACAAAGGTGATTTTGCACGGGCCTATTTCTACATGGGATCCCGCTACTTTGGTCAAGGTGGCGGCTGGTCAGGAAGCCCCATGGTTGACGGCAGCCAGCTCGAGCCCTGGGCCGAAGCCATGCTCCTGGAATGGCATCTGAACGATCCGGTCAGCACTAAAGAGATTGATCGCAACGAAGCCGTTTACCATATCCAGGACAATCGCAACCCTTTCATTGACCGCCCTGATTTTGTGCTCAAAGTCTATGGTAATGAATTAACGGCTGCCCCCGAACCAGTGGTGATGGCCACCATTCTGCTGCACCAAAATGTGCCCAACCCCTTCAACCCCTCTACCACGATCAGCTATGAACTCCAGGCTAATAGCCCGGTTCAATTGCAGGTCTTTGATGTGGCCGGACGGCTGGTGCGCACTCTGGTTCAAGAAGAACAGACGGCCGGGCCTCATCAGATGAATTGGAATGGCCGCAGCCAGGAAGACCAGGCCTGCGCAGCCGGCGTGTACTTCTACCGTCTGCGGACCAATGCCGCCGATGAGACAAAGCGCATGTTGTTAGTGAAATAATAGCCGGCAGGAAAAAAAGAAACGGCCGTGTCACTCTTGTAGTGGCACGGCCGTTTTTTTAGGAAATAGAATGAAGCCGCCGTTGGTAAGAATCCGTTTAATTTATCCAGTGCGCCGACGGCGGCGGCGATTTGATGGATGACGGGGACTTTCCGGTTCTTGTCCCGCTGGTTTGCGACCAAAGGCCTTCTTACGAGGCGTGCGCATACGGTGCTCCGGTGGTAAATCCGCATCTGAGGCAAAGCCGTCAAATTGGCGACGCTCAATGGGGTTGCCAATCATGCGTTCGGTGGCCCGCAGCCAACCATGATCACTCACGGTGACAAAGGTGCAGGCCCGTCCCTCAAGCTCCGCGCGACCTGTGCGGCCGATGCGGTGAGTATAGGCTTCAGGCGTATTGGGAACATCGAAGTTGATCACGTGGGAAACTCCGCTCACATCAATTCCCCGAGCCACAATGTCGGTGGCCACCAGAATATCAAATTGGCGGGTGCGGAAGCCCTGCATGGCCCGGTCCCGGGCTGATTGGGAGAGATTTCCCTGAATACCCACGGCCTTATGCCCAGCCTTGGTCAGCTGTTCCGCCAGACGCCGGGCCCGGTGTTTGGTGCGCGTAAAGACAATAGCCGAATCACAGTTGTCGTTTTTCAGAACATGCTGCAAAAGGTCGCGCTTGTTGCGCTCAGCAACCATGACCAGAGCATGATCAATGGTGGCTGCCGGTGCCGAGGAGTTGAGTTCCACAATGTGCGGATTGGTCAGCATGTCCTGAGCCAACCGGCGGACTTCCTTAGGCATGGTGGCCGAAAAAAGCAGGTTCTGGCGCTGGGCAGGCAGATGGGAAATGATTTCCCGAATGACAGGCAGGAAGCCCATGTCGAACATATGATCCGCTTCATCCAGGACCAGGGTTTCCACATGGTCCAGATTCAAATGACCTTGTTGGATCAGATCCAACACCCGGCCAGGGCAACCCACTACAATCTCCACGCCTCTGCGCAGTTTTTGCACCTGGCTGGCCTGGGATACGCCACCATAAATGATCACGCCACGCATGGCGGTAAATTTGGAAAGGACGCGCATTTCTTCCGCAATCTGCGTGGCCAACTCCCGGGTGGGAGCCAGTATCAGGGCCCGCTGGGCCTTGAACGGATTTTGCAGAAGGCGGTGCATCAAAGGCAAAGCAAAGGCAGCCGTTTTACCGGTTCCGGTTTGGGCCAGACCCATCACATCACGGCCTTCAAGGCAGGCGGGAATAGCTTCAGTTTGGATAGGACGAGGGTTGTCAAAACCAGCGGTTTCAATACCACGCATAAGAGATTTGTGCAGCCCAAAACCGGCAAACCCGGATTGGGCCTTAAGATTCGATTCATTCATAAAAGTACAGTCTCCACCGTATGCCCACAGCAGAGCTGTGCAGCAAGGGTCTAAAAATTCTGACCCAAAACAACAGAGTAGGGCAAGAGGGGAACATCAGCAGTTTGCGGCGTGACCCCTAAAAAAGATGGGTCCTGTTGTTCGCCGCTTTATCGGGAAGCTTCCCGATGGAAGACTAATATAATAATACTTCAAATCGATTTTCGCAAACATGTGTCCATCAATCACTTGCCTGTATTTACCATTTCACACTAAATAACACTTGATTATCAGGAAAAGCCTACCTTTTTGTAGAACTCAAACGCACTCCGGTCATCTTCGAAAGGTCCTCCAGGAATGGGATTTCAATGTGGAATTGTGGGATTGCCAAACGTAGGCAAATCCACCATTTATAATGCTCTTACTTCCAATAAGGCAGCTGCCAGCAATTTCCCTTTTTGCACCATCGAGCCCAACCGGGGCATCGTCAATGTGCCCGACCCACGTTTGGCCCGCATTGCCGAATTCATTCCTCCGCAAAAACTCATCCCCACCAATATGGTGTTTGTAGATATTGCGGGCCTGGTAGCGGGAGCCTCCCGAGGTGAAGGACTGGGCAACAAATTTCTGGGTCATATTCGCGAAACCAATGCCCTCGCCCATGTGGTGCGCTGTTTTGAGGACGATGAAATTGTCCACGTGGATGGTTCCGTCAATCCCATCCGGGATATTGAAGTCATCGAACTGGAACTTATCTTTGCCGATCAAGACGCTGTTTCCAAACGCATCCAAACCTTGATGAAAAAAGCCAAAGGTGCCGACAAGGAAGCCGTCAAAACGGTAGCTGTGCTTGAGAAAATTCTGCCCGTTCTGGAAGAAGGCTTACCCGTGCGAGGCATGGACTTGGACGCCGAAGAGCAACATCTCATCCGCGACCTGCACCTTATCACCCAGAAGCCCTGCCTCTATATCGCCAATGTTGATGAAGCAGATCTGGCGGATCCGTCCCAAAACGTTCACTACCAGAAAGTGGCCCAATATGCGGCCACCCAGAAGTCCGAAGTGGTCGCTCTTTGTGGTAGCATTGAAGCGGAATTGGCCGAGCTGGATGGTCAGGATAAAGAGGAATTCCTCAGTGACCTGGGACTGACTGAATCAGGACTCAACCGTGTGATCAGGGCGGGTTACAAACTGCTCAACTTATGCACCTATTTCACCGCCGGTGAGAAAGAGGTGCGGGCCTGGACATTCCACCAGGGATACAGAGCCCCCCAGGCTGCGGGTGTAATCCACACGGACTTTGAGCGGGGCTTCATCAAAACCGATGTCTATCACTTCGAGACCTTGATGCAGCACAAAAGTGAACAAGCCGTAAAAGAAGCCGGCCTCATGCGCTTGGAAGGCAAGTCCTACGTGGTCCAGGATGGGGACATCATGCATTTCCGTTTTTCAGTCTGATAGACCCCATTAAGCAGGGCCACCGCCTTGGCGGTGGCCACTCTTCCCTAGCCCTGTCACTTCAAGAGCATCAGCCGCCGGCTCTGCCCATGGTTTCCTGCTTCCAGTCGATAAAGATAAACTCCCGAGGGAACCGCTTGACCGGCGTCATTTTTCCCTTGCCAGGTGGACTCGTGCACACCGGCTGAAAGTTCCTGCCCGTTGAGCAAATTCCGGATCAGGCGGCCCGACAAATCATAAATTCGCAGGCTGGTTCTGCCCGGTGCATTCAAGCGATAAGAGATGGTGGTCGCGGGGTTAAAGGGGTTGGGATGGTTACCCAAAACCTCAACCAGAGCCTGCTGGCTGGAAGGAACCGCCGCGATGTTCGAACCCTGCTCCAATGGAAAATCATTCATGGCGCCCGGGCTCCAGCGATGGGCCATCAAATCGGAATAGAAAAGACTGTTGGCGCCAAATTTCAGGCTGTACGCATCGTATCCCAGCATATTCAAATATGCCACCACCTGTGTAGAGTGCTGGCCGGTCCACCCGTACACAACCACTGGCTGATTGGTGGGAATGTTGTTCAGCATCTGGCCTAAACCCAAGCTGGCATACGGTGTGTACTGAAAGGCACCGGGGATGTGTCCCGGCGCTCCAGAGCTACCCTGCCCCAGGTAATCCGCTTCACCGAAATAGTTAATGACAAAATAGTCGTCTGGATGTTGGGCAATCTGCTCATAAGAAAGGCCCTTGAAACCTGCAGCCAGCATCTCAGCCACCCGCACCTCCACAATGGTTTCCGGATCACCCTGTAAGTCAGGATAATCGTGCACCGTCAATTGATCATTCTGATTTTCCGTTTCTGGATTCACCAGATTGTCAGCGCAGTGCGGGCTCCAATAATCCAGAGAGGCATTCCAGGCGCTCATGCCAAAAAGGAGACAAGAGACTTCATTGTAACCCAAAAGCTCCATGGCAATCTTGGCCTGGTTGGCCACTTGCCCAGTATAGCCGGCAAGGAGATATGGCTTGTCAGAAGGAATACCATGAGATAAATCATCGATGAGGGTGGCTAATGTGCTGTGATAAGCCCCCGGGATATGACCAGCCAAATAGGCATTCTCAGTCCGGAAATCAATGACTGTATACCAATCAAGATTGTTAAAAAGGTTTGCGGCTGAAATGCTTCCCGGGGTCTGTGCGGGATCGTTGATATACGCCGACCCGGCTTCTTCCATGGCCAGAAAAGCATCGGTGGGTATCTGGGAGTAGGCATCAAGAGGTGAAATTAGAACTAAAAACAAAAAACAGAGCATCAGGTTTGGCCGGTACATACGCATCGCAAGACCTTCTCACTCAGGGGTAGTTGGCTACTTCCGTTTTTGGAAGAAGCTAAGGCAGCATACCTGACCTGAGGTAGTAAGTCAATATACGGAGCCCGCTACCGGTGGGAAGCGGGCTCCAGAAGAATCTAGCTCTTAGCTTCAACCTGATGCATATGAACATCCTGCTGAGGGAAAGGAATAGAGATTCCGTTAGCGTCGAAGGCTTCTTTAATACCCTGGGTCACGTCAAAATGCACATCCCAGTAGTAGTCAGGATGAGTCCAGGGACGCACCACAAGATTAACGGAAGAATCGCCCATTTCAGAAATGGCCACGGCCGGTGCAGGTTCCTTGAGCACGTGGGGGTGTTTCTCCAGAACTTCCAGACACAGACGTTTGGCCAGATTCATGTCGTCGTCATAGCTGATGCCAGCAGTCATATCCACCCGGCGCAAACCGTTGGCGTTTACGTTGTTGATCA
Organism: Candidatus Krumholzibacteriia bacterium; assembly: GCA_016744705.1. Taxonomy (GTDB): domain Bacteria; phylum Krumholzibacteriota; class Krumholzibacteriia; order LZORAL124-64-63; family LZORAL124-64-63; genus LZORAL124-64-63. The sequence goes on from JADGDU010000026.1 coordinate 55,927, forward strand.
CGTCACTGGTCAATTTGCCATTGGGGATGATGATGCGGCGGTTATCCAAAGTGTTCATGATCGTGACGAACAATCCGATTTCAGAAATGGTCCCCAAATATCCGGAAGTTTCTACCAGATCCCCCACCTTGATGGGTTTGAAGAGAAGAATCATCACGCCAGCGGCGAAATTTCCCAGGGAGCCCTGCAAAGCAAACCCCACGGCAAAACCGACGGCTCCGAGCACTGCCACAAAGGAAGTTGTTTCTACACCAAACTTGGCAAGAGCAGCGATCACGGAAAAGACGATGACTGCGATCTTGGTCAGGCTCACGAGGAAGCCCACTAAGGAGGGTTCCAATTTGGCTTTTTTCAAAGCCTTGCCTACCAGAGAGCCGAGTATATTTGAGACTATGCGACCGATGATTAGAATGAGCACGGCGCCGATGATGCGCATACCGTAAGTGGTCACCAAGGGGATGGCGCTGTCCATCGCTTGCTGGATTGTTTCCTGATTCATGGTTGAGAATCCTCTCATGATTATTTGATAATGATTATGACGATTGTTTGCAGTATATAGACAACAAGGACAAGCAGAAAGTCACAACCCTTCATTTCAGCATTGTTAATTTTTTTGTATGCCGGCCCAAAGCACTCTCCACCACCACAATGTACGCCCCCGAGCCCACAATTCGCCCCGTATCATCCTTCCCATTCCACCGAAGGCGATGTCTCCCACTGTCCAATTCCTCATCAGAAAGGGTTCGCACCAAAGAGCCCTGCAAATTGAAAACATTCACTCTCACATGCTGGACCTGGCCCAATTCAAACTGAATCACCGTGGCTGGATTAAACGGGTTAGGATAAGCGGAAACTGGGCCCATAACTTTTAGATCTGGCAACGGACCCGCATCGGAAATGGAAACACACCCGATTGGCATGGCCCCCATGATGGTGCAATCGGAGTCAGTCTGAACCAAAGGAGAATTTTCATCCAAAAAGAACCTCCCCTCAGTTCCTGGAACCACCGAGCAAAAGAGTGGATCCACCGCAATATTTCCATCAGAAAATTGTTGATCACTGAACGAACCATCCCAATCGCCGAGGCTATTACCATAAATATCAGTACAGGAAATTTGAGGGTCGGCCGAAGCGTCTGTGGCAATGGCTGTCCCTGTATTAAAAGCGATGATGGTTCCTGTAATAAGAGGAGAGGAGCCTCGCAGGTAAAGGGCACCACCATCCACTTGTGATTCGTTCCCGGCCATGGTGCAATTGCTCATATTGATTTCAGCGTTTTCGAAGCAGGCAGCTCCTCCTCCATAAATGGCAATGTTGTCACAGAAAACGGACTGCGAGATGGTCGGCTTAGCCTCATAGTCGGCAAAGATTGCTCCGCCAAAGGAGCGATCACCCAAGGCCTCATTGCGGTCAAATGTACTGCTGTTAATTTTGGGAGAACTGTCTGCCCGGCATGACAGGGCCCCGCCCCAATCCGCCATATTATTCATAAAGGTACAGTTTACCAACAAGGGGTAGGCACCGTAACTACAATCTACCGCTCCACCCCCACCAGAGGGGGCTGAATTTCCGGAAAAGAAACAATCCAAAATTTCAGGTGAAGAGTTGTTGCAGCGGATGGCCCCGCCATGACTGTCGGCTTCGTTCTCCAGGAACTTGCAGTTCGTTATGCGCAGCATACTGTTGCTGCAGAAAATAGCTCCTCCGCTCTGGTCGTAACTTGTTGCTCCGGATGCTTTCCCATGCCGAAAAGTCATGTTTTCAATAACCGTCTCCCCCTGGAGACCTTCCGCCAGCATGATGCGATCCAGATGCTCGGCATCGATGATCACCTCGTATGGATGTGAGCCAGCACCGACAATGGAAATACCCTGGGAAAGAATTAGGCCAGCTTCATAATATACTCCGGGCTCCACTAGAATAACATCACCGGTCTGGACATTGACGAGGGCTGATTCAAGACTGGAATATTGCTGAGGGACTCTCAATGTTGCTGCCTTTGCGGGCCCCCAGTTTAGGAATATTGATATCATCAAAGTGGTGATTAGTAATTTCCGTTTCATCTGGACTCATCCTCCGTGAATGATTATTTCTGCGTTTTTCCAGGCGACCGGAAAAAGTTTGGCCACCATTTTTGGCATAACGCAAAATGCAAACCACAGGATATTTTGAGAGAGTTGAAGCTTGAATTTGTAAATCAAAATCCTGCCTGGAATAGAGGTTTGAAAATGGGAATCGTGATTTATTAAGGCGGAATTCGTTGGACAGCAGAAGCTTAATGGTGATGAAAATGCTGAACCAAAAACAGTGGTTTTGACTGTCAAAACCAGGACAAAGGATAAAGATTTCCTTAAACCAATAAAGGCCATGGGATTGGCCATTTTGTTAAATTTTTAAGCTATTTTGTATATTTCGGGGCCTATCAAGGGAATAATAAAGTATTAGGTGAGGTTGCCAATGGCCTTAGTGCATGCTTTTCGTCCCAAATAGCAAGGGAAGGAGCCACCCCCCTTCGGAATGGCCAGCAAGAAGGATTCAGTTTAAAACTATCTCTACGTGGGAAAACAATGAGCTCCGGTTGTTTTAGCTTTTGGTTTTGCGGATAGCTGTTAACCTGCATTCAATCTCTACTACCGATCCCCACTCAATGGAGCCATTCCATGCGCAAGGCTTTGGTACTTTTGATCATTTTCATTTCTGTGCAATCGGCATTTCCCTCTGCCGATGATCTGGCTCCCGCCGGCTCCACACTGACAACCACCCAGCGCCAACTCACCCTGCCCAACGGAATGCGTGTCGTGGTGCAATCAGTGCCGTGGCAACAACTCGTTTGGGTCGAGGTCTTCTACAACGCCGGTGCTGCCACCGAGCCGGACAGCTTGGCGGGGTTGGCCCATTTTTCGGAGCATCTTCTGACTGAAAGTGGCCGGCATCATCCCGACGGAGAGCTGTCCCGTTTGCAACATTTGTATTCCACTTACACCAACGCCTACACAGCCACATCCTCCATGTGTTTTATCTCCCAATGCCTTCCCCAGTTCCTGGGCAATATTCTTGATCTGGAAGTGGATCGTATGCAAGGCGCCACCACAGACTCGGTCAGCTTTCACCGGGAAAAGTCTGTCATTCTGGAAGAGCTAGCCTACCGCAGCCGTCTATCACCCATCCAGAATTTTTACCAGTCCATCATGCAAAATTCTTACCCCGGACACCCCTATGGTCGAAATGTTGGCGGATCACCCACCAGTGTCCAGCGGATCCAGATCCAGGATTTTTTGGAATTTCAAACTAACCGGATCAATCCCAGCAAAGCCGTTTTGGTCATCAGTGGTCCAGTGAACCTTTCTCAAACTATGGAAATGGTCAGTAAGAAATTTAGCATTGGGCAAACCTCTGAACCATTTCTGCCTGACCTACAGCAGTACCCTCCCGTGGGTGACGGACAAATCATTCTGGATGCGAGCGATCATGCAGGTTATTTGGTTGGCATGGCCTGCCGGATCCCTCTGGACAATGAACTGGAAACAGCTCTGGCTTATGCAATTCCCGAATTGTTGGACGATTCATGGTTGCGTCTGGGCCTGTTTTCGGTGCCCAATGAAATTGTGTTTTTAGCCGCCCTCCAAGGACCATATTTCCATCCACCCCAAGATCCAGAACAGCATTTCGGAAGGGATTTTCCCGAGGTCAACCCAGAACAAGACACCCAGTATGCCTTGGGTGCCATGTGGGAAGAGCTGTATGAAACCCTAGAAGATTTGCGCTCACCTGAAGCTTTCGAAGAAGCTCGCACCCGTGTGCTTAAAAATTTGCTTCGGCAGAATGAGGCCTCCGAAACCGGTAGCGGTACTGGGAAAGCCCTGATCAACGGCAATGTTTTTCTCGACTCAGCAGCCATGGCCAAAATCTTGGAGCAAGCCAATGCGGCAGACCTCCAGGCCTTTGCTGGAAAATATTTGCACCCGGATAGAGCTGTGATTGGAGTTAGCCATGGACGTGATTCGGGGCGTCCGGCCACTATTGACATGGCCAGCAGAGTAGCCCCCCAAAAGATGATGACGGCCACCGACAGCCAAGATTTTTTGGGAAAAGAACAAATTGAACCTGTACTTGAAATCTACGCTCAAACACAATTATTCCAGTTTGAGCAAACCACTCTACCCAACGGTACTCCCCTACATTGTCTGGTTCTTCCTGATTCCGATCGTTGGTTCGTGGGTGGATACCGAACCTTTTCAGGGTTGAAAGTCACCCAAGGCAATAAATTGCCAGGCATAGACTACTTGTATAATTCAGTGGTTGATTACGATGACACCCAGCGTCGGGATCGCTTCGATCCCAAGCCGCACAAGGAACTTCCCTACAATTTGACTTTGAATTTGAGACCCTGGAGGCTGCTATACACCGCCGATGGGCCAGGAGAAAGCGCTGCGAAAATTGCAGGGGTAATGGGGCGCAGATTTAAAAGTCGTGAATTTAATAATGGGCGTTGGGGTGCAGTTTTACGCTGGTCGGATAACTCATTAGCGAGAGCCCTCCAGCGACCCCGAAATGCCGCACGGACATGGCGCTGGGCACAATTCCTGGGTGATGGACATAGTTATCTCAGCCCCTGGAGCCCCCAACCCAGCACCGGTTCATCCATCAAGTACAAAGATCTGCAAAAGCTCCATGGCCAAGTGACTAAAAAAGTAGGAAATTCCATTTTGGTTTCAGCGGGTAGCCTGGATTGTCAAGCCGCCGAAGCAGCCCTTAAAAATGTTTTTGGAAACTTTGGGGAGCGAAAAAAGCGCCCGGGATTTTCCGAAGGAAAACAGGATGTTTCTGGCATTCAGGGCAAAGTATTTCATGCTCCTGAAAAAGGCGATGTGCGCCTGACTTTGACTTTCGCCCCCCATCCTGTCAAGAACCCCGATGAAGGTCTGAGCACTGCCTCCTTCCTTCTACGCGAAGCCCTTGACCTCAAGCTGACTTCCAGATTACGGGAAAAGGAAGGCCTCACCTACGGAGTCTTCTGTTCCGTTTACGCCACCGGAACAAAGATCTTTTGGGAAGTGGAAGTGACCTGTCAGCCAGGTCAGGCCCCTCTTGTTTTGGGCAGTTTGAAAGATGAATTGGCCCAATGCATTGGCGACGGGTTCACCGAAGATGAATGGGCTCGGGCGCGGCTAAGACTCCTGAGTAAATACATTGGTGCTTTCTCAAATGCTCCCTCGGCACGAACCATGTTGATCAAGCTGGCCACTTTCGGAGAAATCCCCAACGATCCTGTGGCCATGGTTTTCAACTTAAAACGGGAGCGAATCAACACCATGGCAAAGATCGTTCTGGATGCCGATAATTTTGTATTCACAGCCACTGGGCCCATGTTTGAAGAAGATATTGATCAATTCTGAAAGCCCCCTCAAACCATTTCCGTCAAGGCCTCCACGCCATCGGGTTCTTCCGCATCCAACCCCACATTCAAAAATTCATCGACTTCCAAGTTGGACGCCTGATCCAACTCTATGGCTGGTTGGTCAGGGCGTGCCAAGGGCTCACCAAATTCATCATGGGTCACCCGCACGTGAGGCCTATCCGGGGCCGATCCCTTAGCCACAACCACGGCCCGCCGCCCATCCGAAAGAAGGACTTCACTGCCAGGGGGATACAAACCAAGAGTACGGATCAGAGCGGCCAGCATCCGAGGCTGGAACATCCCTTTATCCTTAATCATGATTTCATATGCTTTGCGGGGACACATGGCTTTTTTGTATGGCCGCACAGCCGTCAAAGCTTCAAACACATCGCAAACATGAATCAAGGAAGCAGCGGAACTGCGTTTGAATAAGGAAGGCATGGATGGATACCCGCCACCATCATCACGCAGATGATGGCCCCAGGCAGCTGACAGCACGATGGGATTTGTTTCGCCATTACTGAGGAGGACCCGCGCCCCAAGGGCCGGGTGAGATTCCATAATCCGCCGTTCGTCATCGTTTAGAAGTCCGGGTTTAAAGAGAATATCTTCCGGCACCTTGCCTTTGCCCAAGTCGTGCAGCAAACCAGCGGTGGCAATTTCGTTCTGAAGTTCCCGGGACCAACCCAGAGCTTTGGCGACCAGAACACTAAGGGCCGCAACCCGAACCGAATGGCCGATGGTGTAACTGTCAAAATCCGGATAGCGCATAAATTGCATAACATCCAGAGCGCCCTGATCTGCCACTTCAATTAGCTTTTCCCCATTGGCCCGAGCTTGGGCCAAATCAATACGATTGTCACCATTAAGGGCCAAATTGTTAGCAGCCACGGTTTCGTATAAAGACTGGTATGCTTGCATCAAGGGGGCAAAATCGGAGGCCATGAATTCCAGTCCCTCATCATTACCGGTCTCCGCGGACTGGGCATTGCTGTGACTGGTTTCATCCTTATCAGTGAATGGAGCCCGCAGTTCGACACCCTCCAGTCCCATAGAGACAAAGAGTGCTTTAGCCTCTTCCAGAGAGCTTAATTTGTCTTTCTGCTCGGCACCCAAACGGAAGAACACACTCAAATCTTCAGGGGTGATGGGTTGGCGAAAAATAAATCCGCCGCAACACATGTTTTCAGCAAATTCAATAAGAGAGCGCCCCACGATGGAGGGCCCAACCAGGTATTTGCCCTTGTGGATAAATTTGCTGCTGAATACTCCAAAAGCGAATTCATCTTTTTCGCTTTGACCCAACATAAAGATCAGTTTCTCAACAAACTCACCGCAGATAGCCAGGACTTTGGGATGATTATTGAAATACATGCGTCGTTGGTTGATGCCACTGGCCAATAAAACGATCAAATCACTGAATCTCTGCTGCATTTTATTCACCCCCCGGGGAATAGGTCTTCAGAATACTTGCTGCTGCTTCCCTGGAAGCCGAAGGCCAGGCTTTCAATATCAGGAATTTTCGGTCGTTCAGAACCCGGTGCAATAAGGGTACGGTCCCTTCAGGGTCCAATTTGAATAACTCCGCCATAGCCTTTGGCATCCAACTTTCCTTGCGGGTTTCCGCATTGGTACTTCGCAAAACTCCATGCAGGATTTCCACAGCCAAATCTCTAAGGGCCGGTGGGGGATTTTCATTGTTCTGGTGCCTGATCAACCCCAAATAGAATCCCAAATACTGAGCATGATGTTCACCCAAGGCAATCATCACCACTTCCATCAAAGGGGATTCTGGTTTGGCGCACATGCTTCGGTAAAGTTCAGCCCCAAGCCAAACTCCCAGAGATGTATTCTTGAGTAGAGTATGCACAGGGTATAAAGAACCCAATGGAGCCAGAAAAAGATCCCGGGATGCCGTTTTCTTACGAAAAGCAGGCTGGGCTGTTAACTGTGGTTCCAGGGTCTTGGCCTCCGCCAAGGAAATTGTCCCTGCCGCTATCACCAGTTTTTTGACTGTGGCCCGAGGCACTCCCTCGAACCCCATCAAGATGTCATTGATCAGAAACGGCCACAGCTGGGCCAAGTGTTTTTCCTGGCTCTGTTCCAAGCAATTAAGCCAAAAAGGAGCCATCATATCAGGCCGATATTTGCGCAAAAGATCCAAAACCAGAGGCAAGAGTGTTTCCAAACCAGCAGGCCCATCTTCCTTGAGCATAAAGTCAAAATATTGAGCGCAGATGGAAAGGTTGTGATCCGCAAAATCTGGCCGAATCAAGATACTTTTAACGGATTCGATCATGCCGGAACGCAAGGCAAAGGGCGGATCTGAACGCAATAACTGCAGCCCAATAATCAGCTGATTAGTTCTGGATGCTTCCCAGGGCTCGTCCACCAAAGCCGGTGATTCTTCCAATTCAGCCACAGCTTCCAACAGTTCTGCAACCGTATATTTGAATTCAACCTTGGTTGTTTTTTGTTTTCTGGGAGGAGACTTAACAGCCTTCTTTTTCCCCATGTCTTTTTTTAAAATACTGAAAGCCAATTCTACGGAATTAGCATCCTGACTCAAATGCAAAGCACGTTGGGCTTGAGTGATCAGCTGGGTTAGTTCTTCCGGATCAGGATTCAAATCCACTAATCTCTGGAGGGATTCGCGAAGACCGACCAACTCCTCTTTGGTCACAAAAGACCCGGAACTGGCTGCCGCTCCCTTGCCATGGGAAAGTCCTCCACTATTTTCAACATTGGCCAATATTCGGGAAATCATGTCCATAAATTGGGTGGCCAGATTTTCCGCCGCACTGTCCGCTTTGGGTTTCCCTGACGCCCCCTCATGGTCATTCCAGGTGTCCAGCAAATCATCCAGTGATACATCCCCGGACTCATCTTGATCTCGAGTCTGCTGGAGCACATTACAGCTGACGGCTTGAATGGAAGCCGGTAGATCATCGAATTGGATTTCTCGAAAAGTTTTGGACTGTCCCAGAGTATTGCGGTGTTCCTGAAGAACAATAATTCCCAGCCGCAAATCATCGGGAGTCAACGATCCTTTGATTTCCAGGCAAGCAATATTTAAGGGCACTAGAAGTTCATGCAACAAGCGCACGTTGCGGTGATGCGGATCCACGTTCTGCCCGTCAACCAACAAACCCTGCGCTGTAATCTCAAGGGCGATACTTTGATTGGGAAAACCAATCGTACCCACAATACTCTGGCAGGCCGCCACCGAAGCCTGGATAAACTGGTCGTGGTCTGAAGAATAGTACGACCCCACTGTGAGCATTTTATCAAATGCCTTGAGTAAGGTGACCGATTTCTGACTCAGGGGTTGCCCCTGCAAATCACAAATGGTTTCTGAATTAATGAGAGAAACCGCCATCCCGAATATCCTTTTCTGGTTCAGCACAGATGAGTCCTTGGGCGAGGAGCATCAACTGTTTATTCGGCAATGATTTAGAAAGCTTTATTATTCAAACAAGGCAAGCACAACGACGACTCTCAAGCTCAAGGGAGAAAAAAGGTTACGTCACCGCCCCAAAACAATGTTCCCTACAAAAAAAACCTGCCCTAACCAAAAACCAGTCTGCCTTGTCTCCATTACAGTTACGATTTTTTGAGTGGTCTTGCCCGTGTATTTCCGACTTTAAGTTAAGCAACATCATACCCGAAGTACTCGTCACATCATGCCAATCGGATACTCCCCAACGTGCTCGCTGGTCACTCGGTATCGGATTCGTTTATCGCAGCGAAGTAGGCGGACTGCTTCCCGCGTCAGCTCACAGCTAAATCGACGATGGGGAGTATTCATGCCAACACCTCCTGGCTACTCAATATTTGCCTTTTCGAGATGTCGGAAATTGGCAGACAAGTACAGTTGGTTCACTTGTTGGCACCAATGCCCAATCCCTTAAAAAAAAACGACCTCCACCTCCAAAGGCAGTGGTCGCTTTTCAGCAGGAGACTCAGCTCTTTGCAAAAGGTCTAGCGATACAAACTTTTTATGGCTCCTAAAGCCGTTGTATCCAAGGGAGTAATAGATCCAATAACAGCAAGACTGGGTGTAATCTCTTCATTAAGGAATGTAATGCCCTCGCCATAATTTTTTACTGCGAAGCCGCCAATATTGAAAGTAATATAATCGGGCTCGCCTGAAACTGGTTCAGTGGCGAACAACCCCAACCCATTGGTGAGTCCGCCGGAACTGCGCCAGAATACAGTTACGTCAGTGCCATCCCAATCAAAGCCAAGATTAGGTTGCCAGGTTGTATATGTCCCGTCTGAAAATGATCCCAGTTGAGTATTGAATGTTGAGGCGGTCACTGTGGCGTCAACAATTGTATACGATCCAGCGTGGGCTTCCCCGCCAACCAACTCGCCCGAAGTGATGAAGGTTCCCTGTTCTGTACCAGTTCCGGTATTGGCCCAACTCCACTCGATACCGGCCTGAGCCGCATTGCCCAAAGCGAGAGAAAAGATCAGCGCTAAAAAGAATTTCATGCGTTTTCTCCATATTAGGTTTGAAGTGATTGCCCTGAATTGGCAGACTACTTCTCTGGTATCGGGAATTTCAAGTTAAACTTAGGAAATGTTTCAGCTCTCTACCTTTTTATTCCACCTGGGAAAGAGAATCCCCACTTTGGGGGGCATGTTTAATTTGCTGGGGTTAAAAATCCTAGAAGTATAGTCTGGCTTTGTGGTCATTGGAAACTGAAATGGATAATTTGGCAGGTAATTGTTCCTTAACCCTGATTTTTTAGTATTCGTATTTCGAATGAGAAACGTAATTTTGCTCAACGCGCTTGGTCCCGTGTGGCCTTGGTGCAGAATATTCTCGATTGGACTGCCAAGTGAATCGTTTTTTCCTCCTGTCATTTTGCTCCTGATTTTTGTCGAGCCACCTGCTCTGGCGGAGCCGCGGATTTGTTGGATTCGGGTGCCGAACTGAATGTGGCGACCAGGAACTTTTTTGGCGTACCTCTTGGTGTGTACTTTTCTCCGTCCTGTGTTAAGAGGGAGCCGTTCTACACCGTTTTTGACAAAGGTTCGATAGACGCAGTTACAGCATATTTTTCCTCTGTGGCAGCGCTCCAGGCACCACATAATTCTATCTGGACCGAGATGCTAAATATTCCGGATATGCAATATTTTTTCAACAGTTTCATCAGATAATTGATTGGGCCACCGTTTGCTGATCGGTTTCTTTTTCTCGAGACTTTTCAGGCCTCCTTAGACAGTCTGCTTAGAATAGCCCAAACTGTCCGGGAAGGACTGGTATATCTACACAACAGTACTTTTCATAGGCACAAGATTAAACGAACATCTGAGTCAACACTAATTCTCATCCTCAAAAATATCCTCCACGGTCAAAGCAAAAAGGCGAGAAACCCGAAAGGCCAGCGGCAGACTCGGATCAAATTTCCCCGTTTCAATGGCATTGACTGTCTGACGTGAAACGTCCAATTCCATGGCCAGCTTGGCCTGAGTCCAATCTTGTTCTGCCCTCAGAACTTTGAGTCGGTTTTTCATGCGTACCTTCGCCTTCCCAAACCCACTGCAATAGAATATGTTACCATCATGCCTGCAATCACCACGGAAAGACGTGGCTCTCCGCTGTCCAGCGAATTGGCCACTTGCATATATGTCGCGCCTCCGACAACACCCCCAGAATGGCTGCAAGGACAGCCCCAACCAAGCCGGCAATGCGGCCATCGACCCAACTGAATGATGAAGCAGCACTGAAAGCTAGCATCATTTCCGCCCAAGCCAGGGACCAACGCGTCACACGGTGGCCGTTAGCACGATCTTTTGGCGTTGTCTCGCACCATGATGAAATTTCCATGTTATTCACGAGTATCGTCTCCTTGTCTAAATGTAAAGTACACCTGACACTGACAATTTAGAACAGCCCGCCACCCTTTAAACCGATAACAACACCATGCCTCTCCTTCAAAACCATTTGGGCGAAATCGCAGCAATCGATTTTCTGACCGTTCCAACGGTGACCTTCAAAACCCTTTACGTGTTCGTGGTTCTTCCATTGGAATGACGTCAGGTGGTTCATTTTCATGTGACAACCCATCCCACGTCAGAATGGACCGCGAGGCAATTAATCCAAGCCTTTCCTTTTGACAGCACACCAAAGTATCTGATTCGGGATCGTGATGGGATTTATGGTTTTGACGTTCAACGGACAATTGAGTTTCTCGGAATGAAAGAAAACGTAATATCCGCTCGGTCGCCGTGGCAGAACGGATACTGCGAACTAGTGGTGGGAACCATCAAGCGTGAATGCCTAAATCACATGATCTTTTTTAATGAAGCTCATGCGCGGTGGGTATTGAAACAATACTTTGAATATTACCACGATGACCGAACTCATCTTGGACTTGAATAAGAGACGCCTTCGTTTCGTGCAATAGCCCCCCTGAACTTGGCTCAGTGAAACGCAGGCCCACTATCGGTGGATTACATAGCAGGTATTTTCGAGAAGCGGCCTGATGCCAGAGACTCTTTTGGACCAAGACCATTCTGTGGATTCATATGTCCGCTGTTCTCCCAGAACCGATTTTTCAATGATCAATGCCTGTGCTAGAGCGCACCTTCCCACATATCTAAAAAATCTAGCAGCAATTTTGACAGCAATTGGGGAGGGTAGGGCTTCAAGAAGGCAAATTGGGGCGCAGATGGACTTTTTGGCAGGGACACCGATGGTGATGTTAAAATAAATTTTAATGCTCAGGCATGACAAATGGGGAAAGATTTGTCATGCCTGAGCGGCTACGGATCATCCTCGTTTCAGGTCATGGCGATACAGACGTGCCGATGGATGAAAGAGTCTTGGTCGCGAAGTATGTCGATCCGCTGACCGTCCCCCCATCGAAAAGGCCATCGGTGGCACTGCCCGATACGGTTCCTCCCCAGCAAAGGCTGACGGTCTCACCGACCGAGAGCCAAGGTGCCGACACGATGAGCGACTGGAACGACTTGCCTGCTTCGAAGGCCATGGCTCCGTCTTCGCCCATGAGAGTTACCAGAGACCCGGCCGATTGAGAGGACGAGAACGAAATGGCGATGTAGGGCTGGGTCGAGTTCGAACCTGGCGTCTGAGCCATATGGCCGGATGCGCCTGCTGCGGCCAGCACGCCGCCGGTGATCTCGAAGCTGCCGTTGTAGTCAATGGCCCCTTGCTCAGGTCTCGTCCCGGGCACCGGACCGTCGATGGCCAGGCAGCCCCCGGTCATCACGATGGATCCGTTCGAGTCGATGCCATCGTTGCCCGCCCTGACGGTAATATAGCCACCGTTAAACACCATGTCGTAAGGATCCCCGGGGGACTCCACCCCGTTTGCATCATCGCCATCGCCAGACAGGTTTATCCCATCGTCGCTGGCCGTGATGTCGATGGTACCGCCGTTGATCACCAGGTCGCCTGTTACGGATTCAAGCCCTTCATAGCTCTCGGTCACGGTCACCGCGCCGCCGTTAACCGTCAGGGCCATTTCGGCATGGACGCCGTCGTCTCCCGTGGCAATCTCGATGGTGCCTGCATTGATGACTGCAGTGTCATTGGAGTGGATGCCATCGTCGGAAGCGTCGATGTTTATGGTGCCGCCGTCGACCACCAGCAGCACGCCTGCCTTGAGACCCTTGGCGGAAACATCATCACTGGGCGAGACGCCCGCCCCACCACCAGACTGGACAAACAGTGTTCCATCGGAAAAGAGAGCATCGGTCTCGGCCGTCACAGCATCGCCGGCAGCTGTGACCGTGATGGAACCGCCCTCGACCAGGACATAGCCGCGTGCCGCATCCTCGTCTTCATCTGACTTGAGGCCGTCACCCCCGGCCGTCACGTCGAGAATCCCGCCTCCAATAACGAGGTAATCCTTGCCGCGGAAGCCTTCATCCGGGGCCGTAACAGTGATGATTCCATCGCTGACCACAAGCCCGTCCTTGCTGGTAATACCATCTTCGAAGCGGGCGGTGACAACGAGGGTTCCGGAGCCACCGATGGAGAGGTCATCATCGCTCCAGACGGCGGCGTTCTGCTCAGCACTGGCCGGATATGTGGCCCCGTCGGTGACCGTATTGGTCGTGCTATCCGCTAAAATCAGCACAGTCTTGTCGGCCTCCTCCACCAGGATGCCTGAGTCGGACGAATTGGTGATGGACATGCCGGAGAGCACGAGCTTGACAACGCCATCGTCAGGTGAATTAACCACAACCTGGCCTTCGGTCAAAACCCCGGTCAGGGCGTAAGTGCCAGGCTCGGAAATGGTGACCGTGCCTCCGCTGGCAGTTGCGCCGCTGCCGTCGATGGTAGCCGAAGTCCCCTCCAGTAAGATCGTTGTGGCAGCAGCCCCGTCGTATGTATAGTCGCCTGCAGCCTCATGATCAGCATCGTTCTGCACGAGGGCGTCCTCAACCGTGAAGGGGGTATCGTTAACTCCCCCGATTTCGCTGGAAAGCGACGTCAGAGTGATGGCATCGGCGTCTCCGCCTGAGGCTACGAATGTTGGATCGGTGACTTCTTCTTCACTGCAGCCCGCCATCAAGACCATGAGCAAAGTGAGGATGGTCGACAAAAATTTAGCCGATATGGATTTGTATTGGGGACTCTTCATGAGGATGCTCCTGATTCGGGTCATGGGGAGACGAGTGTGGTCGCCCCTCCTTTAGCTAAATTCACAGGACTCGAAAACCTTTCGCTGGAATTTGATTTTCCATGGGAAGATCACAGGTTTTGGTTTGGGCTTGATCGAATTCCAGAATGACATGATTTTCTCCTCCTTTTGGTGGATAATGTCCACATTGGAAGGGCGAAAGTGTCACTTAGTTTTCTGTGGAAAAGGCGGACATGTTATAATGGATGTTACAGGTTTCATCGGCCATCGTCTCTCATCTTTTCACACTCCGGCCGCCAAACTTCCCTGAGCTCGGCGGCCGGAATAGATAAATTAAGACACATAATCGAAGCCTATTTCAATAATGTCATCCTCTTGGTAACACCTAAATCCTGTCCGTCCAGACTATAGAAATAGGTGCCCGAAGGAAGGGCCCGTCCGGTGGCATCTTCACCAGTCCAGACCACTTCATTGCGCCCTTGCTGGCTAACTTCGTTGTCTAGCAAGACATCAACCAGCCGGCCGGACAGGTCATACACCCGCAAGCTCACTGCCATGAGAGTCGGTAGATCGAAGGCAATGGTTGTCTGCGGGTTGAAAGGATTGGGCTGGTTCTGGTGTAAGAC
>JADGDU010000027.1 GCA_016744705.1 Candidatus Krumholzibacteriia bacterium
GGATGTAATTGATGGAAGGAAGTGCAGCGGTGATGCGAGTCTCATCGGTAATGTTCCGGTCTGCATCCAGAGGCACATTAAAATCCACCCGCATCAAGACCTTTTGCCCCTTCACCTGAAAACCTTGCATCCCCAATTTGTTCATCATGATTGACCACCTGTGGTTCCCCCAGCGGGGATGTTGGTGTGATTGGACAAAGAATTGTTTTCGGCAATACTAAAAACACCCGTGGCTGCTGTCAATACTCCGAATCCATGGTCCCTAAGACCCTGCACCAGGTTTTGCCAAACCCAAACAGGCTATGGCCTCTACCCTGAGCCCTTTTTGGGCCAAAAACTGCACCAAGGAGCCAGCAGTGGCCCCTGTGGTCACTAAATCATCCACGATAATTATTTTTGTATTCGTCCCAGGCCACTGACTACGGCCCCAAGCAAAAACATCCTGCATGTTGTTCACCCTTTCCCGCGTGGTGTTAATTTTAGCCTGCTGGCCTGTACGGCGTCGTCGAACCACCATCTCAGGCCATACAGTTCCCCCTAGTTCTGCTGCCAATTGATCCGCTAAGAGGCGAGCTTGATTGAAGCCTCTTTCCCTTTGGCGACGTTTGTGCAAAGGCACCGGGATCCACTGAATATCGGCTGCATCAAAATTTTGAGAATCAAAGACCCGAATAAGCAATTGGGATAGAGGCCACACCAACCCCCGCACACCTTTATATTTCCAGGCTCCCACCATATCCACCAAAGTGGCGTTGGTCCATTGGGCTGCCAGGACCGGTACTAACGCACCGGTCGCCAGCTCGAGGTTGATGAGGGCGGGAGATTTTTCCTGCAAGGTGCAAAAACATTCGTCACAAAGATGCGGAGTATCCCCTGGCCAAAGACCATGAAGCGACCGACCGGAACCACACCAGGGTTTGGTGCCTTTGGCCGCCGTACAGCTTGCGCAATGTTCCGGGTAAATCAATTCCAGAAGAGATAAAAAGAGTTCCAGACGGTAGCCCAATGCAACCGTCCCATCCGGGAGAGAATAAAACGATTAACTTTCCAAAGCGTCCCGCATGGATTGCCACGGTACCGGAGGTCCAAACCACCAGGCAAAGGATAAACCACCTTGCATCATCAGCACAGGTAGCCCATCACTAAAATTGAAACCAGTGGGAACTTCTTCCTCAGGACGTTGGTCCGCATAACGCAAATCCAACAGCAGAGCCGTTTCAGATCCGGCTTCTTCCGGAAGGTATTGCCCCAGGGGGACTCCCCCGGCAAGACAGCATATCCAAACCTTGCTGCCAGTAGGTTTGGGCACAGCAGACTGCGGTAACCCTTCCACTTTAACATTCTGTTGCAAATTCCGCTCGGCAAGCCAATGGCGCATTCGATCCTGTCCGGCAGCGGATCGGTTTTGAACGGTGATCGAAGGCACGGCCCAACGAACCAAAGCGTCCACTGCGGCTCGAGCGGAACCTCCAGCGCCCAAGACAACGGCCTCCTGGGGTGGCGTATCTTGGGGCCAAGCCTGGGTCAGAACAGTGAGAGTACCCCCACTGTCGGTATTATGGCCCATCCATTTTCCATCCTCTACACGCACCGTATTGACTGCACCCAGCTCTCTGGCTTGATCTGTGCGCCCATCACAAAGAGCGGCCACAGCTTCTTTGAGCGGGGCCGTCACATTGAACCCCCGCAGCAGACTACCCTCCGGCCCGTTTTTAAGGGATCGCAGCTGCCCCGCGGTGATACGCATGGGTAAATATTGAGGATCCAGTTCCCGATGGAGCAAAGCTGCACTTTGCATCCGAGGAGAAAGACTGTGGGCAATGGGATCCCCCATCACTGCATAAAATTCACCCTCCGGCTCCCAGGAGTGTCCTCCCAAGCGCCATCCATCAGGTCCAAGCTCCAAGACATCACCCATGGCTTTTCTCACTTTTCCACGCTCCACCGAATTTTCCAGCTGATCCCATCACTAATACAAAAGTACCGGCCACCATCAACCCCACACTGATCCACTGATTATTGCTCCAGCCGAACATCATGACTTGTCCCGGCTGGTAATAACGAGTGAAATCCAAAACAAAACGTAACATACCGTAGAAAGCCAAAAACCGCCCAAAGGTAGCTCCCCTGAAATGGGACCACTTTTCGGTTAATAAAAGAAGCCCAAAAATAAGGAAACCACCCAGCGAGGCATACAATTGCGCTGGATGAACCGGCACCGCTCCATAAATTTTGTCCGCGGGAGAACCCACTGGAAAAACGACACCACAAGAGCAGGAAGTGGGTTTGCCGTGGCAACAGCCAGCCAGGAAACAACCAATACGGGTAAAGCCCAATCCCAGCATCACCGTGGGTGCAATGATATCAGCCATCACCAAAAAGGGAATTTTCCGGCGTCGACACATCCACCAAACGGCAGCCGTGGCCGTGGCGATGCCACCATAGAGAGTGAGTCCCCCGTCCCAGATAAAAAAGGCTCGGTACCAAGGATGGAAATCGTCAAGATGTGTGACTACGAAAAAGAGCCGCACCCCCACAATACTGGACACCAGGATGCCAAAAATTATATCGATGATGGTTTCAGAAGAAAGATTGTATCTCCTGCCCCGGCGGGTGGCCACCCACATACCCACCATGAAACTGATGGCCAGCATGAAACCGTAACTTTTGACAAATCCGAATAGAACCGGGAACATGGAAGAACTCCTTGAGGCTAGGCCTCGAAATTTTAATCGTTGAAACTGCGGGCGCTCACATTCAGCAACAGGCCCACCAGAATAGAACTGGTCAGGAGGTTAGATCCACCGTAGCTGATCAAAGGCAGGGGCAAGCCCGTGACGGGCATTAATCCGGTGGTGATGGCCACATTGGTCACCACGTGGAAAACAAAATAGGAAATTACCCCGATGGCCACAAATCGCGCAAAAGGTTGACGGGCCACGGATGCATGATGGATGCCTCGCCAAATCAGAACCAGGAAAAGCATCAGCAGGAACAAGGCTCCAAAAAAGCCCAGTTCTTCACCCACCACGGAAAAAATAAAATCCGTGTGCCGTTCTGGTAAAAAAGCCAAACCCTTTTGAGTTCCCTGCAAATAGTGAGTGCCAAATAACCCCCCCGTGCCAATGGCCACTTTGGATTGAATGGCTTGGTACCCTGTGCCGAAGGCATCTCGGGTAGGATCAAAAAAGGTAAGAATTCTCTCTTGCTGGTATCCTTTTAGTTTGTCCCAGAAAAAGGGAATGCCAATGCCAGTGGTGATGTTGGCCACCAACAACACCACGGCAGACACAATACCCAATCGGGCCAGATATAAAGCCAGCAATAAAATCAAAAGATAAATAGCCCAGGGCCAGGGACTGGAGGCAACCGTTTCTGAATAAAAACTGAAAATGGCACTGGCTGCAGCACTGCCCGCCCCAATCAAAAACAAGCCGGGCACACCGTACCAGAAAACCAACCCGACCCAGACGGCCAAAAAGACCAAACTGGTTCCCAAATCAGGCTCCCGCAGAATGAGAATCACGGGCAGGAATGTCATCAGCAAAGAGCCCAAAGTTATCGGCAACTTCCGCAGGCCATCTGCCGTTTGGCCCAGAACGTGGGCCATCATCAAAATGTAGGTCACTTTGGCCAGCTCTGAGGGCTGGATGCGCACGGGCCCCACCGCCAGCCATCGCTGGGCGCCCGCAATTTTCGGCCCAACCATTAAGGTCATGGCCAGGAGAACAAGCGAGAATATGAAAGCCGGTACGGCAATGTTATCCAAATATCGCAAAGGCATATATGCCCCAAAGAGCAAACCGCCAAAACCGATCACCAACCATACAACCTGCCTGTAGAAAACGCCTTTGGCCACCCCGGGATCCAGCTCTTCATAGGGTCCCTGAATGGGCTCCGTCACCGACCAAAGAATGGCCAGACTCAGCATACCCAAAAGGATCCAGGTCAGGAAAATGATTTTATCTCCAGGAGGCAGCAAAACATGCAAAGGGCTCATGACGCCCCCTCCTTACCTTTGCTGAACAGCTTGTGCTCCTCGCTGGAGAACCATGCCTCTAACCACCGGCCAGCAATAGGCGCGGCCATACTACCGCCGCCGCCTGCATTCTCCAGCAGAACAGCCACTGCCACCTCGGGATTTTCCACCGGGGCAAAACAAACAAACCAGGCGTGATCTTCACCATGGGAATTTTGTGCAGTACCTGTTTTCCCAGCTACGGAAAAGCTATCTTGCTTGGCTGCTTTCCCAGTTCCCCTGCCCACCGTTTGCCACAAGGCATCTCTGCACCATTTCAAATCAGATTCTTTAAATGGCAGAGGGGTTGGTGCTATAAATTCCGGGGCTGGATCCAGGATGAAGGTGGGATCTGGGGTCTTTCCCGAAGAGGCCACGCGAGCCATGAGCAGAGCCATTTGCAGAGGCGTTACCAGAATTTCCCCCTGGCCGATGGAATTATTCAAAAGAACGCCACGAGTCCACCCTCGAGGCCCAAAACGACGGTCGTAAAATGCCTTGTCCGGAATATTGCCGCTGGATTCTGAGGGGTAAATATCTGAACACGGACTGCCCAGGCCAAAAGCCCTTGCCGCGGCTGCCAGTTGGTCGATTTCCAGCCGCAGTCCTAATTGGTAATAGTAAGTATCGCAGGAAAACACCATGGCGTCGGTGTGATCCACAATGCCGTGACCCGATCTTTTCCAACAACCAAAGTAGCGATTGCCAAATTCCATGCCCCCAAAACAGGGATCCAGAACGGTACCAGTATCCACCACATCGGCAGAGAGGGCCGCCAGGCTGGTCACAGCCTTATAGATAGATGCCGGAGGATAAGTAGCCTGGACAATGCGATTGAAAAAAGGCTTGGCGGGATCATTGATTAAGGTATTCCACTGGGAGGAACTGATACTCACTGTCATCAGGTTGGAATCAAAAGTCGGCTTGCTGCAAGCGGCCAACACTTGGCCGGTTTTTACGGAAATGGCTACGCCACATCCCACACCATCTCCCAGCGCCATATCCATTTCAGTTTGCAGGGGCAGGGAAATGGTCATCGTTACATCTGCGCCAGGCGTCACTTCATCCAGCCAGATGGTGCGGCGCCCCACCACCCGGTTTGCGGCATTGACCTCTTCCAGTTTCAGCCCGTTGTTGCCTCGCAGATAATCTTCCATGGCGGCCTCTGCGCCTTGTTTTCCAATTTCATCGCCCAAACGATAGTTCTTGCCGCCCGAGGTGGTATCCAAATCGGCTTGACCAACCTCCCCCACATATCCCACCAGATGCGCCAAAAGAGAACCATAAAGATACCGACGCCGGGGACGGGACTCGACCCGCACACCGGGCAACTGCCGCTCTCTTTCTTGCACCGCACTGATGCGGGGCATGGAGGCATTGGGCACCAGAATCAAACGCCTTCGCCCCCGTTTCTTCTGTTGCCGCAAGCGTTCTAAAGTTTCATCTTCCGGCAGATCAAACCATTGGATGAGGCGTGTGAGGGTGCTGTCTCCAACACCGGCCACCAGCGAAGAGCGAGGCAAAGTGATGTCAGCGATATAAAGATTGTCGGCCAGAATGGCGCCGTGGCGATCAGTAATCCGACCTCTGGGCGCGGTGACCCTAAAACGAACTTGCCGATTTTCCAGAGCCTGATCCTTATAAAACCCATGCCTCAGGACCATCATATAAAATAGGTTACCCACCAGTATCAGAAATAAAGCCAATACGATGAACCGAAAGGTTCTCTGGCGAAGCAGCAGCTCCCGGTCCTCATGCACGTCAGTCTTCCTCCCTGAGGATGCCTAACAATTCCGCAATGCGAATCACAAAGACACCCACCACGCCAGAATAGAGAGCCACCGGTAAGCTTTGGGTCAGGAAGGGGCGAAGAAAGCCCTCGTCGGTCAAACGGCTTTGAACCAGTAGAAAAACAAGGTCATGCAGAAGCACAGCCAAGGCCACCACTACGCCTTCAACCACAGGCATTCCTCGCACCAGACGACTGCGCAATGAACCGAGGCTGAATCCTAAAGTGCATTTGCAAAGGGCATGCAAGCCCAGAACTGCAGGGTTGGACAAATCTTGTACCAGACCGATGACAAACCCACCGACAGTACCCGGTATAGGTCCGGCTGCCAGAGCCAGAACCACCAGGGCGATGACAGAGAAGTCCGGAGAAATTCCTTTGATGCCCACTATGGGCGAAATCATGGTGTCGCCAATGAAAGCGAGTAACATCCAGACCAGGGTGGTGCGCAAAAAATATTTCAAGGTGTCCCTCCGCCATCGTAAGGCACCACCACAAAAACCGTTTCGTTGTAGTCAAATTTGGCCAAGGGTTGCACAACGATTTCTTTAAAGATCATATCGGATGGAGAAGAAACCTGGGACACGGTACCCACGGGAAAACCGCGCGGGGTGAGTCCGCCGGAGAAATCATCCACGGCCCCTTCCCGGATCTCGGCAATACCTGAAGTGATGACCAGATCACCCACCTGGATATCTTCATCCCGTCCGACCATGTCCAGGACAAAACGCTCCGCTCGCGGATGCAGCACACCCAACAACCCCGTACGGTCCATCTCCACGCCCAGAGCAAAATCCGGAGCAGCCAGCAATTCCACCCACGCCACATTGGGACTGATCACCGTGCGCAAACGGCCCAGATATCCACCATTGGAGATCACCGGCTGCCAGGGGTGCCACTGTACGGGGACCAGACTTTCAATTTTAATCATGGTGGCAAAACGGCTGCGCTGGCGCATAACAACTCGGCAGGGAATGAGCTCCCCTTCAAAGCCAGGATCAAGAGCGGGACCGGCCATCCGATTGGCATCGCGAATCATGCGGTTGCCAGTGTCGGCCATCAGTTCCAGATCGGAAACCCGTTGCCGCAGCCAGGCATTATCATCCCGGGTGCGGATCACGTCTTCCCCAAAATTACGTGCACTCCAATACGGAGATGTCAGCACCAGACCCAAACGATCCGCCACACGTATCCGGCTGTCTGTGGGCAGAACAAGCAGTGTGATGGACAAGACCACACAGAGAATCAGGATGAGGATATCGCCCTTGCCCGATGCGTCAAAAGGCCGGCGGAACATAAATTAATTCCGTCCACCAGGCATAATTACCGGGCGATATTTTTCGAAATCATCCAGAATTTTTCCAGTTCCCAAAACCACGCAGAATAAAGGATCGTCCATGAGATTGATGGGCAGATCGGTCTGCTCACGCAATAGTTCGGGCAAGCCCTTAAGCAGGGCTCCGCCACCGGTGACAACAATGCCTCGGTCTTTGATGTCTGCAGCCAATTCCGGAGGCGTTTGTTCCAGACTCTGTTTCAAAGCATCACAAATGGCCTGGATGGGTTCCTGCAGTGCTTCCCTAATTTCCATGGAAGAAATTTTCAGGGTTTTAGGCACACCAGAAACCTGGTAAAGACCTTTGACTTCCATTTCGATTTCTTCATCGAACTTATGGGCCGAACCAATGGTCTTCTTAATATTTTCAGCAGTCTGGTCACCAATGAGCAGGTTGTGATTCTTCTTGATGTAATTAACAATGGCTTCGTCCAACTCATCCCCGCCCACGCGGATACTTGTATCGCAGACAATGCCATTAAGAGCAATCACAGCAATCTCAGTGGTGCCACCACCAATGTCGATGATCATATTGCCACTGGGCTGGTCAACAGGCAGGCCCACACCGATGGCCGCAGCCATGGGTTCAGCCACCAGGAAGACTTCCCGGGCGCCGGCATGCTTGGCACTGTCACGCACCGCCCGCTTTTCCACCTCAGTGATACCACTGGGCACACAAACCACAATGCGCGGGGCAATGAAATGCCGCTTCTTCTGGGCTTTTTTGATAAATTCCCGCAGCATATATTCAGTCACTTCGAAGTCGGCGATCACGCCATCTTTCATGGGACGAATGGCCGCGATGCGGTCGGGAGTCTTGCCAAGCATAGCCTTGGCTTCGGCACCCACGGCATACACCTTGCCAGTGGTCTTGTCCAAAGCGACCACCGAGGGTTGATTCAGGACGATGCCCTTACCTTTGATATAAACCAGGGTATTGGCCGTGCCTAAATCGATGGCGATATCATTGGTGAACATACCCTGCAGGCGTTTAAACATTTCGGAATCCTTCCGCGTGACATCCTTAGGTTGGCCCGGATCATTCCTTGATCCCGGCCGGCCAACCATATTCTCTGATACTGACTATTTCTACATCTCCCACCACCAGATGATCCAGCAGGGAGATACCTAACATTTCGCCACACCGATCCAGCCGGTCGGTGAGCTTCAAATCGTCGGAACTTGGCTGTGCACATCCTGAAGGGTGGTTGTGAGCCACAATCAAGGCGGCAGCCGACATCCCGATGGCATTTTTGAACACTTCCCGGGGATGAACCAGGGAAGCATTGAGGGTTCCGATGGACACAGTTTCCACTCCGCGCACACCATGCCTCGTATCGAGATAAAGCGCGAGGAAACGCTCTCTGTCAAGACCCTGAAATTCCCGACGCAGCAGTTGGTGCAAATCTTCGGGCCTTCTCACCGTCAAACCTTCAGTTTGACAAGGAGAATGGGCTCTCCCGCCAATTTCGATGGCCGCCAGCAATCGTCTGGCTCGGGCTTCAGAAATGCCTGCCTGCCGGGCCAGCACCATAGCCGGAATAGCCGATAAACGGCTCAAATCCGGCCAGCGGTGGCAAATTCTGGTGGCCAAGTCACAAACAGGCGCACCACCTCCAGGACCCAGAAGAATAGCCAGAAGCTCTGCATTACCCAGGGAAACAGCCCCCAGGCGATCCAACCTCTGGCGCATATCAATACTAGGTATCAATTTTTGGTCCAAAGAAGGGCACTCAGCCCCATGCCACTGTCCGGGAACGCCATCCAAGCTATTGACTCTAAACATGATTCACCCAACGGGGAGGTCGGAGTAATTTACCTCAAGACTAGCCCTGAGGCAATGACGGATGGAATATTGCAGCCCAAAAGGTTCCAATGGAATCTTGTGACTCCCTCAACCCTGGGGTATTATTCCCCTTAAGAGATCGCTCTTGAGTGACTAGGCCAACTGCGGCTAATCAACCACCAAAGGAAATATTTTTGCCTCTTCCAACGAAACCACTTCTGAACAATGTCCTGGTCCGTAAATATGGTGGCTCCAGCTTGGCCAATGTTGATCGTATCCGGACTGTGGCCCGGGATATTGCCGAAACCCAGCGCCAGGGACACCAATTGGTGGTGGTGGTCAGCGCCATGGGCAGCACGACAAATGAATTGGAAGAAATGGCCCGTCAAGCCAGCAGTCAACCTTCCCGCCGGGAGTTGGACATGCTGCTTTCCGTAGGTGAACGCATCACCATGAGCCTGTTGTCCATGATTCTGGAAGACGAGAATTGTCCCGCCATCAGTTTCACGGGCAGCCAGTGCGGCATCATCACCGATACCAGCCATACTGATGCCCGCATCCTCAGGGTCACTGCCGAACGAGTACGGGATGCTCTCAATCAAGGCCTGGTTGTGGTGGTAGCCGGCTTTCAAGGTGTCAGCGAGGAAAAAGAGATAACGACCCTTGGACGTGGCGGCAGCGATACCACCGCTGTAGCCCTGGCAGCTGCCCTCGGCGCCGTCCGGTGTGAAATTCTCAAAGATGTGGACGGAATTCTCAGCGCAGACCCCAAAGCCGTGCCCGATGCCTGGCTCCACAGGAACCTCACCTATCAGGAAATGCGCGACATTGCCGAAACCGGTTGTGGAGTGGTGCATTTGCGGGCTGTGGAATTTGCTGAACGCCATCAAGTCCCTCTGGTTGTCCGGTCCAGCTTTCATGACAAACCTGGCACCAGCATCGGCAATCTCTCCCCCAATGCACCCCGGCCCTCCACTTCCGACCGAGAAAATCGTTACCGCCCTTTGTCCATGGACATCAAAACGGAAGTGACGAGGCTGAGTCTTAGTACTCCTGAGGCTGCTGTGGCCCTGCTTTGGCGTGAAGAAATTTTGCAAAAGGTTGACCCTTGCGGCGTCATTACCGAATGGCTGGACCATGGTGGCTCCACCCTGCGTTGGGAGGCTCTTGCTCCCACTCCCGTCCTGCAAACCTTGCTGGACCGATTGCAACAAGCCGAAAGTTCTCATGACCTCAGCGTCACCCGAGAGGACCATCTCACCTGTTTCAGTTTCGCCGGAGGAAGGCCTGATTCCTGGCTGGAAGTTCAAAAGCACGTGGGAGAAGTCCTGCAGGGAGCAGGGTGCCCCAACTGGAGACTGCGGGCCGATGGGTCCTCTCTCAGGGTTTTGGTCGGCATGGCTCCGGATTCCCAGGAGTCGGCAGAGCAGCTGAAGGATCTTGCCCGCCGCTTGCATCAATCCCTCCTTGGGTCTTAAATTCCTCCACCAGGAATTGTCGCCATCCTCCTTCAGGTAAAGTTTGGTTGGCCGTTTCCAGCCAATGGCGCAAGGTAGCCGGCTGGTTAACTTTCCCTTTATAAAGCATGATGATTCGTACCAGAGAGCGCTGCCCTTCACTGCTTTCCGGATAAGTGGACCACAGGATTTGGTGAGTCTTAATAGCCCCCACAAAATCCAGCTGTTTTTCCTGATAATAGGCAATCTTAGCCATTTCTTCCGGTGTAAATGTTGAAATCAAAGAAGCCCGGTTCGCTTCCTGAAAGACATCCAGAGCCCCATTGATATTCCCGATTCGGAAATTATATTGGAAGACCTTGCGAAAATTTTTCGCTGCCAGAGATACCTGATCACCCAAAACCTGGGCCCGTGCCAATTCCAGCCTAGCTGACCAATCCGAAGGTAATAACTCCAGGTATTCCAGCCACATGCCAACTGAAGCGTGATAAGCACCGTCTTTGAAATAATCGGCCGCCTTATCCCGAAGGCCTTCCAGGTGGCCCTCCCGCCATTGCCCCATAGCCAATGCAAGGCTCAGGCCCATGAAAAAGCCTCCGAAATGGGCCCCATAAGAAACCGTACCGCCAGTCTGGGAGGCCACCAAGGCATGCACCACCTGCAGCAACAACCACAAGCCCACCGCCACCTGCAAGGCCACCTTGGATCGGCCCGCTCGATTTTGTCCCATCAGCGGAGCAAAGACCCACCAAGCAATTTCAACTTTGGCGTTGTGAAAGCGGATCATACTAAAGGCCAATAGTCCCGCAATGGCCCCTGAGGCACCCAAAACCCCCACTCCGTATTGACCGAACAAACCCTGGGATGCCACGAACCCGTGAACGATATTGCCCAAAGCGCCCATCATTATGACATAAACGAAGAACATACCATGCCCTACGCGGCTCTCCAGAAGAGGCCCGAAGACATTAAAATATACCAGATTTCCCAAGAGGTGCAGCCATCCACCATGCAGAAAAATTGCCGTCACCACGGTCCAGGGTTGCCCACTTCCTGGGAAAAAGATAAGGTCTTCAGGGTGCGTATTGAACACAAGGGGAAAGTATTTATACCAAATAAAAGCAACCAGCATGAACACCATCAGGCTCCAGGACAACACTGGTTGTCGCCCCTGTTTCCTGTTTGTCCCCACTGGGTAGAAATAGAAAAAGTACAAATCTTCGCTCCGTATCCTGGAAAATGAGGGTGGCTATCCCTCACATATTCGACAGCATTCGGAGAAGATTTACTGCAATGCGCAAAAAAAGAAGAAATCAACTTCCAAGGGCAACCAGTTCATCACTGGCAATCATCCCGTCATGAAGACGAATGATGCGGCGGCAATGATCGGCAATATCAGCCTCGTGGGTTACGATGATCACCGTATGGCCCTTATCGTTCAACCCCTGCAGGATATCCATGATTTCCTCACTGGTGATTGAATCCAAATTTCCTGTCGGCTCATCAGCCAGAATCAGAGAGGGGTTGTTCACCAGAGCCCGGGCAATGGCCACTCTCTGCCGTTGCCCCCCGGACAGTTCGTTAGGTTTGTGCGTGGCGCGATCAGTCAAGCCCACCGCAGCAAGAGCCTCCTGGACCCGTTGCCTCCGTGTCCCTCCCTTAACGCCGGCGTAAACCAAAGGCAACTCGACATTCTGGGCCGCCGTGCTGCGAGCCAGAAGGTTAAAGGTTTGGAAGACAAACCCGATTTCCCGGTTTCTAATGGCTGCCAGCTGGTCATCGGAAAATGAACTGACCTCGGTGCCATTGAGATGGTAGCTCCCCTTAGAGGGAGTATCAAGGCAGCCCAGCATATTCATAAGGGTGCTCTTGCCTGAGCCACTGGAGCCCATTATGGCCACGTATTCACCCTTTTCAATCTGCAAATCAATCCCCTGGACGGCTGCCACTTCCTGGTCGCCCACTGTGTAGACTCGGTGCAGATCAGTCACCTTGATGATGGCATTGCCCAGGCCACTCTCAGTCATTCTTTGTCCTGACGATACTTTGAAAACGAGGGCGCCCCACGGCACGGTCCATTTTACTCTTGGCAATGAGGAAGTCGCACATGGCCTGTACTTCCTGTCCCCGACTGTTCGCAAGGTTCACTTGAGCAAGGATCACATCCAGAGTTGTCCCTGCACCCACCCGTAGACGTTCTTGGGCCAGACGCAATTCTTCCTGCGATTGGATGATGGTTTCCCGGCTCACAGCTGCTCTTTTTGAAGCTTCCAGTTGAGTGAAATGAAGTTGGCGGATTTCAACCTGGACATTCATCCGAGCTTGCTCCAGTTCATATTCGGCAATGCGCACATTGGCTTTGGCCTTGCCACGTCCGGTCCAACTCTGCATGCGATCAAAAATATTCCAATTGACGCTGTACCCAAAAGTAGTGGAACTGCTCACCTGAGAACCAAACTTGTAGGGAGATTCGTTATCACTGCGAGAGTACCGGCCGAAGAGATTGACACTGGGATAAAGCCCGGCCGAGGCGGTGGTTACATCACTGCCACGGGCATCCAGAGTGTGCTCACTGCTGACCAAATCCAGTCGGTTGGCCAAAGCTTCTTCATAAAGAGAATTGACTGATTCCATAGAATAATCCGTAGCAAGGATGCTTTTATCCACACCAAAGGCCGCAGCCAAAGGACGATTCATGGAAAAGGCCAAATCCACAAAGGCCAGTTTAACGTTGTTATCAGCCACCACCACGTCCAGACGAGTATTTTCTACCCTGACACGCTGCTGCAATACATCACTCTTGGCAGAGCTACCCAAACGGAAATATGTTTCGGTGCGCTCCAATTCCTGGATGGCCTGATCTCGAGTTTCAATAGCCACCTGCAGCAATCTCAGATTACGCAAAAGGTTGTAGTAAGCCGTGGAAACTTCTTCGATGACTAATTCCCGTGTGTAGCCACCAGAG
Organism: Candidatus Krumholzibacteriia bacterium; assembly: GCA_016744705.1. Classification (GTDB taxonomy): domain Bacteria; phylum Krumholzibacteriota; class Krumholzibacteriia; order LZORAL124-64-63; family LZORAL124-64-63; genus LZORAL124-64-63. The sequence goes on from JADGDU010000027.1 coordinate 13,352, forward strand.
GCTTCACTGGCCCGTAATTGGCTTTTGCTTGAATTCAGAGAGCTGAACTTCGAAAACCCATTGAAGACATTCAGATTGGCGCTACCGCCCCAGGTTCCGTATTCGGAATTCACTGTTTCGTCTTGCTCAGCACCCGTGGGCACTGAAGTGCTGAACCAAAGAGTATCGCCAGCGCTGTCAATCATCGGGAATGCACCAGGGGCATAAATTGGTGAATCAAAATCTGTACGGCTGCTTTTTCCCCAGTCACGGCTCAGGGAAAGGTCAGGTAGAAATGAGCCATAAGCTTCGGTTACAGACTGGGAGGCAATATTTTGACGTTCATCAGAAATCATAAGAGTAGGATTGGATTCCAAAGCCAGCCCCACACATTGCTCCAGACTTAAGATGGGCAAATCGCTGTCAGGAGAAACAGTCTCCTGAGCCAACAGGGTCTGAGGAACCAAAAGGCTCGCGACAACCAACAGCCCTAAACTGCACAACTTGTTCATTTGAAACATTCCGAGACTCCCCTGGGGGTTGGATGGAGGGATGACTTCTTTAACAACAGTATCATCTAATAATATGGCGAGAGATGCCATCATTAAATGGATCCGAAGTAACTTAATAGCCCATATCTGAACGGCCAATTCATCTTACGCAAAGATGAGGGAACGGTTGCGTAAAAACTCAAATCCCTAATGAATTTCTTTCTGAACCAGTTCATAAAAAAATCGGCCGCATCATATGAGACGCGGCCGATCACAATTAAGTTCCCTTGGGAATCTATTTTTTAATGCAAGCGGAACGCGAAAGGCAAGGCCATCCAAGCTTTCACCGGAATATTCCGCTGCTTTCCAGGCTTAAATTTACACTTCCGTGCCGCTGCAATGGCTGCCTTGTCCAACATGGGGTTCACACCCTGCAGAACCTGGGCATCCTTTACGCTGCCGTCTGGGCCCACCAGCACCTTGACGATGACTGTCCCCTCAATTTGCGCCCGCCGGGCGATTTCAGGATACTCAGGTTTGGCCCACTGGACAATGGTCGGATTCTCGGAACTGGCCACAAACCCGGCACCAGCGTTCAAATCGAACGAAGGCATGGAGCTGGTGATCGCAGCATCGAGATCCATCAATGTATCGGCAATCTCCACGTCATCAGACACTTCATCATCAGGAGCGGCTTCAATGACTTTGGGTGGAGGCGGAGCCTCTTTGGGCGGAGGCGGAATATCGATGATTTCCTGATCATCAATATCCACCACTTCAAATTCTTCCTGACGCAACTTGTAAGGGTTGGGCACATACTTGGGAGTAACAATGAAGAAAATCAGAGTTAACAGGATGGCAACCAACGACGACCAACGCAAGTACTTGTTGTACTGCGCCTTGAACAGGTCATTGGCTGACATTCTGATTCCGTTATTCACCGGGACGCTGCTCATGACGCTCCTAGTATTTGGGGCCAGGCGTACCGTCGACATCGGAATTGAAGAAGACACGCACCGCGTTAACCTCTTTCAATTCTTCCATCACGTCGCTGACCGTGCCGTAATCGGCATAGTGGTCTGTTTTGAAGGCTACGATCAACTGCGGGTTATCAGAGATTTTTGTGCCCATGATGTCCCGTATGTGCTTAACCTGCACCAAACGATCATCAATGGAAATCTGCCCCACGCGGTTGATATAAACATTCGAAACAAGTTCCCTGTTAACTTCTTCCCCGGCCTCAGCTCGGGGCAGTTCCACCGGCAAACCATTTTCATCCCGGAAAATGGTTGTAACCATGAAAAAGACCAGCAACAGGAAGGCAATATCGCCCATCGAGGAGGTGGGGATGAAAGGCTCTTTCTTAATTGATCGTCCGAAATCCATGTCCCAACTCCTTTCTATTTCTTAGCAGTTTTCAGTGATACCTTGTTGGCCTTCGCCAACCTTAGTTCATCAAGACATGCAACCATCAGCCCGTAATCAGCATCAGGATGTATTTTCAAGACCACAACCAGTTTCTCATTAGCAAAGAGTTTATCCTCAATGGCTATCTTGATTTGGTTGATTTCTATCGTCTTTTTGTTCAGTGTGATTTGATTATCACCCATCACAAAAATAGTGGCGATATTACTTTCCTTCACCTTCACCGTGTCTGTTTTCTCTTTTGCTTTGCCAGGCAACACCAAGGTCAGCCCCTGCTCCGCAGCGAAGATCGTCGTTACGATGAAGAAAATCAGCAGAAGGAACGCCACATCAGCAGTCGAGTCCATGCGCAACTCGCCAAGCGGCTCCTTCTTTCTTTTCTTCATGACACCCATCTGGACCATCCTTCCGGTTCCCGCAATTTGGGAACCGGTTTATTCGAACCCGCTTTAACCTTGCAGACGTTCCAACTCATCGAGCAGCTCGGAGCTGGTCTCTTCCATCTCAATGACAAAACGGTCAATGGAGGAAACAAAGTAGTTGTAACCAATGGTGGCGGGGATGGCGACGATAAGACCGGTGGCCGTGGTGATCAGGGCTTCGGAGATACCGCTGGCCACGAGCTTGGCGTTAACCTGCTCACTGGCGGCAATAGCTTCGAAAGCGTTGATCATACCAGACACCGTACCAAGGAACCCGATAAGCGGGGCAATGGTGGTCACGGAACTGATCCAGATCAGTCCACGTTCAAGGAAAGCCATTTCAATGGTACCGGCGGTGGCTACAGCCTTCTCCACAGCTTCCCGACCCTTGTCGGACTTCTGGAGACCGGAATACAAAATGGCAGCAATGGGTCCGCGGACCTTCTGGCATTCTTCAGCAGCAGCCTGCACACCATCGTTGCGCAAGGTGGTGATAATGGTACCAATCAACCGGCGGGTGTTGACCCGGGCACGGCTGAGGGTCCAAGCGCGTTCGATAAGGAAGACGAACCCCACGATGGCAACAATAAGCAACCACCACATGAAGTTTCCACCCTTAACGAACAAAGAGCCAGCACCAGTCTGCCCAATGGGCGACCGATCCACATAGCCACTCAGGCCGCCAAGCGGTTCAATAATCTGGGGAATTTCCGACAAGGAGTCGGCTGCAGAAGAACCAAATCCCAGAGAATCACTGGAAGCCTGGATCCGGGCGAATTTTTCAGCCGCGGGACTGATCTCTTCTTCGTCCTGAGCAAAAACAGGAGTAACCAGAAGAAGAACAAGAAGCCCAAGGGCCGTAAGCCGCAGGCCTGCATTTTTTAACGTACGAAGACGCGCCATTGTGAGAGTCTCCCTTTCAGGATTGGGACCTGTAGAAAGCCGTTGCCGATGAGAGCGTCCACAGCAGGTGGGGACTGCGTCGTCTGCATTGGGCACCCCTCTTGACAGTTACACGGTTGTGTTTGAGGGGGTGATTTCACCTGGTCTTTTTTTTCTTAGTGCACCGATATAATTAGTGCACGAGGGGTCCCCGAGTCAAACCCTTTTGGTAGTGCCTTCTAAAATGTTTCAGATTTTTTTCATCAAGACAATCAATCCTCTATCGGTTTCAGCCCCACCAGGAAGAATTCAGTGCATGTTCTTTTGTAATTAGCATGACTTAGGTTTCGATTATTACGGCATTACATTCTCTGGTTGCTTTATGTAACTCCTTTTTTTTCAATCAATTGAGAACACATTCTTCATCTTCAGGGAACAACAGATCATCTCCTGTTGAATGTTCTATTGGTGGCTCAAGATATCCTTGCAGTTTTTCCCTCCAACCTTTCAAGTAAATTTGAAAATCTAAAAAAATTGCTTACCTCCGCACCCTGGGTAGTGGTGTTGGGAACTGGTAAAGAGATTTCATTTTTTGGTTTTGCTTGAATGGTGAAGCGTAAAGGTCACTAAGTTATTTTTTAACGGTGGCTTAGTGCTTTGCCGAAGATCCATTTATGAATTAACCACAGCAGTGAAATGGTCTGGTGTGATCCGTATTGCCGGCGAGAACGATATTAGTGTATCCTGAGGAAGAAATGCAGGAATAAGACCCTTTAGAGGGAGAATAATACTGTGTTTTGTATTTCTATTATCGGACTTTGGGTTAGGTATTGGTATTTCCGGGTTAAATTCCTTGGGTTTTTTTCTGTTCTTTTGTTTTTCAACCTCCCCAAAAGGTTGTCAGGTCGATAACTGCAATCTCAACCCCACAATCTATTCTTCCCCTTGGATTAGGTTTGATGATTCCAGGTAGAAGTCCCCACTCCCGGTCCTATCCAAGAACAAAAATCTAGCACCCATGGAACTTCGTGAAAATTGATTCTCGAACAACGGATAACCATTGCGATCATATTTCCACAATTCAAATCCAAAGCTGTGAACAGCTGAATTTGCACGGTTAGTGATTTGCTTTTGAGCGCGCTCTGAATACGGCATGGGGATACCACCCGAGTTGTCGTAGGGATTAATTGATTGCCCAGCACCGGAGCTAGTGCCTTTGCTGGCCACACTCTCCCTGTCGGGAGCAAAGCGTTGGAATACTTTAATCTGGGCATCATCCTGGTCTCTGAAATTCATTGGCATTGTCTTACGTTGGATTTCGTCAGGTGGGCCCATCAAAATCATAACCAGACCGCGATCATCATTGGGACCATTACTGGAGAAACCACCTAAGAAACGTTGCACATGAGCCATGCGAGATTGAAATTCCAGATAGGTAACATTGAAAGGGTTTTCAGGTTCGGGATTCAGGGACTCCCAAAATTCATCCAACATGCTTTCCCTACCGGCCGGACTAGCTGCCTTAAATTTCTTTAACTCTTTCCCGGAAAAAACCAAGTGGCCTTCGGCGGACTGCAAATAACGGAACCGTCCCAGACTGTCCAAACGCCATACCACATCAAATCCGCTGGAGATGGGCCGACCATGGCCACTGAGGGGCGCCACAGTCAAACGATAGGAACCTTGCGGTAATAAATTGACATCCAATTCATAAAAAAGGCCCGATGATCGACCTGCTTCCAGAGCCAATTGGCCTTTCGAATCGAAAATGATGGTATCATTCAGGGCAAAATTCATATCCAGACTGGTGACTTGAAGAGCCAGTCCTTCTTCCATTTTTGAAGGCATCAAGCCGCCTTCAGGAGGCCATACAGGGATGAAAAGTTGGAGTTTATCCTGCTCAATTCCATACCGGCGAGACGGATGCATGTAATCGTGAAGAAGGCCACCCTTGGATTGACCATGAGACTGTAAATTAGGGTCCCATTGGTTCAAAGGAGCCAAAAAAAGATACAAAGGGTCGCCCAGGGCCACACCTTGAGCAGTTCGCGGGGATTGTTCAGCGTGCCAATCCGTGCTGCCTTCGCTACGGCGTAGACGTCGTTTGTATTCGTTCCAGATACCTTCACGATATTTGTTTACGTCAAAAACATGGATGTTAAGCCGGCCTTCCCGAACAGGGACGTCACGAAGGATCACTCCAAAGACTTGATTCAGAGTACGGGAATTGGCGTCTGAAGGAGCCAAAGCTGCCGTACGGAAGGGTCTTTTAAGGGAGATGGATTCACCCTCTAAAGGTGTCAGCTCCACTTCCATGCGAATTCGCCCCACCATTCCCCGCTCTTCTTCCTCGTAGGTAAGATCAGCATTGGAGAGTTCCACCAGAACAAGGACATCAAGTGTCCCATCGTCCTGCCAGCGGTTAAGGACTTCATAATACGTATGGAAATTACCACCGCCCTCAACAGTGCGTACAAGAGCAGCCAGGGCTGTACTGGATAAGGTTCCCAGAAAAAGAAAGATGAAGCCTGCTAAAATATGCAGAACTTTAAAGCGGCACGGAAATAAGTATACAGAACCAAAAGGCATGCTTGAGCCCTTGTTTCAATTGGCTGAACCGATCCCCCTCGACCGGGTCCGCTTGGTTAGCGGAGTATCTTATTGTATGGACAAATTGATTGAATGGCCAGAGGTTTTATTAAAAACCGCCCCGTTAAATAACGGGGCGGCTGGGGCTTTGCATCCGAAGGTCTCTGTTTTCGTTTCTTAGAACATAACAGAAAGGCTCATGCGATGAACCAAACCCAGGGGGCCCATATCCACTCCACTGTAGTCTGCTTGCAAACGAGTGGTTTCACCGGTGGGAATAGCCGCACCCAAACCAAAAGAGGCACCATCGGTATCATAGTTGATATGATAACCACCGCGGACAAAGAACATGTTATTCAGAGCATATTCCAAACCGGCATTAGCATGTTCCACATTGTCAGAGGGGTGCGCAAACTCCAGAGCTACACCCAAACGCTGGCGTTCGTTACGAAAGGCGTTAAAACTGATGCCTACTTTAAAAGTCATGGGCAATTTTGATTCGCGTTCGTCGAAGACAAAATTACCGCCCAAATTTTGGATCGCCATGCCCAATTTCAAATCTTTGATGCCAATGCGGTACATGATACCGAAATCGAAAGCCCCAGTGTTAACTGCGCTTTCCGCCAATCCCATGTGCAGGTAATTCAAAGTGAATCCGGCGGAAAATTTGTCGGTGAAGAAACGGGCATAACTCAGACCAAAGGTTGTAGAACCAGAGTCAAAAGTCTGGCCAGTTCCTTCTGGGTTATAAGCCGTTCTAACAAGTTGCGGATCCATCCAAAAAGACCGTACGGAAAGGGCAAAGGTGCCAGGAATACTCCGTGGGTTAAACGCCACGATGGCGCTACTCAATTTGGTATCAGCAGCCCAGGAGACATGATTCAGGGAAACTTCATTCCCCAAAACATTAACCAGACCACCGGGATTGTAGAACACTGCTGAGGCATCGTCGGCCACAGCGGTGAATGCAGAACCCATTCCCGTTGCTCGAGGGCTGACCCCGATCTTAAGGAATTGACCGCCAAATGTACCGACCTTGGCAAAGCCGACCGCATTGGCCGCTGTTGGCAGGGCCAACAAAATGGTCAGTAAAATTGCGATGCGCTTCATGGAAACCTCCAGGTCCGTCTTGAAGACGGAGTTGACACAAAAGTTGCCCCTAAACAATGACTATCTCACGACTACGAATTTACCGATAAAATCGTCAAATGCGTCGTCGTCACTTTGAACTGTATACAAGTAAACTCCACTAACAATTTCCTGACCATTGCGGCTCATAAGATTCCAACTCATGTGGCCTGATCCATTTGTCCCATCGTGAGGGATCTCCTGAACCAAATCGCCACTGACAGTGAAAATCATGATGTTGTTATGCGCATCAGGCAGATTAGTAAAAGTCACCCTGACACCGGTGGGGTCATCCCCACTGGGGAACATCTCCTGATATTCGGCCAAGGCATCCCGGGTGGCAGGATTGGGGTAGACATAAATGTTAGCCCCGTTCTTGGCTCGCTCCTCAGCACTCTGAGATTCGGTACCAGGTGTCGTGTGCTCGAAGGAAGAACCTGGATCTCCACCCAGACCGGGTCCGGTGGCAAGGTTGATACCGGTCTCGTGTCCTCCTGGCAACAGACTGTGATCTGTGGCCGTAACCGAGTAGAAGTACAGGAATCCGTTGTGGATGTCCCGATCTATATACTCATAATAATTTGTACTGAGTTTTTCAGTCACCCCATTGGAGTTGTCTTCTGCGCGGTAAGCCACTTCAAAGAAAGTGTCCAACACATCAGGATAACTTTCCCACTGGGCCAACCCTGCGTATTCCGGCAGAATGACTCCGCTGGCACCACGCAGATCCGGACGATCATTCTGAAGTCCCAGAGGGTCATTATTGACTACCGCTTGCATCTCTTCAGCCAAACCTGCGAACTGAGGATTTGAGAGAACCTTTGGAGTATAGGAAACTACATCCAACCCGGTGTTGGCGCCCAGAGGAATAGTGTCCATGACAAATTCACCTGGAGTCAATTCACGGTAGACAACATAGTTATTCACCAGATCAAACTCGTTGATCAATTGCCAGAGAGTGCTTTCCGGGCCATTGACAACCGAGGCTCCGAAAGGACGGTCCCAGTTGTCTGCACGCCAGACACGGTAGGATTCAAAATCAATTTTTTGCAGACGAATATCAGGTGTGTTCTCACTGGTATCGTCCCAGAAAACGTGAACCCGATTATCTCCGGACCAAATGCGCAATCCAGGAGGAGGTGGCGCCATGCCAACCAACCAGTGAACTTGTGTATCGGCTCCATCAACACCGGTACAACCGGCAGTTTCGTTTTCCTCAGGATCGTTGCAAGTCCAGCCAATACCCGTCATGACAGATGTTTCGGTGCACAATGGCCCGGATTGCCGGAAACACTCAAAACAATTGTCCATATTGAACATGGCGCAGATGCGGTTATCACCATCAGCGGGATGGGTAAACTTATCTCCAGCCACCACGCGTTCCTGCTGTAGAAGCCACAACGGATCAACGCAGGATGTATCCATATAATCAGGATAGAAGTTATCCCAGTCGTTGGTACCATCTGAGTTTTCAAAATCTTCACGACAAAGCATGGTCTCCCGGCCTAACTCCCCTGTAACAACTTTGCCGCTGCCTTCAATCTGGTCCTGGTCTTGAATATCATCCATCCAGATTCCATACCAAGTCAAAGCAGCTTCTGCGCAATTGGCCAGAAGCCCAGGGCTTCCAAACATATCACCAAGGCCAGGTCCTACAACCATACCCACCTGAAAATTCAGCGTATCGTCAGGTTCGAGAAGATCAAATGGTCCAGCAGAAACCAGGAACCGGAAATCAGCTTCTTTGGTGGGGATCGTATTTTGATCCCAATCGATAGGAAGAGCACTCAACAGTTGATAAGCTTCATCATCATTTGTGGGGTCTCCACCCTGCTCAAAGCTTTGCCGTCCCTGGAATTTCTGGAAGGTGCGCAGCCCCACTTTGGTGGGAGCCTTGTTTCCTGTAGGATCCACATCGTGTCCCAGAAAAACGATTCCGAAATAACCTTCGATGCGGTTATCCTCAGCACCATCCCACATGTACCCCACCTCAATGGGGACCCAGCTATCATCGGAGGCCCGTACGGTGCCAACCCATGATCCAGCCATATCATCTTCACCAACGGAATCGCCACTACGAGGACCGATATCACTATCAGCGTAGAATCCGATATATACCCGTTGGACATCGGTGACCCCGACGTTGGAAATTTTGTAGTCAAATCCGACAAAATCATCAACCTGGTCATTTTCCCACTGGAACGTGGTCTGAACCACTTCCAAGTTCATAGGGGTATGATCAGGATATGATTCTTGAGAGAGAGCTGTATTATCGTAATTGGTCAAGACAAACATCTGGTTGCCAATTTGTCCGAAATCTTCATCGATAAGACCGTCAAAATCGTCGTCTTTACCGTTAAGAATTTCTTCATCAATCGAACCATCGAGATCATCATCTTCACCTGGCATGGGCGCACGACGACCACTGGCCAAAGTATTTCCAGCGGGTCGAATCAACTTGGTGCCGATGGCTTCATAAATGGTGGCTTCCAATTCATCCAGAGGCATCCATTCGGAACTCCAGCCTCCCTGAGAAACCAAGCGTTCTCCCAGAACCACGCCACCAACCCAGAGGCCAGCAGCCCACAGATACTCGTCGCCGCTGCCGGCAGGCCACTGGCAGGAAGGAGCATGTGAAAAAGTGGTCGTGGCGCTAAATCCAGAACCAATCAAACCAAAATTGGTGATATTGATCTGGGCTTCCCCCACATTCATGACAAAATCACCCTCCAACTCAAAGATTCCGCCCGGATTATAACCCAATTCAACGATGGGATTGGGTACGTCCATGCGGGCTTGAGCCGAAGCAGCCACACATACCAACAGCAACAGGAGGGTGGAAGAGAAAAGCTTGATGCCATTCCCTCCAAGTCCCTTGGCCGTATTTGTGATGGTGCCGAACATTGCTATCCTTTCAACGGGTAAATGCTTAAAGCACAATCCCCGTGCAGTGCCCCTAGAAATAGTAACCCAAACCGATTCGGAACAAACGATGAGCTCCAAAAGTTCTTGGGTCTACAATGGGAATAAATTCGTCTTCTCCGTCACCGTCGGCATCCTGCAATAGGGCAGCGCCAAATTTTCCGGTTTCAGTGAGATAGGACATGCCACCATAGGATGCCCCATTGATCATACCGGGAGCGATGCCGCCACCGCCCGGATTAACCACCTGGTCTTGGTTCAAAAGGTTAAAGGCCTGCAGCTGCAGAGAGAGCCTTTTACCATAGAAGTTGATGTTTCTTTCAAGCTGTACATCCAACTGGTAAGTGGCGGGCAGTCGCTCGCTGTTTTCCAGCATAGGGTCCTGACGTTTGGCAAAACGATCGCTGGGAGTCCAAGGGAACCCGCTGCCGTAAGAGAACGTAAAGGACGAAGACCAGACACCGGGTTCCATCAACAGGAACATGATATTCAGAGTATGGCGCTGATCCCAGTTCAGAGGCAATTCCTGGTTGGGCAGGAACTCCAAACCTTCAGGGTTTGCACCGAAGGTAGTACTGGAAGCCACGCCATCAGCAAAGGAGAAGGTGTAAGCGAAGCGGAACTGGTAGTGATCGCTATAACGCTTATCAAGAGTCATCTCCACACCACGGGCCGAAGCGTACGCTTTATTAATGTAACGACTCAGAGTCGTACCAGTGCTGGCATCGGTCACTGTGGTCGCAGCAATCAGGTCATAAATATCTTTACTGTAAAGCGAGAACTGGCCCGCGATATGATCAGTAAATTGATGTTTGATACCGGCAGAGTACTGCACTGTGGTTTCAGGATCCAAGTTGGGATTACCCAAAGTACCCGAGTTACCCACGGCATCCTGGCTGGCAAACAGATATTCACGACTGGGAAACTGAACAAAGCGCCCGTAGTGAAAGTAGAAACCGTCACGCTCGGTAATGGGGAAAGCAAATCCCAAACGAGGCTGGAAGGCGGTCTTGTACTTGATCACATTGCCATCGACATCTTCGTTAGTCAGTTCAATGGCTGCAGCGGTACCGGGTGAGAACATATCCCAACGCACACCGTAGTTCACAACCATGCCTTCGTATTCCCAACGATCCTGGCCATAGAGAGAGGCCTCAGGATTGTAGGTATGGAAGACATTTCGGTTACCGCCCTGGCTGTAGTCGCCAGTGAAACGGCTTTGCCGCATGATAGCAGGATTAGCCAAGGAGTAGCGTTCAAGATCGTTGTAACGAACCTCTCCCCCGACCTCTACCTGGTGTCCGTCCCAGCGAGCACTGATGAGCTCAGAACCCAGACTGTAAACCCGACTGTATTCCTCAAAATAGTAGTTATTATCACTGGTGGTTACGAAATAACCATTCAACGGATCAGTGTAATAATCAGACCCTTGCTGATACACTCGGCTTTGACCGGTGAACAGACCGGGAGACCAGATACCGCCATGGTTATACATCCAGGGATCTTTATTATCCACACCATCACGGGTGTCGAAAGCAACCATACCCAAACGCACATTATAATAGGTGCGGTCAGTCAGGTTGTGACGCCAGACAACTTTACCCACCTGCCCCATGGACCGATTCTGTCCTTGCCGGTTCGCCGAGTTAAATTCGGAATAGGAGCTGTCCTGAGCCACGGTACTGAACGACGAGTAAGGATATTTGAAGCCATCGAAGGTGGCATGAGCAACCACAGTATAGATTCTATTGTCGTTAGCACTACGAACTTCGAGAATGGGCAATTGCTGATGCTGTTCACTGGCATTGCGACTATCCACAACCAATACAGTACGGGCTGTTTCCAGCATGGTATCAAACCAGGGTCCGTAATAAACAGGGATGGATCGGCCGGATGCGTAATAATCTGCGCGTCCAGACTGGGACGGAGTAAAAACCTCGGGCAGATAGACAATGCGGCGTCCATAACCCTCAACACTCCAGTTAGGTGCATACCGTTCCGAAGTGGAAGTAGAATAGGAATACTCTGCAGTAACCTTCTTCTTATTCTCGGACATGGTATAAGCCAGCTTGACCGAGCCCTTGGCCGAGTTGAATTGGCGGCGACGGAATTTAAACAGAGTGGTGCCACCAACCTTAGCCTTATACTCTGGGCGATGAGCAACGGAAGTATTTTCCGAATCCGTGAACAGGAAATCACCAGAGATGGAATAGGTCAGGCCCTTAATGGGCATGGGTCCACCAAATTGATATTCAAGCCGATCGTAGTTGGTATAAGTTTTGTCCTGGCGACCAAAGTCATCGGTCAGGAAACGCACGGCGCCTCCGAACTTCTGGCCACCTTCTTTGGTGATCACATTCACCACACCGGAAAGGGCGTTACCGTATTTGGCGTCCAAGCCACCAGTCACCATACTGATGTTTTCCACCGAGAGGGTTGAAACTTCCATATGCCCGCCACCAAGCGGGTTACTGACAGTCACACCATCCATCTGGTAAGAAACTTCACCGGACCGGCCACCACGCACATAAAGCTCACCTGCACGTGTCACAACACCAGCCTGTTTGGACAGGGCGTCTTCAACCGAATCAATGGCAAACTTTTCAAAGGTTTCTGAACTCACGGTCTGCTCGTTAACCGTATTTTTGACATCAACCATGTATTCGGCACCTTCAACGTCAAAAGCCTGCAGCTGTTCAACAATGACGGTTTCGAGGTTGAATACCAATTTGGAAGTTTCTCCACCCTTGAGAGTGACGCTCTGTTCAACAGGCGCATACCCCAGATAGAGAATTTTCACGGTGTAGGTTCCAGGTTGCATTCCCTGAAAATAGAAGAGACCGCCACCGAGAGACATGGTCCCTCGGGTGGTGCCCACCAATAGAACGTTCGCGTAATCAAGCAATTCGCCTGACTCTTTGTCCCTGACTGTTCCTTCAATGGTCGCCGGGGACTGAGCCGAGGCTTGACCTACAGTCAACAATGTTGGAATCAACAAAGTGACCAGGAACATCAGAAGCATAAAGGACATAGTCCAACTGATCCGGTGGCGCCGGAGCATAAACGCGCTCCTTTCGGGGGAACCTAATCCGACCGAAACTGGGTTCGGGTGAGAACCTGTGATCTGAATTCTATAGTTTCGCACTGATCCTTAGCCGGGCAGTGTGGGGTGCCTAACTGTCGGCTGAAATTCACGTTGAATTTACAGTCCTGTTGCACTTCCAGGGACTTTTTGGGAACCCGTATTGCAACTGGTGTTTGAATATAGAGATTGGCCTATTACGTGTCAATAAAAGTTGAGGAGACAGAGCCCTCTACAACCGGGCATCGTGAAAGATGTCCCCCAGCCACCAAGGCCAATGGGGGCAAAACCTTGTAACAGGTAGAAATAGCGTGTTTACAGGAGTGTGCCCATGGGCACCCTTGGCTCTTAAGGTCCCCCTGCATACCTGTGTCTTTTTCCTCTTCCTGCTGACTCGTCTCCTGTCCCCGGAGGGCTACGGGCATCGAGGCGTAGAGGTTGAGGGTATAAGGATGCCTGGCCGCAGCCCCTTTACCTCCTGGATAAATTTCCAAAATTACTCCGCCCAGCATGACCTGAACCTGGTGGCACCAACGCTGGAGCAAATCCAGGTCATGCGATATTTGCAATACCGCCAAACTTCTGCGTTTCATAATACGCGACAGCAAGAGCATGATCCTTTGGCAGGCTACTGGATCCAGGGCGCTGGTCACTTCGTCCGCGATCAAGAAAGCTGGCTCCGGAGCTAAAGCCCTAGCCAAAGCCACCCGCTGACGCTGGCCACCGGAAAGTTGGCCAGGGAAGCGGTGCACCAGGTCAGAACTCAAGTCCACTTCGGCCATCAAATCCTGGACCGGATTCATAGTCCCTCCCGATGCCTCTTCCAGAATATCCCCTACCCTTTGGCGGGGGTTGAGAGATGCCCCGTGATCTTGAAAAACCAACTGTCCCTGGCGTCGTCCCATTCTCAGGTCCTGCCCACGGGCCGCCAAAAAATCGGAGCCATTCAGTAACAGAGTACCACTACTGACGGGCACTTGGCGTACAAGGGCTTTAGCCAAAGTTGTTTTCCCGCAGCCTGATTCTCCCGCTAGACCCACAGCCATAGACGGTCGTAGTTCCAGATCTACACCTGCCACGGCCGTCATTGTCTGGTTAGCACCAGAGGAAAATCCACTCCAGCCTTGTGGCGAATACTTTACAACCAGGTTTCTAGCCACCAACACAGGGCTATTTTTTTGAATTTCCGCAGGGGAAAAAGGCAACACTTGGCTGGGTTTCATGGCATCAGCGACAGTTGGGCCGCTTGAAATTAGTCCTTGGCTCATGACACATGAACGATTAGCAAGCAAGGCTACCAGATGAGGATCATGAGAAATGAATATCATGGCCATTTGCCGGTTGTGGCGAACTTCCCGGAGTAAAGCCAGGATCTCCCGTTGGACCGTGGGATCCAAAGCTGTAGTGGGTTCATCGGCTATAAGGAGTTCAGGCTCACAGGCCAGAGCGGCTGCCAACAAAACCCGTTGTTTCATACCTCCGCTCAACTGGTGAGGATACTGTTTTGCCACATTCTCAGCATCGGCAATGCGCACTTCATCCAGCAGCCGCAGAGTTTCTTCATGAACTCGGGATTTCTGCCCAGGATGGTGCAGCAACCAGGTTTCGCCAATTTGTTGGGCCACCCTCAGCACTGGGTTCAAACTGGTCGCTGGTTCCTGTAGCATCAAATTCAGCTGACTGCCGCGAACCTTCCCCCACCCATGCCCTTCTCTTCCAGATAGCAGTTGCCCCTTCCAGCTGATATGACCTTCCATGCAGGCCGAAGTAGGCAGAAGCCCGCACAGAGCACGGGCCATCAAACTCTTTCCACAACCGGAAGGCCCACTCATGGCCACCGTTTCCCCGGGAAAAACGTCCAGGTCCACTCCTTTGAGAATCCAATTCTCCCCGAATCCCACCTTCAACTTTTCAACACGAAGCAGTGGCTCGATCATGATTTAGGCCCCCCTGAAAAGCGGGCAGGGTCTAAGGCATGCCGGATATCGTCGGCCAGCAAATTGTAACCGATGACGGTCAAAGCAATAGCCAGGCCGGGAAAAGTGGCCAGCCACCATCCATCAATTAGGTGGGAACGTCCTTGTTGGATCATGGCACCCCAGCTGATACCGGGCTCCTGCACGCCCAACCCCAGAAAGCTTAGGAAAGCTTCCGTCAAAATGGCCCCCCCTACTCGCAGGGCCGCGGTGATAAGAATAGTCGGCAAAAGATTGGGCATGATATGTTTGGTGGCCACACGCCAGGAAGAAAGCCCCAATCCCCGGGCGGCGGTGACAAAATCCAGTTCCCGTAGGCTGAGGGCTTCGGCCCTCACCAGACGGGCTACTGGCATCCATCCCGTCAATCCAATGACAAGCATCACCAGAGATAAGGATGGCCTAGCCAGAGAGACCAGAAGCAGAATCAGAAAGAGCCGGGGAAAAGCCAGAAAGAGGTCGGTGATCATCATCAACAACCGGTCCAGGCGCCGAGGACCCAAAGCGCTCAAAAGACCCACCGCGGTGCCCAATCCCACAGCCACCAGCACACTGACCCAGCCCACCAAAAGCGAGACTCGGCTACCATAGGCCAAACGCAGTAGTACATCACGGCCGTGAATATCAGTTCCCATGAGGTGATCGGTGGAGGGAGGCAATAAGCGCTCATCCATGCTTCCCAGGGCCACTGGGTCGCCCAAATTCAATACAGGAATCAGTAAAGCCAGCAAGAGTAAAACAAGGGAGATGATGAATCCGGGCCGCTTAAGCATCGTCCTCTCCCCTCTGTCCCAAACGAACTCGAGGGTCAACTTTCATATAAAAAACATCCGCCAGCAGCGACCCCAGAACCACAGCCAGGGCGGCCACCAGGGTGGTGATCATAATCACCGGGTAATCTCGATCGCCAATGGCCTGGACTGTAACCTGCCCCATTCCGGGCCAACCAAAAACAACTTCAACAACCACAGCGCCTCCCAGCAGGAATGGCAAGTGCAGCCCCACCAGAGTCACCAGAGAAAGGAGAGCGTTAGGCAAGGCGTGGCGGAACATGATCTGCCAATGGCCCACACCCCGCGCCCGGGCTGATAAGATGTAGTCTTGTTGCAGAACTTCATCAAGATGCGTCCGCAAATACCTTGCAGTGCCCATGAACATGCTCAGAGCCAATGTCATAACAGGTAAAATCATATGTTTGAGGAGGTCGATAAAGGATTGTAGAGGGCTCATGAAAGCCGCGTCAGCTGCGTGCATTCCCCCGGTGGGTAGCCAACCCAGGACACCACTGAACAGCATAATCAGAATGAGCCCCAACCAAAAGGCAGGCACCGAGTAGAAAAACAGACCACTGGTTTGGATCAGTCCATCGCTCAGGCTGCCGCGTTTAGTGCACATAATGACCGCCGCGCCCACGGCCATCAGCAATTGCAAAGCGTAGGCCGACAGAGTCAGCAAAAGAGTCACCGGCAGAGTTTCAGAGATAATCTTTGAGACGGCCTGATGCTGGGCCAAACTCACCCCGGCGTCTCCTTTGGCCAAAGCCACCACCCATAACAGATATTGCTGGGGCAAACTCCGGTCCAGGCCATATTGCTCGCTGATCGCTTGACGGTCCTCACCACGAAGCCCCTCACAAATCACCAGATCCAAAGGATCGCCAGGCGCCAGGCGGACCACAAAAAAGACTGCCGTTATCAGCAGAAAAACCAGCAGTAGGGAGGATAAAATCCGTTGGCTAAGCCAAATCAACATACGATACCTTTGGTTTGGTTGGAGTGTCCTGATATTAGGGAGTATTGGCTTGCACCGTCAACCAATTGTTGACTCAGGTTATCGTGCTATTTGCAACCGTGCCCTTGCTTCCTGCCCCTGTCTCTTTCTTTCTCGACGTGGACAATGCCCTTTCAAAATCCCCTGCTGTTCCTTGTTGTGCCTTGTTGTTCCTCATGAGGGTTTCTGATTCCCCACTCAAAACAGCCCATCTAAAGGGAACAATTCTTCCTCTAGTAAAGAATCACCGCATGCCACCGAACCGTCGGCAGCATGACCATTCCACGAGAGAGGACCGACATGACAACCTCAACCCCAAAAGCCAACAGGCCACTATCCAGGCGGAACGACCAGCGTCCTATGCTGATGGCCGTGATCCTCCTGGCCGCCTTGGCCATTTTTGGTGGCTGTGAAATCAACAAGCCCGAGATGCCCACCTTTGAAACCGAACTGACCATCCCCCTGGGCGTCGAACGCCTGGACTTGCTCGAAGTCATTGAAGACGAAGAATACCTTACGGTAGGCGATGATGGCGGGTTGAGTTTTTTCATTGAAGGTGATCCCGACACCATGGATTTTGATTTTGAGCTCACCGCAGATATCACTTCCCAAACCATCGAGCAAGGTTTGGGCAATTTTAGCCTGGAAGCACTGGACCCCATAAACTACTCCTTCGAGTTGGGGCAGATATGGGCTCCCGCCTCTGGCGTCTCCAATATGGCGACGGTCGTTCCGGCCTTTCCCATCGACGTTTTGAGTGATTCCCAGGATATCCCCGATATAAACAGCGCCACTTTGACCAGTGGATCCATCTCCATCACCTTGGATAACGGACTGCCTGTTCCTGTAAGTGCGGATTCCGGTCCCAATCAATTACATTTGACCCTTGAAGACCCCATTTCGGGCGCCACTGTAGCCTCCTTTATTTTTCCAGAAGTAGCCGCCGGTTCCACCGCTGTGCAAACGGTTGATTTGGCAGGGGCCAATCTTCCCGGTGATATTGTCGTGCGCATGCTTGGTGGTTCCGCTGGTAGCGGCGGAGGCGTTGTTGTGGTCAACGGCACCGACAGCATCGAAATTGAAGCCCAGTTCACCGACATGGTGGTTTCATCTGCCGAAGCAGTCATCGGTACACAGACTTTCCAAACCAGTTTTGAAACCGAACTACCTGAAGATTATGAATTGGAACATGCCGTCATCAACAGCGGCTCCATTGTTTTGAATGTAAGCAACGATATGCCCGTGCCTTGCCAAACAGTGATCACCTGGCAGGAATTGCAAAATTTCAGCAACCAACCACTGACCGTTATTGTCGAACTGGAAGCCGGACAAAGCATCAGTCAGGATGTGGATTTTAGTGGTTACGTTTTGAACTCGGGTGGAGCGCCTATCACGGCCCTGGTCGCTGATGTCAACATTCAGACTCCGGGCAGTGACGGCAGCAGTGTCCTGCTATCCGCCGGGGACGGCTTAACCGCCGAGTTATTGGGTGGCACCATTTCCTTCAGCAGTGTAACCGGGCTTGTGCCCAGCTACTCAGTGCCCATTGACCCCATCGTGGAAGACATCGACCTTCCTGATGAAATGGATGGGTTGCAACTGGTGGCCGCTTCCATGGTCATGCATGTGACGAATTCGGCGCAGTTACCTGCAGATTTGAATCTCATCCTCCAAGGAACGTCCTCTGGCGGCACCACCGTGAACATGAATGTTACGGAGCATATTTTCCCCGCGGAAGACCGGGCCACCGTCACGGATATCGTTCTGGATCAGACCAACAGTTCCATTGTGGATTTCCTGAATAACCTGCCCGTGGACATCAGCCTTTCCGGTGATGTCATTGTGGGTGGCGACGGCTACACTGGCACTGTTCACGCAGATGACTATGCAGTCATTTCCTGGGACATCAATGCTCCGGTGGAAGTTGTCATCACCGGCACCACTTTGGACAGCGATCCTTCAGCTCTGGACCTGGATCAGGACATGCGGGACATGATTAGCGATCACGTGCTCGGTGCATTCATCCAGACTGAAATCTTGAATCACCTTCCCGTAGCAGTGGAATTGTTCATCAAGGCCGGTACCGATACCAGCACTCTGGCAACGGCACCTCTACTTGTAGTCGGGCCCTTGTTAGTCAACGCGGCCCTGGTCGATCCCGTCACCCACATCGTCAGCCAGTCTGTGATCAGCATGCCCACGGTGGACCTTTCCGCCGACGAGGCCTTGATCTTCTCACAGGAAAACATACACACCCTGATTGAAGTGCACTTGCCCTCCAGCGATGGCAACACTGTACGCCTGATGTCCACCGATTACCTGGAAGTACGCGGCACCATTCAGATGAATGTCGATGTCAACGACGAGTGGTAGAATTTTCACCTTCTGCCCATCCCCAACATGGGAAGCAGAAGTCAGGAAGGATAGAGTCATGGAGAGCAGAAATTTAACAAACATGAGGCACGGAAGGGGTAAAGCCATGGTCGCGATTATGATCGCCGCCACGAGTTTTTCCCTGGCTGGAATGTTGATTCCCCAGACAGCACAAGCCCAGGTATCAGTACGTTCCTGGGGCATGGGCGGAACCGGCGTAGCCACCGCGCGGGGCCTCGATGCGGTCAACCATAACCCCGCCAATCTGGCCTTCAGTGAGGGCTTCACTTTGGGCTTGGCAGCCGCCGCGGTGGATGTGCATAACAACTCCATCAGCCTGGACCGTTACAATGAAATCACCGGCGCCCATCTGGATACCAGAGCCAAAGAAAAACTCCTCAGTGATATTCCTGATGCGGGATTTCAAATGGATGCCAACGTCAGCGCTTCGGTTTTCGGATTGCAGAGTGGACCTTTCGCTCTGACCTTCAACGCCATCGGCAACGGGTCCGGAAATATGGACAAAGATTATTTTGACCTGGTTCTTTTTGGCAACGACCTGAATGAAACCGTGGACTTTAGCAACACCTCAGGTGAAGGTTATGCCATGGGCTCGGCAGCCGTTTCATATGGCGCTCTTCTGATGTCTGGTGAACGGGCAAAGCTGAGTATGGGCTTGAGCGCCAAGTACCTTTATGGTGCCTACGAAATGCATGTGGAAGAAGCATACGGCAGCCTCAACACCACCATGGATGAAATTGCTGGTGAAGCTTATGTCTCTACGATCACCAGCGATGGTGGCCAGGGCTACGGTGTGGATATGGGATTGGCTCTTCAAACCGGTAATGGTTGGAATCTCGGTTTAGCCATGGAGAACCTCTACACTACTGTGACCTGGGACAACAACGTGGAATTTAATGAATACCGCGTGGATGCCTCTGGCATCAATGCCCTGAATGACGACTTGGATAACGCTGTGGTCCGGACCGATACGACATATGTGGCCCAGAGTTATACCACTACCCTACCCCAGCAGTTGCGCTTCGGAGCCGCCAATCGTTTTGGTGCCTTTGACCTTGCCTTTGATTACGTGCAGGGGTTTGAAAACCGCGGCGTGACCAGCACCACTCCCCGTTTTCACCTGGGAACAGAATGGTGGCTGACGGGAATCATCCAACCTCGCTTTGGTGTGAGCACCGGCGGAGTGGCCGGCACCGGAGCCAGCGCTGGATTAGGTTTGAAACTGGGTTACTGGCGGGTAGATCTGGCAGCGGTATCCCGAGGAGAATTGAATCCTAATCAAACCAAAGGCCTGGCCTTTGCAATGGGAACAACCCTGGTCTTCTGAGGCAAGACAACAAATTTGTCCCGGCGACTCTTCGTGGACGGTGATGGTGTACGGAGTCGTCGGGGCAGATTATTTCTGAGCAGCCACTTCTTTGATTTCCAATTGGAATACTTCCGAAAAACAGACAGCCAAATCTTTCTCCATCCGCTGTAGATCCTCCTCCACAAAAGAAGTCCCCAATTCATGACCCAGATCTGTGGTCAGGAGGTCCAGTTCACTTTCCGTCATACCGACACCCGATTCCCTGGGCAACAAAAACTTGGGCAACTGAAGATGACGCCGACCCGTCAGGATGGACCCGTGCTGCAAAAAGACCCCCTGCGTGCGCCTTTGAGCAGACCCCACCAATTTGCGCCCACCCACTCTGATTTCATGCTTGCCTGCAGATTTAAAACACACCAGAGAACGCATGTCTTCGCGGCTTTCTCCTCCGCTGACTTCCACGGCAAGCCCTAGTCGCTGGAGAAAGAGAACCAAAGCCTCGTTGATCTTCATATAGCTTTGATGGAGGGAGTTGCCAAAAAGCGGGCCGGGTGAAGTTCCCGTCACCGAATAGGTGAGTTCATCCGCATGAAAAATAGCACGGCCACCAGTGATGCGTTTCACCAATCCACAACCAGCCTGATCAATGGCCTCTTTGTTGAAATGGTCAAAATTCTGATTGTAGCCGATGGTCACCGCTGCTGGTTGCCAGCGGTACAGGCGCAGAATTGGGTCATCCTCTGGACGGTGTGCTTCCAAGAGATCACAGTCTCTTTGCATGTTGACGGCGCCCGATAAGGCGCCGTCAAAATTGACTCGTAAAAAAGCCATACTCTCAACCGCAGTTGCAGGGCCCAGCCCAGCGCAGGTCAGGGTTGCGGGCAGCGTTGGCCTCGTCCAGCCGGCCGGCCGGAGTGGTGTGAGGCGCGCCTTTCACCATCTCAGGATTTTCCTGGGCTTCTTGGTGAATGGTATGCAAGACATCCACCAAGTGGTCCAGGCTCTCCCGGGATTCCGTCTCCGTGGGCTCGACCATAAAGGCCTCATCCACAATGAGCGGGAAATAAATGGTCGGAGCATGAATGCCAAAATCCAGCATGCGTTTGGCAATATCCAGAGTGCGGATACCGTATTCTTTTTTCCACGACGATCCGCTGGCTACAAATTCGTGCAGACAACCTTTGTCATGCTGCACATCCATCACATCACCCAGGCGTTTGAGCAAATAGTTGGCATTAAGAACTGCCACCTCTGAGGCGCGAGTTAACCCATTTCCACCCAGGCGCAGGACGTAAGCCAGGGCCCGTAACAAAACACCCACATTGCCAAAATAGGAATGAATGCCGGTGCTGCCTTCAGCAGGCACATGGTCCAAAGTGAAACGGCCTTCCGCTTCTTCTTTGATCCAGGGGCCTGGTAAAAATGGCGCTAATTCTTCAGTCACACAAATGGGACCGGCTCCCGGACCACCACCACCATGAGGCGTGCTCATGGTCTTGTGCAAATTCAGGTGGACCACATCGAATCCCATATCGCCGGGACGGGCCTTGCCCATGATGGCGTTCATGTTGGCGCCATCCATGTACAAGCGACCACCGGCTTCGTGAATGATTTCAGACACTTCCCGAATATCTGTTTCAAACAACCCCAAAGTATTGGGATTGGTGATCATGATGCCCGCTGTTTGGGGACCCACGGCTTCCCGCAGGGCATCCAGATCGATGCGGCCATCGGAGCGAGAATTGATGGTGCGTGGTTTCATACCCGCGATGACCACCGAGGCAGGATTGGTGCCATGGGCCGAATCGGGAATCAGAATCTCCACACGGTCGTGATCTTCGCGTGCCAGATGGAACGCACGGATCACCAACATGCCCAAGTATTCTCCATGGGCACCGGCCGCGGGAATCAGACTGCATGAATCAAAACCAGTGAGGGTGCACAGGCTTTTTTCCAACAATTTGAGGGCCCCAAGCAAACCCTGGATATCATCCACCGATTGCTCGGGGTGCAAATCGGCCAGCCCTGAAAGACCGGCGATTTTTTCATTCACCCGAGGGTTGTATTTCATGGTGCAACTGCCCAGAGGATACATGCCCCGTTCGATGTGATGGTTCAGAGTACTCAACTGAGTAAAATGCCGCATCACTTCAGGTTCGCTAAGAGAAGGCAGGTCGGCAGCAGAAGCCCGGCATATGTCTTCGGGTAAACTCGAGTCCATGTCCTCGCCATCCCAGCGAGGGAAGGTCATGGCCCGCCGGCCCACGACTCCTTTATCAAAAAGAGAACCGGGTGCAGTGGCGTTCCAACGTAAGTTGTTCATCACTTCACCTCCGTTTCACTGGTGAAGGCGGTGAGCAATTCAGCCAAATGATTGATTTCAGTGGCTGTTCGTTTTTCGGTGACGGCCACCAACAAATCATTTTCTGTTCCTACGGGAAATTCATTCAAATCAATGCCAGCCAATACTCCATTTTTCCGAGCAAAACTCAGGAATTCCCGGGCAGGACGTGGCAAACGCAAAACCATTTCATTGAATACTGGACCAGCGTAGGGAATTTCAACGCCAGGCACATCCTTAACGGCACGGCGCAGAGCCGTAATCCGCGTCAGGTTGGCTTCCCCTAATTCCTGCAGTCCTTCGGTGCCCAGCATGGACATATAAACCGTGGCCCGAAGAGCATTCAAGCCCTGGTTGCTGCAGATATTACTGGTGGCTTTTTCCCGGCGAATATGTTGTTCCCTGGTTTGCAGAGTCAGCACATATCCGCTGTTGCCGCGGTTATCAGTGGTGGCGCCCACCACTCGGCCCGGCAGTCGTCGTTTCAGCTTTTCAGTGCAGGCCATAAAGCCCAACAGAGGTCCACCCCAACTGCAGGGAATACCAAATGGCTGGGCCTCTCCCACGGCAATTTCCGCTCCGTATTCGGCAGGAGTTTTCAGCACCGCCAGAGACACCGGGTTGACCGCAGCCACCACGATGGCCTTGCGGCCTTTGGCCAGGGCAGACAGGGCATCCACCTGCTCCACCAGCCCCAGATAATTTGGATTTTGGATCACGACACAGCCCACATCATCGGTCATGATTTTTTCAAGGCCGGCGGGGTCGGTGGTGCCGTCTGGGCCAGCTGGAGCCACCAGCACAGTGACATTCATCCCACGCATCATCGTGGCGACAACCCGCCCGTAGCGAGGATTCAGAGTCTCGGGCAAAACCACTGTTTTTTTGCGGGTGGCCGCCAGGGCCACCAAAACAGCTTCACCCAGGGCCGTGGCACCGTCATACATACTGGCGTTGGCCACATCCAAGCCCGTCAAGCGGCACATGAATGTTTGCCATTCGTAAATGACTTGCAGAGTACCCTGACTGACTTCCGGTTGGTACGGAGTGTAGGCCGTCAAAAATTCACTGCGTCCAATGATGGCATCCACTGCCGCGGGAATGGCGCAATCATACACACCACCACCCAGGAAGCTGGTCAATTGATCCTGACCGTGATTCTTTCCTGCTGCCTTTTTGAAGTACCGAAGGACCTCTTCCTCGCAAAGACCATCTGGAATATCCAGAGCATCCTGGAGGCGCACATTTTCGGGCAAATCAGCAAAAAGGTCATCGACGCTATTAGCGCCAATGACCTTCAACATGGCCTGAATGTCTTCAGCCGTATGGGGAACGTAGGGCATGGCCTCTTAGCCTCCCAGAATCTCGCCGTAAGCGGCGGAATCCATCAATTTGTCCATTTCCGATTCATCGGTCATTTTCACTTTGAAAAGCCATCCGCCATCAAACGGTTCGCTATTGACCAACTCGGGGGTGGCGTCGATATCAGGGTTGATTTCAACCACTTCACCGGAAACAGGCACGAAGAGATCTTCCACGGCCTTAACCGATTCGATAGAACCGACCGTGTCTTCAAGATTTACCTCATCGCCCACTTCGGGCATTTCCACGAAAACGATATCGCCCAATTCACTGGCTGCGAAATCGGTCACGCCGATAGTTGCAATGCCGTCTTCCAGCATTACCCATTCGTGCTCTTTGGTGTACTTGCGATCGTTGGGAACCATTTCAGCCTCCTGCACTGTTGGCCGTCCGTCAGGACAGCGACCGTTCGGCCATGGGATCACCTTTGGTCCGGGCCGACAAGAATGGAAACGCCACTGTGTGGCAAGGAATATGACGGCCGCGCACATCCACGACCAATTCGCCCTGGGGCAATTCTTTTTTAACAAGGGCCATAGCCAGAGCTTTTTTCAAAGTTGGGCTGAAGGTCCCACTGGTGACATAACCCACATCAGTTCCATCAACCAACACCCGGGCATCCTGCCGGGCGATTCCTTTGCCATCCAGCTCCAGGCAAACGATCTGGCGGGGTACGCCGGTTTCGCGTTGGGCCAAGAGGGCATCGAGCCCAATAAAGCCACCCTTTTTCTTCATCTTTACGGCCCAGCTAATGCCCGCTTCAAGGGGCGTGATATCTTCCCCCAGCTCGTGACCGTAGAGGCAATAACACACTTCAAAACGAAGAGTATCACGAGCAGCCAACCCAATGGGTGCCACTCCAAATTTTTCGCCTTTGGCCAGCAGTTCTTCCCAACAGGCCAGGGCATCGGCGTATGGCAAATAAAGCTCGTAGCCATGTTCACCAGTATAACCGGTGCGCGAAACAAGCCACTCGCCGCCAGGGCCCTCATGGGTGAAGGCCGTATAAAAATCGAGGGCTTCGATATCACCGGCGCGACCTTCGAGAGTATCCAGCTGCTCCACCAACTGACGAGCCACAGGCCCCTGCACTGCAATCATGGCAATGCTGTCGGTCTGGTCATCCATGGTCACACCAGCTCTGGGAAGGTTCGCTTCCAGCCAGCCAACAATTTTGTCATGGTTGGCGGCGTTGCAGACTACAAGCCAGCGCTCTTCTTCCAGGCAGTAGACCAGCATGTCGTCCAGAACACCCCCGTCTTTTTGACACATGGCGTTGTAAACCACTTTGCCAGGGACACTCTTTTTGAGACTGTTGGTGATCAAGCCGCTGATCCAGTCACGGGCACCGGGCCCGGAAATATAAATTTCACCCATGTGAGTGATGTCGAACAGACCCACTTTTTCACGCACGATGGCATGCTCAGCCAAAACGCCTTCATACTGGACGGGCATTTCATAGCCGGCATATTCAACCATCCTGGCACCATGAGAGGCATGCCATGAGGTCAATGGTGTTTTTTTCAGATTGGTTTCGCTCAAAACAGAACCCTTCTCATTGACGGGAAATCCCAGTCAGAATGATGATATCCCGGATATCCGGATGGAAGAAAAATAACCCGTAGAGGCCTAATAACCAAGGCGATACTGAGCTTTTTCAGGGAATTTCCTTTCCATCTGATAGATTTCGCGAACTAGCCCTTGAATAACTCCCGCAACATGAACCCAGTATGGGAGTCCTCTGCTCCCATGACATCCTCCATAGTGCCCTGGACCACCAGATTTCCGCCCATAGCCCCACCTTCCGGGCCCAAGTCGATGATGTGATCGGCTCGGCGGATCACTTCGCTGTGATGCTCGATCACTAAAACTGAATTATCCTGCCCGATCAGCCGCCCCAGGACGTTCATCAGGCGGTCCACATCGCAAAAATGCAAGCCGGTGGTCGGCTCATCCAGAATGTACAGAGTGTGCCGGGTGCCACCTTTGACCAATTCCTTGACCAGCTTGATGCGCTGGGCTTCGCCCCCACTGAGGGTTCCTCCGGATTGTCCCAGACGAAGATAACCCAGCCCCACTCCCTCCATGATTTCCAGAATTTTACGGCAGGAAGGAATTTTGTCCAACAGTTGCAGGGCCTCTTCGACGGTCATCTCAAGCAGGCGCGCAATGTCACAACCTTTGAAATGAACTTCGAGAGTTTCTCTATCAAATCGTTTGCCTCCGCATTCTTCACACAGCACATCGACATCGGGTAGGAAATCCATGGTCAGGCGCCGCAGACCGGCTCCCTCACAGACAGGACAACGGCCACCGGCAGTGTTGAAACTGAAACGTCCGGCCTTGTACCCACGCATGCGCGCCAGACTGGTTTGGGCAAAAATACTGCGGATGTGGTTGTACAGTCCGGTATAGGTGGCAGGTGTGCTCCGGGGCGAGCGACCAATGGGAGTTTGGTCCACCAGAACCACGGAACTGAGATGCTCATCTCCAGTCATGGAATCGAAAGGGGCCGGACGTTTCCTGGCCCGGTGCAGCTTGGCCGCCAAGGCCCGGTAAAGTGTTTCGTGCACAGCGCTGCTTTTTCCGGATCCCGATACCCCTGTCACCACTGTCAATTTCCCCAGGGGAACTTCAAAATCAATATTTTTCAGATTGCGCCCACGCAGCCCCGTCAAGAGCAGACTGGGGCCTCCATCTTGTTTCTTACCCGTCAGAGGATCAGGCCCTCCAGTGCCCACCCGGCCAGCCAGATAGTCACCGGTGGCCGTTTCCGGCATGGCCTGGATTTCTTCCACTGTGCCCTGGCCCACCAGATAACCACCGTTCTCTCCGGCCCCCGGACCAAGATCGATGATGTGGTCGGCTGAGAGCATCACATCACGATCATGCTCCACGACCACTACCGAATTTCCACGGTCCCGCAAGGCCAGTAAGGTATTTACCAGCTTGCCAATATCCCGGTGATGCAACCCCACACTGGGCTCATCCAGGATATATAAGACACCCGTCAGTTGGCTACCCACCTGAGTCGCAAGGCGCACACGCTGCCCCTCTCCACCACTCAGAGTATTGGTCCCCCGGGATAAACTCAGGTAGCTCACTCCTACCTTCAGCAAAAATTTAAGGCGCGAACGGATCTGATCCAGCACCGGCTGGCTCACCAAAACTTCTCGGCTACCGGTAAACTCCAGGGAGTTGACCCATTCTGAAAATTCATCCAGACAAAGAGCACTCACTTCCCCAATGTTTTTCCCACCAATGCGCACATTCAGAGACTCCGACCGCAGGCGGTACCCATGGCATTCGGTGCATTCCTGCAGGACCATCATGCGTTCCAGAGAACCCCGAATTTTCTCGCTTTTGGTTTCCTGATGACGCCGCACCAGTTCGGGCACTAACCCCGTCCAGTCCCGTAAAAAGGCGTTAAAATGTTTGTGCTCCCGCAGTCGTTTTTCAACATCGGGGTCGGGGCCGTGGAAAATGGTCTGTTTCGCCTCTTCGTTGATGGACTCGAAACTCTGCTGCAAATTGAACCCCATGGCATCGGCCAAAGCCTCCACCTGCACATAAAGCCAGCTGGTTTCTTTTCCCTTAAGGAACTCGATGGCGCCTTCGGCAATACCCAACTGGGGATTGGGCACCAAGGCCTCGGGGTACACGGTGCGCAAGGCCCCCAGCCCATTGCATCCATCGCAACTGCCCGCTGGTGAATTAAAAGAAAACTGACGAGGCTCTGGTACCGGAAAACCCCGGCCACAACCAGGACAGGAACTGTGCCTGCTGTACATCTCCTGTTGGCCATCCCGCCAAACAATGATGCGCCCTTCGCCCAATTCTGCGGCTCGGTCCAAACCGGCCTTAAGCCGTTCTCTGATGCCAGGCCTGCTGACCATGCCATCAATGACCACAGCAATGTCGTGTACTTTGTTCCGCTCCAGGGAGACCCCTTCTTCCAACTCTACAATTTCACCGTCCACCAGAGCGCGCAGGTAACCTTGCTGGAAGAGGTCTTCCATCAGCTTTTTATGCTCGCCCTTACGGCCAATGATGACCGGGGCCAACAAATAGAAACGTGTTTTTTCGGGCAGAGCAGCAATTTCGTCTTCGATTTCAGACAGGGCCCGGCCTGTGGCGGGCAACTGGCAGTCAGGACAATGCACTGTGCCACAGCGGGCAAAGAGCAGGCGCAGGAAATTATAGATTTCGGTGACGGTGCCCACGGTGCTGCGGGGGCTGCGTCCCAGACCTTTTTGGTCAATGGCCAGAGCAGGAGAAAGCCCTTCAATGCGGTCTACATCCGGCTTGGGCAGCTGGTCCAGAAACTGATGAGCATAACTGGAAAGGCTTTCGATATATCGCCGCTGGCCTTCAGCGTAAAGCGTATCAAAGGCCAGGCTGGATTTACCTGAGCCACTGGGACCGGTCACAACCACCAGCTTCCGGCGAGGCAGGCGCAGGCTGAGGTTTTTTAAATTATGCACCCGCACCCCGGTGACGGTGATGTCTCCGTGCACCGGGTCAATGTTCTGTTTTTTGGAATCCAAATTTCTACTTCACATTCCTGAGTTCGGGGAGAACCTGCTCCCATACCGCTTTTTCGTCTTCCCGAAGGTTGTCTACGCCTTCGATAATTTCTGCTTTGAGGATAGCCACGGGTATGGCTGGAGCATCGCGTCCGGCTGAAGGATTTTTCTCCCCATTGACGATGATATCCGCTACTTCCATGCCTTTGAAAACATAACCAAAAATGGTGTATTGGCCATCCAGCTGGGAGGTATTAGCCACACACACAAAGAACTGACTGCCAGCGGAGTCGACATCCCTGCCTCGAGCCATGGAAAGAGAGCCACGCATGTGTTTGGCGGTCTTGGAAAACTCGGCCTTGAGCAGCGCTTCACCATCAATGCCCACATAACCATTGGCAGCCAGCATGTCATTGACTTTGTCCACCAACTGGGCATTTTCTTCATTCAAAACATCGGAAAGCCGGGGCCCACCGGTGCCATCGTTGCGAGGATCCATATCTTTACTGTTGGGGTCACCGCCCTGAATAACGAACCCTGGCACAATGCGATGGAACTTGGTCCCAGTGTAAAAGCCACTGTTGCTCAGGTGGATAAAACTATCCACGTGATGAGGAGCCAGTTCAGGGTAAAACACACCCAACATTTCACCGGGCTCTGTGGTCAGGCGAACAAAAACCGGCTGGCCATCGGCGGCCAACAGGTGCCCAAAACTGCCGGTCAGAATAAGGATGATCAAACTGGTGGTGAGAATACGTTGCGTGCGGGACATGCTGCCTCCGGGAAGGGCCTGCCTCAGGAATGAATCTGAGTCCAGGCCCACAGGAACGGGAAAAAGTCAGAAATTATTTTCGCCGAATAAGATAACTCAAACCCAGCCTCGTGTGCAGATCTTCTCCAAGTTTTTCTGCACTTGGGCGATCTGCCAGGCCCCGGATAAACACTCGGTGATAAATGGTTCCGTGCACTTCGGCTTCTTCCACTGTACCAGGGTACCCTAAATCCCGTAACTGGGCGGCTTTTTCAGCGGCTTGGGAAGCATTGGTGTAGGACCCCAGTTGGAGACTGAAAAGTCCCTGTCCCTGTGTCGGTTCCGATTTTGGAGCAGGAACAGGCTGGGGCGCGGAAACAGGAGAGTGGACCTCCTCCGGCGCTTTGACCT
Source organism: Candidatus Krumholzibacteriia bacterium (assembly GCA_016744705.1). Classification (GTDB taxonomy): domain Bacteria; phylum Krumholzibacteriota; class Krumholzibacteriia; order LZORAL124-64-63; family LZORAL124-64-63; genus LZORAL124-64-63. Next base: position 43,112 of record JADGDU010000027.1, read on the forward strand.
GCGGGATAGGCGCGGGTTCTGCCGGCGAATTAGTGGGAGATTCAACTTCTGCCACCACTGCCTCGGGTGCGGCCTCAAGGACTTCCGCTTCGGCGCTGTCAGCAACAGAATCAGGGACCAGGGCGACAGTTTGAGTGGAAGTACCCGCCGGGGGAGTTTCATCCTTCCCGCCGCAACCGATCAGTCCCCAGGCCAGAACGGCAACCAGAAGGAGTTTGATAAATATTTCTCTTTTTCCCATAACGATCTCCCTCTTGGAATGAATGATAACTGTTTCATTCATTGTAGAGGTCGGCAGTGGTTTTGGGCAAGGACAGAGAATGCCCATTTCAAGGGAAACCAAATGAAATCCTTGACGCGCTCCCACCTCATTGGATAATTCCAATCTGAAGTCAATTTTCCGACCTGCCCAACAAGGTGAACCCTGACATGATCTATCTGGACAACGCCGCCACTTCCTTCCCCAAACCTCCGGCCCTGGCCGAGACCATGAAGGATTTCCTGGACACAGAAGCCGTCAACCCTGGCCGGTCCGGGTTTGACCTAAGCCTGCGAGCTGGGCTGCGCATTGATGAACTGCGTCAAAATTTGGCCTCCTATTTCAACCATCCGGACAATGACCCCAACCGGGTTGTATTCACCGCCAATGCCACCGACGCTCTCAACCTCGCCATTCAGGGGGTGTGCCATGCTGGGGATCATGTGGTCTCCACCGTTCTGGAACACAATTCGGTTTTGAGGCCCCTGTTTGAATTGCAGAAAATGGGCATCACCCATGACCTTGCCCCCTGTGATGAAAGAGGTTTTGTTCATCCCGCATCCATTGAAAAGTTGCTGCGTCCGGAAACCCGCCTGGTGATCATGACTCATGCCAGCAACGTTCTGGGCACCATCCAACCGGTGCAACGTATTGGGGAAATTTGCCGGGCCAAGGGGATCCTCTTTCTAATTGATACCGCCCAGACTGCCGGGGTCATTCCCGTGGACATGAAAGCGACCCATGCCGATCTGTTGGCTTTTACTGGACACAAGGGCTTGATGGGCCCCACGGGCACCGGCGGACTGCTAGTTGGGAACAAGGTAGAAGTGCGGCCTATCCGCTGGGGCGGCACCGGAGTTCGCAGTGCCGTGCGCGGACATCTTGAAGAATATCCCTACCGCCTGGAAGCGGGCACCTTGAATACGGTAGGGCTGGCGGGCTTGGGTGCCGGACTGGAATGGGCCCGGAATCACGATGCTTTTAACACCGAAACCCAGCTTACCAACCGGCTGTTGGAGGGCCTGGATGATCTGCCATCCATCGGCATTCTCGGCCTGGAAAAGGGTGAAAAAGATATCAATCTGGCTGGCCGGTTGTCCGTCATCTCCCTCTTAATCGATGGAATGGATCCTGCCAAAGCCGGCATGTTCCTGGATGCGGATTGGGATATCGCCGTCCGCACTGGATTGCTTTGCGCCCCCTTGGTCCACGAGGCCATGGGAACCCTTCAGGGCGGCACCATCCGCATCAGCCCCGGCCCCTTCAATACCCCCCAGCACATTGACCAACTGCTGGAAGCCCTGGCCACATTTTAAAAAAAACTCCCGGATTAATCTTTGCAGATCAATCCGGGAGTTTTGAATCAGAAATCGACGCTTTTAGTAATCCGACTTGTACAGCATGAAGCGCACGCGGCGGTTGGTCCGGCGGCCTTCTTCCGTATCGTTGTCGGCGATGGCCCGGTAGGGACCGAAGCTGACAGCAGCGAAGCGTTCAGGATCCAGGCCCATTTGGCCGGTCATGTAACGCACCACAGCGGAGGAACGGAAAGCGCCCAGTTCCCAGTTGGAAGGATAGTACTCTTGGTATTCTTCCTTAACTTTGCGGTTATCGGTGTAACCTTCCACGTAAACGTCCCAGGTGGGATGGTCGCGGATAGTGGTAGCGATGCTCTCCAGAATGGGAACCATTTCTTCACGCACACCAACACCGCTGGCCACAAAGCCCAATTCAGACTGAACGGTGATCATGATCACTTCTTCATTCTGTTCGATGAGCACGGCGTTGTCGGATTGGCAACCATCAAGATCAGATGTCAACTCATCCACCATGGCGTTGCGCTCAGCAATGACAGCTTCGTCATTGGCGATTTCTTTTTGCAATTCAGCAATCTGGGCATCCAGTTGCATGATCTGCTCTTCGAATTCTTTGCAGGAACAGCCTGCCATGGCCACCAAGGCCACCAGCAATGCCACCAGTGCAATGTTTCTGTAGTTTTTCACGGTATACACTCCTTTTGATTGGCTTTCGCCCCTTATGCCCGACTCCAATTCAGGCCCGGATGACAGGCGCTCCCTAGAGCACCCCGCACCCGGGCCGGACCATTTGCCGCCTGAGAGTAGCCCCAGGCGGTAACAATTCTCAAGTTATTTTTTCACTCGAATTTACCCAACTGCTTATCAGTCCCAATGACATCCATTTGATCGTCCTGCTGAAATGATGTTTCCCCGCCGGGCAAAGGCAGCTTTATTTCCTCCAACCGGCCGTCCAAATCGGCATCACCCTTGCGGATTATTTGGATGATATTGAGTTTGAAGGCACTTAGGATATCCAGCTCGCCCAGGCTTTGGCCGACCCAATCCTTGGGTACTTTGAGGCGACGAATGCTGTAATCGGCCGGCAATTCCACAAAATCCAGCACCGATTCATGAGTAAGGTGGCGGGCAAGGTGCTCTCCCACATCTTCTTCTGGCTTAATCACCCTGTCGGCCCCCACTTTGCGCAAGACATCCGCCTGGTCTTCATTGAGCGCTTTAGCGCACACCAGGGGCACTCCCAATTCATGACAATGCATGGTCACCAGGACACTGGCTTCGAAATTGCTGCCGATGGCCACTACCACCGCGTCCATACGGCCAATATTCCGGCTGGCCAACAGACTGGGATTGGTGGCATCAAAACTTTCCGCCTCATCCACCTCCTTGATGATTTCATTCACCTTATTCAGGCTGCGGTCAATGGCCAGGACCTCGGCTCCCTGGCGGTTCAGCTCTCGAGCCACAGCCTGTCCAAAACGGCCCAGCCCCAGTACAGCAACTTTCAACATGCGTCATCCAACCTTTCATCAACCAATGAGGATTCGACCTCGGGGAAAACGGATTCGGGGCTCTGCCGGACGGCCCACCAGGCTGGCCGCCATGGTCAAAGGACCCAAGCGCCCCACAAACATCAAGGCAGCCACCAGCAGTTTACCAACCACGGAAAGCTTTGCCGTAAGCCCCAGGGAGAGTCCCACGGTGCCCAGAGCGGAAAAGACTTCAAACACCGTAGCCATCAATTCCTGTTTCTCGGTGATCAGAAGAATAAAAATAGAGACTGCGGCCACCACCAGTCCTGATGACAAGACCAACATACTACGCTGAACCTGGACCTGTTCAATTTCCCAGCGCCCCAATCGTACCCGGGTCAGTCCCCGCCCCACAGAGCGAACATTGGCCCAGACTATAGCCAGAGCGGTGACTTTTACCCCGCCAGCGGTGCTACCCGGAGCGCCACCAATGAACATCAGGATGATCATCAGAAAAAGAGAAGCCGGGGTCAGCAGATTCAGGTCCATGCTATTGAAACCGGCGGTTCGGCAAGTGGCGGATTGAAAGAAAGCCAGGCTCAGTTTCATACCAAAGGGCTCTGATGCCAAGCTGTTGTTCCACTCCAACAAGACAATGAAAAGGCCCCCACCCACCAGGAGAAACAAAGAAACAATGAGAACCACCTGAGTGTGCAAGTCCATCCGGAATTTTTTATTGCGGCGATCCATAAGGCGCCCTTTGAACCAGGCCCAAAGTTGGATCACCACCCCAAAACCCAGGCCACCGATGACCAGCAAGGCGGTGATAGTGCCCATGACCAGAGGGTGTCCTGCCTGTGAAATCAGGGAATCAGGAAAAAGACTGAACCCGGCATTGCAGAAGGCGCTCACGGAATGGAATGCAGCGTGAAAAAGGCGAGAACCAGTATGTGGAATACTTTCGGCTAAACCCCGGTACAGAACCACCGTCCCCGCGCCTTCAATGGCCAGAGTCAGTAGAATAATGACCCGCACCATACGCCCTACCTCGGCCATCATCGGCACATGAAAGACCTCCCGCAGAAGGCTGCTTTCCCGCACACCAATACCTCTGCCCAACAATAAACTCAACGCAGCAGTCAGAGACATGATACCCAGTCCACCCAGTTGGATAAGGATCAAAATGACCGTTTGGCCAAACATAGAGAATCCGGTGCCGGTATCCCTGACCACCAAACCAGTCACACAAACGGCACTGGTGGAAGTGAACAAAGCATCGAGAGCGGAGATGGGCTGATGGTCAGGAGTGGCCCTGGGAAGCATCAACAAACCCGTGCCGAAAAGCAGGAGAGTTAAAAAAACAAGAACAAAGGCCAGAGCCGGTCGCACTCGCCACCGGGCAAAACGTTGCTGCATGTGAGGCAGTTCCACGGCAAAAACCGAAACTATATAAATTTGAATGATCAGGAGATAGGCATTGGTCAGTTCCGAGGCGTGAAGACTTTTCATGACTGTCGCCATCCAGGTGGATTCGCGCCCCACCAAGGCCCCAGCAAGCTCCAGAATTAGCAACACAGAAAGAACAAATGTAGGCCACCGCTCACGTGAATATTTTCGAAAAGACCCCAGGGTGCGCCAGGATAGAACTTGTTCCCACAAAAAGAGCATCACCGCACAGAGACTGAGGGTCCGGGCCACCAGGATGGTGTTTTCCCCGGGATAAGTCCCATGTTCCAAGAGGATTCCAACCAGACCACATAGGCCAGCAGTAGCCAAAATCCCTCTGCGCGAATGAAGCAGTTTAGTGATACCAAATTTCACAGATTTCCGACTCCATGCAAAAAAAGATTAATTCCGAGTAAAAAGGAGCGATAACCCGAAAGATGAAAGAGTGTTTCCGGGATCATCCACCCATTAGACGAAAGTTTCAACACAGGATTATGCTTGGGTTAAAACAAAAACAAATACAACGCCCCAGGAACCTAGCTCCAATGGTGATATTTGTGAGCTTGTGCCTGCCCGGTATTCTGTGGGCCCAGAGTGGACCACATTCTGCTCCTTTGGATACGTTGCAATCTATACCGCTCACATCCGCGGAAATAGATCCCCGCTACCAGGGTAGCAACCTTGACAGCAGTCGCAAGAAACTTCCGGATGTTCAGGCCACCGTTGTGCCTAAAACCCGACAGCCCAAACGCCCTCCCCGTCTCAAACATCCCCTCAGCGGACAGTGGTTTTTTCAGGAGGCCCGGGTGGCGGCAGCTTTGGATAACCCAACTCTGGCAAAAGAGAATGTCAAACAGGCCCTGGCCATTGACCCGGAAAACCACCGATTCCAATGGTGGCAAGCCAACCAGGCTTTGCAAACTCTGGACACGCCGACCCTTTTATCGGCACTGCCCCAAATTATTCACACCCTGCTAGTCTCTCCCATTGCCCGAGGACACCTGGCTGTTCCAGTCCATCAGGCTACCATTCTGCTGGTAGCCTGGTTCTGGACTCTGCTGGTAGTGGCCATCTATCTCGGGTGGTGGAATAATATCGCCCACGATTTGGGCGCTATGATATTCAAGGAGCGCACCCATCGCTTGCACATGTGGGTGCCATTGCTTATCCCCTTGGGTTTTGCCGCCTTGCGTCCAGGGTGGCTAGGATTCCTGGCACTTATGAGTGTGCCTCTGCTGATTCAAACCCGTGGCAAATTGCGTGGTTTGCTGGCCGGAACCTGGATCTTCGCCATCGTCCTGGCCTTCCCCGCCTGGCCCATCCTTCATTTGGCCCCGCCCGCCATTGATCCCAATAGTGAAGTGACCCTCCTGGCGGACGCCTGCCAGCTGGAAGCGTCCGGAACCACCAGTGATCGGTTGCGTAAAGAATTGGAGACGGCTCAAAATGCCGATCGTCAGGGACGATTGCGTGTAGCCCTGGGTATTCAGGAAGCCCGCAGGGGACGTTTCAATACCAGCGACAAGCTTTTCAAGAAAGTGCTCCAGCACGACCCTGATAATTTTGCCGCCCTGATGGGATTGGCCAACAATACTTACTACCGGGGACACCTGGACCAGGCCCTCTCCCGATACAAACAAACCCAGGCCGTACACCCGAAACAAGGCCAGGCCAGTTATAACATGGCCCAAGTGTATTTCAAGAAACTGTTCATCCCGGAAGCCACTGCGGCTCTGGAACAATCACGAGACCTGGGGTTTTACGCCCCCACACACATGGACAAACACACCCGGAATCAAGGATACTCCCCTGTGGTTTATCCTGGGCTGTCCAACAAAAACCTGCTTCAAGCCTGCGCCTTTGAGGCCGAAAATTATCCCCCTCTGGTCACTCTCACTTCCTGGCAGAATTTTTTAGGAAGTCCCCCTTTGCCCTTGTTCCTGGTCCTTCTGGTTCCTCTGCTGCTGGCTTTGGTACTGGTTATGTGGTGGAGTCACCAAAAAGACCCTCGGGAATGCGCCAACTGCGGTCTGGCCATCTGTCGTGATTGCTGCCGGATCAGGGATGCCGCTTGGCTATGCCCCACTTGTGGGGAAACCGCAGCCCGTAGCCGCAGCGATGTGGTCTTGGCAACGTTGTTGAAAAACCGATCCCGGGATGAAGGCATGAAGAATAGCTTGCGAGTGGTCCGACTGGGCCGATGCATTCCTGGTGCCGGACACTTAACCAGTGCTCGTTTTACAGCGGGATGGTTGCGCCTTTCCATAGCCGCCTGGGGTTGCTTTCTGGTTTCGGCCGGCTGGATTTTTGACAGCGGCGCCCAATGGAAAAGTCCTGGGATGATTCTTTCTCCTGAGGCACTTGACCCTCTTTGGATGCCCTTACCCAGGGACCTTTGGGCCGGCTGGCTGACCCTGCCGGTTATCATCGGCGCCGGCTTTTTGTTGACCATCATCATCGTAGCTTTGTTTGATGAACAGAATCTGCGCCAGGGAATCCCCGAGCGTTTTTCCTGGGCACCATCCCCCAGCAGCAACAGTGAAACCAAGTCAAGCCCCGCCCCGGCAAGTCTTGAACCCCCACCAGGCCTGGTGCCCGAGCCCAGCCTGAGAAAACTTTAGGAGGTGTGGCATGGCCCTGGAAGGCAAACTCAGCGATTTTAATTTAGCCGAAATACTTCAGCTCATTGCCAGTCAGCAAAAATCCGGTTTCCTGAATCTGGAAGCCACCCGAGAGATGGTGTTCATCTTTGACAAAGGTCAGTTGATCAGCACCAGGGACCGACGCAGCGCTGTCAGGGACCCCTTGGAAAGCTTCCTCAGGGCCTATGGCTATTTTACCGCGGAGCAATGGAAACATGTGGAATTTGTCTCCTTGAACAGCTCTTTGGATCTGACTGAAATTCTGGTTTCTGAAAACCTGTTTACCCTGGAAGAGCTGGAGCGGGTTTTGCGAAGCCTGGCCCAGGTGATGACCACCAGCGGCATGAAGTTGCGCAGAGGAAGCTATCACTTCAACACAACCAAAGGCACTCCTCCGGGAATCCGTCACCGCGTCAACATGGATGTGCAAGGCCTTTTGATGGAATCGGCCAGGCGTCTCGATGAAGAAGAAATACTTCAAGAAGCCCTCCCCAGTCCTCATCTGGTTTTCACCCAGGGCGACAAAGTCATCCCCGAAGAAGCACTCAGCCCCACGGGAAAACACATCATGGGCCTGGCTCTGGCAGGTCTTCCACTGGGCAGCATCATTCGTCAGGGAAAAATTGAAAGCTTTGTGGTTCGTTCTCTGTTGCGAAGCTGGTGTGAAGAAGGTTTTTTGCACCTGGAAGAAACGGAAGAGATGGCTGGCGAAGATGAGGCCAGCGGAAAGAGCAAACGAAAACTATCCATCGATCTGGGTTTGCGACGCATGCCTTTAGTCGTGTTAGTGGTGGTCGTTCTGGCAGGATTGGGCTGGTTGCGTTGGTCTGTACCTCCTGTTTTTGACACCGCAGCGGGAGACCAATTGCGAGAGAATCAAATTCGCAGTGAGGTCAGAGCGGCTGCTACCTTATACCGTTATAAAGAAGGAAAATGGCCAGCGAGTCTGGACCTGCTTGTACAAGAAGGCAAGCTGGCAGAGGGCACCCTGGTCACCGTTGGTGCCCTGGGCTGGGAATACGAACTAGATCGCAAGAAAGACCGCTTCCACCTGGGAACTTGAGCCCCGGATCAACTCACGTCCGCAATGGCCTGGTTAATACCAATAGCCACGGCCAGGGCATCTCGTCCTTCCTGACCCGTAACCGGCACTTCAGCTTCACCCCGCACAGCTTTCACAAAAGCCAATAATTCTTCATTCAGGTTATCGGCAGGACCATGCTCCACCAGTTCAGGAGCCGAAGCAGGCGTGAATCCTACAGCCGGATCTCCAGCCACCAGCACATTCTGCCTAGTGGCGCAATCGGCGGACAAATAAGCACCTTCCTGAAACACCCTGATTTTTCGCATATCTTTCATGGAAACCCGGCTCGCCGTCAGGTTAGCCACACAGCCGCTTTCGAACTGAATGCGCGCGTTGGCAATATCAATATTGGGGGTCAGAACCCGGTAGCCCGCCGCACGGACTTCGGCAACCGGAGAATTGACCAAGGTTAGGACGATATCGATATCATGGATCATCAAGTCCAACACCACATCCACATCTGTAGCCCGATTTTTAAAGCCCCCCAGGCGGTGAGCTTCAATGAAAAGCGGAGCAGTGGATTTCTCCATAAGGAACTTTACCGCGGGATTGAATCGTTCCAAATGTCCTGCCTGAAGGACCACCTCTTTTTGAGCAGCCAGTGCAATCAGCTCATCGGCCTGCTGCAAAGTATTTGTCAGTGGTTTTTCGAGCATCACATGAACACCAGCCTCGAGTAGAGGGCGCGCCACCTCATGGTGGTGAATGTTGGGAACCACAACACTGGCAATATCGATGTGGCCCAGTAGGGTACGCAGGTCGGAGACAGCCTCGGTCTTGGTTTCAGCGGCAACTGCTGCTGCGCATTCCAGATTGGTATCCACCACGGCCACCAGTTCGACGTCGGGCATGGCTGCGTACTTCTGGGCGTGAAATCGGCCCAGGTAGCCGGTGCCGATGACAGCGGCTTTGATTTTTTTGTTTGAGTTTTTCATGGGGTTAAAGTTACCCCATCCTGGGGCTTTGGGGGAGCGTTATTTTCAAAAAAAAAGCCAGGGGAAAACTAATGAGAATTTCAGGGGAGAATAATTTGAGAAGGCGAGTTTGCATTCAATTCAGCGGCCTCCACCCCATCCTCAACTGAGCCTGAAAAAGCGGGGATATTTTGCACGGAAGTGGTGGGAAAAGGAATGATGTTTCCGCCAACCATCGGGCTGAAATGTTCAGGCCCATAAAGCTCTAAATTCCCAAGAGGAAAAACGGTTTGCAGGATGGTGAACAAATCCTGAAAGCAGTTCTGTTCCAAATTGGTTTCATAGGCTGCTAATTTCTCCGGCAAGATCTTATGGATGTAGAACTCACGAGGCGTAGTAGATGAAGCCAGAATTTCCTCTTCCCGTCGGAAACGCAAGGTGATGGGGTGTGTAATCCCAGGGCGTACCCGCAAAATCTTTCTGTAATGAGAGGGGAAAAGGGAAGCAAATTCGGGGACTTCGGGACGTGGTCCCACCAAGGCCATATCACCCTTAAGCACATTTAGGAGCTGGGGTAATTCGTCTAATTTATATTTGCGCAGAATTTTTCCAAGAGGGGTGATTCGGGAATCGCCACCTGCAGTTACCTGAATACCGTTGTCATTATTTTGAACATTCATGGTGCGAAATTTAAAGATTTTAAAGGTCCCGCCATGACGCCCCATACGTTCCTGGCGGAAAAAGACTGGCCCTGTACTGGATAATTTAATCCCAACAGCAACCAAACCTAAAATAGGCAACAAGACTGTTAAGCCTATGCCAGATAGTAGAATATCAATAAAACGCTTCAATTTATCTCCCCGAAACAGTTGGTAGGCAGAGCGCTACCTCTATTTCCTAGCAACACCAGTACCCAAATCGATAATGAAAAGCAAGGCACCGTTTATTCTTAATATGGTTAGAAACTCCCATCCCCCCAAGAGGATCGGGATTCAATCTGCATCGGAAGTTTAATTTTTGACCAACTGCCATTAGCCCGAGCAATATCACACTAAAGAGATCCTCACGCAAGTTACCTTTTCCATGAGTGCTGAGAGGATAACAATTTTTTGACTTCATAGCACCAATTATATTGACGCTTAATCCACCATTGCCGAATACGACTGATTTTGGCGCGTTGTAAGTTTTGGGTTTCTCATCGTTGGTTATTAAGTTACTTTAAATGTTCCATTTAAGAATTCTTCTCAACTCAAGGACAGATCAATGCGTGAAGATTTTCTTCCTTTCTCCCCTCCGTTTATTGGTGAAGAAGAAATTTCTGCCGTTGTCGACAGCCTGCAATCTCTTTGGATCACTACCGGGCCCAAAACCCAACGCTTTGAAGAGGAATTTGCAGCCTATGTCGGCGCCCCTGGTGCCCTGGCCCTTAGCAGCTGCACCGCCGCCCTCCATATTGCTTTAGTGTCAGCGGGCATTGGCCCCGGTGATGAAGTCATCACCACCCCCATGACCTTCACCGCCACCGTCGCGGTCATTGAACATGTTGGTGCCACACCGGTGCTGGTGGATATCGAGCCAGATACCCTGAACATCAACCCCAGTCTGGTTGCTGCCGCGATCACTGGAAAAACCAAAGCTTTGATCGCTGTGCATTATGGCGGACACCCCTGTGACCTGGATTACCTGCAATCCATTTGCCATGAACATCACATTTTACTGATTGAAGATGCGGCTCATTCCCTACCTGCTAAATACAAAGGGCGAATGATCGGCTCAGGTAACAATCCCGCCGCTTTTTCTTTTTATGCCACTAAGAACCTGACCACAGCTGAAGGCGGGATGTTGACTGGCGATCCGCAGATGATCGAGAAAGCTGCTGTTTATTCCTTGCACGGAATGAACCGTGACGCCTGGAAAAGGAATAGCCAGGCCGGCAGTTGGCGCTATGATATCGTCACTCCCGGATTCAAATACAACATGACAGACATCCAGGCAGCAATGGGACTGGAACAGATAAAAAAGATGGTTCGAATTCTGCAACGGCGACAGGAAATCGCCCGCATTTATCAACAGCTATTGTCCCCCTTGGAGGCATTTGACTTACCAGTGGAGAGGGAAGATTGCCAGAGTGCCTGGCACTTATTTCCGATACGCATCCGGCCTGGGGTTTTGAAAATTTCCAGGGATGAATTTATTGAACAAATGCGAGAGAGAAATATAGGAACATCAGTGCACTTTATTCCTGTTCATACTTTTACTTATTATCGTGAAAAATACAGTTTTGTGGACAACGATTTCCCGGTGGCCTTCAATGAGTCTGAACGTTTGGTCAGTTTGCCTCTGCATCCACGCTTAAGTCAAAATGATATTGAAGACGTCGTGGCTGCCATTTCCGATATTCTGGATCATTTTAAATGCTGAGTCCTGAGCCCAAACAGTATCCCTTTTTTAAAGGGCGTGTGGCCCTTCACGCCATATTGCGAGCCTTGGGTATTGGAGCTGGCCATCAAGTTCTCATGCCGGGGTATACCTGTGTCGTTGTGCCCAATGCCGTAAATTATACGGGAGCTGAACCGGTGTACCTGGACATTGAGCCGGAAACTGGAAACTTGGATTGTGATCTGTTGGAAGACGGATTGGGGCAATCATGGACTCCTGAAAAAACCCGGGCCATAATTGTCCAACACACCTATGGAATCCCCTGCAACATGGACCGGATTGGGGCATTTGCCCAAAAACACAAATTATTAATCATTGAAGACTCTTGCCATGCACTCGGCTCAACTTGGCGAGGGCGTCCTGTGGGAACTTTGGGCGATGCCGCATTTTTCAGCAGCCAATGGTCCAAACCTCTGACCACAGGACTGGGTGGATGGGCCCAAATGAGCACGGCGAAAGACCAGCAGAAGCTGGAAATGATTCTATCCGAATATTCCCCTCCCAGCCTCCAAGAAGCCTGGCAATTGGAGTTACAATTCTTGGCCTTCAGTGTATTGAATCAGCCTCGGCTATTCTGGATGATCCAGGGCATCTATCGCACCATGGGAAAGCTGGGCCTGGCTATTGGCTCATCCACCAGTGGTGAATTGAGCTGTGAACTGCCCATTGATTACCAAAAGAGCATGCACCCTTTGCAGC
>JADGDU010000028.1 GCA_016744705.1 Candidatus Krumholzibacteriia bacterium
CTGTAATATCAAAAGCAACCAACCCTCCAGTTTGAGTGGCCAGGTAGGCATGATTTCCGGAGACACTGATTTTGGATGCAATACCCGCAGTAAAACGACTTGCGACCCGAGAAGGTTGAGTCGGATCGGAAATATCAATCACACCCAACCCGCCATAACCTTGGGCAGTCAATGCATGATCTCCCACAACCTGAACATCCATCCCGAAGCCACCCAAAGCGGTATTGCCCGCCTCATAAGGACTGGTGGGATCCATCAGGGTGACGACTTTAAATCCTGCGCCAAAATCACACAGATAGGCCTTGTTACCTTCTACTTCAACATTTGCGCAAGTTCCATCGGTATCGAAAGTAAAATCCAGGACGGGTAAGCTGGGATTGGATACATCCAAAACGATCATGCCGATAGTACCTGCACTTAGGTAGACCCTATCTCCAACCCATTGCAAACCACCCAGTTCGCTAGAAACCAAATAGGTACCCAACTCGTAGGGATTAGTAGGATCGCTGATGTCTATGGCAATCATTCCAATGCCTCTATCAGACAGAAATGCAAGATTGCCTTCAACCGAGACATCGTAGGCATAACCTGGAGAATCATATGCACCCGCCAGAACCGGGAAGGTCGGGTCGGTCACATCCAGAACGACCAAGCCTGCTTCTCCAGCGGTCACAAAAGCATAGTTTCCATCCACCTCAAGACTCACTACCCCATTTGTCGTCACGTATCCCCCAACATAAAAAGGATCGCTGGGGCTGGTAATATCAAAAATGGCAACTCCATCGCCGCCAATGCTCATATACACGTAATTTCCCTCAACAAAAAGCCCGATTGCCACCTCTGATGTGCCCGCACTACCCACTGTACTGACTGATGTTGGGTCACTGATGTCCAATACTCGTAAGCCACCGCTGTGATCCGCCACATAAAGGTAATTTCCGCTCACATGAACCTGATAAGCATATCCGGGTGTATCTTCATTGGCTACCACCACAGGATTGCTTGCATCGGAAATATCCAAGATTTGCACACCTGCATAACCATCTGCTACATAGGCATAATCACCATCAACTGAAATTCCACGGGCGTAGTTCCCAAGATCCACACGACCTTCAAGAGTGACCTCAAAGGGAAAGAGTTGAAGCAATTCCAAATCAGTGTTCCAGTCAGCAGTGGTGGCGTTGTGATTCATATGGGTAGTGGTTGAAAAGTCCTCACTGATATTTATTTGGGCAGCTGCCAAACCAAACTGAAAAAGGTTCAACGCTAAAAGAGAAACTTGAACCAGCCTGATAATCGTCATCTTATCGTCCTTTGGTGTCACAGCATTTATTCCTGTCATTACCCTCCTTGTTTGGACTCCCTGGGTTTTCTCCCACTAAATATTTAAAAAAAGGGCGATTGTCTCGGTTGATTCTCTGGAATTACCTTCAAATCACTTCCGCCATTGAATTTCCGCCCAACTCCCTGATTACTAGCTGGATTACTGCTTGTCTTACAATCACGATTAACAGAGAAGATCTGGTGCCAATCATGATGGGTGTGGAGACATTTGATGACCTGATTAATGATAAAAAGGCGACATTTAAAGGTGATCGAAAGGTTTTTGACGCATTGCGCTCGGCACTGGTAAACTTTGATATGTTTTTTGAAATTATGCCTGGTACGGGAGATAAGAAGCTGACTCAACCACAGGTAAAACCTCAGTCGATCCAGCCAAACCGCGCCAAGTCGATGCGCCCGGTGGCCGAGAACTCCACGCCCTCGTCCTCCAGGAGCAGACGCTGTTCCTCTTCAGAGTCGGGTGAGCCTCGCTCTGAGATCCGTCCACCGGCCCCGATCACCCGGAACCACGGCACCGGACTGTGCTCCGGCAGCTCGCGCAGGGCCCGTCCCACCAGCCGCGCCCGGCCCGGCAGATCGGCCCGCTCGGCCACCTGGCCGTAGGTGGCCACCTTTCCTGCGGGAATGGCGGTCACCGCCGCCCAGATGCGTTCGATTTTAGCGTAGTCAGTCATTTCACGATCTTGTAGCAGATGAGTTCCCCTGGGCCTACTGAAAAGCCCATAACCAAGTTCATTTCCTCGGACGCTTAGAATTCTAAAGAATTTTCAGGGCTATTTCGCTGGAATTGTTTCCGCGAAATAAAATACAATCTTGTATCGCAGGGCATTTTTACAAACAGATTCAAAATACCCGCAACAACGGACAGGCCTCCGCTTCACCAACCCAAGGTGAGGTGGTTCACCTGAAGTCTATCCAGAGACAGCACAACGAAAACATACAAGGTTCTGAAGGTGATGGCTGCAATCTCTGATGGACGTGAGCCTGTCTCAATGGCTGGGCAGGACACAAATTCCCCCTGAGTGCGCTCTGCCGGACGCACAAATGGAATCTCGTGGGAACTGATTGAGTCAGATGCCCTTTTTAACTGAACCGGATGTGATAGATAATTACAAAGGGAGCTGAGAATAAAATCTCAGCTCCCTTTTCTGGTCATTCCAAAATTTGCCAACAAATCCCGGTTATACTATGGGAGGTGTGCCTTCTTCATTTCCAACAACAGCATCAATTTGCACCAAAGCATCTTCCAGCAAAGCCGATACGCCCACAATTCGGCGTGCAGGAACACCTCCAGGGAAGAAGGTGACATAAGCTTCATCGATGGCATCAATATCTGCGATATTCTTCAGGGCGATGTTGATTTTCACCACATCAGCCATACGATGGTCAATGCTTTCGACAATGGCCTTGATGTTGTTCAAGCACTGCCCGGCCTGCTCTTTGACACCACCGGCCACAACTTTGCCCGTATTGGGATCAATGCCCAACTGAGCGGAGATGTGATTGTAATGTGAGAAGGCCACCGTTTGGGTGGAGAGAGAATCCTTAGGAGCATTGTCGGTGTTGTTGGCTTCAATGATGAGTCCATGCCTGTCTTCAACAGCTTGTGGAGGCGTGCCATCACCGTGAGATACTACGGCTTCCATTTGCACCAAAGCATGCATGGGCAAAGCAGCAACTTCCACGGTGGTCCGTGCAGGCAAATAACCTACAGCCCGGGCAATACCAGAGTCCGGGAAAAAGGTGCTGTACACTTCGTTGACAGCATCCAGATCCGAGAGGTCTTTCAGGAAAATTGTCATTCTCACAATATCATCAAACGGAACATCGATGCTCCCCAAAATGGCTTTGATGTTCTTCAAACACTGGCTGGCCTGCTCTTTGACACCACCAGCGACAATGACACCAGATTGGGGATCAATGGGCAACTGAGCGGTAATATTATTGTAATGAGAGAACGATACAGTCTGGGTGGACAGAGCACAAATGGGTGCCTTATCCGTGTTGTTGGTCAGTTTGATCAAGTCCCCTGCTTGAGGGGCGTTGGGAATGGAGCCTACACCGTTGGAAACAAGCGCTTCCACTTGCACCAAAGCATCCATGGGCAAAGCAGCCACGGCCACGGTGGTCCGGGTGGGAAGATATGTTGGGAAGAATGATTTATACACTCCATCCACAGCCTCAACATCTTTGATATTTTTTACGAAGACCGTAATGCGGATGATATCGGTCATGGCATGGTCGATGCTGTCCACAATGGCTTTGATATTATTGAAGCACTGCTCAGCCTGCTCAATTATGCCACCTTCGACAATTTTTCCCGTTTTGGGGTCAATAGGCAGTTGAGCTGACAGATTGTTGTAATGAGAGAAGGCAACAGTTTGTGAACATGGTCCAATACCTTTTGGAGCATTATCCGTATTTCTTGCCAAGACTGCGTTAAAGTCACTCATATCAGTACTTCTCCCATTTAATTGTTTTTCCACAAGGAAATTAGCTTGACGGTGTCTAAAGGTATTTTCAGACCAAGAATCAAAGCAGGCGCTCAACTTTATTTTATTCTGTAAAATAAAGTTATCTATGATTTAATTCGTTCACACTGAATATGCAAGAAGAGAATCACGGAACCGCTTGGGCCATTGTATGGAAAATGCTCGATTTCGTGGGAATATCAGGGCTCAGACACCATTTTAGAGGAATATTGGCAAGAGTCCCAATGCCCAAAAAAAAGTACTATCGAGAAAATTTAAGAGTTTTACTCTTCAGTTCCCTTGTACCCACCACTGGTGGACGGCACGATGATGGCCTTGGATTTCCCATCTTTTTGGATTTTGCTTGGCCAGGTCACTCTCAGCAGATCGCCCGGTTGAGGGCCAGCCATCTTGTTCTTGGGACTTTGCAGCAGCACCAATCCACGGTCACTGCATCCGTAACGACCCATCTGATCCGCAGGTAAATCAAAAGTTTCGGAGATAACCCGAACCACCCCCTCACCCTTGTTAGGCCGAGGCGGTGTGGCCGTTTTAATGGGCGGAGTATCGCCCCGGGTCAGCAATAAGAAGGACAAACTGGCCCGCTCTTTGGGCAACTTGACCTTACGGCTGAATTTGAAGAGCCATTCTGGAATATCCACCGGCGAGAAGTTGAAATGGCACCAGGCGCCGCCGCGGTTGCCTGGCATGGCGCACTCCCCGGCATGAGGGCAGGGAGCCACCACCTTCCACCCAGTTGCTAAAGCAGATTGCCGCAAACGCACCAACTGCTTGCTGGATGAACGGGTGCCGGGTTCGATGACCAGTATGGCGGCATCGGGCTTCAATAAATTGCTCCACCGCTGCAGCAGAACATCCTCGGCCGAGACTTCTTCCCCGGGAGCACTGCGGGGTGCATTCAATTCGTTGATGAAGTTTCCGGCCACAATCATATCGGCGGGCCCACTTTTACGGGCTGCACCAAGATTCTTTTCAGTCTGGATTTTCCAGCCATTGCCTTCTTCTCCAGCCAACCCCATAAATATCTTCTGGCCAGCCTTCAAGGCAGGTTCCGAGCGATCAAATCCCACATACTGGTATTGGTGCCCATGCATATGCGGACGCGTCAACCACATGGCTTGTAGAAAGGTCAAGGGTCCACAGCCAAAATCCAGAATGGTTGAGCCTGGCTTCAAAGAAAAATCCAACCCCTGCAGAAGGCGGGCCTGCCGGTAAATATTCCAAGGCATAAAGTAATGCAGGTAGGCAGCCAGATATTCCGGTCGCGTCATGTAATCCGGTGGTAAGTTGTCACGTTCGGTGGTTAAGAAGCCAGACAATCTCCGCACTCCGGTAGCCAGGAGTTTGCGGTGTTTCTCCTTCATGGGCAGAATCACACGCAAGAGTTCGGGTAATTGGCCCAGGCCTTTGGCCAACGCAGGGTCCGCACTGGGAAAGAGAGCCCCCGGCCGGTTTTTGTCATAAATACCACTCATGAGCTCAAATGCCTGCCGGAGATGAGGTTATTCTGCACATAATCGGCCACGGCATCCTCCAGGATGGTAAAGGGACGGTCGTATCCCGCCTTTTGAATTTTTTCCATACGCGCTTCGGTATGGTATTGATACTTCCCCAACAGGTGGGCTGGCATCTGAGAATATTCCAGATTGGGCTTCAAATTCATCGCCATAAAGATGGCACTGATCAGCCGGTTCCAGTCGTTGGCCTCGCCTGTTCCCACGTTGAAAATACCGTTGGTGTCTTTCCGGTCTGCAAACCAAAGAGCCATATCCACGGCATCTTTTACATAAACAAAATCTCTCAATTGCCCACCATCAACATACTCAGGACGGTCAGATTTAAAGAGCTTCACCACTCCTGCTGCCACAATCTGTTCATAGCCTTTGCACACCATGGAGCGCATGTCTCCTTTGTGCCATTCGTTGGGCCCATAAACATTAAAAAATTTCAGGCAGACGATCTGGTCCAGGCACCCCTGCTCCAGGGCCCACATATCAAAATCCTGTTTGGATTTGGCATAAAGATTTAATGGCTTAAGCTTTTTGATCTCGTCATGGTCGTCATTGTAACCAAACTCACCATCACCATAAGTGGCCGCGCTGCTGGCGTTGATGAACCGAACATCTGCCGCCAGACAACTCAAACACAAATCCCGGGTGTAGCCAAAATTGTTGCTATCGAGAAAGGCCGCGTTGGTTTCAGTGGTGCTGCTGCAGGCTCCCATGTGGTAAACACAATCCACATGCTTGGCGTTATCCTTGTCGGCAAGCCAAGTGCGGAAGGCATCCTTTTCCATGTACTTTTCATACCGTAAAGGGCTCAGGTTTTCATTGCCCTCATCGGTGCCGTACACATCCACCACGATGATGTCATCCACACCCCGGCGGTTGAGCTCCCACACAATATTACTGCCGATAAATCCAGCGGCGCCTGTCACTGCAATCACAATTTCTACCCCCGGCTAAAAGAACTTTTTGACGATGCCCAAGGCGCCCTGTTTCCAGGGTACGCGGTGGGACACGCCGGATTGGTTGGCAAATTCATCAAGGCTTTCCAGGTACCATTTGAAGTTACGAATCAAAGCATCCTTGTTGGAATGTTGGGGCTTGTAACCCAACACCCGCACAGCTTTGTCGATGGAAACGAAACTGTCGGTGGCCGCCGTTTCATAGACCCATTTATACAGAGGCGACAAACCCATTTTGTCCAAAATTCGCAAAGCCCAAATCACCGGAGCAGCGGGGAAGCCTTTGACCTTGCCCCCGTGGCCAGCGTGATCCAGCACTGCCTGCCAATCTTCCCCCATGGTGGTGTACTCACCAGCCCCGATGTTGAAAGTATCATTGACGGTTTTCTCAGGAAGAGTGCAACACAACCAACAGGCCTGACTCAGATCTTCCACATCCAACAACTGGTAGCGGTTTTTCCCGTCACCAATCATGGGGAATCCCCGGCCATCCATGGCCCAATCATACAGTAAGGCAAACACACCCAGGCGTTCGGGACCGATAAAACTTTTGGGACGGATGATAGGGACAATCATTCCTTCTGCGCGGAATTCTTCACCCACCGCTTCAGCCATCACCTTGGCGTTGCCATAAGGCCCCACCCCATCAAGGTCATCTGTCTCTAGCAAGGGGTGGTGATCGGGGATACCATAAACAGCAGTGGAGGAGACATGGACAAAACGGTCCACCGAATGGTCCCGGGCTTTTTCCAGCAACAGCCGGGTGCCGTCAATGCCAGTGCTCATGATATCTTTTTCACTGTACAGAGGAAGCGCCATGGCGCAGTGGATCACTATGTCCACCCCTTGCATGGCTTTTTCTACGGCCTCGGGGTCGCGAATATCTCCCGTTTGGATTTCGATTTGGTCTTTGCAATCGGCATAATCAAAAGGGGCATAATCAAGAGAGCGAATGGTGACATCCTTGTCCAGCAAATAGCGGATCAGATTGACACCCATGAACCCAGCACCACCGGTTACCAGAACAAGTGGCTTGGGGCTTTCATTTTGGCTTTCCATCACAATCTCTCCTAAAGACCCTGAGGTCTATTTTGATTCTTCAATGATGATTTTTCCGTCGAACGGAGCGTTTTCTCGTTCGGCCTTAAAATTGATGGCATCTCCCACCTGGGATTCATAAACCAGGCGATACCAGACATCGGAAGAAGAAAGGGCGTGCCCCTCCACTTCGCGAATAATATCCTTGGGACGCAGTCCACTTTTCCATGCTGGAGACCCCGGCAAAACAGCCACAACCGCGAACCCCACCGGATTTTTCACACCCAAATATTGCATCAAAGCAGGGTGCAATTTCTGCAGATCAAAGCCAAGACTGCCTTCACGGTAATGACCGTACAGCCGAATTTCTTCCAGCACCTGCTGGACCCTGCTCGATGGCACCGCAAAACCAATGCCAACACTGCCGCCGGCATCACTGAAAATAAACGTATTGATGCCCACCACTTCACCCTTGGTATTGACCAGGGGCCCGCCACTGTTGCCCGGATTGATGGCCGCATCGGTTTGGATCATGCCCAGATATTCCCGCTCACCACTTTTGTGTTTGATGTCGCGATTCAAAGCACTGATCACCCCCACGGTGACCGTGGGTTGGGTATCAGCCAGGAGGTACCCATAAGGGGACCCAATGGCGATGGCCCATTCTCCGACTTTCAGAAAATTGTTCTGGGCAAACTGGGCCACAGGAAAATCGTGCCCCGGAATTTCCAGAATCGCCAGATCAAAGCGATCGATCACGTCCACAACCCGTGCCTGGTATTGGCCACCATCGGACAAAGTCACAACCACTTGCACTGCATTTTCCAGGACGTGGCTGTTAGTAACAATGAGTCCATCTTTGGACACAATGACACCCGAACCCAGGCTCTCCACATGCTGGACCATTTCCCGTTTGGGAAAATACCCCATGCGCTCCCACATCTTCAAGGACGGGTCATCAGTTTTCTGGGCCTGGATCACATTGATACTCACCACAGCAGGGGCCACCAAACGGGTCGCCAAAACAATGGCGTTTTCACGCTCTTCAAAAAGGTTCAAACCGCTGGAAACCAATCCGTTTTCATCGGCGTGATTGCCCCCGGAAACACTATTCCCTGATCGGAACCATTGGCCCGTAGGAATGCCACCAAACCGCACCAGCAGCAGGGCGCCGCCTAAGACGACGCCCACCAGGAGTCCAGTCAGGACCCCGGAATTTTTCCGCAAAAAACTCACTTGGTAGCCTGGAGTTTTTCCCAGTCAGCCATGAAACCGGCCAAACCTTTGTCGGTCAGGGGATGGGCCACCAGCTTCTTGATCACGGCAGGGGGAATGGTGGCAATGTCCGCACCCAGCAGGGCGGAATCCACCACATGCATGGGAGAGCGCACCGAAGCAACGATCACTTCCGTGTCGTAGTCAAAATTCTGGTAGATTTCACAGATGTCGGCGATGAGTTGCATGCCTTCTTCGCCCACATCGTCCAGACGGCCCACGAAAGGAGAAACATAAGCAGCGCCGGCTTTGGCCATGAGCAAGGCCTGGTTGGCAGAAAAGATCAGTGTGGCGTTGACATTGATGCCCTCGGCAGACAAGGCTGCGGTGGCCACCAGCCCCGCATACGTGGTGGGCACTTTTACAACGATATGCTCGCTGATGGCAGCCAGACGTTTGCCTTCTTCAATCATGCCTTCGGCATCCAGGGCGGTCACTTCGCCACTGACGGGAGCCTGCACCAGATCGCAAATTTCTTTGAGCATAACATCTGTATCGAGGCGGCCTTCTTTGGCCATCAAACTGGGGTTGGTGGTGACGCCATCGCACATGCCCATGGCCATGACTTCCTTGATCTCATCAATGTTCGCGGTGTCGATGAAGAACTTCATGAGCCCTCTCCTTCGGGATAATATACTTCTTCTAGGAACAAACCCTCTGCAGGCGCCATGCAACCGGCCCGGCTGCGATCCAGCGCTTCGAGAATATCGGGAATTTCTTTGGCGGGTCGCTGCCCTCGTCCAACTTCCACCAGGGTCCCCACCATGATCCGCACCATGTGATGCAGAAAACGGTTGGCCCGAACGTGAAAGATAGCCGAATCTGCCGACCATTCAAAGGCGCAAAGATCGATATGGCAGACATTTCCGTTCTCTTTAAGGGAAGATGTCTTGCAAAAACTGGCACAATCGTGCCTTCCGGGCAAAAATGCAGCCGCCATATCCATGGCCTGGCGATCGATACTGCGGATGATTTGCCAGGTATTGGGCTGAAAAATTTCCCGGCGAAATAAGAGCCGGTAGCTGTATCTGCGGGCGATGGCGCTGAACCGGGCGTGAAATTCAGGAGGCACCACCCGGAAATCATAAACCTCAATATCGGCGGGCATCATTCCCGGCAGGGCCCGTTCCAGCCGGGCGGCTTCATCGGCACTGGCCACCGTCACATGGGCCACCTGTCCCCGGGCATGAACCCCGGTATCAGTGCGCCCCGCCCCCACCAGGGAGACTTCGCGGCCCAGGAGAAAGCTCAGTTTTTTGGCCAGCACTCCCTGAACCGTGCGGTGGGCAGGCTGAATCTGCCATCCCGAAAAGCCACTGCCCACATAGGCCACCCTGAAGCACACTCGGTGCCCCGCTATAGGCTCCACCGGGAGGGTTCGCGCTTGGGGGTCAATCATAAAGTTACTCCAGGCCGGATCCACCAGATTATTAAAACAAGCCAAAGCACCAACCCGGCCAGCTGCCATATGGGCGGCCCCATCAACGGCACACCCACCGCGGGTTGGCGGGTGCGCAAACTGAGACTGAGCACTTCCGCCCTGCGCATCAAACTTTCCATCAGCGGCATAATCACCAGCACCTTATCTAAAAAACGCCGCCACCGGGAAACCTTACCCCCGTTGGGGACTGCTCGACGCATTCGTAATACGGCATCCACCCTTCGACCTTCGCTCATGACACCGGGAATGGTGCCCAGGGCCACCGCCAGCACCAGAGCCAACTGGTCCGTTTGCAACCCCACCTTAGCCAGAGGTTGCATCCACCACCGGATACCCTGCACCAATTCATCCAGAGATTTCAATCGGGCAAAGAGGGACAGCCAGCCCAGGGCCAGACCAATGCGGGCCAAACCAAGCACTCCCGCCCTCAGCCCACCCCAGCTGGGGTGCCCCAGGGGTGCGGCCGCCGTAGTGGTAAAGACATGAATCACCAGGACAAAACCCACCACTGGCAGCCAGGGACGCATGGCCTCCCACTGGGTGGCCGGATTCAATCCAGTCCAGAGTAAGGCCAGAATCAGAATGGAAATCATAAATGCCAACCAGGGTCCCGAGGCCAGCAAACTGCTGATGATGCCCAGCACTACTATGCCCAGAAAGGTTGTGCCTTCCAATTGATCCAGCCAGGTGGATCGCACCTTCTGTGGTGACACTGCCAGTCCTGGAATCATCTCCGTTTTTCTCCGGCCACGACTCCGGCAATCTGCACGGCATTCCAGGCAGCTCCCTTGAGCAAATTGTCAGCAACAACCCACATCAACAGACTGCGCTCACAGCCAGGATCCTGACGCACCCTCCCCACATAAACATCATTATTGCCGGCAATTTCCCGGGCGGTGTGAAAATCATGGGGATCGGCGGTGACGATCACCCCAGGCACCTTCTCCAAAACGGCCAAAGCCTTTTGGGGCGTGATGGCCTTTTCACAAACCACCCTGATGGCGGCACTGTGGCCATCCAACACTGGCACCCGTGTAGCCGTGCAAGTGATGTGCAAATCATCCTTCCGGTCCATGATGCGGCGCATTTCATGCAGCACTTTGGTTTCTTCTTCATAGCCCCCGAATTCCGTTTTGGCGCCAATGGCTGGCAATACATTATAAGCCATGGGGCGCGGGAAAAATCCGGCACTGTTGCTGTCCTCAGGAAAATCGCGGGTTTGTTGCAGAATCTCCTGAACTGCTGCCTGCCCGGCCCCGGAAATGGCCTGCAAAGTTGTCACATGACACTCTTTGACCCCAAAGACCTTGTCCAGAGGTGAAACGGCCATGACAATCTGTATGGTGGAACAATTGGGATTGGCAATGATGCCCGGCTGAGATTTGGCCAACTGGCCGTTGATTTCCGGAACCACCAGAGGCACAAGGGGATCCATGCGCCAAGCCGATGAATTGTCCACCACAACACAGCCTGCCGCCGCAGCAATGGGAGCCCACTGGCGACTCGTACCACCGCCGGCACTGAAGAGAGCCAAATCAACCCCGGCAAAATCTTCGGCACTGACTTCACGGCATGTGAGATTGCGGCCCCGGAAGGAAATTTCGGTTCCGGCTGACCGAGCACTGGTCAGAAGGACCGGATCACCGGACAACCAGCTACAATCTTCCAGCAATGTCAGCATTTTCCGGCCCACCAGGCCGGAGGCGCCCAAAACGGCGGTGCGCATGGCAATCTCCCTGAAATTGGAGTTATAAGCATTTCGTATAGCAATGGTAACCACGACCAGCCCCGGGGTCAAAACAGTCCAGACATGATTCCTCTAACATGGAGTTGGCCACCACCGCCCCAGATGTTAAAGTATGAACTGTGTCTGCCCGAGAACTCAACTGTCCCGACCAAAGGCCAAAGATCATGATGACCCGTATTCACTGCACTCTTATTCTAGCTGCCGTAGTCCTTTTGCTGCTGTCCGGATGCATGACCGAGTCACCCCAACGCCAAACAGCGTTCAATACCCTGGCCCGTTGGGAAGATCAACGTTTTGCCCCAGAAGACTCCCTGCTCAGCCTCATCCAGGATGACGACGCCCATGTGCGCCTGCAGGCCTTGCGCTCGGCGGGACTTATGGGCCAGCGCAGTATGGTCCCGGTCATGATTGAGGCCCTCAATGATCCCAGCGAAACCGTGGGCAGGCAGGCCGCCTTCAGCCTGGGACTTTTGGGAGACCCCGCCGCGGTCCAGGCTCTCGAAGCCTTGTTGATGATACCCGGCAACCGACTCCACCTGGCCGCCGCCCGAGGGTTGGCTCATTTGGACAACCAGGGCCGGGGTTTGCTCATCGCCACAGGAAGCGAGGACTTGGCCGTGGTTGAAGCGGCCTGGGATGGGTTGCGCAACATTGCCACGGAAGTGGATTCATCCCACCTGGTCACGGCCATCACCGACGGCCTCAACTCTCCCCACAGCCGGGTTCTATGGCGGGTTTTGCGCTGCAGTGAACGTGTTCCGTCTGCTGGATTGATTCCCCAGCAAAGTCCTCACGTGCGCTCCGGTATCGCCCAGGTCCGGGTTCACGCCTTTCGGGCCCTGGCCCGACAGAATCAACCTTCGGCCCTCAAGGCTGTGCTGTTGGGATACCTGCAGCCGGCACCTTCCGGAAACCGCCATCAGCGTACGATGATTGCCGCTTGCCGGGCACTTGGCTCCCTCGGCGCATTGGCTTTTAAACCGGACAATACTTTCAGCGATGAAGACCGCAACCTACTGGCCAAAGCCCTCATTGAAGGGGCGGGCTCCAGCAATTCTCATTTGGCATCCACCGCCCTCGCAGCCATGGAACAACTGGCCATGGCCTACGAATTGCCCTCCGAAGCAGCCCAGCAGGAAAGCCTGCTGCCGGTTTGGCGGATCAGACTGGGGCGAGCGGCCCACTCTCATCTGACACAGGAGAATCCGGTGGTGCGTGCCGCGGCCATCCGCAGTTGGACCGCTTTGCGAGGCCTGGGAAGTGAAGCAGAACTCCTCACTATGTTGGAGGCGGCCACGCATGATTCGGAATTGGAGGCCCTGCTCTTTGCCCTGGGACGACAAGGCACATCTCCCCTGCAAACCTTATCTCTTTATGCCAAGGGAGATATACACGGAGTGCGAATCCAGGTGGCGGCCCTGGAGGCACTGCACCATCTGGCCACCAGGAGCGACCATTCTTCAGAACGAAACCTCATCCTGGACAAAATGACCCAGGCGGCCGCAGATCCCGATTTTGTGGTGGCCGCTACCGCCATCGGTTTTTTAGCTGACTTTCCCCAACGCACCGCCCTGATGGCCATGGCCGAAGCCTGGGACATGAGCTACCCCGAAGGTGAGGCCGAAGTCAAACGAGCCATATTGGCCACCTTTAACTCCTATGGTCCCAAATTGGATTCCTTGCAACGGACAGAAGTGCCGGAAGGCTTCCCCGATCGCCTGATGACCATCTGCGCCTCCATGCTCCGGGAAGGATTTGATTCTCCGGATCTGCGCATCCGTCTCGAGTCTCGAGAAGCCGCCCTGGCCACGAAAATATTGCCCGCCCAACTCATTCCCGGCGAAGGCAGTTTGCGTGCCACCTTGCCTGCCTTTCACCGTAGCCCCAAGCAAGCACCAACACAGATTCCTTTCAACGCAGGCCAAGTTCTCTGTTCCACCGATCGAGGAGATTTCACCATCCAGCTGGATGGCCAACTAGCCCCCAACACCTGCGCCATGTTTCTGGACCTGATCGGCAGAGGCTACTACGAGGACCTGACATTTCATCGGGTGGTCCCCGATTTTGTAGCCCAGGGAGGAGACCCCCGAGGTGATGGCTGGGGTGGGCCAGGCTACACCATCCGCAGCGAATGGAGCCGGACCAAATACGAACGAGCATTTGTGGGCATTGCACATGACGGCAAAGACACCGGTGGCAGTCAGTTTTTTATCACCCTCTCGGAGCAACCTCACCTCAATGGCCGATATACGATTTTTGGACAGGTTAATAAAGGCATGGATATTGTGGACAGGCTGGAAGTGGGAGATCACTTCAGGCTCTCTGTAGAGCCTTGACCTCCTCAGTTTGCGGTCATAGAAAAAGCCCGGACACAACCACGTGTCCGGGCTTTTTTTTCCAGGGAAAGATCAAGCCTTGATGGCTCTGATCAGTGTAGCCCAGGTGGGCGCCGCGCCGTGCATGAGAATCCCCACTCTGAATAACTTGCCCGCAGCCCGGGCCGAGAACCAGATGGAAACAATCATCAGGGCCCAACTCAAACCCACTTGCCACAGAGGCGGATTTGAAACACTCACCCGCATGAACATAAGGATAGGCGAGAACAACGGCACCAGACTCAAAATGACTGATAACGTGGAGTCCGGAGCCCGCAGGATCATCGTCAACAACATCATGGGAATGACCAACCCCATGGCCAGGGTTGTATGAAACTGCTGGCTATCCTGCACGGTATTGCACATGGCACCAATACCCGCATACATGGTGGCGTAAAGGAAAAATCCGAGCACAAAAAAGCCGATGAAAGAGATGAGTATCACCGGTGTCAGGAAGGTGATATCCAAAGCAAAACCACCCACTTCAATGCCCCGCTGGCTCAACACATAGAAGGCGCCAGTCCATATGCCAAATTGCGTGAGCCCCGCTAGACCGATGCCCAGAATTTTCCCCAGCATCAGATCTTCCGGTGAAATACTGGCTAACAGCACCTCCACCATGCGGGTGCTTTTTTCTTCGATCACCGCCGTCAGCGTATGGTTGCCATACATGATCACCATGATGTAAATGATCATGATCAAAACGAAGGCCATGCCGATGGAGACACTGTCATCCTGCTCCTGCTCTCCGGAATCGGTGAGCAAAATACTGGACCAGCTGGTGGGTGTCAGAATGCGGGCAAAGAGCGAATCAGGTAAAGCTTCAGCTCTGAAATGGGCCTGGCGCAACACCTCGTTCATGGCCGGTCTCAACACCTCATCGCGCACTACCAAAGTGCTGACTGATTGGTTATAAAAGACCACCTGCCGGGACTCCAGAAAATCGGGATCCACCAGCATGCCGCTGTGCAGATCACCAGCCAGGATTAACTCTTTCATTTCCTCAATGCGTTCATCAGGTCCAGCCGAGGGTTCTCCCACCACTTGCAGGCGGATATTGCCACGGTCCTGGCTATCCAGGGATTCTATCAAAGGCTGCATCCACTGGCCTGAAGGATCAATGATCCCCACCACTCTTTCTTCGTCCTTGCCTGTATCGGAAAGCAGCATAGGCATCAGAATGAAAAGCGACATGATGGCCGGCCCTAACAAAGTGGCAATGACAAAACTCTTGCTGCGGACCCGCTCCAGATACTCTTTGCGAATCACTGTGTAAATTTTGCTCATGACTTCACCTCCTGCCGGCTGCGCGCCACGGCTTCTAAAAAGATTTCATTGAGACTGGGACGATTGGCCGAGAAGAGAGTCAGCGGACCAGCCGCTCCCAGCAGAGGTAATAATTGTTGGGGGTCGACACCCTCAGCCAACGTCAAACGCCAATGGCCATCTTCCAATTCACGGTGCAAGACTCCCGGCAGATCTTCCGGAGGTTGGGTCTCATCTTTCCAGGCCACCCGTACAGATTTTAGCGGAAAGTCGTTTCGCACCGATTCAAGGGTTCCGTCGATAATTATTTCTCCGCCTTCAATGAGGCAAATGCTGTCGCAGATTTTTTCCGCTTCGGCCAGCATGTGGGTGGAGAAAATAATGGTCACCCCATTCTGCTTTTCTTCCAGAATCATTTCCCGCAGAAGTTCGATATTCAGGGGATCCAAACCGGTAAAAACTTCATCCAAGATTACCAGATCGGGCTTGGAAATAAAAGTGGCCGCGAACTGGACTTTCTGCTGCATGCCCTTACTCAGAGTATCGATTTTCTGCTGGCGGTACTCACCCAATCCCATGCGATCCAACCACTGGTCGGCACGCGTCAAGGCCTCAGACCGAGGCACGCCCTTGAGTTCAGCCAAATAAGCCAGCTGGTCCCGGCATTTCATTTTGCGGTAGAGCCCCCTCTCTTCGGGAAGGTAGCCAATGCGGTCGCGCATGCTACCGTCCATGGGGCGGTCACCCAGGAGAATGTCTCCACTGTCGGGTAGAATGATGTTCATTATGGAACGAATGGTGGTGGTTTTCCCGGCGCCATTTGGGCCCAAAAATCCATATATGCTTCCCCGGGGAATCACCAGGTTCACATTGTGGGCAGCCTTTTTCTCACCATAGGATTTGCTGACCGCGCGCAAAGTCAAAAGGGGTTGACCCAGTGGGGGCAACCAGGATTCGCTGGCATTCATAGGAGCCTTCCGTTCAAGTTGAAGTATAGGATGATTATAGACTCAAAAATACGGGGCGCAAGAAAGTAAGTTCCCACCAGGACAAAGATAAAGGCCCCAACCGTTATATGACGGTCGAGGCCTTTCAAACCGGGCCCTAAAGGGGGCACTAGATGACCCGGTAAAAACCGCCCGGACAAAAGATGTCCGTCTGTGAGGCGAGCGGTTAATTTCAACCTGCGAATCCAAACCTCAGGATGGGTTCACTCGACGGAACAGAAGGTGAATTTGTTCCCAACCGAATCCTTTTGAGGAGCTCCACATCCGAAGAATCCTCCGCAGGTTAATGTCATTTTAAAGATCGTTTGGCATCTCCCATTGCCATTAACAGTAATAATAATGCGGAACGAAAATCACCAAAGTATCACAGGGGAATTCTTTTTCTGTGACTCCCCGTTCCTTTTTGATCCTTGGTTACCCATTATGCCATCTCATCAGGGAGTTTTTCGGTACAGAATTCCTTGTACAGCGCCTATCAGTCTGATATAATTGTATTTATCGAACTTGAGCTAATTTGGGTCGTAACAATTTCCCAGGAGGGAATCTCCATGACAGTCGGCCAAAGCGGCAACCGAAAAATCCTGGTCATAGAAGATGATCGCGAGTTGATCGATCTGCTGACATTGCACCTGACAGCTGAAGGCTATCAGGTGGCTGCTGCTGCTGATGGTGAAGCTGGTTTATTGGCCTTCCAGGGTGGGCAGTATGGAATGGTCATTCTGGATTGGATGCTGCCTTCTGTATCGGGCATTGATGTCTTGCGGGAAATCCGCACCAATGATACTCGCACCCCCGTGCTTATGCTCACCGCCCGCAGCGAAGAAACCGACAAGGTTCTGGGTCTGGAATTGGGCTGCGATGATTACCTGACCAAGCCTTTCAGCATCCGGGAGCTCACCGCGCGCATCAAGGTGCTGCACCGGCGCATCGAACGTGCCGAAGAATTGGCCCGCATCTCCTCCGGCGACCGCATTCTGGATTTGGGCCCCCTGAAAATTGACCATGGCAAACGCAAGGTTCAGATCAATGGTGAGCCCGTGCAATTGACCGTTAAGGAATACGACCTGCTATATACCCTGGCTGCCCGACCAGGACGCACTTACAGCAGGCGTCAGTTGTTGGACATTGTCTGGGATCAGGATTCCGATGTGTACGAACACACGGTCAACTCACACGTGAATAGACTACGCAACAAAGTGGAAGACAACCCCAACCGGCCCCGCCTGATTTTAACAGTCTGGGGAATCGGTTACAGATTTACCGAGGAATTCCTGTAGAATGAAGCTGCCTCGATTTACAACAACTTTGGCATTCCGTATTTCCAGCCTCTTTCTGCTGATGCTCTTCATCAGCGGTGGAGGCTTCTGGTGGTGGCTCAACGGGACATCCCTGACTGGAGATATGGCAGCTGAAGAAGAGGCGTGGTACGCCAGCAAGGCCGAAACTGAATTAGACAGTTTGGCGGCCCAAATGTCTCTGTCTTTCGAGGACAGCGAGGCCATGACCCAAGAGGCTATGAACTTCGGACGGGACATCAACCGTTACAGTGCTGAAATCATCGTCTTTGATGGGGAAGGACTCAATGTCTTTTCATCCCAGCCTGACAGCCTCTCTCTGGCCGTGGCTTCAGTGAATCCCCAACTTATGTACGACATGTCCTCCGGCATCTGGGACTACGGAACTTACCCCCTGCCCGAAGATGTAGATGCTTACGAAAATCGTGTATTTGAAGTGGATCGCCTGTTTCAGAATAACGATACCGCCTCACCTGTGATCGGTTATTTGGTAGCCAGTTACCGTCCCGCCACCATCTCATTGGGAGATATTGAAACGGCAGAACGGAAGATTGGACTGAACGCCATATTCCTGCTCCTTATTTATTCGGGAATAAGCGGGCTGGTCATTATGGTCTGGACCACTCGGCGTATCAGCATTCTAGGTCAGGGAGTGGAAGCATTTGCCACCGGCGATTTCCAGGCCCGTGTCCCAGGCACCAGCGGCGATGAGATCGGTTCCCTCGGGCGCAACTTCAATCACATGGCCCGCAACATTGAAACCATGATGGAAAAATTGCGGGACAAAGAACAGTTCCAACGCAATCTTATCGCCAATATCAGTCATGACCTGCGCACCCCCATGGCCAGCATGCGCGGTTATGTGGAAACTCTCAGCATGCAGGGCGATACCTTGAGTACTGTAGACCGGGAACGCTATCTGGCTATCATCAATGGTAACCTGGTTCATCTGGATAAACTCATCGATCACATGCTGGTGCTCAGCCGCTTTGATAGTGGCCAAGCCACCTTCCAAATGGAAGACTTCCCTCTGGTTGAACTGGCTGACTCAGTTCTTATGCGGTGCGAGGGATTGGCCGCCGAAAGAAATATCAGCCTGGATATTGAGCTGGAGGGCACTGAATCTCTGGTCCATGCCGATCCCCTGCAGATTGCCCAGGTCTTGCAGAACCTCATTGAAAACGGGATCAAATTTAATCAGGACAACGGAAAGGTCCTCGTGGGTCTGAAAACTGTTGGGGACCTGATGGAAGTTTCGGTGAAAGATTCTGGTATGGGCATTGCAGCCGAAGATTTGCCTCATATTTTCAAGCGATTCTACACCGCAGATAAGAGCCGCACCCGGGCCGTTGATGGCACGGGCTTTGCCGCTGTTCAGGATCATTTGGGACAGAGTTCAGGGTTGGGCCTGGCCATTGCCTCTAAAATTGTGGCCGGTCATAACAGCATGCTGCAAGTGACCAGTGTCCTGGGTACGGGAACCACCTTCAGCTTCAGCCTGAAAACCGCATCCACCATTGAAGCCATGGATCAGGAAGCCTAGTTCCGGATCCAATTTAGCTACGCCGCAATTCCCATCCCACCACCAGACCACCCAGCAGTGCCACTAAAAGCAGTCCAGCTGCTGCCACCGGTTCCCCCA
Source organism: Candidatus Krumholzibacteriia bacterium (assembly GCA_016744705.1). Taxonomy (GTDB): domain Bacteria; phylum Krumholzibacteriota; class Krumholzibacteriia; order LZORAL124-64-63; family LZORAL124-64-63; genus LZORAL124-64-63. The sequence goes on from JADGDU010000028.1 coordinate 19,390, forward strand.
GCAAAAGCTTGCCCAATCCGAATAAGACTCCAAAGACCCCTGCACAACCCGCAGCCCAAACACCTACCCGAGACAGGCTCAAACCATCACTTTGGACCTCAGGGTTCTGCTGGGCCACTGGTCCCCAAAAACCGCCGGGACGAACTTTTTTATAAAACACGGCCAATCTTTCGGGCGAAACTGGTCTGGTCATAAAGGTGACAATCACCCAGGTCAGTATGGTCACCGGCACCAAAATCATGGCTTTGTGGTGGGTGGCCAGTGCCATATCTCCAACCTGAACCGGCGTGGCAAAAAGCTCATACGCATCCCCCGCCTGCACTGCCGCCACAATTTCAAACCCAAAAGCCATCACCACCGAGGCGCCGAGGGCGGCAATCTCACTCCAGGCTGAAATCCGCCACCAGAACCAACGCAAGATCAGCACCGGTCCAATGCCTGCGCCCATGGCCCATACAAAGAGCCAGGCCTTGCCGATGCTTGTGAGCATGAAAGCCACCAGCACCGAAAAAACCATCATGAGCAGAACACAGAGTTTAGCAGCTAGAACCGTTTCTTTTTCACTGGCTTTGGGGCGCAAAAAACGGCGATATATATCATTGATTAAGTAGCTGGCGCCCCAGTTCAAATGGGTGTCGATGGTGGACATGAAGGCCGCAAAAAAAGAAACCAGTAATAGACCGAGCAGCCCTGGCCCCAGCACTTCCAGCATCACCAGAGGATAAGCTGCTTCTTCAGTCATACCCTGGGGCATGGTGGGAAAAATCACGAGGGAAGCCAATCCCGTCAGAATCCAGGGCCAATACCGCACCGCGTTGTTAGCCACCACAAACCAGAGGGTGGCCCCCCGGGCATGGCGTTCGTTCTTGGCAGCAGCCATGCGCTGGATAATATAGCCACCACCATCGGCATTATGGCTGGCCCACCACATCAGAGAAACAAAGACCATAAATTTGACAAAATCTGATTCCCAGCTCAGTTCTCCTCCCGGAATCATGGCCATGGTATTTTCTGAGGTCAGCAGGCTTTCACTGATGCGATCTTTCAGGGCCTGCATTCCCCCCACGTGCCGCACCGACAAAACGGCCACGGTTATGGACCCGGCCATAGCCAAGAAGAACTGGATCACGTCGGTGATCACCACGCCCCAAAAACCCGCCAACAGTGCATAGCTCAGGGCTAAAGCCGCGCCCACCACCACTGCCATCTCCTGATTCACACCCAGCACCGACTCGGCCACAGTTCCCAATCCCTTGAGCACCCAACCCAGAACAATGAAGTTGTAGACGATGGCAAAATAACCAGCCTTGAACCCTCGCAGAAAAGCAGCGGGCTTGCCACTGTATCGCAACTCAATCAGTTCGTTATCTGTGACCACTTCAGCCCGGCGCCAAAAACGGGCGAAGAGCACCACGGCCATCATCTGTGAAAAGACATAGTGCCAGCCAAACCAATTGTACCAAATGCCATGGTTGCGGATGAAGCCAGTGACCGCCAGGGGCGTGTCGGCAGCAAAAGTGGTGGCCACCATACTGGTACCCAGGATCCACCAAGGCAGGCTGCGGCCACTGAGGAAATATTCTTCACTGGATTGGGAGGCTCTTTTACGGAAGGCCAAACCCAGGCCGAGGGTGATCAGAACATAGGTGGCGATGATGGCCCAATCCTGGGCGTGCAAGTGGCTCATGGGCAGAGGATCTCTCTTGATTTAAGCAAACAGGGGACGTGGCTGCGCCCCCATTATGGTGTCCCGGGAGTTTTTTTCAATGCCAATCCCAAAGCCTCCCGCACATTAGGCAGCTTGAAAGGCTTAGCCATATATCCGTATCCCCCAATACCTCCGGCCCGTTCATGCAGTTCCTCTTCACCGGAACCGGTAGAAAAGATCACGCTGATTTCCGGATTGATCACTCGCAGCCGACGGAAGGTGGCCACACCATCCATATCGGCCATACCAAGATCCAAAATGGCCAGGTCCACCTCGTCGTAGCGTTGGCTGAAAACTCTTACAGCATCAGGTCCGTTGCCCACAGCCAGGACACTGCATCCCAGGCGCCGAAGAAGACTTTCACAAACTTTCCTCACGGGCAGATCTTCATCCACCAGGAGCACCAGCTTCCCAGCTAAATCCAGGTGCAGGTTGTCGGGCGCTTTTTTCTTGCGCTTGGGGCTCGCCTTGGCGGCTTCCACCGGGGCCTGGGGCAAGAGAAATGAAACGGTGGCCCCCATGCCTGGGGCGGAGTCCACCAGAAAGGCTCCGCTGTGTCCTTTGATGATTCCCAGGGCAGTGGAAAGACCCAGCCCCCTGCCCGTCAATTTGGTGGAATAGAAGGGATCAAAAAGCCGCCTTTGGGTTTCGGCGTCCATGCCCGAACCCGAATCGGCCACTTCACAATAGACATATGTGCCTGGCTCCAGCATGGGCGTGCAGTGATAGTCCGAAAGCTGTTCCTGCGTAAAGGTGCTGCAACCCGTGCGGATGACCACTTCCCCACCCTCATCACTCAGGGCTTCGGCAGCGTTGGAGACCAGCCCCATAATCACCTGACGGATAGGCGCCGTATCGATCATCACCAGGGGCAGGCCATGGGCCAACTGAAAACTCATCCGCGCATGACCGGTGACGGTGGCCTGAAAGAGTCGTGAAACATCATTGATGACCACTGAGAGATCACTGCTGTTCACGCTGAATTGGCCCTTGCCTGAGTAGGCCAGCATCTGTTGGCAAAGATCCGCCGCCTGGTTTGATGCCTCCAATATGGACCCCAGGTTTTCACGGAATTCCCTGCCCAGGCGTGGATCGCCTTTCATCATTTCGGCATTTCCCATGATGGTAGCCAGCAGGTTGTTAAAATCGTGAGCAATGCCCCCGGCCAGGGCGCCCATGCTTTCAGTTTTTTGATTGTTCAAAACACGAGACTCAAGAGTTTTGCGTTCGGAAACATCTCTGATGATGGCAATAACCTGGGGATGGTCTGGATAGTCACCAGGAATGCGGGTGGAGGAAATTTCCACCGGAATTTCTTTGCCTTCGTGATTGTTGATCAGGATTTCAAAAAGAAAAGTTCCAGCAAATCCATTGCTGCGTTGCTTCAGCCGGTCAGTCACTTCCTGTTGCAGCCTTTGGGGTACCAGGTTTTGGATTTTCTGTTCACGCATATTCTCAAGGGTCCAGCCTGAAAGGGCTAAACCAGCTTCATTGACAAAGGAAACCTGCCCACTCAAATCGAAACAAAGGATGACATCCTGGGCAGTTTCAACCACTACCCTGTATCGCTCTTCACTTTCCTGAAGTTGTTTCTGCGCCGATTTCAACTCAGTCACATCGTTGGAAGAGAGCACCATGATATCACGGCCCGTGGATTCACCCTGGGGTAGCATGGCACTATTAAGAGTGATCATATTAGAGCCACGGAAGGTTTGAACCTGACTCTCCCCTCGATAAAATTTTTCATCCGCCGCCAGGGCCATCAAAATTTCTTTGAAACTCTGGAGGGTTTCCGGCACCATGATCCGCTCCAGGGAAGTCATCAGATCCTTGGCATCTTTGGCTTCGAAGGTCTCGATGGCCTTGTCGTTCACATCCAGAATGATTAAAGAATTGATGGTCGAGATGATGAATTCGGGGTGAGCATCGATCCAGTGGCCAAAATCGTCCACACCACTGGCCAGGACTTCTTTAATGGATTGGCGAATCTCAGTTATATCTTCAATAAAAAGGGGCACTTGGGCCGTACGAAATATCTGTTCCCACATGCCTTTCAATTGGGCACTGTTTCCCGACTTTTTAGAATGTCGCCTATTTTCTGCAGGACCTTTCCGCATAAACTAATCCTCGCCCTTTCCATTTTTCCATCGCCGGTGGACCCAGAACCATTGCTCGGGATGGTCCTGAATAAAAACCTCCACCGCCGCGGAAATCTTCTCCAAATAACACTGAATATGTTGGGGCCGGTCCGTTAGACCACTGGGCTCCAGATGCTGTGATATTTTCAATTGGTGGCCGCCGTCGGCCATCCTGATCAGAGCCATGGGAATAACCGGACATCCTGTTCGGATGGAGAACCGGGCCACCCCCGGCCAGGTCGAAGCGGCCCGACCCAAAAAGGAAGTCTGCAAACCCTGGTTGCCGGCATCCTGATCCAGAAGCAGTGATACGAGCCCACCAGCACGCAGGTGCTTCAGGACACGCCGGCCACTGAGTTGCATGGGGACCGTCTCAATTCCCAAACGGTGGCGTTTCTCTTGAATGTACCGATCAAAGGGAGCGTTTCTTTGGGTTTTGACCACATCCAACAAAGGGTATCGACGTGCGAGGCAGGCACCCCCAAGCTCGAAGTTCCCCATGTGACCGGTGGCCACAATCGCCCCCTTGCCCAAAGCCAAAGCCTGGTCCACAAAATGCCAACCAGGCTGCACAACGACCCCATTGACCAGTTTTTCGGTATTTCCGCAAAAGGCCTCCGCCACCGTCAATGCCAGATGATTGTAGACCAGATTCGTAAGGGTTTCAAGGGCTTCAGAATTTTCATGAGGATAAATCCACTGCAATTGTTGCCGCACAACTGAGCGGCGAATGCGCAACACCCGCCCGGTGAAGGCCCCGGCTCCCACCAATAACTCACGGGCCACCCCATAGGGTAGAAATTGCAACCCACCCAAGAGAGTGCGGAAAGCAAAATATTCCAATTGGCTGGTGATATCCATGGGGTGACAATAAGGCGCACGGGGCAAGCTGGCCAGCACAAGGTTGTTTCTTAAATGAGAGAATCAACTTTCCTGGAAAGTTATGCTCAGGCATTCTGGATAAAGAAGTCCACTTATTTAAAAAAAACCGGAATGGACAAAATTTGAAAAATTCTATTTCCATTCTTTTAGACCCACAATGTCCTATATGGTTTCGCTCATGATCTGTCATTTTCTGAAAATTTGGACACGACCTGTTAATCAGCCCACAGGTAGGAATTAGAAAGTTTTAATTGAAAATAATTCGTCCTAATTTCCGGGCTTTCTCCCATTGGCGCCCTAGGCCTTCCGCTCCGCCACCTCATCAAATCGCAAATTTTCCATACCCAATCCGCCGCCTGTCACCGATCTGTCACAAAAAGAATTGACCATCCCCCGTTTCCGGCCGAAGGTTGCTAAATCGTTCACATTCGATTCACCCTTAGATTCTGGACAAGGAGCCCCGCGATGAAAAAGATCTTGATCGCTGTTTGCGCTCTGGCTGTTTTGCTTTCCGGTGTGGCCATGGCCGCGCAGGATGGCGTAGCTGGCAAGTGCATGACATGCCACAAGGAAAAGACCCTCGGTCTTTACAACCAGTGGTACAAAAGTGAACATGCAAAACACAACGTCACCTGCCTGGACTGCCACGCAGCAAGCCAGGGCGAAAGTGACGCCTACATGCATGAAGGCGCCCTGATCGCCACTTTGGTTACCCCCAAAGATTGCGGCACCTGCCATGAGCAGGAAAGCCAACAGGTCAACGACTCTTACCACGCCCACGCTGGTGAGATCCTCCACTCCAACGATGCATATCTGGCCCACGCGGCCGGTGGCGCCCCCGTAGCCATCGCCGGTTGCGAAAGCTGCCATGGCGGCAAGGTCCTCATCGACCCTGATAGCCCCAACAAATTGGCTGCTATTAGCTGGCCCAACAGTGGCATTGGCCGTATCAACCCCGACGGTAGCAAGGGTTCCTGTACTGCTTGCCATACCCGTCACGCTTTCAGTGTCAAACAGGCCCGCCAGCCTGAAGCCTGCTCCAAGTGCCACCTCGGCCCCGATCATCCTCAAAAGGAGATCTACGAAGAGAGCAAGCATGGTAACGCTTATTACACAAACAAAGATGAAATGAATCTGAAGGCTGACCGCTGGGTCGTGGGTTTGGATTACTTTGAGGCGCCCACTTGCGCCACCTGCCACATGAGCGCCACCAGCAACCAGGCTATCACTCATGATGTTGGCCAGCGCATTAGCTGGACCTTGCGTCCTCCCGTGTCCAAGACCAAGGACAACTGGGAACAAAAACGCGACAACATGAAAGACGTCTGCCGCAATTGCCATGGCGAATCTTTCGTCAACGGCCATTACGAGCAATATGACGGAGTCGTCAATCTCTATAATGAGAAATTCGGTAAATCCGGTATGGCTCTGTATAAGAAAGCCAAGGAACTGGGACTGGGCGACGGCAAAGCCGGTTTCTCCAACAAATACGAGTGGATCTGGTGGGAAATCTGGCATCATGAAGGTCGCCGCGCACGCCACGGTGCAGCCATGATGGGCCCGGATTACACCTGGTGGCATGGTATTTACGAGGTAGCACAGCATTTCTACTTCAAATACATTCCCGAGTTGCGGAAATTCCACGATCCGGAGATGGACAAGTTGATCGACGAAGTGATGAGCGATCCCTATCACGTCTGGCTGCAGCGTCCCACTGCCGACATCAAGGCGGACATTGCGTCCGGCAAGATGGCGGAAATGTTCAACGGCTTCTACCAGGTTGAAATCAAGAAGTAAAGGGGCTGAGCGATGAAGCGATTCCAGCTCTTCATTCGCGGAATTTCGACGAATTGGACGGGGACGGTGGGGGTCGCATTGACGACCTCCGCCTTCCTGATGTTCGTCTTTTTCGAACTTCTGCAATTGGCGGGAATCCTGACCAACTCCTATGTGGGACTCATCAGCTACATGGCCCTGCCGGCCCTGTTTCTGCTGGGTCTGATCCTTGTTCCCATTGGCTGGTGGCAATTCCGCCGGGCAACGGGCAGATCCACATCCGAGTTGTTGTCTCAGAGATTCCCTGACGACATGACCAAAGCCAAACGCCTGGGCTCATCCCTGGTGGCCACCATCGCCCTGCTGACCCTGGCGAACTTATTGTTCCTGGGTATCGGTGGCGCGCGCATGTTGAGCTTCATGGATACGTCCGAGTTCTGCGGTACCGCCTGTCACGATGTGATGGAGCCCGAATGGGTTGCGTATCAGAACTCCCCCCATGCCCACGTGAAATGCGTGGAGTGTCATGTGGGTGAAGGGGCCAAAGCTTTGCTTGATGCCAAACTCAATGGTCTGTGGCAAGTCGTATCGGCCACGTTCGATCTGTACGAACGCCCGATTCCCACTCCGGTGCATCAGTTGCGCCCGGCTGCGGAAACTTGCCAGCACTGCCATTGGCCTGAGAAATTCTATGGCGATCGAATCGTAACCCACGAAAATTTTGCCATGGACGAAAACTCAACCCCCTCCTACACCACTCTGGCCTTGAAGGTCGGCGGTGGCAAAGATGACGAGGGTACCATCCACTGGCATGTGGCAGAAGCCAATGAAGTCCGTTACCGGGCAGCTGATGAAAAACGCATGCACATGGATTGGGTCGAAGTCCGCCGAGGCGATGAGTTCCACCGGTACACCAACCGGAAACTGAACGAGGCCGCCCTGAAACACCCGGTCACTCCGGATCATGATGCTGTGCGCAGTATGGATTGTGTCGATTGCCACAACCGTGCCACCCACATTTATCAAGATCCCGAAAAAGCAGTGGACATGGTCCTGGCCTCTGGTGCCATCGACCGCACACTGCCCTGGGCAAAAAAGGTTGCCATCAGCGCCTTGACCAATAACTACAAGGATAAGGCTGTAGCCATGACTGGCATCGAAAACACAGTGCGCGGTTTTTATTCCCGCGACCTGGGTGACGATATCCTGGCTACCAGTCCTATCGTTGACACCATGATTTCTGAGTTGCAGGCCATCTACAATCAGAACATCTTCCCCTTCATGAACGTGGGTTGGAGTGTATACACCAGCCATCTCGGTCATCGGGAAGACACTGGCTGTTTCCGCTGTCACAACGAAAACATGACTGACGATGAAGGCATCGCCATTGCTTATGACTGCACCCTGTGCCACTCCATCCTGGCCATGGACAGCGCCGCGGAATTCCAGTTCCTGCTGCCCACGGACGAGAAGGATCCGGACCAGAAGATGCACAATTATTTGCGGGATGAATTCCTGGGAATGAAAGAAGTCAAAGTGCAAGGTTATGTGGAGCCATTGGCAGAGTAGTTGTTGAGAAGATGATTCAGACGATGATTAAGGGGCGGTCAAAATGGCCGCCCCTTTTTTATGTTCCGGAAGCAGCCTCTGGCCCCCTACTTGAGCAGCAGAATCCGCTGTGAGTCCTGAACCATTCCAGCCTGGAGACGAATGAGATACACTCCGGAAGCCGCCGGACTGCCCTGGAGGTTACCCCCACTCCAGACCACTTCATGCCGGCCCGCCTGCTGCCAGTCCTGAACCAGAAGAGCCACCAGGTGTCCCCGCAAATCGTGCACAGCCAGATGCACCTGCGCTGGATTCTCCAAAGCAAAGACAATGGTCGTGCTGGGGTTGAAGGGGTTGGGAAAATTAGGCAGCAGACCGGTGGTATGAATCATGGGAAGAGGAGTATCTGTCAGGGCATTGTTGGCTGCCCCAGGGGAGGGAATGTCAAAGAACTCCCATCCATGGCGCCCATCAATGGCCCGGCCTTCGCTTATGTCCAAAACCTGAGGCCCAAAAGTATAGTCATCCACTGCCATGACCACTTCATCAACCACGGAGTACAGCCCGATGGCTTCACCGCCGCCGCTGAGTTTAAAGTTGGTGTGCAGAGGGCCGTCCTGCGGGTCACTGTCGCACCAGACAATCATGTACTGGCCAGCGGCAAGGGTGGTATCGGGAAAAGCCCAGCGGGTGGGTGAGGCCAGGTCATCGGTCAGGAACATCCCCAGCAGGGATATGTCTTCTGCTGCAGGATTGTAAATCTCCACCCAGTCTTCAAAAACACCTGTTTCATCGGCAATGACACTGCCATTGAGGGCCATGAATTCATTGATGCGCAAAGCACTGGTCAGAACCGGATGGGGGTTGGCCATTTGTGGAGTGGGCTGAACCCCCTCTTGCCAGGGGCCGGATCCATCAGGCACACGAGCAATGGATCCCACTTCCGGGAAATGTTGCCAATCCAGCAAATCGATAGGATCACTGTTTCCGTAAGCCCTCAACTCGAATGAAGCAGGGCCGGAGGAGATTGGATACGGCGCATGAAATTCGCCTTGCTCCGGCTGGCCGTCCAGCCATAAAAGTTGATACCCCGGAGGAGCCACAAGAGATGAAAGGTCCCACACGCCACCAGTGGTTCCCACCAACTTCAATTCCAATTGGCGTAAATCAATGGGCACCGGCAAGGGATTAAATAATTCCAACCAGGGTTCGTACTCTCCCATTTCATCGAAAACCAGACCGCTATTTTCCCCCATCAATTCATTGAGCCGTAACAGGGACTGGGTCTGAGGATCACCATTGCTTGCCGCAGGTGTGGGGACAGCGGAATACATCCAATGATCAGCCCCATCAGTTTCTCTGGCCAAGGCGACATCTGTCACCTGCTGGTCGAACTCGACGGAAGTGATCAGGGTTTCGCCATCAGGCGCGAAGAGAAAAAGTCCTTCACCGGCTGCGGACAACTTGAAATTCAGATGGTCGAATCCTTGCTGGATGGCATCGTCGGCCCATAGTATCAGATGTTCGCCGGGAGCCAATTGTAAGCCGCCCCTGAGTTGGTGTCGGGTGGCATCGGCCACATCATCAGTGATGTAAAGGCTATCCAGATTCACCGTCACCTCACTGCCGTTGAAAATTTCCAGCCAATCGTCATACTCTCCGGCGCCATCGGCCCAGGTGTGATCATTGTCGGCCATGAATTCATTGAACACCAGGCCGTCCCAGGGGGCCGCCCATTGGGAAGCAATCCAGGGCAAAACATGCTGCTGAAAATCAAGATCGAACCAGACCAGGAAGTACCTGTTCAATCCCCCGGTGTTTGGGCTGGCGTCGATGGTGTGATAATGGACCAATTCATCCGTGTCACCCTGGCCCGCAAGATCCTGGTTTTGGAAAAAGCCATCCACCACTTCAGCGGAATTGCTGCCGGGAACTTCGCGCATCACCATGAATCCGGAATTGTCCCGTTCACCCTGGGTTGTCCAATCCAAATGAACCCCATCGGTCTCCAGGGTGGTCTCGAAGCTGATCAACTCCACGCCCTGGCGGAACTCTTCCTTGAATGCGGCAGCTTGCTGGCGAAGAATAGCTGGACGATGGATGACAAAATCTTTCATCTGGTCGGCATATTCGGTGAATTCCGAGGGGCCATCCCAGGCCCAGCGTTGGGCATGCAAATCCATCTCCGACCCCTGCTGGTCCACCACCGCATCAATGCGGTTGATCATGGCTTGGGGAGCCAGGTCCAAATCCAACAATTCCTCCAATCTGGTGAAAAACAAAGCTTTAAATTCACTGTTTTGCATGAAGCCGCGAAACATGGTGGTCCAGAGTTGCTGGGCTGGATCCCAGGCATTGCTGTAATAAACCGGAGGTACGTTTTCCTCAAAATCAGCCTGGTTTTCCGAAGAAAAGAACTGGAATAAATCAGCGTTAATATTCTCAGGGAAAAAAGTATCATCTTCATCCCACATAATGAACCGCCAGGGGCCGTCCTCTACCTTCAACTGTGCCAGATTGTAGTCAAACCCATTGTCGGCTGTGGCTGCATAAATGTTCATCAGCAACCAATCCACATAGGTATTCAAATCAATTTTACGGGACGTGTCTTCAAACCAGGCGTGTGAAGCAAACTCCTGGGGCAGGCTGAAGGAGGCGATGAAATTGGCCCAATCCGTGGGGTCCCCTTTTTCAACCACCCCATCCTTAATATAAGTATAGCTATCGGGTTGAATGCCGTGAGTCACTTCCAGGAACTCATCATCCAGCCTCTCCCGCAAACTATAGACACCCCAGAATTCATCATTCACATAAGCCACCGCGGGCTTGCTGCGGCTGCCCAAATGCCCCCGGTCCATCCAAATGCTTTCCAGAATATCAGAATTGAAACAGTTGAAAGGAAAACGATGGGTGCGCAATAACAACCGCTGAAAATTGGTGGGATCGTTGCCAAAAAAATCATAACTGAGCTCATTGGCTGAACCATAGTCGTCAAAATAGAGACGGAACGATTTCTGGGAGAAACGACGGCTCCAACCACCGTGAATTCTCAACCCCACCGGTTCTGAAAAGGAAGATTGATCCTCCGGGTTGAAAAAGTCCACTTGAGCGGCCCGTTCCCACTGGGCTCCATGCTGTTGGAAGTTGGCATGATCGCCATAAACGTAAAGACCCACGGCTGGATCCCAAAGACCACTCTTCTCGGTAGTGATGCGGAAAGTCATCAGCTGGTGGGTTTCGGACCCAAAGGGAATCACAGGCTCGGGAGAGGCCACCACCGAGGCAATACTCCCCCTTATATCCCTGAAAGAAAAAACAACCGGTTGGGTCCAGTCCCAGGGGAAAACAGTTGTCCAGGTGCGGCTATCGACCTGTTCGGGAATGACCCCACCGGGCATGGGCTCCATGGATGTATCACCCTTAAAAGTGACCAGTATACCGCCTTCAAGCATATCTTCGGGGGGCGGCATCAATTGGCCCACTTGAGGAAACGAGTAGCTGACAGCCACTTCAAGTGCCTGGGCCATCGTTCCATTCATCAGCAGAAGGCTGAGAACCATGGGGACGATCATATAAGGGAAAGCAATACGGAGGCTTTCCTGCGCCTTTCGGCGAGATTGCACAGGCAACTCCCTGGAGTATTTTTTTGAGGTTTCAGGTGCTCAGGTTAGTCTTTACTATCTTTCACTATCTGATTATGACAGAAGTGTCCCCATTTTTCAAGCTCTCCGGAAGGATTTTATGGGATAAGGTGATCCAGGTGCATCTTTACTTCAGCCACGGCCTGCGTATTTCCTGTACTGAGATAGGCCCGATGGGCTATACGAAAGTGATCCTCGGCCACAGCCATACGTCCCATTTCAGCCAGCATTTGCCCCAGTACAAAATGCCTAAGCCCCTGAAGGTAGGTATCCTCCGTGGGATGGAGATTAACTAAGTTTTCGCCAAGAAGAGCCAATCCATCCTGGGAATCGCCCAATTTAAGATGGCAATACGAAAGGTTCACCAACAGGTAATCATGATCGGCCAACCCGATGATGCTAGCATCAGCAGCATACATATCCAGGCAGTGTTCCAGGCTGGCGCGGGCTGCTTCCCATTGAGCCAGCGGCATCAAGGCCAGACCCAAATCGAAATGAGCCAGAAAAAGAGCGGTGCTATTTCCAGATTCGGTGGCAGATTTTATCTGACCGCGAATTTCAGGGAAACTGACCAACGAAGAGGCCGCTCCGCCCCTCCAATCCAAATGATAGACAATCAATTCCTCACTACCCTCTAACCTCTTCACTCCCTGAGCGCGATCCAGATGATCCAGAATCATGGTTTCTCCTGGAATGCCCCGCTCCTGTTCTCCCACCACGATGAGGTCCGCTTTGCGCCCCAGGGCAAAGGTGAAGAACTGATCCCAATCCAAAATTTGAGCAGGATAGGCCAGGGGCTCCAGGCCGGCATAATGAGCCAGGTGTGGTTTGCGGGCCAAGAGAGTGGTTGAACCGGATTTCGCAGCCAGAGCCCTAACCAGAGGGGCACGCTCCAGCACAGCCAAGGGACGATCAGCGAAATAGTACCGCTCTCCTCTGATGATATCCTGAATTTGGAAAAAAGAAATGGCCAGCAAAGCCACTGCAGCCACCATCAAAGAAAACGGTTTCTTTCTGACCGAAGGCCAACTGGAGGAATCGAATCCCAAAATGAAACCATACCCCAGAGCAAAGTAGGCCGGCACCAGCGGCAGAGAAAAACGCGGCCTATGAAAGACCAGGCACATAGCCAGGAAAGAAACGATGGCAAAGGCAAAGAAAATCCCCTGCTCTTTCTCGGGTCGTCGCCTTTGGATGAAGCGCCATGCCCTGGGCCAAGGCAACAAAGACAGCAGAATACCGGACATCCCCAGAGTGACCAACCAAGCACCGTGCCAACCCACGACCTGGACCATGTCCTGCTTAAAATGGGCAGGAATGTTGCCCAGAAAATGGCTCACAAAGAATTGAGGATCATGGACAAAGACTTGGCCCAAGGATTGAAAGCCGCTAACCGGAAAGGAGGAACCATCCTGATCTGGGTAAAATTCCAGAACCACATTCAATAAATTTCCATCATTGAGCAAGTTGCCTGTGGCGGAAAAATTGAGGATAAACCAAGGCACCGTCACCGTCAAAAAACCCAGGGCCAAAAAACCCAGCAACTTCAGGCGATGACGAAGAGGGCCCAAGGATGGCAAGCCAAGCAAAATCAGCACTCCACCAGCCAGCAAAACGCCCCCGCTGTACCGAGTCAGAAAAGCCATGCCCGTCCAAAGACCGGCCACCAGAATTCGTCTGGGACTGCGCGTACCCAGAAAACAGGAAACGGCAGCCAGAAACAAAAGCAAATAGAGCAAATCCGAGGAGGCCTTTTGGGCGTGTAGAAAAAACTCAGCACAGAAAACAGTGCTGATGGTGATGGCGCCGGCCAGGACGACTCCAAATACTGAGCGCATCATGGTGAACAAAAGAATGATGATACCGACGGCACACGTGGCGTTCAACAATACCGCCGTATGGTACCAATCGGCCCCCAGAAACTGGGTTGAGAAATGCAGCCCCACCAGAATGAAGGAGTATAGCGGTCCTTTAAATGGATAATTGGCAATGGCGAATTGTCCATCCGCCAATCGCTGAGACGACACGGCCAGCTCAGCATAAAAATCTGATTCTACACCCAAGTCCCCGATGGGGAAAAATTTCAGATGAATGAAAAAGGCCAGCAATCCATAGAGAGAGGCACCGATGACTGCTATCAGTGTAGATCGGTGCCTCATGCGGATCAACTTCCTGCCAGAACCTCGTCCACCATGGCCAGGGCTTTTTCCAAAGCCTGAACATCAGGCAATCCGGCCTGGGCCATGTTGGGGCGTCCTCCCCCACGGCCTCCCACAGCCAGGGCAATGGTTTTTACCAAATTTCCGGCATGCAGCTTTTTGCTGTCCACCAGATCTGAAGTGAGAGTTACCAGCAAAGTGGCTTTTCCTTCCAGGTCGGCGCCCAGAATGACCACTCCGTTTTCGCCCAGACGGTCCCTGGCATGATCGCCTAACTGCATAAAGGCAGCTTTGTCCTGCGCAGGGGCGAGGGCACTGATAACCTTAAAACCTGCCACTTCCCGAGGTGAGTTCAGGACATCGGCCAAGGAGGCCTTGGCTGAATCCTGTTGGAATTTGGCCAGTTCTTTGCGCAAAGCCTGACGCTCATCCAGTAAGACCTGAACCTGATCAGCGTAATCGCCACCATCAGGTCGCAAAACACCACCAAGGGCCTGCAATTGGTTTTGGTCTGCCTTGAAGGCGTCCTGGGCCGCGTTTCCAGCCACAGCCTCGATGCGCCGCACTCCAGCAGAAACGCTGCTTTCAGACAGAATCCGGAAAGGGCCGATTTCACCCGTGGCGGCGCAATGGGTCCCACCACAGAGCTCGATGCTGGGTCCGTTGGCGCCGGCTGCCAATTCATTCTGGCCAGCCACAATTTCAATGACCCGCACCTTGTCACCGTATTTTTCACCGAACAGCGCCATGGCTCCCATATCACGAGCCTCTTGCAAAGGAATGTCCGCATGGCTTTGCACCGGCAAATCTGCCATGATTTTCTGCTGCACGATGGCTTCAATGCGAGCCAGCTCTGCCGGCTTCACTGCCTCGTCGTGGCGGAAGTCGAAGCGCAGGTGTCCACCGGTCACTTCGCTGCCCGCCTGTTCCACATGATCCCCCAGAACCTCACGCAAGGTGGCGTGCAGCAAATGGGTGGCTGTATGATGCCGTTTCACATCCCGACGAACGGTGGCATCCACAGTCATGGAAATGCTTTCCGATTTATTCAGTACAGCAGCCAGCTCATCGGCATTGCCTGCTACCACCAAGACGTTACCCTCCAGGCTTTTTTCGGCAGAGAGTACTTCCAGCACTTGACCAGACGGCTGTATTGTCAGCGAACCGAGGTCCCCCATCTGTCCGCCACTGGTGCCATAAAAAGGTGTTTGGTCCACAAGGATTTGAGCCATGTCCAATCCCTTGGCGTCCTGTCCTGCCGGCCGGACAGCCACCACCGACCCTGTACCCTGGAGATTTTCATAACCGGTGAAAGTATTGCAATAACCAGCCAGGTCGGTCTTATCATCAAGAGAGATCCAGGCACCAATGCCAGCTTTGAAAACCCTTTCGCTGCCACTTTGGGCCCGTTGTTTTTCCATGCAGACGGCAAAGCCTTCCCGGTCCACCGTGTAGCCATCTTCTTCAGCCACCACAGCCGTCAAATCCACAGGAAAACCAAAAGTATCGTGCAGCTTGAAGGCTTCCTCACCACTCAGTTGGCTGCGCCCTTCGGCTTTCATCTGAACTCTGAACTCGCCATACACACTGAGCCCGGCCGTCAGAGTGCGGCCAAATCGCTCTTCTTCTTTGCGGATGGTGGCCAAAACTCGGTCTTTGCGCTCCAGCAATTCAGGGTAGGCCTCGCCCATCTCATCGATGACCAGTTCGGAAACCTTCCAAAGAAAAGGTTCCACAAGGCCCAGCAAATGGCCATGTCTGGCAGCCCGGCGCAGAATGCGGCGCACCACATAGCCGCGGCCTTCGTTGCTGGGCATAGCCCCATCAGTGATAGTGAAAAGAACGGCCCGGGCATGGTCGGCAATGACCTGCATGCTGATTTTATCTTCGCCCTCAGGTTTTCTGCCGCTCAACTGGGCGGCTTTATTAACCAGGGGCACAAAAAGGTCGGTTTCGTAGTTGCTCTTTTTACCCTGCATGACTGCCACCAGGCGTTCAAAACCCAGTCCGGTGTCCACACTCTTCATGGGCAGAGAATTCAGTGTACCGTCTTTTTGACGGTCAAACTCCATGAACACATGATTCCAAAGCTCGAGCCAGCGGTCGCAATCGCAAACGCCCACGGCGCATCCCTGAGGATGGTCGCATTTCATGGCTTCGCCCTGGTCATAATGAATTTCCGTGCAGGGGCCGCAGGGACCGGTGTCGGCCATAGACCAGAAGTTTTCGTCGTCCCCTTTTTCCAGGTCCCCCAAACGGACCAGACGCTCTACGGGGAATCCTTGCTTTTCAGTCCAGATATCGAAGCTCTCATTATCATCTTTATAAATGGAAACCCAAAGACGAGAGGAATCCAATTTAAAGACCTCTGTAAGCAATTCCCATCCCCAGGCGATGGATTCTTCTTTGTAGTAATCTCCAAAGGACCAATTGCCCAACATTTCAAACAGAGTATGATGGCGTGCGTCCTTGCCAACCTCTTCCAAATCATTATGTTTCCCGCTCACCCGCATGCATTTCTGCACCGAGGTCGCGCGAACGTAGTCACGTTTTTCCAGGCCCAGAAATACACTTTTGAATTGATTCATGCCTGCATTGGTGAAAATGAGAGTGGGATCATCCTGAGGAACCAGGGAACCGGACGCCACTTTTTGGTGGCCTCTTTGGGCAAAAAACTCAAGGAATTGGGACCGGATTTCTTTTGCCTTCACAGCATCTCCATTCTCATGTTATATCAGTTGTGGGTATATTCTTGGTAACCCCAGACGAGATAGTGTAAGCGGCACAGGTTGGATGGTCAACCTTGCCCCATGGTTCGCTGCAATCTTTGCGGCACATTTGAAGGTGTGGTAAGTGCCATGCGGCATGTATTTCATGTAGTGATCTCAATACTGATGTGGTTCCTTTTCGGATACTACTGGTACCTGGTCAGCAAACGGGGAATTGGTGAAGATTCCATCCAGGCGCTGATGGTCTTATCAGTGGTGGTGGTTGTGGGAATCCTGGGCACCCTCCTGTGGGTCGCTCACAACAAAAAACTGGCCCGGCGCAACCGGCGCAATACTCCTGCTCCGGCGGTTCCCGAACCCTTTGATATGGATTATCTTAAACGGCCCATCGTGGCCCCCGACATCAAGATATTGCAGGCTGCGTCCATCATCGACATTGAGTTGGCGCCTCTCAGCGAAGCAGAAAAAAAAGCAGACCCCCACAACGAATACGCTGGTAAGAAGGTTTATTCAGTGGCCAAGGAGGTCTCCTGATGGATCTTTATAACCTCATTGTTGGCCTGGAAAATTCGGCTTTTTACATGGTTCTGCTCATCTATTTTGCCTGGTACCCCTTGGTCTCCAGTGTGATGTGGATTTTTACTTCCATCATCTTCTACCGACGGCGTGAAGGCGGCAAAGAAGGGGCTTTTTCGGCTTTTTACACCATTGAAGAGAAGCCTCTGGTCACCTTTATGATTCCTGCCTACAACGAAGAGGCCAGCATTGCCAATACTTTGGCAGGAGTGCTCAAAGTGGAATATCCCTCCTTTGAAGTGGTGGTTATTGATGATTGCAGCACCGACAATACTCTGGCGGAAATTGAACCATTCTTGTCCCACCCCCAGATTCGCCTTGTCCGGAAGCACATCAACGAAGGCAAAGCGCTGGCTTTAAACGATGCCATGCCCCTGACCCGGGGAGAATTGATCATGGTTATGGATGCCGATGCAGTGCCGGATGTACACATTCTGGACTATCTGGTACCCCACTTCAAATTTCCCCGCTGCGCAGCGGTGACAGGCAACCCCCGGGTGGTCAATCGTGACAGCTTCCTCTCCAAACTGCAGGCCATCGAATTCGCTTCCATCATCTCTATGATGCGGCGGGCCCAGCGAGTATGGGGACGCATCATGACCATGAGTGGAGTTGTGGGTATTTTCCGCCGCTCCGCCCTGTTCGATGTGGGACTGTACAGCCCGGAAATGGCCACCGAAGACATTGACATGACCTGGCGGCTGCAACTGCGCCACTGGGATGTGCGTTACGAAAGTCGCGCCGTCATGTGGATGCATGTGCCCCAATCTCTGGATGGTCTGTGGCGCCAGCGTCGCCGCTGGGCCCTGGGCCTGAGCCAGGTGTTGACCCGCCATTGGAAAGAGATGATGCAGTGGAAACACCGCAGGTTTTGGCCCGTGTTGCTGGAAGCCAATATGTCTGTGGCCTGGGCCTACATTTATGTGGTCCTGACCCTCATTTGGCTGGTGAGTTTATCCGTGGGTTATCCCCCTGTGGGCGCAACCCCCATCCCTAATTTCTGGGGTATGCTCATTGCCACGGTCTGTCTGCTCCAACTTGTCACCGGCGTGGCCTTGGACCGGGGTTATGACGCCCTGCTACCGCGCTATTTCGTGGTGGCCATATTCTATCCTTTGGTCTATTGGATTTTGATGGCCCTGATCACCGTCACCACCACGCCTTTGGGCTGGAATGTCAACCGTCAGAAGCGCAAATACACGCTCTGGAAACCCATCAGGGAGTAATGATGAAGATGTTGCGCACACTGTGGATGATGATGATGCTGCCAGCGGCTTTTGCCGTGGCAGCCGATGCGGTACCTGCCCAACCGGATACCAACATCATCAACAACCGCCTGGCCTGGCAGAAAGTGGCCGAGGCCCGCGATGCTGCCCAAAAGGAAAGCCATCACGAAGCTGTGGCTGACTATCTGGAAGCCCTGGCCAATGATGCCTCTCTAGTGGAAACCGTGGCCCAGGAAATTGCCTACCAGAAGCTATGGAGAGAAGATGCCGACAAAGCCGTCTTCTATTTCAAACGCTATCTGGCCCGCCATCCTGACGAAATCAATCGGGATGTGCGCAAAGGACTGGCCCAGGCCTATAGCTGGAGTGGTCGGCAAAAGGAAGCCATCGTCCTGTACCGCCAGTTGGTGGACGAAGATGGCAATGACGGCGCTGCCCGTCTGGGTTTGGGACGCAGCCTGATCTGGAACAACGAACTGCGTGAAGGTTATGACGTCGTCCGTTCCCTTGAGGACGAGTTTCCTGCCGGCAGTGCCCCCGGTCGGGAAAGTTCCGATTTTCTGCTGACAGTCATGGACAGCTACACCACCCATATGGACGTGCGTGGCACCGGCAGCTGGGATAGCGATGGCCTCGACATTTACCGGGCCACCGCCGACTTCCATCTGGAGGTTCTGGGTAATAAATTGCTGCAAGTGGCCCCCACGGCCACCCTTTTCCAGATGCCCGACAGGCCCGATGTCTTTTCACCCAAGATGCAGTTTGGACTGGTGGGCACTTTGGCCCGCAACTGGTCCTTCCACGCCTACGCTTGGCTTGAGCACTTCCGCAGCAGCGAGCCCATAACCGACGCTGCCACCGATAAACTGAACTGGACCCGCCCCGGTGGCGATTTCTGGCTGACCTGGATTGCATTGCCTCGCCTGCGGGTGGATTTTGGTGGCAGCAACCTGGCCGTAGAAACCTATCCTGCGTTTGCCAAACATCTGAATTTCAACCAGGCCAGTGTCTCAGCCGATTGGCGTTTTGCGAGAAAATTCACCTTGGGCGGCGCCGGTATTTTTGGCGATTATAGCGATGGCAATACCAGGCGCAGTGGCTCCGCCCACCTCTTCTGGAACCGTGAAGGCAAGCTGAAAATCATGACCGGGCCCACCTTCACTTATATGGATTATACCGATCCGTATCCCGGTGGTTATTGGGCACCCGATTGGGTTCGCAATGGCAGCTGGCGGTTGTTGCTGGTAACACGCCACGGGCGCATGACCTTTAAGCTTGATGGCAGTGTCGGTTTGGAGCAGGAATTGGGCAGCGATGCCTTGACGGTGGCCGGAATTTCGGGGCGATGGGGATGGCGCCTGGCCGATCGTACTTTTCTCTCTGCTGAAGCAGGTTACTCCCGTAGCCGGTTCAGCAGTGCCAGCGGTTATAACCGTAAATTTGTGGGGCTGAGTTTGAAGGCGATGTTCTAAAGACTGAACAAAACTCCGCTGTAGAAAGATTAAAAGATGGGCCGCAATTGCCATGGTGATTGCGGCCTTTTAATAGCAACCCACGGGCATGGCCCCCATCACCCCACACGTTCCCCGGGAGCCCCAGGGGGACTCATTGGCCATGAATAATTTGCACTCTGCTGAGAGGTCCTACACCTTACTTCCAAAGGAGGTTTTGATATGTCTTCAAGTGAAGCTGTAAAAGGTAATCCGGCGGTTGTGGGATTGGCGGGGTTTGCAATGACCACCCTGCTGCTCCAGTTCCATAATGTCGGATGGTGTGGTGTTGGACCCATTGTTGCGTTGGCCTTAATTTTTGGCGGATTGGCCCAGATGGTCGCCGGATTCCAGGAATTTAAATGCGGCAACAACTTCGGCTACAGTGCTTTTGTGTCCTACGGGGCGTTTTGGATTGGTTTGGGAATTATATTCATCCTGAACCATTTCCAGGTCTACCATGCCAGCACCACCGATGTGGGCTGGTATCTGGTGGGTTGGACGTTGTATACTTTCATCATGTGGATTCCGGCCATGAGAATCAGCAGTGCCATGGCCACCACTTTCACCCTGCTGTTGGTGGGTTTTATTCTGTTGGACCTGGGCCACTTTGGCATGCCAGCCATGACCAAAGTTGCTGGCTATGAATTGATGGCCTGTGCTGCTTCGGCCTTTTATATGATGGCCTCGGCCATCTACCAGCAGGTTTTTGGCCGGGAAATCTTGCCTCTGGGAAAACCCTGGATTAAATAAAAACCATGAAGGAGATCCTGATGAAACGACTGCTTGCCATCGCCATGATTCCCGTGATCCTCTTGGTCGCCAGTGGGGCCTGGGCCGATGATCTGGCCACCAAAGACGAGTGCGTAACGAAATGCCATGAGGCTGCCGCCCTGCTCTCTTCCCGAAGTTTGGCAGATTGCATTGAGCTCATTGGCGACCCTCAGGGAGGTTTCGTGTGGAAAGATTCTTATGTTTTCCTCATGGATCTTGAAGGCAAAATGCTGGCCCATCCCATCAAGCCGGAGTTGACCAGGAAAAAGCACGTTCTCCTGGAAACGGACCCTCTGGATAAAGCCCTCTTTGTTCACTTTGTGAACCTGGGACGTAATGTGGGGCATGGCTGGGTAGAATACATGTGGCCCAAACCTGGAAAGACAAGCCCGTCGAAAAAGATCACTTACATCTACCGGGTTCCTGATACAAATCTGATTGTGGGGGCCGGGGTTTATGTGGCGGGGATGATGTACTGATAAAGCTAGACGATTTACTTTTAAGGTTTAAACTCCAGTGTGATGATCAATTTGTCCATCACACTGGAGGGACTCATGACTCGAAGATTTCACCTAATTTTGCTCCTATTCCTGTTTCTCCTTCTGCTCCCTGTCCCTGGAAAGACGGAAGCTCAGTTCATCCAATCCCCCTATTTTGCCAAAGCCAAAAGCGACGAGCCTCTGGTCATAGCCCTGACCAACAATACCCCACCCTTTTGTCTGCGTGATGAGAATGGCCTCCCCCAAGGCATTGATGTGGAATTGGCCCACCGGTTGGGTGAAATCCTGAACACCGACATTGTATTCGTCTATCCGGAATTCCAGGAAATTTTCGGATTGATTGAAGAAGGATCCGTCGACCTCGCTATTGCCAACATTGTCATCACCATCGAGCGCTCCATGCGCGTCTCCTTCAGCCACAGTTACATGGACATCACCCAGGGTGCCTTGCTGGATCGCCGGTTCATCCCCCGCGAAATTGTGGAAGGAGAGGTCAGAGATGTTTCCATTAAAACCTACGCTGATTTGGCAAAAATTCCCGGCTTAGTTGTCGGTACCTGGGGTAATACCTCCAGTGAATCCCTGACCAAAAGCTTCAGCCTGAATCTGGAACATCATTCCTTCGATAGTATTCTGGATGCTCGGCAGGCCCTGCTCCGAGGTGAGATCAATGCCTTGCTCGCAGACTCTCCCATCATCGAATTCATGTCCAATTATTTTGAGGACGACCGCAAAAGGTTCAAAACCCTGATCGAACCCACCACTGAGGAACGATTGGCTATTGCCGTCCGGATGGGTGACCCCACTTTTGTGGATTTTCTCAATGAAGTGGTGGATGAGTTGCGGGCCGACGGTACCGTGCAAAGATGGGCCGACCAATTCATTGAAGAGACTGCCTGGGCCAGGGAGGTTTTGCGATGAAGAGATTGCTTCATGGACTCTGTATTCTGTTCCTCACCGCTTCAGTGGCTGTGGCCGGTCACGACAACAGTGAGACCTGGCTTGAGCCTGGCTTCTATATGGTTAACAGTGGTATGCGGCAAATGAATTGGGGATACGATACGACCCCCTTTGCCCAGGGCCAAACCACTGCTGATGATGGCAACGGTTTTTTTAATTCCCAGGTCACCGATCATGACTATCCCTGGTTTTTTGAAACCCGCATGCGTCCCCACCTGACCTTCCACGGCAACGAGCGGCTCACCGGCCACCTGCAAATGGAACTCAACTCCGCCTGGGGACGGGAATCATCGGTGGGCTCCATCCAATTTGGCGACGGATATACCGGTAGATTACGGTTCAGGCAATACTGGGCTAACGTCCAGCTGGGAGACCGTCTGGGCAGACCCGTCCATCTGAAACTAGGCCGGCAGGATTTCTCCACCATGGACGGCGTGGTGGTCGGTTTACCCATGATGGAAGGCATCTCCCTCAATGGTTTGCTGCCTCCCAGCCTGGGATCCTTGTGGCTCGGGTCGGCCATCGTTGATACCCGCAGTTCTCTGGCCGTAAAAAACACTTGGCACTCCCTGCGGTTCACCCCTCACCCTGTGGGCCGTTTCCAACCGATTTTCTACGCATCTTACTTGCACATCAATGATGATGCCGTGGCCAATGAGAACTATTATCAGGACCCTCTGAGCTACAACAAGGCTCCCCAATTGACCAATGGCAGTTGGATCATGGGGCGGGGAGCCGACGGCCAACCCACCGGCGCAGTGGCAGACGTCTTCTGGCTCGGTGCCCAAACCAACGGTGTGTACGGAGCCTTCTTCCTCAACGCCCATGCCATCGCCAATTTTGCCTCCTTTGCCCAGAGCGACACATCCCTGGCCGCCTTCACCACGGGCACCGGATTTTTCCTGGAAGGCAGCGTGACTTACGATACCGGACTGTTCGGCATCGGCCCATCCCTGCTTTTCACCAGCGGTCACGACGGAAACCGCGAGTCCGATTCCTACGGTGGATTCCTGGGCCTGGCCCCGGATGTGGGATTCACCCGGATGTTCTTTGACGGGGCTCCCATTTTCAATGTCTTCGGGCATGACGATGCTTCCGTCACTGGCAGCGGCTTGATGGCCATAAAAATTAATACCTTCTACCGGGTGGGCGCTGACACTCGATTGAATGCCACTGTGGCCTTCCTCGGTTCTCACAAAAACCGCCCCCAAATGCCTGATCCATTAAAGAATCTGGTCTACGCCGAGAAGGCTGCCGGATCGGGCAAATATTATGGGACAGAACTGAACCTGTGGCTGGACTGGGCTCCCGTGAGCGGAGTTAATTTCACGGCAGAATTTGATGCCCTGTTGCCGGGCAGCTATTACCAGGGCGACAACGAAAATGGCTTTGCCACAGACCCGGATGCTGCCTACCGAATTTTGCTCAGTAGCCAAGTTTCCTTCTAGCCTCACAGGCACAAAAAAGGGCCGCAACTGCCATGGCAATTGCGGCCCTTTGCGTTTTATAAGGAGCGCCTTATTTGGCCAACCCCACCTCAATAAGAGCCCGCTTAATCTGCTCAATTCTATTGTCCAAACTTCCCGTCAGACCAATGGAAATACGCACCAGCCCAGGAGATAATCCCATTTCGTGCTGCTCTTCTGCAGATATTTCTGAAGAAGTGGAAGAGCCCGAGCAGGACAACAGCGTATCGTAATAACCCAGCGAGACAGCAATGACCCCGAACTTTTCTTTATTCTGCAGAACAGACATCAGTTGGTTGGCTTTCTCAATGGTGACACAATCCACAGTGAGCAAACCGCCAAACCCATAAGATTCGTTCACCATCGAAGCCAACAATTCATGCTGGGGATGAGACTTCAACCCGGGGTAACACACGGCTACGCCCATCTCCTCGACGGCCTCAGCAATGATTTGGGTGCGGCGGCAATGTTCTCTCATGCGCAAAGGCAACAGAGGCAGACGCTGGGCCACATCAAAGGCTACCCGGGAATCCATGGAAGGTCCCAGCAGCATAGCCCGACCGGTGTGCAGATCCATGAGTTCGAAAATGAACTCTTTGGTACTCAGAACCGCACCACCCATCAGATCGCTGGCGCCGTTGACAAATTTCGTCAGAGAATAGATCACCACATCCGCGCCCAACTCTTTGGCGGAAATCATCACCGGGGTGAATGTATTATCCACCATCAGCTTCACGCCGTGAGCTTTGGCAATTTTTGACAAGGCAGGGATGTCAGCAATGTTCAGCTTGGGGTTACCCATGACTTCCACATAAATCATTTTGGTATTGGGCCGGATGGCAGCTTCAATGGCCGAGAGGTCTGTGGGATCGACAAAGGTGGACTCCACGCCCATGTCTGGCAGGACTTCTTTGATGAATGCATGGGTGCCGCCGTAAATGGTATTACTGGCCACCATGTGCGAGCCCATTCTGCAGATCTGGAGCATGGCCACCGTGATGGCGCCCATACCGGTGGCGGTGCAAATCCCCGCTTCGGTGCCTTCCATAGCTGCAAGGTAGCGAGCCAGAACATTCACCGTGGGATTAAAGTGGCGACTGTAAAGAAAGCACCCGCCAGCGTCGGGAGTTTTTTCTCCAGCAAAAATTTCCGGCATGGTGCCGGGCTCAAGCACCGAAAATGTAGACGACCGTTCAATGGAGGGAACCACACCACCGTGTTCCCCGAAGCTCCTACGAGTCTCAACCATTGCCTGTTCCGGATCGAATTGGCGCATTTCTTTCCTCCTGCACAAATCTGAAATAATTTGGGAACCATGATGCGAATGATCACGATATTCTCTTTAAAAAGGTACCATTGGCGGGTGGTTTTTCCAAAATAAAACCACGGTATTTACACCAACCAATATCACAAAGCCAAATGCACATTAATCCGATCTATTGATGATTTATACTGGAGAAATGCACAAGATTCCTGTATAATAGGAATTGATGGCCCCCAATCCACCCTCCTTTCCCTTTTAGGATGAACCATGACCTTGCTTCGCCATTTTAAGCCAGCCCTTCTCTTTTGCCTTATGACATCCTCCGCCTTGGCTGGTGGCAGTGCCCAATGGATCACCTCTGGTACCCAATTGCTGGGTGGCCCCGGAGCCCAGGGACAGGTGGGCGACGTTCTGCTCGCCAATGATGAAATTTCTCTGGTGATCACCGCCATCAATCACCCCTTCGGGTACGCCAACACCGGAGGCTGCCTGGTGGATGCGGCCCTGACAACAGACCTCTATGATACTTTTGGACAACTCTACGTTTACCTGGACGACGACTGGCCTCGCCAGGCCAATTACTCGTCCTTGAGCATCGTCAATGACGGTTCAGGAAGCAGCCCGGCTCGGGTGCGGGCCCAGGGTGTCGACTCGGATAACGCCTCCATCACCATCATAACTGATTATATTCTGGAAGAAGGTGCTTCCGAAGTCACCATCACCTCCACGCTGACCAATGGCAGTGGCAGCACCCTCAACAACTATGAATTGGGCGATGCCTTCCAGTGGGATGGCTGCGAAACCTTTGCTCCCGGATACGGCTTCAATATCAGCGGCACCACTTACGAACCCTGGCTGGCTGGCACTGCTGGGTCTCTGGCCTATGGTTATTATGGAGATGGCGAGACCATGTGGGGCCCCAACGGCAATGGCTGGTCCGATACCAACATTAAAACCGTCACCATCAGCCCTGGTGGCCAGGCCGACTTCACCCGGTATTTTCAGGTGAGTGGCTCCGGACTGGGCCCAGTGACCACGCACGCTCATGACAAGGCCCAATTGCCCGTAGGAACTTGTAGTGGATCTGTCACCCGAAATGACAATGCCGCCCCCATGGCTGGAGCCACCGTGGATGTTTACGACGCTGGGGGCACCATCTACACCCAAATGATCACCGATGCCAACGGACTGGGCCAAGTGAGCCTGGCTCCCGGCAACTGGCGACTGGTGGCCGGCGCTTCCGGGTTTGATTCTGTAGAGCAGTGGTACACCGTCAATCTGGGCGCCACCACATCCTTCACCTTCCTTATGGGCGAAGGCGGCAACACGGGCAGCTACGCCTTGGGTGATACACTGACCGTCATCCAGAAACCTCTGCTGAACATTCCGGCCATCGTTCAAAACGGCGCCTCCTTTATGATCAACTGCCAGGCAGATCCGGCCACCACTGGCTGGAACGCCACCTTGCAACACGGCCTGACAGAAGTCTTCCTGGCCGTTAATTCGGCCACCTACAATGCCTCCACCACCTGGTGGGATCTGGATGTCCAGGTTCCTGATGTTGATCTGTATGAGCTCTACAACCTGCGGGTGACGGCCAACGGCGGCCTCGATGATACAGCCCACAATGCTGTGCAAGTTATCGCATCCGAACATGAGGACTTTTATTTCCTGCACATCACCGACACCCACCTGCCCACCCACTTCTTTTACGAAAACAGTGCCTCCCTCACCGACACCAGTGAAGTGATGGATCTGCGCGCCATCGTTCAGGATGCCTCCCTGATCAACCCAGCCTTTGTGCTGCATACCGGAGACCTGATCAACGAAGGTGAGCTGGAAGATTTTGAACAGCGCCGGTACTACTCTCGCAGCCAGCAAATATTGGGAGAATTTTCCGTGCCGGTTTACCTCATTGCTGGTAACCACGACATCGGAGGCTGGAACGACACCCCACCTTCGGCCGGAACCGCCCGCCGGGATTGGTGGCGTTTTTATGGTTGGAATATTTTGAATGATCCTCCGGCGGGAGCCCCCCTGCATACCCAAAATTACAGTTTCGATTATGCCGGTGTGCACTTCACGGCTCTGGAAGCCTACGACAACTACGACATGTGGCGCTCCGAAATCTATGGGGCCGACAGTTTCACCGCAGCCCAGATGAGTTGGCTAAACAACGACCTGGCCACCGCCTCCAGCAGCCTCGCCCAGGTCCTGTTCTATCATTATGATTTTTCCAGCCAACTCAACCTCAACTCTTTGGCTGTAGACATGGCTCTGTGGGGGCACATTCACCGGGATGAAGGCAGCCTCTCTGGCCCACCATTTAACCTGGCCACAAACCAGGTATGCGATGGCGAACGATCCTACCGTTTGATCCGGGTGCACGACGGAGTGCTGGATCCCCGCCCCACCCTGAGCGCCGGTTCCGCCGGACAAAACCTGCGGGCAGCTTATGCTCCGTCCAATTATGGAGCAGCAGATAGCGTGACGGCCACCATCACCAATAGTTTTGCCGAAAACTTCCAGCACGGTCGGATCATTTTCAACATGCCAAAAATGGAAAATGGTGCAGCCACCCCGAGTATTGACGGTGGCACTCTGGTTCAGATCGACAACTCCGGCGATACCAGTTTGTGGTACGTGGATGTGGATATTGCCGCACAGAGCAATACCACCGTTTCCGCATATTTCACGCTGCCCTCCGGAGTGCCAGCAGCCCCTTCCAGTGGTCTGGTCATGCACCCCGGATATCCCAACCCTTTCAACCCCAGCACAACCTTAAGCTACTCCCTGCCCCGGGAAGGCCATGTGCGAGTAGCCATCATCGACCTGCGTGGTCGTGAGGTCGCCGTTTTGGTGGATGATGTTCAGGCTTCGGGTGAGCAACAGATCAAGTGGAATGGCATGAATCGTTTGGGCCTGCCGGTTCCATCAGGAACCTACATTGCCCACGTCAGAGCTGACGGGAAAGTGCGCACCACTAAAATCACCATGGCGAAATAGCCCGGGCCGGCATTCATTTTTTTGGATCTGGCTGGGCCCTGTGGATATAGGTGTGGTCATTATTTTCAGTATGGAATTGGTCAATCATTTCCTGTGTAAGGCCGCCGGTGACCTCTTCTCGGGGGATCCGGCCTTTCAGATACAGATTACGTTCCACAAATACATCAAAAAAGTATTCCATTTTTTTCTGCAAGTCGGAGCCTTCGGCAAGGCCCAGAGCTCTGGCGATGGCTTCGAAGGTGGATATCCAATTTTCATGGGCCGCTTTTCGCAGGCGGTAACGTGAGGGTTGATCCACCAACAAATGCACCCTCGGCACATGGGCCAGCTGCTTTTCCCGTCTCTCCATTTTGCCTGCCTGATTCCAATTCCCGTCGGGAACAATCAGGTTCAGAGGTTGCTGGACTGAGTTGAGGTATTCCGCATTGAGAGGCTGACTTTGGGGCGAAGGGTAGAGCACAACATTGTGATGATGAGGGCTCAACGCCCGAGTGATATCCAGGGGAGAATCCTTTTGGCCCCGCACCAAAACTTCACTGTTTTCCAAAACCGTGGGAATCAATTTGCCAGTGTTGGTTGTCCGGGTGACGTCGCTGAAATGAACAACAACCGTCACCCGGGTTTCTACACATTCCTTCGGCATCACCCGGCAAACACAGAACGCCTGAGGCATCAGGCAGCTATGACATATCCGGGCCCGTTTGCGCATGTATTTATCCTCCGCTGACCCAAACATTGCGCCGGCGGGGACCATCAAAATCGCAGAACCAGATCTTCTGCCAAGTGCCCAACCTGAGCTGACCATCCTGTACAATGACCTGCACTGAGGAGCCGTACAAACTGGCCTTGATGTGGGCCGCTGAATTGCCTTCAGCGTGCAGATAACCATCGGTCCAGGGAATGAGCTTATCCAAAGCCACATTCATATCCCGCACCACATCAGGGTCGGCCCCTTCATTGATGGTCACCGCTGCAGTGGTGTGAGGATTGAACACCGTCACCACCCCATCTTTCAGGCCCAGGTCGCTGACGGCCTGGGCCACCAGATCGGTCACATCCAGAAAATCAGTCAGTCCGCCACTTTGTACTGATAACTCCACCATGAGCACATCTCCTAGAAGTCAAAGTACATGGTGAACTCATGAGGATGCGGCCGTTGGTTGATGGCGTTAATCTCGTCATTTTTAATTTCCAACCACCGGCGAATCAAGCTCTCAGGGAAGACATCCCCACGCATCAGGAACTCGTGATCCTTTTCCAGGGCATCCAGAGAATCGGCCAAACTGCGTGGCAGGAAATCGGGCTGCTTAGGTGTGGAACCAGGAGCTTCAGCTGGAGCATACCCTGCTTCAACCGGATCAATGCGGTTGATGATACCGTCCAGGCCCGCCATCAAAATGGCAGCCGTGCACAGATAAGGGTTGGCAGTCAAATCGGGAGGACGATACTCCACACGCCGCAGCTGAGGATCAGTCACATAACTGGGGATACGGATGGCTGCGCCACGGTTACTGCAACCGAAGGTGCGCACAGTGGGCGCCTCAAAACCTGGCACCAGGCGTTTGAAACTGTTGGTACTGGGATTGGTCAGGGCGCACAGGGCATCAGAATGCTTGAGCAAGCCGCCCACGTAAAACATGGCCGTTTCAGAAAGGCTTGCGAAACCCTTTTCGTCATTGAAAATATTCTTTCCATCTTTCATCAGGAACTGATGCAGATGCCAGCCACTACCCGCATTATCGATCATGGGTTTGGGCATGAACGTGACCTTAAGTCCGTGCTCTTTTGCCTTGTTGAAAAGAATGTATTTGGTCAGCACGGCATGGTCACCGGTGGTGCACAGGTCAGCGAACCAACCTTCAATTTCCTGCTGGCCCTGGGCCCCCACTTCGTGGTGGTGGTACCGCACGGGAATACCGAAGTCGGCCATGACACTGCAAACCTCATCCCGGAAATCATCGTACCGGTCGAAAGGGTTGCAGGCGTGGTAGGCATTCTGATAAAAGCTCTCTCCGCTGCGCACGCTATAAGCGCTGTCGTTGGCTTCTGACAGGAACTCGGCATCTTCAAAAATGTGGAATTCGTATTCCGGGCCCCATTGGCTCAGGTCGGCAATGCCGGCATCCTTCATGGCCTGCTCCGCTTTGCGACCAACCACCCGGCCGTCCTGACTGAATGGAGTGCGGTTTTCATCGGTCAGGCAGGCTGTGGCAAACATGGTCAGAGTGGGGCGTTTGCGGAAAGGATCCATATTCGCCGTGTTCAGGTCCGGGACCAGAACCATGTCGCTATTTTCTACTTTCAGGAATCCGTAGCTGGATCCATCAAAGCCAATACCATTTTTACAGACATCTTCAGTGAGCCTGTCCATGGGAAAGCTGATGTGATGCAGCCTTCCTGTAAGGTCAAGCATTTTGAGATCGATGAATTGAACGCCCTGCTCTTGGGCGAATTTGCGAACCTGTGCGAATTTGATGTCGGACATGACCCAACCTCACGGAAGGTAGATACAAAGCACTGGTAATCGGTCCGAGACGCGCAGGCTTCGGGGACCACCGGGATGATGGATGAAATATAGGCATTCAAGGGGCATGGAAAAAGCAGAGAATGATACTAAAGCTTTCTTGCCCGGCCCTGATTGGGGATCTACTTTTCAAACAGCCCAGACCTCATCCCCGATCAAAGGATGCTTTGGTGAGTAAGGAAAACGTGAAGATCAATTTCGCAGGCAAATCCATTGTCTGTCGCACTGACACCAGTGTCGGTGTTGCTCTGTGGGAAAAAGGCATCCGCCACATATCCCGCAGCCCCAAATATGGCAAGCCCAGAGGGATGTCCTGCGCCCGCGGACACTGCACATCCTGCCTTATGCGCGTGGATGGCGAGCCAAATGTGCGCACCTGCGAAACGCCTGTGCGCGAGGGAATGGTGGTGGAAATCCAGGATGCCGGAGCATTTTATGGCCCCCCCATGCAAAAAATGCTCTCCATCGGGGGCAGTCTTTTTCCCGTGGGATTCTACTATAAATGGTTCACCAAACCTGCGGTATTGAGCCGGTTCTTTCTGGACCAAATTCGTCCCCTAACCGGGGTCGGAAGGCTGCCTAATGCTTCTCACGCGGTGGCAGCCCTGCCGGCGGGTGAAGAGGTCGAAGTTCTGCCCTCTTCCGAATTGGGAAATGTGGGACACCTGATCATTGGCGCAGGCCCCAGCGGCCTGATGGAAGCCCTCCAGGCTGATGGCCCCGTCACTATCATAGACGACAATCAGGAGCCCGGCGGGCAACGTGCTGCCGCTCTGGAAGCCCTGCACAGCACCCCAGGAACAAACTTTGATCGCTTTGAAATTCTGGTGGCTGCCCACAAGCGTCTCACCCAACTCAAAGAGGAACTGGCCGACCGGCCTGATATCAACTTCCGGGGCGGCGTTCGCGCCATCGCCGGATACCAACCGTCCTGTGTGGTTATGCGGGATGAGTTCAAACTGGAGACGGCCTCTTTTGACTGTATGACCTGGGCCGCTGGCGCTCTGGATTCCCTGGGTCTCTTTCCCGGCAATGACACCCCAGGTGTTATTGGCCCTCGAGCGGCTTACCGCCTCCTCCAAAGAGACGGGCTGAATGTTCAAGGCCAACGAGTGCTTGTCATCGGCGGCGGTCTCGATTTTTGGCTCACCGCTGCCCTGCTGGAGAGCCGCGGCGCCACAGTCAGCCTGGTCATGACCGAAACCGGATACCAATCCGAAGTATCCGCTGCCGTGGACAGAGGCTGGCAATTGACTACAGGCCTGCAACTGAGCAACATCAGCAGCCGTGGTGAAAACGCTCTGGAGGCCACCTTCGCCCCCGGCGCCACCACTCCTGGCCCCGCCCACAGTCACCTCAAAATCGAAGCCCAGTTTGCGGTAATTTGTGGCCGAGGCAAACCAGCTTACGACATCCCTTATCAGTTGGGACTGGAGCTGACGGCCCAGCCCCAGTGTGGCGGCTATGCTCCCCGAGGAGTCCAGGCCCCACGCTTTGAAACTAACCTGAAATCGGGCTCATCCCTACTCGTCTGTGGGGAAGCCACAGGAGCCCTTCCAGCGCAGCAGGTGCTGGACAACAAGAAGGCGACATCATCATGAGCCAAGCCAAGGTTTTTCTCTGCCAATGCGAAGATGTCACCCTAGGCGATTTTCAGGCTGCCTACGGCGAAGGATTCACCGAGATGGAAAGCTTAAAGCGCTACACCGGTGTGGGCACGGGTTTCTGCCAGGGCAAAGGCTGCCTCAGTGAGTCGGTTTTTGAATTGGCCAAGCTGCGCGGTATCGATCCCCAGGAAATCAAACTGACCAACGTGCGCCCTCCTGCTGAACCCATGACCTTTGCAGAATTAGCCAGCCTTGAGATTCCGGAACCTGCCGCTTCAGGAAAGGATGAATCATGATTCCATTGTCTCAGGGCCAGGTGCCCGCCAGCGCCGACGCCGTGATCATCGGTGGTGGCATCAACGGCCTGACCACAGCCCGGGAATTGGGCAAACTGGGCTTGAAGAACATTGTGGTTCTGGAAAAGAACTATATCGGTAGTGGTTCCACCGGACGTTGTGGTGGTGGCATCCGCCAACAATGGACCACCAAAGAGAACATCCGCCTGGCCCAGGAAAGCGTGGCCATGTACGAGGAAATGAGCGCTGATCTGGGCTATCAGGTGTTCTTCCGCCAGGGTGGTTATCTGATGATCACCGAGAATGAATCCGACCTGCCCGCCCTGCGCCAGGCCGCCGAGTTGCAGAATACTTGCGATGTTCCCACAGAATTTCTGCAACCTGAAGAGTGCCTCAAAATTGTTCCAGACCTGAATATTTCAAAACTTAAGGGTGCCACTTATTGCCCTAAAGACGGCACAGCCTATCCCTTTGCCGTGGTCTGGGGATACGCCAAAGCCTGCCATAAACTGGGCGTAAAGGTTTTCATCCGCACCACCGTCACCGAAATTGAAAATGATGGTGGACGCATCAAAGGAGTGGTCACAGACCGGGGACGCATTTCCACACCTCTGGTGATCAACTGCGCCGGCCCCTGGGCCCGCACCATGGCCGCCAAAGTGGGCGTCACCTTGCCCAACCGTCAGGAACGGCACGAAATCATGGTGTCGGAATCGTTAAAACCATTCCTCGACCCCATGGTCATCTCCATCACCAACGGGATTTATTTCAGCCAGAGTTTGCGGGGAGAAATTGTGGGTGGCATTGGTGACCCAGCTGAACCCCAGTGGGAAGACCCGGCCGATTTTGACAATACCAGCCAGCTCCGCTTCGCCGTACGCTTTGCCAAAGCTCTCACCGAATATTACCCCCGTGCATCCAAGGTGCGCATGATGCGCCAGTGGGCCGGGATGTACGATGTGACTCCGGACCACCGCCCCATCCTCGGCGGAGTACCCGGCCTCGAAGGCTATTTTCATATCTGCGGATTCAGCGGCCATGGCTTTATGCTGGGTCCCGTAACCGGCGTGCGCATGGCCCGCTATATCACCACGGGCCAACCTGATGATATCATCTCAAGCCTCTCTCTGGACCGCTTCGAAAAGGGTGGAATTCAGGCTGATGCCTTTGTGGTTGGCTGATCTAGAGCAGATCAGCCAAGGCCTCATCCAACTCTTCATACTTAAAGCGAAAGCCGTTGGCTTTTAAAACATTAGGAACAACTCTCTGGCTTTGCAACAGAGCATCGGCCCGTTCACCCAGTATCATCTTCAAGGCAAATCCCGGCACGTGGAACCAAGCAGCCTTTTCCAGCTTTTGGGCCAACTGCTGGGTGAATTCTTTCTGGGTTGGAGGCGTGGGAACCGAAGCATTGACGGGCCCTTTCAGGTCCGGGTTTTCCAGAGCAAAGAAGATAGACTCCACCAGGTCGTGAATGTGGATCCAGGGAAAGTATTGCCGCCCATGTCCCAGCATACCGCCGAATCCCATATGGAAGGGTTTGATCATCCTGGGCAGAGCGCCTCCCTCCCCGGAAAGCACAATTCCGATTCGGACCATCACCACCCGGACGTTTTCACTCTCGCCCTGCATGGCTGTATGCTCCCACTCACAGGCCAGACGAGCCAGGAATCCGTCTCCAGGCTGGCTGGTTTCCGGTAGGGCTGAGGGGCCACCTTCACCATAATATCCCACCGCCGATGCATTGATCAACGTCAGGGGATGATTGCATCCTTCCAGGCTTTCAATAATATTGAAAGTGGATGAGAGACGGCTGCGCCGGATCTTCCTTTTCTGCCCTTTGGTCCAAAATCCATCAAAAACAGGCTCTCCCGCCAGATTAACCACGGCATCACACTGGCTGGGCCGGCTTTGCCAGTCACCCGGAATCACCGGATTGGCTTCAATGACTTCCACCGCAGCAGGCAAAACTGATTGGGCATGCTCCTTATTCCGGCTCAGGCAAACAACTTTATCCCCACGTTCCAGCAATCTATCGATCAGATAGCGCCCCACAAACCCTGTGCCCCCGGTGATGAATATTTCCAATGCAGTTCCTTTCGTGCCCTTTGAATGATCTTTCACCGGGGCAGAATAACCTCTGGAATGCCACCTGTAAAGTCACGCTGAGTTTGCCTCCACCACAAAATGGCATATTTTGGAGCCCATAAATTCGCAGGCATCCGATGTCTTTAGAACAATCTCCTTCCGTCCCCCGGAGCTGTCATGGAATACTTGAATTTTGATGTGGAAATAGCGGAAGGTTGCGCTCGCATCAACCTCATTGGGCCCGGGTCTCCTGACATGGGTCACTTATGTGATGAATTCACTGACTTGATGCTCAGGCTGCAGGAAGATGGCGCAGCCCGCCTGATCCTCATTGTCGATGGCGACCACAGCTTTGACTTCCATCACAACCTGGATGCCCTGTCCGAAAATTTTGGACATGACGAAGGCTTCGAACTGCTCAGCGCCAACGAAGAAATCGCCCGCCGCATCGTGACCATCATTTCTGAATCTTCCAAACCAGTGATTGCGGCCACCAGAGGTGACATCCGGAACATGGGTTTTGGTTTTTTCCTGGCCGCAGATATCCGCCTGGCCACCACCGAGGCCATCTTTACCAGCCCGGACCTGGCCGCTGGCCTGCTGCCTGGTTGGGGCTTGACCCACAACCTCCCCCGTTTGATCGGTGCCAGCCGAACCCTGGAATTCCTCTGGAGCGGCCGTTCCATGACCGCCGCCGAAGCCCAAAACCTGGGCCTTATCGATCGCCTGATTGATCCCGAACGCTGGGATGAGGAATTGGATATCCTCATCGCCCGCATGCGCGGACTGCCACAACCCGTACTGCAATTGACCAAACTGGGTGTCCAGCAAGCGTCCACCATGGATGCCACGACCATGCTCTCATTCGACTGGGAAGGGCAACAACAATGCTGGGCTTCCCGAGAAACAGCTGAAGGACTGAAAGCATTCACGGAAGGCCGGTTCGCTCGGTTCGACATTGCCACCGCTGAAGAAGAGGACTGATGCGGTATATAAAGAAACCATCGAAATTGATATCGACGGCCGCATCGAAGATCTGCGTATGGCAGCAGCCCAGCGCTGCACCGTTGGCGATCCTCTTGGTATGGCGA
>JADGDU010000029.1 GCA_016744705.1 Candidatus Krumholzibacteriia bacterium
GTGTGCCCCGAGCCTTGGGCTGCGCAGAAATTGGCGAAGGTACCATTGTTGTGGATGTGGGCATCAATCGTATTGATGCTCCTGACCGTCCGCGAGGAACCCGTTTGGTGGGCGACGTCGATTTTGACGCCTTAAAGGGTAGGGTGGCAGCCATGACTCCGGTACCGGGGGGCGTTGGACCCATGACCATTGCCATGCTTCTGGAGAACACCTGGGAAGCCATGTGCCATCTGGAGGGTTTGGATGGATAATCAGGATTTGCTACCTGCCTTGGCGCGGGAGCAGAAGGTTGTGGAAAAAGCCCTGGCCGGAGTTCTCCGGCGTGAAAAGGGAATCCCACTTCGCCTGAAAGATGCCATGAAGCACAGTTTGCTCAGTGGAGGAAAAAGGCTGCGGCCCATTCTGATGCTTTGGGCTTACGATGCCTTTTGCGGTGGACGGCGAAAGCCTGCTGTTGACCGTAGTGCCGCCCTGGAAGCAGCCTGCGCTGTGGAAATGTTACACACTTATTCCCTGATTCACGACGATTTACCCGCCATGGATGATGATGTCCTGCGGCGGGGGCAGCCCACTTGCCATGTGGCCTTTGACGAGGCTACCGCCATCCTGGCCGGAGATGCCCTGCAGGCTCTGGCTTTTACGGTGCTGGCACGAAGTTCGGCCTCGGCCTCGGCTGTTATAGTACAAGTATTAGGACAGGCTGTGGGGCCTTCAGGAATGGTGGGTGGCCAACAGGAAGATTTGGATTCCGAAGGTCAGGATGTTGATGCCCGTTTGATCCGGCGCATCCACCTGGGAAAAACAGCGGCCCTTCTGGCCGCATCTCTGGAAGCCGGGGCTCAATTGGCCCGGGCCCCTGAAGAGTCCTGCCGGAAAGTCTATCAGGCGGGCCTGAATCTGGGATTGGCCTTCCAAGGTGCTGATGATGTTTTGGATGTGACAGCCACCAGCCAGCAAATGGGTAAAACCGTGGGCAAAGATGAGGCTGCCGACAAGGCCACTTGGGTCAAAGTTGAGGGACTCGAAAAAGCCCGGGCCCGTACCTCGCGATACGGACGTAAAGGAATCAAAGAACTTTCAGACATCTTGCCTTCCGGTCCGGATTCAGAAAGATTGTTGGCTATGGCTTCTCTGATGTGGAACCGGGACCACTAAGATGGGCACCGGGGCTCAAAACTGGCCAGCCTGGTTGGTCATCGCCGGTTGCGGCATGGGAACCCAGTTGGCTAAATTGTTAGTCTATTCTCTGACCGAACGACGATTGGCCCTGGGAGTCTTGGGACAGAACTACGGTGTTCCCAGTTTTTCGGCATCGGTTCTTTCGTGTTTGCTGGTCCTGGTGTCTTTGCGCCAGGGATGGCATTCGGCCCAGGCGGGGTTTGCCTTGGTTTTTGCTGTTATTGCGGTGCATGATACCATCAAATTGCGGATGGCAGCCAGCCGCCAGCGCCAAGTGGTTTTTCGTTTGGTTGAAAGTCTTGAGGACGCCGGCCCTTTTCATTTGCGCGTAGCTGATTATCTTGACCCCAGAACACATCATCCGGCACATGTTGTTGCCGGGGTGTTGTTCGGCTCTCTCTTCGCTCTGGCTTTTGGTCTACCCTCAGGTTAAGGTGGATCGGTGTTGATGTTTCCTGGGTGCTCTGACCCAAAAAATCCCATGGCTTCCCTACGGAGTTCTGGGAAAGGATGACGAATGGATTCCCTTTTACCCGGCATTCAAGGCCCGGAAGATCTGCAAAATCTCAGTTCTCAAGAACTGGAGCAGGTTTGTGCTGAATTGCGTGAAATGATCATTTCCACAGTCTCCCACACAGGAGGGCACCTGGGTGCCAGCCTGGGTGTGGTGGAACTCACTGTGGCTTTGCATAAAGTTTTCGAATCTCCCCGAGATAAAATCATTTGGGATGTGGGACATCAGGCCTATGGGCATAAACTGCTCACCGGTCGGCAGGACGATTTCCACACACTCAGAACCCAGTCCGGAATTTCAGGGTTCCCCAAGCAATGCGAAAGCCCCCATGACATGTTTGGGGTGGGGCATGCCAGCACTTCCATCAGCGCCGCTGTGGGGTTTGCCGCCGCTCGCGATGCCCGTAAGGAAGACCATTCAGTCATCGCCGTCATTGGTGATGGGGCCCTCACCGGTGGCCTTGCTTTTGAAGGAATGAACAACGCCGGGCAATTGAATACCGATATGATTGTCGTTTTGAACGACAATAAAATGAGCATTTCCCCCAACGTGGGCGCCATCTCCAAATATTTGACCCGAATCACCGCCGGGAAGCATTACAACCGCCTGGAAGCCGATATCTGGGATCTGCTGGGAAAAGTGCCTCATGGTAGCAAAGCCCAGATTCTGGCCGGTCGAATCAAAGAGAGCATGAAACAACTGGTTGTTCCCAATATCCTTTTTGAAGAGTTGGGATTTACCTATTTTGGGCCCTTGGACGGCCATGACCTGCCAATGGTTATGAGTACTTTGGAAGCAGTTAAGCAACTTAAGGGACCTATTCTCATCCACCTCATTACCACCAAGGGCAAAGGCTATCGTTTTGCCGAAGAGGATGGTGCCCGGTATCACGGTGTGGGGAAATTTGATAAAGCTGAAGGCGTAAAGGTTGTCACTGCCGCTAAGCCCACCTACACCAGTGTTTTTGGCGAAACCCTGCACCAAATGGCTACGGATGATACGAGAATTCATGCCATCACCGCCGCCATGCCCTCAGGGACAGGCCTGAGCTCTCTCAAGGAAAGTTTCCCCGATCGTTTTCACGACGTAGGCATTGCTGAGGGGCACGCTATCACCTTCTCTGCCGCTTTGGCCAGTGCAGGCCAGCGCCCTGTGGTGGCTCTTTATTCTACATTCCTGCAGCGCGCAGTTGATATGGTGATCCACGATGTGGCCATTCAAAAATTGCCTGTGGTTTTTGCCATTGATCGTGGCGGCGTGGTGGGAGAAGACGGGCCCACTCATCATGGGGTCTTCGATTTCACCTTTATGCGCATGGTGCCCAATATGATGGTGATGGCTCCAAGGGATGAAGACCAACTGAGACATATGCTGGCCACTGCTCTGAAGCGCACTGATGGCCCCAGTTCCCTGCGGTACCCCCGCGGTGCTGGCCCCGGTGTGGCTTTGGAGGGAGAACCCATTGCCCTGCCAATAGGAAAAGCTGAAACCCTGGCCAAAGGTCAAGATGTGGCCATCCTGGCTGTGGGGTCCATGGTTTATCCTGCTCTTGAAGCCAGAACGATTTTGGCCCAAAAAGGTATCACGGCAGAGGTTGTGGACATGCGTTTCATCAAACCTCTGGATCAGGATTTATTGACTGAAGTTTGGGCTCAATACGGGAAAGTGATCACAGTGGAGGAAAATGCCCTGGCTGGTGGGTTTGGCACAGCGGTGCTGGAATGGGCAGCTGCCCATGGGGAAGTGCCCGGACCACGGGTTTTGAACATTGGCATCCCCGATCAATTCCAGGAGCACGCTTCCCGGAACCAGCTCTTAGAGGATATGGGCTTATGTGGGGAGGGAATATCCAGGCAGATTGAAAAATTCTTTTCCCTGGGAAATGATCAAACCCGAACCCAGAGTGCCTCATGAACGAATCCAGCCTGAAAGTCCGCCGTATGGGGATCTTTGGCAATCCCATGAAAAGTGAACTTCCACCCGCGGTGGAGTTGATTGCCGAAATTTGTGGTGAGCGTGGGGTATCCATAACCGCTTCGGCTGATTTGGAGGGAGCCTTGGGGAAAAGCATCCCTGTGCTCTCCAATGAAGAACTGGTCAAGGCCGTGGATGTTGTTATCGCTTTTGGGGGCGATGGTACCATGCTGAGAGCAGCCAGGGTCTTAGGGCAAACAGGGGTTCCTCTGTTGGGTATTAATCTGGGCTCTCTCGGGTATTTAACCGATGTACCTTTGGGAGAATTGAAGCAAGCTGTTTTGGCCCTCATCGCCGGCGACTACCACTTGGATACTCGCTCCCGGGTTTACTGCAATGTGATGCGGGACGGGAAACTCTTTGCCACAACCAATGCCCTGAACGATCTGGTGGTAAATATGGGGCCTTTGCCTCGAGCCCTGGATATGGAATTGATCATGGATGGCGATTCCTTGGGTCCATTCCTGGGCGATGGAGTCATTTTCAGCACCCCCACTGGTAGCACGGCTTATAATTTGAGCGCCGGAGGCCCCATTTGCCACTCCGCCGTACCCTGCCTTTTGGTGTCCCCAATTTGCCCGCACAGCTTAGGCATGCGACCTCTTATCGTTTCTCATGACACTACAGTAGAGCTTTTACTTCATGAAACAGGTGAAGGCGCCGTGCTCACTGCCGATGGCCAGCATACCCATGTCCTGGAAAACGGTGACCGCCTGAAATTTCGCGAAGCTGACCATGAAGTGAATTTGGTAAAATTTGCTCACAGCACATTTTATCGGGTCATGCGCCACAAATTGCAATGGGGTGGGCCTTCCCGACGCGGCCGGGCGAGTTCCTGATGCTTCGCCAACTGAGAGTGGCCAACCTGGCCTTGGTTGATGATCTGGTCATCGAGTTTGATTTTGGTTTGACCATGCTGACAGGAGAAACCGGCGCTGGAAAAAGTTTGATTGCCGGAGCTTTAAATTTATTGGCCGGTGGCAAGGGCGACCGACGCCTGATCCGCGAAGGTGAAGATCTGGCCATTGTCGAGGGTGTCTTCGATTTAGCAGATAGACCCCGGGACCTGGCGGCCTTTGCCGATGCCGGGTTGCGTATTGGCAGCGATGGTTTGCTGGTCATGCGCCGCGAATTGAAGCGTGAGGGCCGGGGCCGGGTTCTTATCAACGGTTTAATTTCCTCTCTTTCCATTTTTGAACGCCTTGGACCCCGATTGCTTTCCATCCAGAGTCAGGACCAGCAACGAATTTTGGCACGGGCCTCCTTTGCTGGGCTTTTCCTTGATCGAGCCTTGCCGCTGGCTGCTGATCTGGAGCACATGTCGGTCTTGGTGACCCGTTTTAAGGAAATACAAAAAGATATTTCTGACCGATCTGCAGAGCAGCTTTTTGCTGACCAGCAATTGGAGATGTGGGAATTCCAATGGCGTGAGTTGCATGATGCCGGCCTTTCCCTTGAAGAAGATGCTTCCCTTAGGGATCAATTGTCCTTTGGCCGCAACCTGCGCAGTCTGCAGGAAGGAACCGCTTCCGGCCTTTTAGACCTTTGTGATGGAGACGGCAACGCCCGACTGCTTTTGGCCCGCACCCTGAAATCTCTGGAACCTCTGGCTGATGGCAGCGAGCGGCTGGAGAATATTTTAAATTTGATCCGGGATGCTGAAAATCTGGTCACAGAAGCCGGCATGGACCTACAACGGTTTTCAGATACTGTGAATATTGAGCCCAAAGAGCTGGACCAACTGGAATCTCGACAACATCTCTACAGCCAGTTGCAACGCAAATTCAGCCGAGGGGTAGAGGGCCTACTGGACCTGCAGGAAACTCTTCACCAACGTATCAGCCGCCAGCGCAACGCCGTTTCGGACATTGAAGATTTGCGAAATGAACTAGAAACCGTTCGCCAACAGATGTCTTTGGCAGCCGAATCTTTGCGGAAACAGCGGCGCAGTGGGGCTCCGGCTTTAGCACAAAAGGCAGAAGAATTGATCCGCCCCTTGGCTTTACCTGAGTTGGGGCTCGAGTTCCGCCTGGAACCCGACACCAGTGATGACGGGGACATTGTCCTGGATGGGCAAAAATGCAGAGTCACCGAAAGAGGTGCTGATCGGATTGTGTTGGTGGCCCGTACCAACCGTGGTGAAGCCTGGAATTCCGTGGCGGAGGTGGCATCAGGAGGAGAGAAGAGTCGTATTTTCCTGGGACTCTCCGTATTGGAATCTGAGCAAGGGCTTTCTCCTTTGCAGCTTTTTGATGAAATTGATGCCGGCTTAGGTATGGACAATGCAGTTCCTGTCGCCCGTTTGCTACACCGCTTATCCCGCCGGGGACAAGTTCTTTGCATCACCCATCTGCCCACTGTGGCGGCTCTGGGGGAAAGCCATCTGCGAGTGCACAAGGCCGTCAGCCAGGGACGCACCACGGTATCTGTGGAACCGTTGAAAGGCACTCGTCGAGTGGATGAATTGGCTCGTTTGCTGGGTGGAGATTCGGGAACTGGAGAAAACAGAGATGCCCAGGTGGCTTACGCACGGCAATTGTTGGCCGAAGGAGCAGCCAGTGCTTGATCGTCTCCCTGGTATGAACCAATTTGAAAAGGAATTTGACCCCAACAGGTTAATGAGCCATACTTCCGCCACAAATCGTGCGCCCGTAGCTCAGCTGGATAGAGTGTCTGCCTCCGGAGCAGAAGGTCATGGGTTCGAATCCCGTCGGGCGTACCATCTTCCCTTCGATGTGACATTATGAATATTTTAAGACTTCTTTTACTCTTCTTTGTTGGTCTGTTTATTCGCAGGCTTTTTCGTAAACCTGCCAAGTCGCAGCGAACCCAGTCACGCCAGTCACATTCTTTTG
This sequence comes from Candidatus Krumholzibacteriia bacterium, assembly GCA_016744705.1. Classification (GTDB taxonomy): domain Bacteria; phylum Krumholzibacteriota; class Krumholzibacteriia; order LZORAL124-64-63; family LZORAL124-64-63; genus LZORAL124-64-63. The sequence goes on from JADGDU010000029.1 coordinate 6,523, forward strand.
GCTCTGCTGAAAAGCAAAAGAGGGCGGACAACAATACCCAGGCCCTGGGTGACATCACTGAACAGGAAATCGACGATGCTGATTTCGAAGAGATCCCGTAGGAAATCCACTCTGTTCGATTCTCGCTTTCGCAGCGGAGAGGGAACTGATTTCCCCCTGCGCCAGTTGATGCGTTGCAAGGAGGAGTTCAGCGGTGGATTGGTTCATTTGGTTCTGCTGGGTGCCTTTTTCATCACGCTCTTGGGTTTCGGCCAAGCTCTGAATTCTCTCTTTGTCCGTCATGGAGCCGATTTGAATCCGGCTTACCGCTGGATTGCCTTGGCTATGCTTTTGCTTTTTGTACTCTCCGTGTTGCGCAGGATCATTCACAAAATTCTGGATTTGCGCGATGTGCGGAGGGATATGGCATTGCTCAACTTGGAAATGGCCCGTTCGGAAGATTGATTGGTTGTTTTTCGATTAATCTCATTTATCCTGTATTAACTTTATGGTTTTGAAACCGATAGAATTACCTGGGGGATGGTCAGCTACCGTCTCGGAGTATCATTTTTTAGGAGGCAGGAAGCCCATGGCTAAATATCTGGTAACTGGTGGAGCAGGGTTTATCGGGTCACATTTGTCCCGTGAATTGGTTAAACGGGGACATGATGTGGTGGTTTTGGATAACCTTTCCACAGGAAAACTGGAAAACATTGCAGATTTTAAGGATAAGATTCGTTTTGTAGAAGGCTGCATCACTAATCTGGATACAGTGATTGACTGCTGCCAAGGCGTGGATTGCGTCTTCCATCAGGCCGCCCTGCCCAGTGTCCCACGCAGCGTCAAAGATCCTCTGATGAGTGATGAGCATAATATTGGCGGAACCCTGAGAGTCTTCTGGGGCGCTCACCAGAGTGGAGTTCGCCGTGTGGTATATGCAGCCAGCAGTTCTATTTATGGCAATACCAAAGAGCTTCCCAAGCATGAGGGCATGCAACCCAATCCCATGTCTCCCTATGCGGTGAATAAACGGGTCAGTGAACTCTATGGGGCTGTTTTCAACAATCTCTACGGTCTAAATACCGTTGGGTTACGCTATTTCAATGTATTTGGCCCTCGGCAGGATCCCAACAGCCAATATGCGGCTGTTGTGCCCAAATTTATCACCCAATTTTTGGATAAAACAGCTCCCACTATTCATGGTGACGGTTTGCAGTCCCGTGATTTCACATACATCGAGAATGTGGTGGAAGCCAATATTGCTGCTTGCAATGCTGGTGAGGATGCTGGTGGTCGTTCCTACAATATTGCCCTGGGTGGACGTATTACTGTGAAAGACCTATGTCTCAAAATTCGCGATCTCATCGGTTGCGACATTGAACCGGAACATGAAGGTGACCGTGCTGGGGATGTGCGTCATTCCCAGGCCGACGTGAGCTTGGCTAGAAAATACCTTGGTTATGAAGGAAATGTAGATTTGGACGAAGGCCTGCGCCGCACTGTCCAATGGTATGTGGAGAACCAATAGTTCATGGGAGAAACCATGTTTAGAATGAGAACAAAGAAATCGATGCCTGTATGTCAAGATGCCAGGCGCCTGGTGGGGATGAGCATGCTGCTGATTGCCGTGCTGATGCCTATGCAATCTCTGGCTCAGGTTGTGGGCAATAATGACCCTGTCAGGCTGGCACCTGGAGACGTGATCCAAGTCAGTGTTCCTGGACGTCCTGATTTTAGTACTATCGTGACTCTTGATGCATCTGGAAAAGTTTCGGTGCCTCAGGTGGGTGATGTTGCCTTAAGTGGATTGACCACCTCAGAGGCGGAATTTGTGCTACGCCAGCGCTTGAGGCTGTTTGACCCCTCCATCGATAAAATTGAAATTATTTTGCAAAGCTCTAAGGAAAGCGGCACGACCTTTTTCATCATCGGCGCCGTGGCACGACCAGGTGAATATACCTTTGCGTATGTTCCTAGCTATTGGGATTTACTCAGGGCTGCTGGGGGACCTTCTGAAAATGCCAATTTGCGGCAAGTTCGGCATATTCGAGAAGTGGAGGGGCGTACTCAAGTATCTCAGCTGGATCTTTCCAGTTTGCTTGAAGGGGGTGATGTTCCTGACCTGGAACTTCTTCCTGGTGATACGTTGGTCTTACCAGCACTCCTTGATGGCATTTCTGCCGTTCCCACAACTCGTGGCGTGAAAGTTTTTGGAGCTGTCAATGTTCCTACAGTGGTGGACATTTCTGAACCCACCCCGATGCTTGATGTTCTAATGCTGGCTGGTGCACCTGCGGGCAACTCTGATTTGGAAGAAATTTGGTGGCTTCACCCTGTAGGTGACGTCTCGCAGACTCAAATTGTTGATATGCGGGAATATCTGAGGTGGGGCGATCCGTTGGGTAATCCCATGGTTTACCCTGGTGATACTGTTAGGGTGGAATACTTTGAGGCATCGTGGTTCCGCAGGACACTTCCGCTTATTCTGGGGACCTTGGTTTCCATAGGCACCCTTTATTTATTATGGGACCGAATTGAAAACGATAGGGTTTATTAGGGTTGATTCCTGAGTAGGTCCTTACGGGCCGCGAGGAAAAAGAGCAGTCCGATGATCACTGCCAACCAGAGTGTGAACAACCGAACCAATAGGGCCACCGCAGCAGCGGTGGCCCCTGTTATTTGGAGAATACCCAACAACCAGATTATGGTGGCCTCAGTTCCCCCTAAGCCGCCTGGCAAGAATGATAGAGAGCCCACCAGTGTCCCCGCCGCATAAACAAACAATGCATTGCCCACTGATATAGGAAAGCCCATACCCGTACAAACAATCCAAAGTCCCAGGCATTCACAGAACCAGGCCACGGTGGTTAAGGCCAGGGAGAAAGCTGTTTGGCCCGGTGAGAGCAGGGTGCTGAGGGAAGACATGGATTCTTCAAGCCCAAGGCGATGTTTGGAAATCAGGGAATTGCCAGCCGCTTTAGAAACTAGAGTGGTACGCACTTTCTTATTTTGAAATAATGCCAGCAATATTGGGATACCAGCCGCGGCCATCAGGCCTGTTTTCATACCGGCCAGTGAGCCAGGCCAGAAAAAGATACCAACCACGGCCAAGATCAGGACCGCCAAAAAATCATATATCCTTTCCGCCAGGATAATAGGAATGCCTTTAGACAACGGCACCCCAAAACGTTCCTTAAGGATACCGGCTTTGAAAATTTCGCCAATTTTCCCAGGAGTGATCACCATAACATAGATGGAAAAATACAATTTGATGGACTGACTCAGGGGAATGGCCGAATTGAGAGCTCTCAGATAGATTTCCCAACGCCAGAATCGTAACCCATAATTGAGAAGAGAGAGCCCACCCAAAAGTAACAAAGAGGGGACCGGAAAACTCTTTAGTTCAATATTTATGTTATCCCAACCAAAAAACAGGGCTAATGCCACATATAAAATGACGGAAAAGGTGACAACTACAAAGGAACGAGTCACTAAATTTTGTTGAATTCTCATTTAAGTCCAAACATCAAAAAAGACAGTGATGATTTTAATTCATACGGGAAAACCCGTAAAGGTTAACAGGAGGATATGGTGGAGAGTGCAAAAAAACAACCTTAAATAACCAATTAAAGGAAACAAAAGACAATAGACTTCTTAACAGGACACACCTAGTCGTCAATAACCAAAGAACAAAATAATTAAAATAACACTTGCGCCTGTTGGTTAAATACTGTAGAATTTGCATCAAACAACACGCTTCTTTATTCGGGGGAACCAAGGAAGCGACGATCTTGCCTTAACATCAGTCCAGTAAGATGGCAGTTAAACATCAAGCTCTGGCGGGAAAAAAATGTCTAAACGATTTTATTTTAACAAACCAGCGGGGGAGTCTACGCTCCATCGGAGTGATATAACGTCATTCCCAGGTGGCGGCCAATCTATTGGTGTAGCTGCTGAAAAGCTGCGGAATGTCGTGGACTCAAACATTGTCCCACGCACCAATGAACATTTATCCCAGATAAAAACAGATTTAACTCTACCCGGCGGAATCTATCTCGATTTCAAGAGAGTCTTTGATATTGCTATTTCTGTTGCGGCTCTTTTTGTTTTTGGTCTGATGCTGCCTTTGTTAGCTTTAATCATCAAACTTGATTCTCCTGGGCCTACTTTTTACAGCCAAGATCGAGTGGGAATCAACCGACGACGTCTCAATCGTCGTGGTGGCGAACGCTCCTTTGATGATCGCCGCAAAGTTTTGCGTCCAGGCAGTCCTTTCCAGGTGCATAAATTGCGCACCATGGGCGTTAACGCTGAATCTGGTGGACCACAATGGGCTGCTAAAAATGATGTGCGTGTGACTCGTGTGGGCCGTTTCCTGCGTAAAACCAGGTTGGATGAAGTGCCTCAGTTCTGGAATGTCCTGAAGGGTGAAATGAGCCTTATTGGTCCTCGTCCAGAACGCCTTGTCTTTGTCCGGCAATTAGAGAAAGATATCCCAGAATATCATGACCGTCTGCTGGTTTTGCCCGGGATTACTGGGTTGGCTCAGGTTGTCAATGGCTACGACGAAGATTTGGACTCCGTGCGCCGGAAGGTGGAGCTGGATCGCCAATACATTGCTAATTCCGGTTTTACTCAAGAAGGTCGCATTCTTTTTAATACCATTGGTGTGGTATTGAAAGGTGATGGAGCCCGGTAAAGCCTCTTTCGATTATTATGAAGCCCGGACCTTAAAATTAAGGTCCGGGCTTTTTTTTTCTACCCTTGATTCCCTGGGAATCTGCCACCATAATCTTTTCTATGAAACCTGTAGTGATGGTCATTGATGACGAGCAGGCGATCCGCCTGTTTCTGGAAGCAACCCTTGAAGATGAGGGTTATTCTGTTGTGACATTTAGCGATGGTGCCAGTTCTCTGGACTGGTTGTCTCGCTCTGTACCTGATTTGGTCCTCTTGGATTTGATGTTGCCCGATATGAGTGGCATCCAGGTGCTTGAATCTCTCAAAGAGCTGTATTCCCATTTGCCAGTGGTCATGATCACCGCTTATAGCCAAACCGATACCGCAGTCCAGGCGATGAAACTGGATGCCTTCGATTATGTCAGCAAACCCATTGAATTGAGTAGGTTACTGAGGGTTGTTGCCAAAGGCCTTGACCAAACTGCTGATGCCAGGGAACGATTTCAAAAATCCCACCAATCGGAATTGTTTCATGGAGTTCAGGATATGGTGCCCAGCCAATCCCAAGACATGCATGAAATCTACCAAACTGTGCGCAAAATTAGTGGTGGGGATAAAACAACGGTATTGATAGAAGGGGAATCCGGGGTGGGTAAGGACGTCATTGCCAACCTCATTCACCGAACCAGTTCCCGGGCCGATTACCCTTTTTTGGAAATCAACTGTGCTGCTCTGCCTGAAGCTCTACTTGAAAGTGAACTTTTTGGCCATGAAAAAGGGGCCTTCACAGACGCGCAAAACCAAAAAATGGGACTTCTTGAATTGTCCCACAGTGGAACTCTCTTCCTGGACGAAATAGGCGAGATGGCTCTCACTGTTCAGGTCAAGTTGCTGAGGGTCCTTGAAAAAATGACTTTTCGGCGAGTGGGGGGCATGGAAGAGATTACGGTGGATGTGCGTATTATTGCGGCCACCAACCGGAATCTTTTACAACAAGTCAAAAATGGTGCCTTCAGGGAAGATTTGTATTATCGGCTCAAAGTGGTGGACTTAATGGTTCCTCCCTTGCGTTCAAGGACCATGGATATCCTGCCTTTGGTGGAATATTTTATGCGAATCTATTCTCAAAGTTTTGATAAGGTTTTTAATGAAATCAGTCCTCAAGCCCAGGAAATGCTTGTTCAGTATGATTGGCCTGGAAATATCCGGGAACTGAAGAATACCATTGAGCGTACCGTACTACTGGAAGATGGACCGGTGCTCACTTTGCAGCATCTGAAAAAATTGAAAACCATCGTTTTTACTCACGATCTGCCTCTTAGGATTCAGGAAAGTCTTATCAATCCATTGCCTGATGAAGGGATTGATTTGGAAGGCTTGGTTGGAGAATTGGAAAGTGCCCTGGTTCACAAGGCGTTTGATGCGGCTAAGGGCAACCAAAGCCTGGCTGCGAGGAAATTGGGTCTCAATCGAGATAAACTCAGATACCGGTTGAAACAATATGGAATTAAGGAGAGTTGATGAAACTCCGTACGGGCATTGTATGGTGTGTGATGGCCTTGGTATCGATTCTGCTGGTTGGTTGCGGAGTCTATTCCGCCAGCACGGGCAGGGTCGACGAAAACATCAAACGGGTATTTGTGGAGTACCTTGAAAATATGACAGCCGAACCCAATTTGGGCGTGGATATGTCCGATGATATTGTGCGGGCTATCCAGCTGGATAATACCTTGAAAATCGTAGACGAAGCTGATGCCGATAGTATCATTTCGGGTAAAGTTATGCGGTATCACGTGAAAGAAGTCTTTGCGAAAGAAGATCTCACGGTTAATGAATTTCAAGTTCAAGTGGCAGTTATTTTGAACTTTACCGTCCGATCTACTGGGGAGACCATTTTCAAAAACAAAAGATTTACCGGATCTGGGAACTATGTAACTGGTGAATCTGACGAAACAACTGCCAGAGATGAAGCGGTCGCTGAAATTGTCCGCGATATTTTGGCCCAGGTTGTAGAGGGCTGGTAAAAATGGGTTATCGATCTTCTAAATCAAGCAGTTCCGTCCCTGGATTCCAGGAACTTGTTAGCAAAGACCTCAAAACTGGTAACTATAGGCCAATTTACCTCTTCGCCGGTGATGATCCTCTGCGTATGAGTGGAGTTGTTGAAAAAATCCGCAAAGACACCATTGGGGATGCCGGCAGTGCTTTCAATTTCCATAAACTGCATGGTGACCAAATAGGTGTAGAACGCATCATTCAACAGGCCATGGCATTGCCTATGATGGGTAATTTGCAACTGATTTGGGTCAAAAATGCTGATCTGTGCCTGGGAACTCAGGACAGTCAGGCGGCGCTAGAGAAATACATTCTCAACCCCGTGAAGGAAACCATCCTCATTTTAACCACCGGGAAAGCAGACAAAAGGCTCAAATGGGTTAAATCGTGTGTTTCTGGTGGTTATTTCTTTGATTTCAGTCCTCCTAAAGGTGAAGACCTGTTGCAGTGGGTGAAAAAAGCTGCTGACCGTGAGGGGCTCGAGTTGGGCCGGCAAGAAGCTGAAATTCTCTGTGATCTGGTTGGCAATGATTTGCTTGGGCTGAAGAATGAAATATCCAAATTGGCTCTTTTTGCTGACCAACGGGGCGGCAATCTCAGTGCTCAAGAGTTGAGCCGCATCATTATGGATCAAGCTGAGTTACAGGGCTTTGATATCACCAATGATTTAGAACCCGGTAAATCTCGTGAGGTGCTTAAGACTTGGTTCAGACTTGCGGAATGGGGTAAAACGGCCTATGAAATATCCCCTTTGATGGTCTCGAGAATTCGCAAAGGATCCATGCTTTCGTCCTGCCGAGGTCAGGGCATGTCCGATAAGGAGATCGCTTCCTTGACGGGTGCCAGTCCCTGGGGTTTTCGTTTTCTGGACCCTATGATCCGCGGGTTGGGCTCCAAAGGCATCAAAAAAGCCATGAAGACTTCATTGGAGTGTGATCGAAAATTGAAAAGCTCACCGATGGGTCCCGATATCATAATCGAAAAGACCATTATGGAATTGTGCCGAAAGAATAATAACCGCTAAATCGCTCACTGATTTTGAACGATCAAAAAGGAAGGTTGATAACAATGGCTGAAGGACTGAAGGATTTCACGGATGATAGTTTCGAAGGTGATGTGCTCAACAGTGATTTGCCTGTGATGGTGGATTTCTGGGCCACTTGGTGTGGTCCTTGTAAAGCGCTGACCCCAACTGTGGAAAAGTTGGCTGGAGAATTCCAGGGCAAAATGACCATTGGCAAAATGGATATTGGAACGCATCCCGCAGCGGCCGGCAAGTATGGAGTCAGAAGTATTCCTGCATTGTTGTTCTTCAAAAATGGAGAAGTTGTGGATTCTATTGTGGGAAAAGCAGCAGAAGATAAAATCCGTGAAGTGATTGAAAAGGTGATTGGCTGAGTTTGATCACAGGTATGTAAATAGAGAAATACCGGTAGTTATAGCTACCGGTATTTCTTTAACGGGCCGTCTACTTAACATAATATACATTATGCGCAATACGTCAGTGGATAGGCACCCGGTCTGAAAGTTCGTCCAGATATGGGATTCGCCAGGTCTCCCCAAACATGGCCCGCACAAACCCAAGCACTGTTAAGGGTAAAAACACGACGAAGAATATTAACCAGACTAAGATGACGATGAGAAATCCGAGCAGTGGAATTTGCCCGATGGTTCCGGCGATGACCCAAACCAAAATGAGGCCCACCATTTCGGCAAAGAATAAGGCAAAGCCCTGACGGCAGTGACGGGCCAGGAAATCGCTCTTGTCAGAGCTGAGGATGGGCAGGAAAACGAAAACAGACAGATAACACACCGCCCCCAGCCAGCGATCACGGATACTGACTTGGTTCTCCATAGGTCGACTTCCTTCCAAAGGATTGTTAGATTCTGTTTGGAAACCCACATAATAAAAGCTAATGTGCGTGGATACGAGACCTTTTTCCACTTTCCCGAGGTGATTTTTTGATTTCCAGGTTAATGAACCGCACAGCCCGCCGGTTTGCCGGCATTGATTTCATGGATCTTATTCCCGCTCCCAGGGTAGAGCATGAATTGGGCCCCGATGAGGGTAAAGTCACTTTGTTGATTCCCCGTTATTCTGGAGCCATTTTCGGACGGTTGATTCAGCCTCGTTTGGCAGAGAGTAAAAAATTCATCCGTTTGCCATTGGAATCCCGAGGAGCTTTGCTTTGGCAGAAAATGGACGGGAAAAATTCTGTAGGTGATTTGGCTGCCCTGTTTGGAGAGCATTTTAGCGAAGATCAGAAGGATGTGCCCGAGCGTTTAAGTGGGTATCTTTATGCAATGTGGGAAAATAAGTTTATTGAATTTAAGAATCTGCCATAAAAACAACCAGCCATAATGGCTGGTTGTGAGAAATTTGATTTGATGGGCAAGCCTAGGCCTAACGATATAAAGCTTTAACCCCATCCATGGTGACAGGATCAAGCGCAACAAGGCCATTCCAATAAACATCGTAATCCAAATCCCAAGTCCCTGTTGAATCCATGAGGTACAGGCCCAGGGCTCCGAGATTGCCCTCAGTCATTGACAATAAATTCCCATAGATAAATTCTGCATCGCTGGAAGTAACCTCAAAATAAGGCTCGCCAGCTCCACCCATTCCCCATGATGCCCCGACAAATTTTATCGGATTCTGGTTGGCATTGGCTACTTCCATGCGAAAAGGCATAGAATCATCATTGGCAAATTCCATCCATATTACGTGGGGCGTCAAATCAGCAGCAGGGTGGCTTGGAGCAATTTCTCCAGTTATATCAAAGTGTATTGAGTCACTGGTTTCCGGGGCAATGGCCCAACTAACAGTCAAATTCCCAAAAATTTGTGAACCCACAAGAGCAGTTGTTTGGATTTCAGTACCATCGACGCTCATGATCAATCCCTGGTAATCTACTTGTGCTACTGCCAAGGTTGGAATCAACGTGAAGGCAAGAAGAATCATGACAAGAGTTTTCATCTTATAGCTCCAATTTTAAAAAGTTGTATTTTACACTTCATTATATTCGGAATAAATCCAAGCGGCTTAAGTGTTTCTTTGTGCTTTTTGCAAGAATATACATAGAGAAAAGCGTCTCCCCTCATGGGGAAGACGCTTCAATTTGGTACCCCCGACGGGACTCGAACCCATGGCCCCCAGATTAGGAATCTGGTGCTCTATCCGGCTGAGCTACGGGGGCACCCTAACTCTTGGTCTTTATGACCGGGCTGGAAATTTAGATGGTTCAGGAATACTCCACAAGGGAAAAAACCGGTCCAGCCTTTTCCAGCAATTTGCGACCCTCTAAAAACTCCAGTTCCACCAAAAATAAAAACGCAGCCACTTCTGCCCCGGCTTCCTCTACCAGTTGCGCAGATGCCAGTGCGGTGCCACCGGTAGCCAGCAAATCATCGATGATGACCACCCGGTCGCCCTTTTTCAAAGCGCTTTTGTGAATCTCCAAAGTGGCTGACCCATATTCCAGATCGTAAGTCACCTGGTGCACGTCGGCAGGCAGTTTACCTGCTTTTCGCATCAGCACCATGCTGACATCTTGCTCAAGGGCCATCGGCCCACCAAAGATAAAGCCCCGGCTTTCCACAGCGGCCAGTTTGTTATAGTCGGTGCCGTCGAGCAAGGCCGTCATACCATCAAGAGCAACCCGGTAGGCAGCTGGGTCTTCCATTAAGGGAGTGATGTCGCGGAAGAGGATTCCTGGCTTGGGGAAATCAGGAACGTCTCGGATGATTTTACGCAGGTCCATGAAAACTCACTCTCTAGGGGTGCAAGGCGTTAGGCTTGATAGCAATTTGGTCTTTTCTCAATTCAATATGCAGGTATGGCGGACTATTCTCCAGTACCGGTTGGGCCGTTTTGCCCAGAAGCTGTCCTTTGTTGATGGCGCTTCCCTCCTGCACTTTCATGGTAGCCTCATCCATTGGGGAGTAGATGGTGGTGAAGCCGTCAAAATGTTCGAGGATGAGAACGGTGCCGAATCCATCCAGAGGGCCAATGTAGCGCACTACGGCCGTGGCGGGAGCTTTAACTTTTGAGCCCACAGGACAGGATAAATCCGTTCCGGTGCGGGCCATGAGGATGTTTTTGTCTTTGTATTTTCCAAATGGCCGCAGAATTTTTCCCGTTTGAGGGCAGGCGTGATTCCATTGGATCTTTTTGGGCGACGTTTTTTGGAAGGCATTTATGAATCGTAATTCCTGGCCAATGGAGAGCACATCGGAGGTCAGTTTGTTGGTTGTCTGGAGGGACTTTACGGTGATGCCAAATCTGTTGGCAATGAAAGTCAGGTTATCACCTGGTATCACTTCGTAGGTAAATGTGGTCGTCTCAGCTGCTGCCACTGAAAAGGTTAGAAGCGTTAAGACAAGAGGCACGTAAAATGTGCTCTTAATAAAATCACGGTATTTAATGAATAACACCGAGGTGATCTCCCGAGAATGATGGAAAACTATGGTACGCCGTATGACATATAGAAGTTATTGATCCTACGCTAACAATTGCCAAACGGCAAGCATTAGCCACGTTCCATGGTTGAGTGTTCTTACTTCATCATTTATGGAAAAGGGAGCTTGGGCATCCAAAAAAAAAGGCCTACCCAAAGGGCAAGCCTTAAAATTCTGAATTTTTTAGCTGGTCGGGGCGGGGAGATTTGAACTCCCGACCTCCTGCTTCCGAAGCAGGCGCGCTAACCGTGCTGCGCTACGCCCCGAACCGGTATTCGGTTCATACTGGAGAATCAATGCCAAAGGGAGATAACCCCCTGAGACACCAAAGAAACAACCACCCCAGCGATCAGGATGCCAAGAATGATACATGGTATTGCCATCCGCAAGGGAAGTTTGAACAGGTAAGCGGCGATACTGCCGGTCCACGCGCCGGTCATGGGCAATGGGATGGCGACAAAGAGAATAAGCCCCAGACTTTCATATTTCTTGATGACATCGCTGCGACTGACGGTGCGTTTGAACAACCAATCAAAGAAACGGTTAAATATTTTGAAGCGCCTGAAATAGCGTTCGGCAGGACCTAGGCCCAGTATGATGGGCAATACCGGAATAAAATTGCCTGCTACAGCCAGCAAGTATATAAACGCTGGGCTTTTCATTCCCATGGCATAACCGGCAGGTATGGCGCCCCTCAATTCAAATACGGGCAACATAGCTACCAGAAAAACGGCCAATGGAGCCGGAAGCTGTTCTATATATTGCAAAATCTGTTCACGCAAGATGATCTCCCTCGGGGCCTGAGCCCGTGTCGTTTTCGGAAATGGATTCATTTTCCAGCTGGGCATCGGCTTCTTTGACACCGTCAAGCAGTGGCACGAATCGGCAGGATACACTTTGCTCAACCACCACTTCCTGTCCCTGGCGCTGGTACCGGTACAGAATCTGTTCGTCGCCGGTGGTGATGGGGATGAGCAGATGTCCCCCATCTTTCAATTGAGAAATAAGGTGAGGTGGCAGGTGAGGCGCGCAGGCAGTCACCATGATGGAATCAAAAGGAGCATGGTCGGCGTAGCCCGTGATTCCATCGTGGGCAATGACTGTGATATTGCGCAGCCCCAGGGTGTCAAGAGTTTCCCGGGCGCGATCAGCCAATGGGGCGATGCGTTCTACGGACACCACTTCCCTGGCCAGATGGGACAGGATTGCTCCCTGGTAGCCGGATCCGGATCCCACTTCCAGAACCTTCTCGTGGCCCTTCAATTCCAACAGGGAGGTCATGAGGCCCACAGTGAAGGGTTTGCTGATGGTCTGACCATACCCAATGGGCAAAGCACTGGGTTGGTGGGCACGATGGCTGAGCAATTTGGGCACAAAGAGGTGCCTGGGCACCTCCTCCATGGCCTTGAGTACAGCGGGATCGGTGATGCCCACTTCAGCAATCTGTTCGCGCACCATGCGCCGTCTGGCAACGGAATATTCGAACATCAATCAAAATCCCGTTCCATGGATTTCATTTCCTGCTGCAACCCGTAATGGGTGATGTCCACCATGAGCGGGGTGAGGCTGACGTAGCCATCTTCGCAAGCGTTGTAATCGGTACCCTCGTTGTTTTGCCAGCTGGGACCCTGACCACCAATCCAGAAATAAGGTTTGCCGTGAGGATCGACTTTGTCGCTGATCACATTTTGGTAAACTCTGGAACCAAGGTTGGTTACACGGATTCCTTTTATGTTTTCCTCAGGGCCATCGGGCAGGTTGATATTCATGAGAGAGCCCTTACGGAGTGGGAACTCAAGAATGCTGGTGAGATGGTTGACGAGGAATTCTTCAGCCCCACTGAAATCGGTGGGATGCCATTTGGCCAGGCTCAGGGCATAGCTGGGCAGGCCACACATGGTGCCTTCCATGGCAGCGGCTACGGTGCCGGAATAGATGACATCCTCACCCATGTTGGGACCGTGGTTGATGCCGCTGAGAACAAGGTCAGGCTTATCATCTTTGAGGATTTTCTCCATGGCCACCAGGACACTGTCGGTGGGTGTGCCGGTGACGGCGTAACGGTTCTCCCCCGCATCCAGAATGCGCAGTGGGGCCGTCAGGGTCAGGGCGTGGCTGGAGGCGCTTTGTTGGTCGCTGGGCGCCACCACAGTGACACGGAAGCCAGGTATGCGGGCGATGGCCTGTTCCAGAACGCGCAAACCCAGGGCCTCAATACCATCATCGTTGGAGATCAGAACGTGTCGTGTTTCGGACATGAATGCAGTTCCTGTCGGTTAAGGTCAGTCGCGTGAGAACATGAGCATCAACACCAGGCGGAAAAAGCGGCCGGTGTCGATAAAAGGATTGATGGAGCTTTCTTCATCGCCATACACAGTGGTGATGGGGCTGGACCCGATGGTGAAACCCTTGCGAGCCAGGCGGACCAGAATTTCAGATTCGCTGTCGTAGCGGCTGGTCTTGAGTTTGACATCCCGCAGGCACTCGGTGCGGTAAAGACGGTAGCCGTTCTGGCTGTCGGGTATGTTGCAACCGGCCAGGGAGCTGATGACCCAGCTGGTAAACTGATTGGTCTTGAGCCGGATCCAGGGCATGTTGTCTGTTTGGGCCATGCGGGTGCCGACGACAATATCAAAGGGCCCTTGTTGGGCTGTGGTTAGGAAGGGTGCCATTTCTGCAGGCAGGTGCTGGCCATCGCTGTCCATGGTGAAAACGTACTCGAGGCTGTTTTCGAGGGCCCACGCGTATCCGGTTTTTAGGGCTTGGCCTTTGCCTTGGTTGGTTTCATGGACGATGACTTCGGCCCCGGCGGTGCGGGCTACTTCAGCTGTGCCGTCGGTGCTGCCATCGTCTACGATGAGGATGCGCAGGTCAGGGTGCAAGGAACGGATTTCGGCAATGACGTCCGGGAGGAAGCGGGCTGCGTTCAGGGCTGGGAGGATGGCGCCGGTGGTCATTGGGATCCTTTTGGGTTGGAGAGGAAACTAGGCGGTAGGATAACGCATGTGGGGAGTATTTATCAAGGTGGATCCTAAGAGGGGGTGGTTTTAAGGACAAAATTGTCCGGGGAAACCCTAGTAAGGTCATGCGTTTTCATCTCTGTCCAAAACCCACCGAATCAGGTATACTCATAAAACTTCAACAGGAGGGATCCCCAAAATGAAAAATACAGTTCTTTTCGTGTGTCTGACATGTCTCGTCGGTTTCTTTGTCCCCGGAGCTGGCGCTCAAATCAGCGACCCACCCACTTGGGATTGGGATATCTCAGTTGAAATGCGGTGCGGAAATGAAGAACCGGCCTACCTGTTCAACATTCCTGACGGCAGCGGTTCACCTCTCTCCCATGCCCAAAGAGCCGATGGATCCTATATCGATTGCACTGTCGAGGTGACCATTGTCAATTGGGACGGCGTTCCTTTGGCAAATTTTCCTGCAGAAGATATGTGGCTTGAAAGTGCCGATGGGGGCATGGTGCCCTGCACGTCCGGCTACATTGCAGACTCCAACACCAATGATTTGGGATTCACTCTTTTTACGGGTCCTTTTTACGCCGGGGGTTCGAATGAAGCTGTTATGTCACTGATGCTTTCCGGTATAGCCATGGGTGACCAGTTGCCCCTGTTCAACAACAGTGCCGACCTGAATGGTGACGGAGTGGTTAACCTGATAGATGTGGGGATTTTTTCTGAGTCATTCTATGGTGAATACAGCCACGCAGCGGACTTTTTCCACGACGGTGCTTTAAATCTGGCTGATGTGGGCCGGTTGGCTTCGGGTTCCGGGGCACAATGCCCCTGATTTAGATTGGGACCGTAGGTCAGGAATCGCCAAGGTGGTCAATAGCGTACCATGCTGCCCCGTGCAGGGCCGCCTTGGAATCGAGGATCACCGAGACCGGTATGTTCTTGATCCAATCGCGAAAACGACCTTTGTAGCAAATGGCGTCCAGGAAATCCCGCTGTTGCAGGCGAGGCAAAATCCGTGGCGGCAAGCCCCCACCCAGGTATATACCGCCAGTGGCGATCACCTTAAGCCCCATGTTGCCAATGACGCCTCCCAGAATTCGCACGAAGAGGTCTAAAGCCGCAATGCAAATAGGCGCCTTGCGTTCGAAGCCAGCTCCCATGATCAGAGGTGTGCGGTCGATAGTATTTCGCATGGCCTCACGCAGCCATTCCGGTTCCTCGTAGCGGCCGGTAGCCACTAAATAGTCGTAGATATTGGGGAAACCGCTGCCCGAACAAACGCGTTCAAAGCTGACGTGACCGAACCGTCGCTCCAAGAATTCCAGCAGTTCCAATTGTTCAACAGTCACTGGGGCAAACGATACGTGGCCGCCTTCCGATGGCCAGGCTTGGTAATGGTTGCCAGTCCAGGTCAAAAAGGCTTCACCAAGTCCTGTGCCAGGAGCGATGACGCCCACTACTCCATTGGACTCGGGCTGACCAGCGTTAAGCACACAGAGGTCGTCTCCCTGGAGATGCGGGACGCAGTGGGCCACGGCCTGCAGGTCATTCAGCAAGTGCACCTGAGGAATGTGGAATTCGGCACTAATAGAATCTGCGTCGATCATCCAGGGTAGGTTTGTGGTCTGGCAGCGGCGACCACTGATACGCCCGGCAAGTCCGAAGCAGGCGGCGTCGGGTCGGGATTCATCATTCTTGAAAAACTCAGCTAGAACCCCTTCGAGGGATGGGAAGTCCTTGCTCGAAAATCGTTCCTCCCGAATGGGTTTATCCACACCGGCCACAGGGTCGATGAGTGCCAAAAGGGTTTTCGTCCCCCCGATATCTCCTGCCAGAATCATAGTGACTCCTTGCCCGGTTTAGTGATCTTGGCGAGGGTGTCGGAAAATTCTCCGACACCACCCTCTTTGATGTCATTGGCGCTAAGGTGTCCGAACGCCTGCATGATGGTGGCGATGGTACCGGTCCACCCTGTCTGGTGGCTGGCACCGATGCCGGATCCGTCATCGCCGTGGAAGTACTCATAGAATAGAATGTGATCGCGCCAGTGCGGATCATCCTGAAACTTTTCGGTGCCGCCGAAGACGGCCCTGCGTCCTGACTGATCCCGCAGGAAGATCATCTCCAGGCGGTGGGCAATTTCTTCAGCCACCTCATACAACGTGGCCTGATGACCCGAGCCAGTGGGACATTCGATGGTAAAGGAATCACCGTACCAAGCGTAGAGATGGAGCAAGCCCCGCAGCAACATGAGATTGGCGGGCATCCAGACTGGCCCCCTCCAGTTCGAGTTGCCACCAAACATACCCGAGTCTGACTCACCGGGGCGATAACTGACTTGGAATTGTTGATCCCCCCAGTGGAACACGTAAGGTTGCTCTTCGTGGATCCGGGATAAGGAGCGAATGCCGTAGGGTCCCAGGAATTCGTTTTCGTCCAGCATGCGCGATAGGACCCGGCGGAATTTGTCGGTGTCCAGGATTCCCAGAAGACGGCGCCCCTCCAAGCCCGGGGTTTCGGGACAGGCAATGTTTTGCAAACCCTCCCCCTTGGAAGCCACAAGTTCCTCGTAACGTTTTTTCACCAGGGGAAGTTCATCCAGGACTTTCGGGTCAAAGACCGTCACTGCACAAAGAGGCAATAGTCCGACCAGCGAGCGGACTTTGAGGCGGGTGGCGCTGCCGTCGGGAAAGCGTATCACGTCATAGAAGAATCCGTCGGCCTCGTCCCACATTTCGTCTTCGTTATCACCGATCCGGTCCATGGCCGCTGCTATTTCGAGGAAGCGCTCCAGGTATTCGATGGCAGCGTCTTTGTAAGCTGCGTCATGGTGTGAAAGCTCCAAGGCGATGGAGAGCATATTCTGGGCAAAAAGCGCCATCCAGGCAGTACCGTCTGATTGCTCCAGTCGTCCGCCGGTGGGTAGTTCCTTGCTGCGATCGAAGACGCCAATGTTGTCCAGGCCAAGAAAACCACCCTCGAAAACGTTCGTCCCTTTGGGGCCTTTCTGTTCTACCCACCAATGGAAATTTCGGTCCAGCCGTTCGAAGGCTTTTTTGAGGAATGCGAGGTCCCCTTGACCGTCATGCTTTTTCTTGTCGAAATCGTAGACGGCGTATGTGGCCCAGGCGTGAACTGGTGGATTGACATCGCCAAAATTCCACTCGTAGGCGGGGATTTGCCCGTCCTGGTGCTGGTAACGATCTTCGAGAAAAAGGGCCAACTGCTCCTTGGCGAAGTCGGCATCCACCAGCATCAGGGCAAGGGTGTGGAAGGCCAGGTCCCACACCGCGTACCAGGGATACTCCCACTTGTCGGGCATGGAGATGATATCGTGGTTTTGCATGTGGGCCCAGTCGCGATTGCGCGGATGCTCTCCTGCTTCGCGGTCTGCCAGCCACCGTTTGACGTCGTACTCGTAATATTGCTTGGACCACAGCATGCCGGCCAGGGCCTGGCGCATGACTCGGCGCTCGTCCTCATTCAGACCGGTCGGAGCCAGAGAATCGAAAAACTCGTCCGACTCTTTTTGGCGGACTGCATAGGAAGAATCGAAATCCGAACCGAAGGGGGCCTCCATTTTGCCCTTTGCCAGGCGCAATCGGAGCACTTGATTCCCGCCGGCGGGAATCAGGAGTTCATAGTCGGATGCGACTTTGGTCCCTTTTAGTTCGCCATTGACTGCGTCTTCTTCGCCATGGACCACGAACCGGTTGATGCCATCCTTGGTGTACGGGGATGCGTTGGTTCCTCCGGAAAGAAATTGGTGATTGGTCTCGTTCTCGGTGAACAGGAGTTTGGGGAAGCCGTCGCAGTAAAGGAAATAATCACCTGCCGCCGAGCCTGTGGCCCGAACGATGCCTGCGTCCTTATCTGCTTCCAATAGAGGTTTCACAGAATCTTTGTCCCAGGACCAGACATTTCGGTACCAAAGAGTTGGCAAGACCCGGATGGAGGCTGCAGACGGCCCCCGGTTTGTCACGCTGATCTTGATGAGGATGTCTTCGGTTCCGGCCTTGGCGTACTCCACAAGGATGTCGAAGTAGCGATTATCGTCAAAGGTGCCGGTGTCCAGCAGTTCGTATTCAGGGTCTTGGTAACCGCGGGCTGCGTTGGTCTCTAAAAGATCTGTGTATGGGAAGGCCGCCTGGGGATACTTGTAAAGATATTTCAAATAGGAATGAGTCGGGGTGCTGTCGAGGTAGAAGTAGTATTCTTTGCAGTCTTCGCCGTGATTGCCTTGGCCGTTGGACAATCCGAAAAGGCGCTCCTTGAGGACCTGGTCGGCCCCATTCCACAGGGCTACTGAAAAGCATAGCAGTTGCCGATCATCGGAAATGCCGGCGAGGCCATCTTCACCGGAACGGTAAGCACGGGCTACTGCTTGGTCGTGCGGAAAGTGATCCCAGGCGTTGCCGTCATTGCCATAATCTTCGCGGACTGTGCCCCATTGGCGTTCGCTTAGGTAGGGACCCCATTTTTTCCAGGGAATGTTTTGGTTTTGGGCCTCGGTTAGGCGTTTTTGTTCGGGGGAGATTTTGGGTTCTCCTTTGGGGGGATGTGGGGTGGTTGTTTCCGTTTGAGTTAGTGTAGCATGTAAAGCTGGTTCTGTAATCTCAGAGCCTTGCTCTTGGTGTGCCATTGAAATTGTGTCTGGGCTGAAAAAGCCCGCTTTACCAAGAACTGGCAAAGCGGGCTGGAGTCAGAAACAATTTTAGAGGCACAAACTATTGCTCTGAATTTGTGGGGATGGGCTAGTCTCCGCTGGCTGAAACAACCAAGACAACCAAAATGGCAGTTCCGATAAGCCCACCAGTCAAAGCAGCCTTCCGCTTTTTACTAACAGATTGGCTATTGAAAGCTTCAATGTACGCATATTGGCAGTCTCCGCCTTTTTCTTCCATTTCAAAAAGATATTCTGCAGGTGGAGAAGATTCACTTTGAGCCAAAACAGCAATTCCAGTTCCAATTAGGCCTAGAAGTAACCCCCCGGCCAGTCCACCTGCCATGGACCCACCCGTGCCTATAGTTTCTCCATGGCGCTTCCCCATTATGTGACAGTCAGCCCAACTAGCATCTTTGGGCAGGTCTGGTTGAAGCTCTTTTTCATCGGGAAGGTCGGTGGAGAAAGCTGGATCGTTTTGGGCAAGCGCAGGTCCTGCGTATAAAGACAATAATGAAAAGATTAATACCGTAGAAATGTGTTTTCTGACTTTTGATGTGTGATTCATCGGACCCTCCAAATTAAAGATAAACAAGAAATTCATAGCTTTATAACAGGGCGATGAGCGGAATTTATCACAATAATAATTACTGTGAAATACTTATCTGAAATTACGTGCTTGGACTTCATTTTAGATGAATATCTGTGAAAAATTTTCGCAAAAAAAAAGTCACACCAATGGTGTAACCTGTATTTCTTAATTATTTAGTTGGTCGGGGCGAGAGGATTTGAACCTCCGACCCCTTGCCCCCCATGCAAGTGCGCTACCGGACTGCGCCACGCCCCGACCTTATCAATAACAGCGGAAAATCAATTTTGAGGGTTTCATTTCCGCCGGCACAATGTAATACCCTACCCCACATAGGACAAGGACCAATCGCGACGTTTTTAAGCCTTGCCCTTATTGGTCTTCTGACCCTTCTGGGCCCTCTTATCCACTGGTTTCACTTCAAGCTCCCGAACCATCCCTAGAATTTCTTTCAATTCCTTCTTCACAATCCCAATCTGTTTCGATTCACTGGACCCACCAAAACCAAGATCCATCTGGGGAGCTTCTTCCACCACCGCTTCCTGGACCTTCTTCTTGGCCTGCTTCCGCATCTTCAAAGCACCGGCAATTTTAAACCCTTCATCATATAGAAGCCCCTTGATGGCCAGGATCTCTTCAATATCAACCTGGCGGTACCTGCGGCTACCGGTGCGAGTTTTACGGGGTTTTAAAGTGCTGAATTCGGTTTCCCAATAGCGCAAAACATGGGCTTTGACGCCCGTGATGGTGGCGACTTCGCTGATGGAGTAGTACAGCTTGCTTGGGTAGTCCTGAGTCATGAGGTTATCCTGCTCATGGCAAGACCGGGAGCTAATCCAGCTCTGGTCTCAGTTCGCGTTCCATCAATTCCCGCATAGCCTGACGCGGGGGTTTGTTGGAGAATAACACATCATGAACCTGTTTGGTAATAGGAAGTTCGACATCAAGCTTATCGCCCAACTTTAAGGCAGCTTTGGCCATATGCACACCCTCCACAACCTGCACGGCGCCCTCCAGAATCTCCTGGGGGGTTTTCTCACCCTGGGTCACATCTTCACCAAAATTGCGGTTACGGGAGTGCTTGCTGATGCAGGTGGTGATCATGTCGCCAATGCCGGCCAGTCCGAAGAATGTTTCCGGACGACCACCCAGGGCTGTGCCTAAGCGTGAGAGCTCCAGCATGCCACGGGTCATGAGGGTGCCTCGGGTATTGTCCCCTGCTCCCAGACCATCGGCCATACCAACGGCCAGGGCGATGATGTTTTTGAAGCCAGAGGCAATTTCCACCCCAGCCACGTCGTCGTTGGTGTAGACCCGGAAGAATGGGCCAGCGATCCAGGTTTGCCAGTGATTCCAGTCGGCACCTTGGGAACCTGCCAAAACCACGGCAGTGGGTTGTTCGAGGGCAACTTCTTCCGCATGGCTGGGTCCCAGCAGGACGCCTACGGGATGGCTGTCCAGTTTGTTTACCGATTCCAGTTCTTCGGCGATCACTTCACTGATGCGTTTGAGGCTGGAAACTTCGAAGCCTTTGGCCATGTTGACCACGGGAGCGCCATCAGGAAAGACTGTGCAGGCTGCCACTTTTTGCATCACGGAGCGTACAGCCTGGCTGGGAACGACCACAAAAACGATTTCGGCGTTATTAAGGCAATCATCCAAATCCATGGTTGCGCGCATATTGGCAGGAAGCTTGATGTCGCCCAGGTATTTGGGGTTGGTTCCGGTCTTGTTGATACTGTCGACTTGTTCCTGCTCAATACCCCAAAGCACCACCCGTTCCCATTTGTGGGTGAGGTGGCGGCCAAAAGAGGTGGCCCAACTTCCGGTTCCCAGGATGGCGGCTTTCACGATTCAACATCCTCAGGTTTGGTGGCCGATGAGTCGGAGGAGCCTACTTTGCTTTCGGTTCCTTCACGCAAGCGCATAATGTTGGTGCGGTGTTTGAAGATGACCCACCCGCAGGTGATAAAGACAAAAGCAATGATGGTTCTACTGGGCTGGTTGTTTTGCATTTCAAAAAAGACAACAGCCAGAGGCAGGATGGATGCAGCGGTGATGCTGCCAATGGAGACAATCCGGGTGGTGGCGAAAACAGCAATGAAAGCCACCGTGGCCGTAACGACAGCCCAGGGAGCCAGCACAGCAAAGGCTCCACCTGTGGTGGCCACGCCCTTGCCCCCATGAAAACCGACGAAAGGGCTGAAGGTGTGACCCATAGAAGCCACAAAACCAGCGAAGATACGGAACAGATCGGGTGTGATGCGGAAAGGCGTGGGTTCGGTTTCGGGCCAGGTACTGACCAACCAGGTCATCAGCGCCACAGCCAGGGCACCTTTGGCCATATCCAAAACGAGGCACAGGATGCCCCACCAGGGACCCAGTGTTCTAAAAACGTTGGTGGCTCCCAAATTCCCACTGCCATGTTGCCGCAGATCGAGACCTTTAACACGTTTCCCTATAATGTAGCTGAACGGAATGGATCCGATAAAAAAAGCCAAAATGAGAAAGACAACCAGCAGCATGAGCACCCTTCAAACGATGAGACAAGATGATGAGCCTGAGGCCCTATTAATGCTTCTTCATTTTGACAAAAATCCGGCTTCCCGTAAACCCATAATTTTTCCGTATCTGATTGTTCAGGAAGCGCAGGTAGTTGCGCGCGAAAAACTTGGGCTCGTTAACGGACAAGAGAAATGTAGGCGGTTCGATTTCAATTTGGGTCGTATAATAAACCTTACCCAACCCACCACCATGAGCTCTGGGGTTCTGGAAAGACATGACTTTTTCCAGAAAGGAGTTCAGTTCCGAGGTGCTGATACGCTTCTTGCGTTCTTCGGCCACTTCCCAAACCTTCTCCATGATTTTACCCGTGCGCTGCTTGGACAGAGCGCTCATGGTGAACCAGGGCGCGTAGGTCAGGAAGGGCACGTCGTCGCAGAAACCTTCCCATTGCTGCAAGTGGCTGTTGGTCTCTTTGTCTTTAATTAGGTCCCACTTGTTGAAGACAACAATCACACCTTTACCGGCATCGTGAATGAGCCCGGCAATTTTGCTGTCCTGGGTCACGGCACCATGAGAGGCATCGACCATTAAGACGGCCACATCGCATTGCTCCAAAGCTCGGATGGTGCGCATGTTGCTGAAGACTTCGACCGCTTCGGTGACGCGGCTTTTACGGCGCAGTCCGGCGGTATCAATGAGCCGGATGGTTTTGCCATGCCATTTCAGATCCGTGTGAACCGAGTCACGGGTGGTTCCGGAAATGTCGCTGACCAGGGCGTCACTTCGGCCAGTCAGGACATTCAAGAGGCTGCTTTTGCCCACATTGGGTCGCCCCAGAATGGCCACTTTGCAGTCGCAGGGTATTTCCACTTCATTTTTGGGGAAACCGTCCACCACTTCGTCCAGCAAATCTCCCACGCCGTGGCCATGCAGGGCGCTCACGGGTTGGGGATCGCCCAGGCCAAGGGAGTAAAACTCGGACATGGCAATTTCTTCAGCAGGCTTTTCAATTTTGTTCACGCACAGCACCACTGGGGTTCCGTTTTTGCGCAGGTCCCGGGCAATGCTTTCATCCCAGGCCATGGGCCCCACCTTCCCGTCAACCATGAAGAGCACCACATCGGCTTCGTCAATGGCCATCCGCGCAATTTCAGTGACAACCGCGTCAAACTCACTGACAGATTCGCCAAAGGGAATGATGCCGCCAGTATCCAGCAGTTGGAAAGGATGCCCACACCAGTCGGTGATTTCGGCGATGCGATCACGGGTCACTCCCGCGGTTTCGTGCACTACCGAGCGTCTCTCGCCCAGGATACGATTGAATAATGTGGATTTGCCCACGTTGGGGCGTCCAATGATGGCGACGGTGCGCAAAGGCAAAACAAACTCCTGCCGCGAGGCGGCCCAGAAAAGCGATACAAAACGATGTGACGGCCGTGAACCTAGCTTAATTCAGCCCAGAAATCAATAAAGCCCTCTTCCTCGCCCACATGCAGGCGATGAGGCTGGTCGGCTCCCAATTCTTCAATAGTGAGTCCGTCGAGAGTGATTCCGTCGTTGTTGAAGACTCTGGGTGAGAAAACCACGTCCCGGATGGGCGTATCAGGAAGGGCCAATAGTCCGCGGCGTAAATCGCCACCGGTCATCAGTCCGGCTACAGTGACGGTGTTCCCATAGAAGGTATTGTCGATGCCGATGACTTCTACAGTGGGCACCCCAGCTTCGACCAAAATGGGTGTGAATTCCCGTTTCCAGGCTTTGGCTGCCAGATGGCTGGTCAAAACAGTGAGGGGCAATGTGGGCAGTTCTGAATCCTCAGCCCGCCACTCCAGGCTTTCAAGCCAGGTCTCTCGCAGCCGCGGAGTGAGACCGGCCGCGCTATCCACTTGCCAAAATCCGTCATAAAGGGCGGTGGCTGGAAAAACCTGGCCGGTTTGCAGATAGAATTCATCGCTGAGATATACCAAGCCATAACCCAGTTTTTCGCGGGCAATCTTTTGCCAACCAGCCACCTGCTCGATGGTGGCAGAAGCCAATTCATCACTGACTGGTTCCAGCTTGGTTAACCCGTCGCGATGGGCACTGAGCCCCACCGGGACGATGGCCAAACTGCGCACACCACCGCTGGGCTCTGCAAATTCGTCCTCATCCTCATCTTCATTCACATCAAAGAAGCCACCGGGTACGCCCCCATCTTCCATGACCTCGGTGTTGGCCGGTGTGGCCAGCTCCAGTAAATCGAAGAAGGTTTGTTCGAGAACTTTGCCATCGTTCCAACCTGGACACAGCACCACTTGGGTGTGAATCTCAATGTTGGATTCGGACAGCTCGCGCATGATCGCCACCACGTCCATGCGCTTTTTGATACCCAGCATGCGGGTGCGCACGTCGATATCTGTAGCGTGAACCGAAACAAAAAGTGGCGACATCTTCTGTTCGATGATGCGCTTGAGGCCGCGGCTGCCCAAACTGGTCAGGGTGATGTAATTACCGTACAGGAAGCTGAAACGGTAGTCTTCATCCTTGACGTAGATTTGGTCGCGCATGCCTTTGGGGTTTTGATCGATGAAGCAAAACACGCACTGGGCGGCGCAGGTTTTGAATTCCATGGGCGCGAAGCATCCGGTGACGGCATTGATATCTTCGGGGGCCATGACTACCGTGACGAAGTCGCCTGTTTTGCGCTTGATCGTCAGGGTTGTGGTCTTGGCCTCCGGTGTGTAGTAGTAGAGATCAATGATGTCCTCAACGGGCCGGCCGTCGAGGTGAGTGATACAGTCGCCAAACTCCCAGTCGTGCAACTGGTTTAATGGCGTTGGGAAAGATCTTATTAGCATTAACATAGTAGAGAATAAAACACAGGATGGTGATGGGGGCAACATGTGGTTGACTTGCCTGTTGTGCGGCAGTAGCTTTGGTCATCCGGAGCGGGCTTAGCTCAGTTGGTAGAGCATCAGCTTCCCAAGCTGAGGGTCGCCAGTTCGAACCTGGTAGCCCGCTCCAACATAACTATCACATTTTCAACAGTGGTAGCTTCATCAGCAGGGTTTCACAATACTCATACTGTTCCAAACTCTCCAGCCACTCCTTTTTCACTCCCGAAATGCCTTTATACGCTCCGAGCACCATTCCAATGGCAATGGCCCGTGATGCGTTGTCGCCACCGACCATGGCATTGGCTTGAATGGCGCGATTGAGAGCATCGTCTTTGTCTGCGTATTTCAGGATAAAGTAAACGGCACCAGGAAGAGTTCCTTCTGTAGGGCTGGCTTTCCCAACCCGTATGGGCTCACTGCGCCCCACATCCCAAAGCCTAGCCATGGAAGTAATTGCCAAGTCATCTGCAAACTGTTCTTTTGAAAGGGCTGAATTCTCATCAGCTTCTTCAATTGCTTTGGCCATGGCTTGAGAAACTTTGCCCTGTATAAATGGGCTCATATTTGCAGCGACATTTTTGATGGCTTCACGAGGTGATTCACCATTGATGACGCGATACGTTACACGGGCAAAAAATTCTCCACCAGAGAGAGCCTCTTCATTATTGTGCGTGAACATGGCTTTTCTCGAAACATCAGCGATCTCATCTTCGGAATCATAAACTGCATAAGCACCCAAGTGCCGAATGGCCATGGCATTTGATCTCCCGCCTAGACGTTCAACGGGTACATTCTGTTTCACTTGGCTGTAGGTCTCTTTGGTCATTGTGCATATCCACGAGCCCCAGCTATTCTCAAAACGATCCATCCAGTGGGGTAAGAGCGCCTGAACATCAAACTCTTTTGGGGGATCGCCGGTGGCTGCTAAATGTTCCAAAATTAAAATGTTGTAGTCGCCATAATCGGTAGTGCCACCAGCTTTTTTCCCGGGGTGGTAGTTTCTCTCCCCCCATCCGATACCATGAGTTTGGCCGCCCATCATCTCACCTGGTGACATAAACTTTTCGATAGGTTTTTGACCATAGGCTTCAAATATCTTTTGAGCATCATACTCATAATGAGACCCCAGACAGAGAGCATCTCCCACGATGGCACCGTAAAAGGCACCTTTTATTGC
The DNA here is from genome assembly GCA_016744705.1 of Candidatus Krumholzibacteriia bacterium. GTDB lineage: Bacteria > Krumholzibacteriota > Krumholzibacteriia > LZORAL124-64-63 > LZORAL124-64-63 > LZORAL124-64-63. The sequence goes on from JADGDU010000029.1 coordinate 32,471, forward strand.
AGCTTCTTTTGTAACTTCATTCATATTGCGACCCATTCTTTTTGGTGTTTATCCTAGAGAATGTTTAATATAAATTGTTTATTGAAAACAGCTATCAACTGAGGGCCGGCCTACAGAGGCTTGACACAATGGAAGGTGGGCAATCTTTCAGAAACTCGCGAGAAGACTCTCCAACAGCTCATCACTTTCCGGATGCCCTTCCACCGCGCTATTCATATTCCGGAACCAAGTTCGCTGCCGCTTGGCATATTGACGAGTCACCAATATCACCGCGGCATCCAAATCTCGTCGTGGCAGACGGCCTCCTAAAAACTCCACAATCTCCCGGTAGCCTATACTACGCAAACCAGGCCCCATTGGATCGTAGTTCTGCAGAGCTGCTTCTGTTTCTTCAATCCACCCTTGATCCAGCATCAACCCAGTGCGCTGAGCAATACGGCTGTCTAATTCAGCCACAGGCCGTTGCAGAACAAAGGTGGGGAAACTTAACCCCAGGCAAGGATCAGGTTTCTGCGCAGCCGTCAGCGAAGTCATGGTCTGGCCGGAAATGAGGAAAATCTCCATGGCCCGCTGGCTACGATAAATATCATTGGGATGAATGCGCTCAAAAGATTCCGGGTCGTTACTTTTAAGCTTCTCTCTGAGGGTTTCTATATCCCAACTGGCCACTTCTCCCCTGGCGGCATCCAGCTTCTCTGCAGAATTACCCGGAATGGCCATGAACCCATCACGCAATGCCGTCAGATACATACCTGCGCCACCGGCTAGAATGGGAATACCTTCACGTTCTTTAATCTCTGTGAAGACCTTTTCGAAATCCTCACGAAATCTGACCGCATCATATTTTTCATCCGGAGAAACAAAATCAATCAAATGATGAGGACAAACGGCCAGCTCCTGAGCCGTGGGCTGGGCCGTGCCAATGCGTAAGCCGTGATAAATCTGCCTACTGTCCAGGCTGACCACTTCTATAGGAAGCTGTGATGCCAGCGCTGTCACCAGGGCCGTTTTCCCTGAAGCGGTGGGACCCACAATGGCCGGGCAGTTTAATCCTGAGAACTCACCGCCAGAGGCCATCGCTTATTTCCTTCCGAACTTCTTCTCCAGCTCATCAAGAGTGAACTGGATCAGGGTCGGACGTCCGTGGGGACAGGACAAAGGTGTATCGGTGGCGAACAGTTGATCCACCAGATTTTGCATCTCTGGCAAAGTCAGGGGCTCGCCGGCGCGCACCGCGGCATGACAGGCATAACTGGCCAGCAGATCCACTTTGTTCTCCTGGCTGGGTTTGTCATCCCAGGCCAGATCGTCCAAAATGTCCAGCAACAGGCGGCCTTCATTCCAGTTCTTTAGGCTGGCGGGTATGCCTTGCACCAATATGCTCTGGCCCCCAAAAGGTTCAATGGTGAACCCCATGGCCGTCATCTGATCGGCATGAGTTTGCCAGGCCAGAATTTGTCCGGGTGTTAGCTCCAGATGGGCAGGAAAGAGCAGCTGTTGGGTGGGGACGCCGCCCACGGTCCCATCTTTTTCCAGTGCCTTCTGGGCCTCATTGTAGAGGATGCGTTCATGACTGTTGTGCTGGTCAATAAGCACCAATCCGCCACGAATCTGGGTCACAATGTATGTGCGGTGCAGCTGCCAGAAAGGCGCTGAATGCAGCGGAGGGTCCTGATGAGTGAGACCACCGCTGAGATAATCATTATCGGGCAGGGAGGGATCTGGCATGGGTGTGCGAGTGGCCGAGGCGGTGAACAATTCGCCCTGTCCGGCCGGCACACCTTTGTGTTCAAAACCAGCACTTCCCCCACGTTGAAATTCTTTGCGGAGGTAGTCATCCTGGGCCTGTGCCATTTGGCTCACAGCTTGGGGATCGGTGCCCCCTCCAGCGTTATGTCCTGACCAGGGCCGCATCTCTCCGGCACTGCGTAAGCTCAAACCCTCTTGCAATGAGTTTTTCAGCATACCGAAGATTTCCCGTTCCAGCAAAAGCCGAACTTCGGTTTTGGCTGGATGCACATTGACATCAACCTCACCATCGGGGATTTGCAGGAATGCAATGATCACCGGGTGTTTTCCCGTGGGAATAACTTCGCGATAAGCCTGGACAATGGCTTGGCTCAAAGCGCGATTTTCCACGGGGCGCCGGTTAATGAAAATGAACTGTTGCTCGCGGTTGCCTCGGGTCCAGGTGGGGCGCGAGGCCAAACCACCAATGCTGAAGCCACCCTTTTGCATTTCGAAGCGGGCCAGGTGATCCATGACTGAGCTACCCAGAAGGTCTCGCGCCCGATCCGTCAAAGAGGCTGCAGGTCGCAGATCCATGGCGATGGTATCATCGGCCTTGACCAGCCAGCGCACTTCTTGATGTGCCAGAGCCAGCTGGGTCATGAGCTTCATGATGGATCGTTTTTCCGCTTGGGCGGTTTTCATGAATTTGCGGCGAGCGGGCGTATTGTAAAAAAGATCTTTGACCGTGATGGTGGTACCGACGTTGCGCGGGGCCGGTTCCTTGCGGGTGATTTCGCTACCCGAAACTTCAATCAAACCGCCGGTATCCTCTTCAGCCACACGGCTCACACAGCGCACCATAGCTACGGAGGAGATGCTGGCCAGGGCTTCACCCCGAAAACCAAAACTGCCCACACGCATGATGTCAGCAGCCGTGGCAATTTTGCTGGTGGCGTGGCGCTCAAAGGCCAGTGGCAACTGCTGGAAGGCGATGCCGTGCCCGTTGTCATCTATGGTCAAACTGGTCAGACCGCCCTCTTGAAGAGTGACAGTGATTTTTGTGGCCCCGGCATCCAGAGCATTTTCCACCAGTTCTTTGACGATGCTGGAGGGACGCTCAACCACCTCTCCGGCGGCTATGCGATCTATAGTGGCGCCATCGAGGACGCGGATGCGACGGGGGGAATTGATGTTGGCCATGCTGCCCTTCATGGATAATCCTGTGTCGGTTGTGGGTCTTGTCAGTGGATCTTACGCAGGCAATTTAAATCAGGGGGCGCGGTGCCGTCAACAGGGTTCCGTCATTGCAGGCCCAAATGAGGATAAAAGATGGGGATAACATGGTTTGGCATTGGGAATGTAGCTTGCGGGCAAAGGCCTTACTTGATGGCAGTCAATACGGTATCGATGATTTCCTGGGCATTGTTACCGGTGCCAGGAAAGACTCTGCTGGCCGTTTGAACTAGGAGGTCATCCTGCCCGGAGGCAATTTTCAAGAGCCCAGTGACCCTTTTTTGCAGCATGGGCAAAGATTGGATGTCTTCGGGAACCAGGATCAGGATGGTGCCATCAGCCAGACAACCTGTATGATCACTGGTGCGCAACCTGGCTGTCAGGTCCTTGACCAGAAAGGCCATATTGGGGACTGGCCCTGTGGTGGGTATGACCCTGAAGGCCACCACTCCCACCATGGTGTGGTAGCGCTTGCAACGGTCTATTTCCACACTCAAAGCCTGCACTACATCCAATGCTTCAGAGGAAACCTGAGCGGGAACCTCTAAGAGCACTGTGGGCACAGGTTTGGGAGCAGATTCTACCACCGGTTCGGGAATAGGCATATTCACACGAGCATGGAATACCGGCAACAAACGCCTGGCAAATAGAGCATCAAATTCTGTAAATGAAGCACCATCCAAAGGGTGCAGTCGCTTTTTATGGAGCAGCACCAATCCTGGAAAACCTTGGCCGGCCCTCAATGGTACCACCAAAAGGCTTTGAGCTGACTGGGTAGCTGCTGTTGCACGATCAGCATTGAGGATGGTCGAGCTCCAACCGCGAGATCCGGTTTGGGCCAATAGTCTGATGGCTTCGGTACGTATATCAGGGCCCAATGTGCCATCCATGCATCCCGCCAAATCATCTTCATTTTGTAAAATACAAGCTTGCTGAGCTCCCGTTAAACGACAAGCGGCCGCTGTGGCGCGCTGACTGAGAGCCTGCACATCATTCAGGTCCAGAGTTGAAAGCTCGGTCAAAGTGGTGGCCAGAGTGGTTAAGCGGTCCAGTTGGTCACTGGTGGCTGCTTTATCCATGAATGAAGTCAGGTGACGATTTACCAGGTAAATGATTTCGGCGCTCAGGGAATGAAAGTGATGAGCCCGGGAGGCCGTATCAAAAGTTACGCTCATCATGGCTTTGGTGGGGCCTCGGCCAACGGGCAGATGAAAAATCGTCAAACCCCCATCTTGGCCAGCAGGGGATTTATGATTGGGCCGCAAAACCAAAGGGCTACCAGATGCCAATACTGACTCTTTTTCGGGTGTAGGCGGTGATTCGTAATGCACTCCCTGAAGTCCGGCCACCAGGAGGTCTCCGTCGGCGGTGAGCAGGTTGAGAGTCAGGTCGCTGGCTCCCGCGATATCGGCCAGATTTTCTGCCCAGTCGCAAAGGGTGCTGTTGACAGGTTCAGCGAGAACACCGGCATCGGTGAGCTTCTCTTCCATCTTCCGGAAGACTTCCCCGTCTTTGACCATCTGCAGGCGCAGAAAACGACTTAGAATCATGCCAAAACGTTGAGTCAAATTTTCCATGATGGCCATGGCGTCGGGTTTCAAATCTTTATCGCCCGAGGCGCTGGACAAGTTGATCACACCGAGCAAGTGCCCCTGCCAGTTGATGGGCGCGCATATGGCTGATTGCAGGTTGGAGCGATCACGTTGGTCATTTGTTCCTTGCTTGCCGCGGATCAATTCGGCTTGGCCACTGGCGGCAACTTTGCCGGCAATGCCCTCCCCTAAACGAAGACGGGTACGGTGCAAAGTATTCTGGCTCAGGCCGTGAGAGAAGGCCACATACAGTTCCTGGGTGGCTTCGTCAAAGAGCATCACCGATCCGCTGCCCGCGCCGGTGGCTTTGGTGGCTAATTTCAGCAGCCAACGCAAAAGGGCTTCCCGGTCCAGGGCTTCTTCAATGCGCCCCAGAGTTTCATGGATGGCTGCGGTATCGGTTTCCAGAAAATCGAAATTATTGCGAGTCACGGCAGGGCGGGTTTTGACGGTGGAAGTCAGGGCATGATCCACTAAAATATTATGAAAACTATTGGCCGTTACGGGGGTCAGATCAAATTTTTCAGCCTCAATAATTATGGACTCTACGGCATCATTCAAAGGAGGGTGAATCAGGAATTGCGCACTGCCCTGAGGAATGGCAGTCAGGTTTTTGAATACGGGAAGGCCCATGATTTCAGCCAGGCTGGCACCCACTGAGGTTCCATGAGGATCAATCAGACCGATGACCCTGGCGTCGAGCCGGGTGCGCAACTTGGCCAACAGCGAGAGTTCTTCCTCTCCCGGTGTAACCATGACGACAGTCCATTTGATTTCCGCAGACATCATTTCTCCAGGTTTTCTTTATCAAATGCCATGGAACGACAATCTCTGGTCATTTTCGGCCTTTGCCAAGGCTGGCTTGAGCAGGAGTTCAGTTTTCAAGTTGTTTTTTTATCTTGGCCAACCACATAAAGGCATCCATGGGGCTGATTTTTTCGAGATTCAAGCCATGCAAAGCGTCCAATGCATCGCGTTCTGAATCTTTGAAAAGGCTAAATTGCCCGGCATCAGGAATGGCTGCAACGTGGGGAATGCTGGTCCCGCTGGGGCGAATGGCTGGCAAATCTCTTTGGTCACTCATGGAAAGAGAAGCCAAAATATCCTGCGCTCTTTGCAGGACATTTTCCGGCAATCCTGCCAACCGGGCCACATGAATACCGTAACTTTTATCACTTTTTCCAGGGCCTACAGAATGCAGGAAAATGATCTTTCCCTCCCATTCTTTCACTTCCAGCCGCAAATTAACCAATCCGGGAAGATCCTTTTCAAGCTCGGTCAGCTGATGGTAGTGAGTAGCAAAAATGGATCGAGGACGCGGACCATCAGCATTGTTCAGGAACTCGGTGATGGCCCAGGCCAGACTGAGGCCATCGTAGGTGCTGGTGCCTCTTCCAATTTCATCCAGAATCACCAAACTGCGCCGGCTCATCTGGTGCAAAATGTTGGCCGTTTCACTCATCTCCATATAGAAAGTGGATTCGCCCCGGGCCAGGTTGTCGCTGGCTCCCACCCGTGTGAAAATACGATCGGTGATGCCGATGCGAGCGCTGTCGGCGGGCACAAAGGATCCTGTTTGGGCCATCAGCGTGATCAGGGCCACTTGCCGCAGGTAGGTACTCTTACCACCCATATTGGGACCGGTTAAAAGCAAAACCTGATTGTCCGAACCATTGGCCAGGGTATCATTGGAGATGAAATCATGGTCCAATAATTGTTCCACCACTGGATGTCTGCCACCCTGCAGATTCAACTCCAGACTGTCGTCGCAAACGGGCCGGCAGTACTGGTGTTTTTCGGCCGTTTCAGCAAAAGCCAGCATCAGGTCCACCCGGGCAACTTTATGACACGCCCGATGGATGGAGGCCAGAGAGTCAGTGACCAAGCCGAGCAATTCCTGGAAAATTTCCGTTTCCAGCCTTTCGGCTATTTCTTCCGCTTCCAGAATGGTGGTTTCCGCCTGTTTCAATTCTTCAGTATGGAAGCGGCAGGCGTTGACCAGGGTTTGTTTTTGTTGGTAATGCTCCGGGACTTTATCCAAGTGTTTCTTGGTCACTTCAAAGTAGTAACCAAAGACACGATTGAAGCCCACCTTGAGGGTGCTTATGCCAGTCTCGGCCCGTTCCTGGGTCTGCAAGCCAGCCAGAAAACCTTTGCTGTCCTGAGCAATGGTGCGGCAACGATCCAGTTCAGCATTTATCCCTGATGAGATAAAACCAGGTTTGCGGGTGGTGGCCGGAGCTTCTTCAACAATGCGTTGCTGGATGGCCGTGGCCAAGGAGTGGAAGCTGTCGACATCGTTGAGCCAAGCGCTGATGGGGTGTTGCTCGTGGCCGTGGGTCGGAGCCTGCAATTGCAATTCATGCAGGGCGGCCAAACTGGCACCCACTTGCTTCAAGCCCAAGGGCCCTATTCGCCCGGAAGCTGCTCTGGCCGACAATCGTTCCAGATCCCCCACTCGTTTCAGGATACTGCGCAAATCTTCACGCCAATGGCGGTCGTCCAAAGCGGAGTCGATGCCTGAATGCCACAGGGCAATCTGATCCAAATCCGTCAGGGCTTCGGCTAACCTTAGCTCCAGCAGACGCCTGCCCATGGCTGTCAGGGTGTTGTCGATGTGGTGAATCAGGGTGCCTTCTCCCGTCTCACCACGGAAGGTTCTGAACACTTCCAAATTGCGCAGGGTTTCTTCATCCAGAATCAATCGGTCAGCCCGGCTGCTGAAGCGCAGGGTGGTCACCTGGGCAGGCTTTTTGAGAATGAGACTGCCCAGGTAGCGTAATACGGAGCCAGCAGCAATGGCGGCTGGGGTGCGAGTTTCATCCTCCAGGCCATAGGCCGTCAAATTCGCCACTTCGAAATGGTCCAACAGAGTTTGCCGGGCAAAGGCGGGATGAAACCAGGCGTCGTTCACTGGGTTGATCACCATTTGGGGCATGGCGGCTTGCCATGACTTGATGGTGGCGGCGTCGGTGCTTTCGCGGATGATGACTTCCCGAACTGCATGGCGCTGGCAGAGGCTTTCCAAGCTGGCCTGTTCCTGACCACAGCGGAACTCACCTGTAGAGGCGTCCAGCAATGACCAGCCATTCATCAGATCGGTGCCGGGAGCCCAAGCCAGGCAGAAATGTCCCGTGGGGCTATCCACCAGTTCAGGGGCGGTGGCCGTTCCTGGACTGATCACTTCCACCACAGCTCTTTTGACCAGGCCCTGGGCTTTGGCGGGATCCTCCACCTGCTCGCAGATGGCCACGGTGATTCCGGCCTTGAGCAACCGGGTAAGATAGGTATCAATGGCATGATGGGGAACGCCAGCCAGGGGAACCGGATGTTCGCTTTTGGCATCGCGGCTGGTCAGCGTCACACCGGCCACTCGGGCCAGGGTCTGGGCATCTTCAAAAAACGTTTCAAAGAAATCGCCCATGCGAAAAAGCAGCAGAGACCCAGGGTGCTGGCTTTTGATTTCCATGTATTGGACCAACATGGGCGTTAATCTGGGCCCTGTGGGTTTGGCCTCTGGAGAGTCTGACTTCTTTTTGCGGGCTGGGCTCATATTTTAACGCGATCAGCGGCGGAGGTCGGCGGAAGAATCCAGTTCAACCACAATGACATCCAGGTTCAGTTTCTTCTTTTGGCGCTGGGCTTCACTGCGTGCAAGAGCAGGATTATTGAAAGAGCCGAAACGCAGTTTGTACATAAATTGACCCATGGAGTCGCGCACTTCGGAAATTTCCAGTCCGGGCACTTGGTTTTGATGGGCTCTCTGAAATTCCAATGCCAGCCCACGGTCGCTGAAGGCCCCCAGCTGGAGGGCGTACCGTCCAGCCGTTTCGTCCGGGGAACTGACCACTGTATCGACGACAGCAGAAGATGCCGAAGCGATCCGGGCCGAGTTGTCATCGTTTTCCTGTTGGAGAACGCGTCCAATTTCTACCAGCGCCAAACAGCCTGCAGACTCTGCTTTCAACTCATCCAGCAGATTCTGGGCAGCCTGGTCCTGACCATTGGCTCGTAAGGCTTTCCATTGTCCGGCTTTCAATCTGGAATATTCGTGAACGTTGGCATTCTTCTGCCCGGATTCAAAGTAGCGCAGGGCCAATTCCGGATCGTTGTTTTCCAGACCAATATCTCCCAAAAAATAACGGGCGGCGCCAAAGGCCTGGTCCCCCGGTTTTACGGAAGCCAGCATTTCCCGGGCTTTCTGAGTTTGTCCTGCCGCGCGATAAGTTAGTCCTGAAAGCAGATACACTTCACCGGGCATAGTTTGGGTCGAATTCTCATGCAGTGCAGTAAGGATAAGATGAGCCTCTTGGTATTGTTTCCTGCTGAAATGGATTTGCGCCAACTGCATGGCCATGCCCACACGGGTTGATTCAGGAAGAGAGGGATCATCAATGCCGCTCTGCAGTAAAACAGTGGCCTGGTCTGGATCCTGAGACAGGCGCGCTCGCCAGAGGGTTTCCTCTCCCGGTTGCGCTCCTTCCCCTGCACCGACCAGACTTTGGCGGGCCTCATCATAACGGGCCTCACCAAACAAACCACTGACCTGTTGCAACCCGGCAAAAGTGGGCCACCCCAAAGCGAGGAAGACCAAAAGTCCCGAAAATAATAGCAAGCGATGCTTCAAGTGTCTTAGCCTCCGGGCGTTGTTACGGGGCGGGCTTCATAAGAATCAAAGGAATGACATTGGGGACAGAACCACCGGATGTCATCATCCTGTTGAGCGCAGACTCGACAGCGCCAGTTGTGGTTTTCAACGGGCATATCCAGGACTGTCCAAATTCGGGAAAAATCGGCAGCAGGTTCATCATTGACGAGAATCTTCAACATGGGAGCAGCTTCGTTAGGTGTGAAGCCGCCATGGCCCGTTTTGGATTCCAACAGGTTCAGGGCTTTGCTTCGGTCCCCAAGTTTTTCATAAAGCAGGGCTAAGTCAATCCACAGTGAGGGGGGTGCATGTTCTGATTGGCAGGCACGCTCCAGAATGGGCACTGTGCGGGAATATTGCCCTGAGGCTAAAAGCACATGTTGCAAAACTGGCAGAAAGAGAGACAACTCCTGGGGGCTGTCAAAGAGGTCTTGGGAAGCCAGAGTTAAGGCTTTGCCTGGGTCGTTATCAAAAGCGGCCAGCATGGCTTTCACCAAGGTGACACGTGTTTGGGCTTCAGGAAATTTCTTCAAATCCCTGAGGCGAGGGCTGGCTTCACTGAACTGGCCAGCCCGCACGTGCATCATGGCACGGTCCAGTTGGTAGGAGGAATACGCCTGAGCAAACCAGGGTTTGTCAGCTTCCGGAACTGCTTTGATGCCGTGCTTCAGGGAGCGGGCGGCTTCGGGTTGGTTGTCCATGCCGTGCCAATGCCGAAAACGTGCTTTCCAGTACTGTGCTTTATTGGACGCATCGCGTACCAGAGTGTCCAATACGTTCTTGGCGTCTTCCCATTTTTGAAGCTCCAGGAGGTCTTCAGTCAGAGCCAGTCCCACGGTCACTTTTTTGGATCGTGAGAGGCCATCTCTCACTGTCAGGCCGCGATGCAGAACAGCAGCCCGACCTGGATCACCCTGCAGCCGCAGGAGATTGCCCAATTGCAAATATGGATCAATGGATGACGGATGGTCTTGTACCAGGTCACGTAGCAAATCGGTGGCACCTTTGAGGTCTCCATCGAGCCACAATTCGAGAGCTTGATGGTAACGGTCTTCAGGGGCGGTCTTTTGACCTGGATCTTTCAGGGTGTGCCAGATGTAATAAACCACGACACCCAGGAAGATCAGTCCCACTATCCAGGGTAGGAAGTCAGTCACTGCCGTCCACCTTTACGTTTTGAACGGAGGTCTCAGCCCCATTGGTTTCCCGTAAAGGCAGAGTGCGCAATTCATTGATTTCGCGATCTTTGGCTGCCACTTCATTTTTCAATTGCGAAATGGTGCGTTGGAATTTGAATTCCCGCAGGGCGGCCAAAAAGAAGCTGGAGACAAAACCAATCAGGAAGCAGACGGCCACCACCCAATAAATGGAGAGCTGCAGAAATTGGTGCCCAAAGAAATTGAGGTCAACAACCTGCCCGCTGTTCGTGACAAAGAAATAGACCAAGACAAAGAGCAGAACCAGAAAAGTCAGTCCACGGAAAATCCACACGATAAAACCCCTTGGTATTCCGGTAATCCGGAAAAAGTTAGGATCACTCCACAGTCAAAAACGTGGTGTTGTTAAATCCGGTGATGACGGCTGAAACCTCATCCCCAATTTTCTGGTGATCATCGGCCACCAGGAATTTACGGTTGTTGGCTGTACGCACCCTCCAGAAACCTTTTTGACGGGCGGCGGTTTCTACGATGCCAGTCCAGGTTTCTCCAACCTGCCGGGTGGCTTCAGTGTTCCATATTTCTTCCTGGAGGGAAAGAATTCCAGCCAATCGTCGTTTCTTCTCGTCGAGACTGACGTTATCAGCCAACTTAGCGGCGGGAACACCCGGACGTTCGCTGTATTTGAACGAGAATATTTGATCGTACTTTACCAATCGCAGAATCTCAAGGGTAGCTTGAAAATCCTCTTCAGTTTCACCAGGAAATCCGACAATGATGTCGGTGCTAAAGGTAGCCCCGGGAATGGCCTTACGGGCGTAATCCACCATGTCCAGGTATTCTTCCCGTTTGTATAGGCGTTTCATACGCTTGAGAATGGCGTTGCTGCCACTCTGGATGGGCAAATGCAACCACGGACAGACTTTTTCCAGTGAACCGATAGCATCCATGGTGTGGGGATGCATATCTTTGGGATGGCCCGTTAAAAACCTGATGCGCTCCAGGCCGTCAATATCGGAAACCCTTTCCAGCAGGGCGGCAAAATCCAAATTCTTCTGCCAATTGTAGGCGGTCACATTCTGGCCTAAAAGAGTCACTTCCTGGGCACCGGAATCCACTAAGGATCGAATCTCAGCTTCAATGGCCTCGGGAGATTTTTCTGACTGCGGCCCCCTGGTGTAGGGAACGATGCAGTAGGTGCATTTGTAATCGCATCCCTTGTGGATGGTGACCAGGTGGCTGTTGTTGACAGGGTACAAAGAGGGCGGGGCCACATAGTGCGCATCGTTCCGATGGCCGGTGGCCGTGAGTTTGCGATGTTTTGTCGGGGATGATTTTGTTAAGTCCGCCAGCAAAGCGGGCAGTTTATCATAACTGTCCACTCCCACCACCAAATCAACTCGGTTGACACCTTTGTGCAGTTCATTGCCCAGGCGTTCGGCCATGCAGCCACAAATGCCAATGTTGACCGGAGGCAAATCAGCATTTCGCCGCTGCCGTCTGATCTCCCCCACTCGGCTCGTGATTTTATGTTCCGCCAATTCCCTGATGCTGCATGTGTTCAACAGTACAACATCGGCATCGTAAATGTTGGGGGCAGCTTCAAAGCCATCATTCTCCAAAAGGCCATTGATGGCTTGGCTATCATAGGCGTTCATCTGGCAACCGTAGGTCTCAATAAAGACGCGGCAACCATTGCCAGTGTCCGACGGCGGGGTCATGGCTTTGAGTTCGTTTTGAAAATCAGCCATGGGATGCTTCTCCTTGGGCTTCTTGAATAACTTGAGTGACTTTGCCGTGCAACTTGCCGGCTATCATTTCCTCAATTTTTACCTGGGCCAGAGTGCCTCCAGGAAGATTGTCGGAGATCAGCACAGTGGCGTAATTATCAGTGGTGGCATTGCGCAATCCCTCTTGGTCTCCTTCAGATTCGACGACCACTTCCCGTACACTGCCAATGAGATTTCGCTCGAAACGATCTTTCTTCTCGTCGGCCAATTTGCGTAAAATGGCACTGCGTCGGCTGATGGTTTCAGGATGCACCTGGTCTGCCATGTCCGCAGCCGGGGTGCCTGGCCGAGGTGAGAAACGGAAGACATGAAGGTAACTGAATTCTAACTCTTCCACCATGCGCCGAGTCTCTTCAAATTCCTCATCCGTTTCACCGGGAAAGCCTACAATGATGTCAGCGCCGATGCCAAAATGAGGCACAGTGGACGCCACCTGGCGCATGGCCTCCCAGGCTTTTTCACTGCGATAAGGACGCTTCATGCGTTTGAGAACCGAAGAACTACCACTTTGCAAACTGATGTGCAGGTGGGGTCGCAGATTGGAATTCGTCCGGTACATTTCCAAAAGTTCAGCACTGACTTCGTTGGGATGAATGCTGCTGAGCCGGATGCGCAACTGAGGGAAATTTTTCAGACATTTTTCCAACAAATTGACCAAAGGTTGCTTAGGTGAGAGATCGCGCCCATAGCCCCCCAGATGGATGCCCGCCAGAATGGTTTCAGGGTATCCAGCGTCCACCAGTTTCTGCAGTTGATCCATCACATCCTGTTCGGTGCGGGATCTCCCTGGACCACGAGCTTGCCAAATCAGGCAATAGGTGCAACGCAGGTTGCAGCCATCCTGAATTTTAACGAAGGCACGGCTGCGGCCACTGAAGCTGTCAATCAATGGGGAGTCAAAAACGGGATGGTCTTCAAAATCCTGAACGGCCAAAAGGGGATGATCGGCACCCAAAACCTGGGGTAACCATTGGGCCACATCATCCTTGGTAGTATTGCCCACCACGCCATCAATTTCTTCTACTTTGGCCAACGCCTCAGGCTGAGTTTGGGCATAGCAGCCGGCCACCACCACCTTGGCGTTGGGGTGACGGCGTTTGGCTTGGCGTGCCAAGCGGCGGCATTCCTGATCCGCTTTACCCGTGACTGTGCAACTGTTCAATACATACACATGGGCCTCTTCTTGCCAGGGCACAATTTCAACAGCAAACTGGCCTGCCATGGCTGTTTTCATGCCTTCGGTATCGTATTGGTTCAGGCGGCAACCCAAAGTCCAGAAGGCCACCTTCACAGCCTGGTCTGATGACTCATTGGTGCCGATGGATGTCAGTTGTTGCAATTGCTCACTCATCAAAAAAACCTCATCGCCCGGATTTCAAATCCGTATATAAATAAAGAGGGACGGGGTTAAAAACCCCCGCCCCTCTCACAGGCGGAACCACGATCATGGAAATGATCGGTGTTCTATTCGCTTTTCTTTTCTTCTTCTTCTTCTTCGACTTCAGCTTCAGGAGCAGCTGCTTCTTCAGCAGGAGCTTCTTCGGCTGCTTCAGCTGCTTCTGCAGCTTCGGCAGCAGCCACTTCAGCCATGGCCTCTTCCTTCAAGTCCTCAAAGCCGTCGCCTTCGATGGCAGCTTTAGCTTCGGCTTCTTCAGCCTGTTGGTCAGCCAAAACAACATCTTCAAGGCGAGGATGGTTCTCGATGAAAGCTTCCAGGACATCGTCGCCGTCGTCCTTCAAGCGGTCGCCGATGGAAAGTACGATGCGGCGGTTTTCGGTGTCCATTTTGATCACCTTCACCAGCACTTCTTCGCCTTCCTTCAGGTAGTACTGAGGCTTGTCCAGCTTAGGAATACCAAGGTGTCCCAGAGGCACGAAGCCTTCCAGGTCATCGCCCATGGCTACGATCACACCGTGATCCAGCATGCGGCTGATGGCACCTTCGAGCTCACGCCCGATGGGGTACTCTTCGGCCAGGGTAGGCCAAGGATTTTCATGCATCTGTTTGATACCCAGGCTGATGCGGCGTTTGTTGGCGTCGATGTCGAGGATCTGCACCTTGACTTCGTCTCCACGCTTGAGCAGCTCTTTGGGGTGACGCACGCGGCGGGTCCAGCTCATATCGGAGATGTGAACCAGTCCGTCAATTCCCTCTTCTACTTCAACGAAGGCACCAAAGTCGGTCAGGTTGCGCACCTTGCCAACGATGGTGGAACCCACGGGGTAGCGTTCGATGAGGGTCAACCAGGGATCGCTCTCGCATTGCTTGAGGCCCAGGCTGATTTTCTCATTCTGCTTGTCAATTTTGAGCACCATCACGTCAACTTCGTCGCCAATGCTGACAACTTTGCTGGGGTGCTTGATGTGGCGGGTCCAGCTCATCTCACTGATGTGGATGAGACCTTCAACGCCTTTTTCAAGTTCCACGAAGGCACCGTAGTTGGTGATGGAGACCACGCGACCACGCACGATGCTCTCTTCGGGGTACTTTGCTTCCACGTCATCCCAGGGGTAGTTCTGAAGTTGTTTCAGACCCAGGCTGATGCGTTCGCGTTGTTCTTCAAAGTCGAGAACCTTGACTTCGATTTCCTGGCCAATAGCCACCACTTCGCTTGGGTGCGTGACGCGTCCCCAGCTCAAGTCGGTGATGTGCAGCAGGCCGTCGATGCCGCCGAGGTCCACAAAGGCACCAAAGTCGGTGATGTTTTTGACAACACCCATACGGACTTGGCCTTTTTCCAACTCGGAGATCAGGCTGCGTTTTTTCTCTTCGCGCTCCATCTCGAGAACGATTCGACGAGAAACGACAACGTTCCGCCGGCGCTTGTTCTTCTTGATGATGCGGCAGTTGATCTCTTCGCCGATCATATCTTCCAGGTTTGGAACCTGGCGTAAGGCAACCTGGCTGCCGGGCAGGAATGTATCCACGCCCCACAACTTGACCACCAGTCCACCCTTGATCCGTCGGTCGACGATACCGGTGACGATGTCGCCAGCTTCGTGTGCAACCTTGATCTTGTCCCAGACTTTCAAGAAGTCTGCGCGTTCCTTGGACAGAACAACCAGGCCGTCCTGATTTTCGAGTTTTTCCAGGAACACATCAAACGTATCGCCTTCGGCAACGGCGTTGGCGCCGAATTCGTTCAGGTCGATGACGCCTTCACTCTTGAAGCCGATGTTCAGGAGCACTTCGTTTTCGCGAACTTCGATGACGGTACCGGGGAGAATCTGGCCTTCTTGAATGTCGGTCAGGGTCTCTTCGTACTGGTTCATCAAAGCCAGCATATCCTCAAAGCTCAGGTCGTCGCCTTCGCCCTCTTCCTCACGGAAGTCGAGGTTTACGATGGTATTAGGATCGTAAGCAGTGCTCAGCTTGGGTGCTGCGGGAGTAGGAATAACTTCAGCGGCCGAATAACGGTCCTCATCTGAGTTATCTTTCTCCGGGGTGTTGGATTTTTCCGAAGTGGGCGCAGCGGTTTCTTCGCGCTCTTCTTCGGAATCTGGATTTGGGTTGGTGGTCATGAAAGATTGCCTCCTAGTGACAAAAATATACACGCCAGGACCTAAATGGTCCGGCGAGTGCGGAAACATAATGGGGTTAATGCCCGGACGCAAGGCGTTTTAAGGGGGTTTTGGTAGTGTATGGACTATCGTCCGAAGACAATCTTTTCTCTAGCAGCCACTTTTTTCAATTGCCGGGCCCCCAGATCTTTTTCAAAATCTGTTTGGGGAGTGCGTTGGTAGCTCCGGTCCTGCATTTCCTCGAAGACTGCCAAGCAGAGATCAGCGATGCGTCGGCTGACCACTTTTCGGTCAAATTCCTCCAAAAGAGCCTCCAGGCCATGCCACCTTATGACTGGCCCATAATTGGATTCCAGTGGCGAAAGATCGGATCCCAGGGGTTTACGACCATGGGTGCCCCTTAAAAAGATAGGAACCATGGGTGCTCGGGTGGCCTGCACGAGGATCCCCAAGCCGTTGCGCACCGGCCCTGGATGACCAATGGCCCGGCGGGTGCCTTCAGGGAAAATTAGCAAATTATTCCCTTCAAGCAGTGATTTAGAGGCTTCGGCAAAGGCGTCTTTGTCAAAACTTTTCCGTTTGATGGGAATGCCATCAATGTAAAAGAGGAAAGAACCCAAAACCGGAATTTTAAAAAGGCTCTCTTTTGCCAATGTATTGATTTTATAACGTCGAAAGGTGGACCCCACCAAAGGCGGGTCCCACAAACTGACATGATTGCAGGCCACAATACATCCGCTGGGAACCGCTTTTCCTGCGCTGTTGTATTCTTTCATACCAAAAAAACGGCTCACAGCATGAAAGAACGTAAATGGCAGGCGATATTTGAAAGGTATGGTTGGCCGGGATTTGGCATAGTCAGTATCTAATTCCAAATCCAGAGCTGGGTTGACCAGACAGGCCAGGGCGCAGGCATCGTTCTGTTGTTCCAGGCTCATGTGACTGCTGTCAATAACGTGGGCATCGGGACTGATGGCCAGAGGGCTGGTGGCCCGCTCGCTATCTTTCTTGTCGCGGATGGCCAAATCTTCCGTCAGATCATCCCGGCTGATTTCGTGGCCACGTTGTTGGTTTTGTTTGAATCGGCGATCAACTCGGGCTTCCAGAGAGGCATGTAGAAATACTTTTGATGTGGCCAAAGGGAAGACAACGCTACCAATATCGCGGCCCTCCATGACCACGCCCCCTCGTCGGCCGAGAATCTGTTGGTGCCGAACCATGATGGTGCGCACTTCAGGATGAGAGGCAACCAAGGAAACCATGGCGTCAACTTCGGGTGCCCTGATGGCCGCCGAAACATCTTTGCCATCCCAGAAAACTGCAATTTCGCCACGTCCGGTTTTAAGCTCCAGATGGGCCTTACTGGCCAGACCCACCAGCACTTCTTCATTGGTGCAATCCACCGAGGCTTGTAGCGCGGCCAGGGTCAATGCCCGGTACATAGCTCCGGTATCGATATAAAGGAGATCAAATCTTTTGGCCAAGGCTTTGGCCGTGGTGCTTTTGCCTGACCCTGCTGGTCCATCGATGGCTATGACAGCATCGCGAGGAAGAATATCGTCTTGGAGGTGGGCCCAGGCTTTGGGTATAAAATTACTCATTCTAAAGAACGCGCCCAACAGCCGAAGCCACAGCGCGACAACCGGCAGTAAGCTCGGCAAATTGCTCAGGCGTTAAGCTTTGTCCCGCATCGCTAAGGGCGTCGGCCGGATGGCAATGAGTTTCCACCAACAAGCCGTCGGCTCCTGCGGCGACAGCAGCCCGGGCCAGGGCGGCCACATATCGAAAATCTCCAGCGGCATGGCTTGGGTCTACAATCACCGGCAAATGGGTTTTCTGTTTGAGAACCGCTACAGCACCCACGTCCAACGTATTGCGCAGGGTGGTATCAAAAGTGCGAATGCCCCGTTCGCAGAGAACCACATTCTTATTTCCGCCAGCCAAAATATATTCTGCAGCAGATAGCCATTCATCCACTGTGGTCATCATGCCTCGCTTGAGAAGGACCGGTTTATCAGATTTACCCACTTCCCGCAAAAGCGCAAAATTTTGCACGCTGCGGCTGCCGATTTGCAGCATGTCAGCGACGTCCGCCACCTTGCTCACATCCCGGGGGTCCAGCACTTCAGTCACTACTGGCAGCCCGGTCTTTTCCCGGGCTTGAGCCAGCAGTTCCAAGCCTTCTTCTTTCAAACCCTGAAAATCATAAGGGCTGGTCCTGGGTTTCCAGGCTCCCCCACGCAGCATAACGGCCCCGGCTTCTTTGGCGGCCATGGCTGACTCGGTAATCTGCTGCAAGCTTTCCACAGCACAAGGCCCGCCAATCAAAACCAGTTTCTCACTGCCAAAGCAAATGTCGGCATTGATGGACACAAGGGTGTCCGGCTGGTTGGGTTGGCGCAAAGCCAAGAGGGTTTTCTTTTGAGGTTGTTCGGCGGCCATCAGCTAAGGATCTCCTTCAGGGCGTCCAGGCATCTTTGATTTTCTGCGGGCAGACCAATGCTAATGCGCAGGGCCCCTTCACCCAAACCAAAGGCGTGCATCGGGCGAACAATAACACCCTTTTGCAACAGGTCGTTGGTCAATTTACCAGCATCACCATCGCAGCGCACCAAAATAAAGTTGGTCTCGCTGGGAACCACGGCAAAACCAAGGTCGGCCAATTGCGTAGCCATGTAGTCCAATTGCTCACGGTTGCGCTGCACACGGCCTTCCACTTCGTGCCAGTTTTCGAGACAGGCGATAGCGGCCACCTGGCTGAGAACATTGACGTTGAAAGGTTCTCTGGTCTTGTGCAATTCCCCGATCAAATCGGGATGTCCCACACCGTAGCCTACGCGCAAGCCAGCCAGACTGTGAATTTTACTGAAAGTTCTCAGCAAAATAAGGTTGGGATGCTTTTTCATCATGGCAATTGTTTGGGGGTAATCTTCAGCCGTGACGTATTCGTAATAAGCTTCATCAATACCGACGATGACATTTTCAGGAATGCGGGCCAGGAAACGGTCAAACTCTTCAATGGTATTGTAGGTGCCGGTGGGATTGTTGGGATTGCAGACAAGGACCAGTTTGGTGTTTTCGTCCACCATGTCGGCCATGGCATCCAAGTCGTGTTTGTCGTTGGCATCCAGGGGAACCGGCCGGCCGCATTCGAAATGCACACTGGTGGTCAGGGCATAAACGATAAAGCTATGGTGACTGTAGACCACATTTTCGCCGGGGCTGACCAAAGCCCGGATGAGCATGTCGATCACTTCGTTGCTACCGTTGCCAAAGATTATACTTTGGGGAGACACATCCAGGTGTTTGGCCAATGTGTTCGTCAGTTTGAAACAGGCAGCATCAGGATAGCGATTGATTTGAAGAGCGGCTTGTTGGATTGCTTCGAGAACAGCCGGCAAAGGTCCTTCCGGGTTTTCGTTGCTGGCCAACTTTACAACACTATCAAGTCCCAGTTCCCGCTGCACTTCTGACACGGGTTTGCCAGGTGTGTAGGGACGGGTGGCACGGATGCCTGGTCGAAAAAGGCTGCTGAAGTCCATCGTTTACCCCTTGCGTTTGGCCGGGTGTGTCCGGCGTGCATGAGCTTTTCCTCTGGAGGGACCAGAGGTTTTTTTACCTGAATTCTGAGCCATGTACGGAGCCACTTCTTTGCGCAGGGCCTGTTCCTCTTCAAAAGACAAACGGCGGAATCCCCCGGGACGCAACAGGCCCAACTGGACAGGGCCCACGGCCACCCGGTGAAGATGAACCACTTTGACTCCTACTTTTTTGAACATGCGCCGAATTTGCCGGCGCCGTCCTTCGTGAATCTGGATCACCCAATGACGGGTGGTCTTATTGTCTGCCATTTCCAATTTACAGGGCCTGCAGGGACGCCCATCAATGTGGATTTTTCCTTCAGTGAGCAACGGGACCTTATTCAAAGGAAGGTCGGCTCCGAGCACTACTTCATATGTTTTCCAAACGCCGGCATCGGGACTGCACAGAGCCTGGTTCAAATGGCCGTCATCGGTCCAAAGCAGCAAGCCCGTAGATTCGGAATCAAGTCTGCCAATGGCTACAAAACGTTCGGGAATTTCTGATTGCAGTCGGTAAGGGTCCAGAGAAGGCTGTCCCCCTTGGGACTTTAAGGTGGAGACAACGTCCAAAGGTTTATGGAAAGCATAAATCCGAAAATCCCGAGGCATTTGAGTGAGGTTTCCGTCCACCATCACATTCGAGTTTTCAGGGTCTACCTTGCTCCCCATATCGGTGACAATTTGGCCGTCGATGGTGACCCGTCCCTGGCGGATGATCTCCTCTACAGAGCGGCGGCTGCCATGTCCGGCCCGAGCCAGAAATTTATTTAAGCGCACAGTGGAATCAGGAGCTTTCATGGTCCCGGGGTCCTTCCGGTTCTTCGGTCGATTCTTCGGTCTCGTCGTCCTGAATATCTGTGGCAGGCTCGCTGTCTTCTTTTGGTGTTTCCAATTCCAGTTCTGAATTTGTGGGAGCGGAAAAATACTCTTCCAACTCTTCATCAGAAACATCCCGGCCAATTTTACTGGCAAACTCCTTAAGCTGGTCGCGATCATCCATGACCTGTTCCAGATCAGGCAGATCCGGCAGTTGGCCAATGCCTTTCAGGCCCAGATGATTAAGGCATTCTCTGGTGGTGCCATAGAGCAAAGGGTTGCCCACGGCCTGGCTACGCCCAACTACCGTCACCAGGTTGCGCTCTGTCAGGGTACTGATGGCTCCACTGCTGTTCACCCCACGAATTTCATCCACTTCCAGCCGGGTCAGAGGTTGGCGATAAGCGATGATGGCCAAGACTTCCAGTCCGGCCTTGGAAAGGCGGGTGAAGCGGCGGCCTTTGAGCATGCGTTCCACAATGGGAGAAAATTCGGGACGGGTGGCAATTTGCCAACCGCCACCAAACTCCACCAGAGTGAAAGCGTTTTCGCCCTCATCATAATGGCCAGCCAATT